>CAVSWS010000019.1:0-41954 GCA_963731765.1 uncultured Chloroflexia bacterium
TTTGCAGGGCGTCTTCGACTAGCTCGTCCAGCGATTCGAGACGCAGGATCGGTGCACTGCGCCGGACTCGATGCGGTTCAGTTCCAGCAGGGCGCTTATCGTTTTGTCGAGTCGGTCGGTCTCGGCGCAGATCGAGCGCAGGAGTGCCTGCCGGTTCGGTACCGACCACGCCACGCTCTCGTCGATCAGGCTGGAAGTCGAAGTCTATCGTGGCCAGCGGCGTCTTCAGGTCGTGCGCTATCGACGACAGGAGCGCCGTCTTCACCTCGTCGGCATAGCGCAGCGCCTGGGCCTCGTTAGCCGCTGGGCGAGCTGGAATCGCTGGAAGGCAAGGGCGCCCTCTTCCAGGAAGGCGTCCAGCAGGTTGGCTGGCACGGCCGAGGCCACCGGTCCGGGATGGTCGAGGCGCAGCACGGCGAGCACGACTCCAGCCGTCAGCAACGGATGCAGCGTCGTAGGGCCGGTGCGCGACACGGGCATGAGAGCCTGCTTGCCAGCGTACATCGCCTCCGCCAGGTCGCGCTCTTCGTCGGTGGGCTCGCGGGAGCCTCGCCGTCGGTTGAGGCGGAAACCGCCCGGCACCTTCCGGCTTCGCCAGACCGCGACACCGGTGAATCCGAAGGTCGCTGCGACCTGATCGCAGAGGGCCCTGAGGCGGCGTGCGGGTCGGACTGGCCGATCATGGCGCGGTTACGGTTGAGTAGCGCTTCCGCCTGCCCTCGTCGTTCTTCAGCGTCCTCTGCGTGCGAACGTGCCGTTTGCAGCAGCGAACTTCGGATAGTGGACACCAGGAGAAACCCGACGAGCGAGCCTGCGGGTCCGATACCCAGATGTCATGAACCGGCGCGAGGAAGAAGTATGACATCACGAGGTTCGAGAGGACGGCCGTGATTGTGCCGCCCAGAAAGCCGAAGGTCGCGGCGCTGGCCAGCGTCCGGAGCAGCAGCACAAGGCTGGCATTGAGAGGGCGAATGTCCTTGCCCGCCAACGACAGCGCCACGAGCACCGAGGCCGCGATTAGCGCACCGACGAGCGAGAGATAGCTCAGAGCCGGCTGTCTACGCATCGCCGGTCGCCAGGTTCGTCATGACTACTGAAAGTGTATTCCTGTTTGACGCCTGAGTCAAGGCGCAATACGATTCTGCGCTCACGATACAATCCTGATTTCTTCCTTATGCCGGGTAAGACGACCGTCACATCCGCGTAACAAGCCAAACCTAGCCTCGCAATTGGGAGGTGCAGGGGAGGAATGAACGCAATTAGCACAGAGGTCAACGAGAGAAGGAGAGCCCGGGCGCCACGCGGCATGCGGATGGCGTCGCTCGGGAACATAAGCCTCGACCTGGACACGTTTTCGGCGACGGTTGGCGGCCGGATGATCGACCTTACCTACCTCGAGTTCGACCTGCTCCGTCTTTTCGTCGAGAACCCGGGTCGCATTATCCCCTGCCAGTTTTGGACAACCGGCGTGTTATCCAAGTCGGATTACGGCGCCCAACGGCACCTCGCCGTTCTCGTGCACCGGGTCGACGCAGATCGCCGGCGCCATGCCCTACACAATCCAGACGGTGCGTGGCCGCGGATACGGCTTCCTGCTGGCGGGAGGCCGTGACGATGACTGACGCGCCTGGTGGTAGACGCTTTTGTACAACGTGTCGCGAAGCCTGAGCGGCAATTGGCGCTTCTGCCCGTCCTGTGGCACCGCAAAGGCTGTGCCCGTCATAGCACCTGAGCCCGAGCGACAGCCTGTCGCGTCGCTGGTGCTGCCGGATGGAATACGGCATTCCGGCCAGGCCCAGTTCGACGCCGCCCTCAGTCAGTTCAACGACGGCATCGACTGTGACGCCGGCAACATCGACCTGCGACTGCAGCGCGCGCAGCTGCTCTCGAGCGTGGGGCTCTACGCCCCGGCGCTCTCGGACATTTCGACGGCACGCCGCTGCCTCGATCCCAGAGACATCGCCGGTCTGCTCCGGGTGCAGGAGCTGGACCGGCTCCTGCGTGAGCGCGCTCGTGGCAGCTTCGTTCGCCAGAGCAGCCTGCCCCGCATGCCGGCCTGGCTGAGGCCGCTGCTCCGCCGCTCGGCCAGCCTTTCCCCGGATTCCCAGTAGGAGGTACCCAATGGCGACGTTTCTGCTCTTTGCTCTCATGCTCCTGGTGATGCTGACGCGGGTCTACGTGCCTCTTGGCGCCAACATCGATGGCAAGGTCGAGTCGATGGTCCCTCTGTCGCTAATCGAGCGAGCCCAACTCCAACGCGTGAACATCTACGCCATCGGCCTGGTCCTCCTGCTTACGGTCGTGAGCGGGCTGATGCCGGCCAGTGGAGAGATCCTCATCGTGGTCATTGCCCTCGGCATTTTGATGATGCCGGTGCGTTGCGTGTTCACCTCGAAGGGTGTCGCGATTAACAACGTCCTGTTCCGTCCTTGGAGCGACTTTGCAACATTCGAGCGGAGCGATAGGCGCCTGAGCCTCGTTGGGCGCGATGGCACCCGCCCGATGCGGCTAACCCTGCTCCGAGATCACCAGACTCAGGCTCTTCCTGTCCTGCGCCGTCACCTGACGGAGGCAAAGGCCAGTCGTTCGGTTCGCGCGGTTAGGGAGGCGACAACCAGATGAGGGCGGCAGTCCCTCAATTCAAGGAGGTACAGGTGGGATCAGTATTGAGGAAGCTTCCGCCGGGACTGTTGCTCATAGTGGTAGCGGCGGTCCTAGGGATGTCAGCGCTGCTGGCATTCGAGCAACCACAGGCGGTGCATGCGGCGTGTGATCCGGCTTCGGAAGTCTGCGCAGACCGGTCCGGCAACGAAACTGGCAACGGTTCGAACCTGGTGGGCCTGGCGCCGGGGACGATCACGCAGGGCGAATACGATGCGGCGAAGCAGGACGAGCCCTTCGCCTACAAACTGGCAGACTGGGTGAACGAGACTCGTCTGGGCGTGAACTTCGTCTGGGTGCTCGTGACCGGTTACCTGGTCATGTTCATGCAGGCAGGCTTCGCGCTCGTGGAGACAGGGTTCTCCCGCGCCAAGAACGCGGGTCACACCATGGCGATGAACTTCATGGTGTACGGCCTCGGCATGTTCTTCTACTGGGTCGCGGGCTTCGCGTTTCAGTTCGGAGGCGTCGGATCCGTTGGGGTGCCCAATTTAGGCGGCCTCGGAACGCTCAATAGCGAGTTAACCATCCATATCGCCGGCGTCAACTGGGGACTCATCGGCCACGAGGGCTTCTTCCTCGGTGGCAGCGGCTATGACGTCGGCGTCGCGGTGATGTTCCTGTTCCAGATGGTGTTCATGGACACGACTGCGACAATCCCGACCGGCGCTATGTGCGAGCGCTGGAAGTGGACGGCGTTCGTGGCCTACACGCCGCTCATTGCCATGATCATCTACCCCATCTTTGGCAACTGGGCCTGGGGTGGTGGCTGGCTATCACAGCTGGGCGCCAAAGGCCTCGGTCTAGGGTATCTGGACTTCGCGGGCAGTGGCGTCGTCCATGCCATCGGTGGCTGGACAGGCCTCGCCGGCGCCCTCGTCCTGGGGCCGCGCATCGGCAAATACAATTCGGATGGATCGAGCAACGCCATGCCGGGGCACAACCTGGTGCTCGGTCTGGTTGGCTGCTTCATCCTGGCCTTCGGGTGGTTCGGCTTCAACCCCGGCAGCAGCCTAGGCGCGGCCGGCATCGGCAACCTGCGTATCGGCATCGTCGCCGTGAACACGATGCTCGCTGGCGCCGCCGGCTCCCTATCGGCGATGTGCTATATGTGGTTCGTAAGCCCGACCAAGAAGCCGGACCCCAGCATGATGGCCAACGGGTTGCTCGCGGGCCTCGTAGCCATCACGGCTCCAAGCGGCTACGTTAGCCCCATCGGCTCGGTCGTCATCGGTACAATCGCAGGCACGCTGGTCTGCGTCGCGGTGGCCTTCATCGACCAGGTACTGCACATTGATGACCCGGTCGGTGCCATCTCCGTGCACGGCGTGTGCGGCATGTTCGGCCAGCTCTCGCTCGGTATCTTCGCCGATGGCACCGCGAACTTTAACGGCGTCGCTGCCAAGGGCCTGCTTTACGGCGATACGGGCCAGTTCGCCGCCCAGGTCATCGGCGCTCTCGTAGCCTTTGTCTGGGCGTTCGGCATTGCCTGGTGCTTCTTCAAGCTTTATGACGTGCTGTTCGGGCTCCGCGTCAATCCGGAAGACGAGCTGGAAGGCCTGGACATCCCGGAGATGGGGTCCCATGGCTACCAGCCCGACGCAGAGCCATATCGGGGAACGCCTTCGATTCCCGGCGTCTTCGGTAGTCAACCGGCAGGCGGCGGTGGTGGGTAGGCTCGGAGTGCAGGGGGAGGCCTCGACATGAAAAAGGTAGAAGCGATCATCCGGCCTGAAAAGCTCACTGTCGTACGCAAGGCGCTGGAGGACGCCGGCATCCACGGCCTGACGATCACGCAGGTCGTCGGTCACGGCGCTCAGCGAGGGGTGGTACAGCAGTGGCGAGGCACCAGCTATACCGTGGACCTGCTACAGAAACTCAAGCTGGAGCTGGTCATTCCCGACGCGAAACTGGAGCCGGTGCTCAAGGCAATCCAGGAATCTGCCTTGACGGGCGAAGTCGGCGACGGCAAGGTCTTCGTCACCACAATCGACGAAGTCATGCGCGTCAGGACCGGCGAAAGGGGCGAGATAGCCATATAAGTCGGGCCGAGCGCGGAGAGGGGCAGCTGTTTCGTTCAGCTGCCCCTCTCTTGTCCGGCGGCTGTTGGATTACGGAATGACAGAAGACTGAATCTTCTCAAAGACTGCTAGTGCGCTGCACCACGATGTCCTCATCGTGTTACGAGAAAGATGAAGACTCTGTCTCGGGTCCACTGTCCAACGCTTCCATCGAAGGTCGCCAGTACTGGTGAAGTTGTCCTGACTCAGTTACCAGGGAAACGGTTACGCCTGCGACAAGTCCCCACATCGCAGGCTTAAGACCTGCGATGTCAACAGTCGAGAGAGCCACGCAAAAGGCAATTGCCGCGCCAAACGTTAAGGTGGTGCCGAACGCCTTCGCAAGTGCATCCTCGAATGCCGAAAGAATAGCAAGTCCCGCGACAGCTGCGATGAAAGACGAGGGCAGGGCTTCGACTACGGAGAGAATCAGGGATGCTCCGATGGCAATTGTGATTGCGGGAAGGAAAGCTACAATGACAGCCCAATAGCGCTTTTCGAGTTGCCCTGCATCTCGGCCGCCCGAGAGTGCTATGACGATGGTTGGTAGGCCGGCCGTGTGTCCTCCGAAGACTGCGTTTACAACCGACGCCAAGCCCGATGCCCGAAGCGTGGTGCGCGAAGGAACTGCATATCCTTGGGCTGCAAGGAAGCCTTCACTCGGTGCATTTCCGAGTGACAGGACAAGGATTACCAGCGGTAGGCTCACGCTAAGGATCGCCTCCCAGTTGAAGCTTGGCGTAGGCACAACGAGGCTTGGTGGACTGAACTGCAATGAAGGCTCATGCGCCCTTCCTAAGACAAGGATCATCACAGTGCCAACTAGGACGGCCATGCCAATGGGTGGAAGCCGCTGAGGATTGAGGATGCGGCCTAGAAGATAGGCTGCTGTCATCGGTCCAACCACGGCAAAGTCATTAGCAGTCGCCTCCACCATCCTGGTAATGAATGCCAGAATCGTAGCCGCGAACATACCCATCAAAATGGGCAAGGGTAAGTAGGCTAGGAGCCGCTGACCGGCGCCACTGAAATCTAGAAGAAGGATAAGTAGCCCGGCAATGAGACTCGCACCAGCAAACTCTTCGTAACTAAATCGGTCTGCCAAGCTGGCCATGAATATCAATCCCGGGATTGACCATGCGATCGAGAGGGGCTGTCGGTAATACAAAGCGAGACTCAGAGAGGCGACGACGGCGGTCACCCAGGTGATTGTGATCCAACTCTCTGCCTGCGAGTCAGTCAGGTGAAACTGCTGGACCAGCGATAACTCAAGTGTCAGAGCGCCGAAACTGATGAACAGGAAGGTACTCAAGCCTGCCCAGAATGCGGCGGAAGTGAAGTCTTTCTGAATCGAGCCGGGCTGGTATTTTCGCAACACGTTGAAGCTCGAATTGGTGGGGATTTGACGAGGTCCTGCAGGGTCAGATTCTAATCCAATCGGATAAACGAACACGAATTGGTCATAGTGTCGCTGGGCGCGGTCGTTGGCTTCCGGTTATCGGTCAGAGTCTTCACTGCGATAGCAGAAGTGACGTGATCCATGCCGAGTCTAAAAGTGCGCAGTGCTTCGGAAGTACCGACTCCATCAAAGTCGTCGAAGGCAGTCCACGAGGCCCAGTTGCAGTACGAGCGTTTCATCCAGGCTATTAACGGCGATGTTGGTGAGCTTGAACTATCGCCCGATGAACAAGTACGAGGGGTTAAGGTCAGGCTTCGCCGCGCAGCAACGCGCCTCAGTCGCGAGATCGAAGTCTAGGACGTGGATGGCCGGGTCTACTTCCGCGTGGCCAGCAAGTGTGGGCACCCCAGGCGGACATGGCCTAAGAACCGCTGCTAACACTAGCCTGTGTGGTTCATGGCGACGCCGGTTGAGGCGAAGACCTTGATAGAGATGATGCCGGATCATGAACGATTGCTCCCGCGATTGAGTGAGGGTGTTGCACGGAGATTCCTGCATTCAGGAGCAGAGCGGCCCTGCACTGCCGCGAGTGACGGCCAGTCAGAAACGAAGAATCGCCCTGCCGGTTCGTTCAAAGTGCCGTCTGACGCACAAATCGAACACGCCGCAGAAGTAGCAATGAGCCAGTTTCGACTGAAAGAGGAAGAGCGGACGCTCAAGGCGAGGTCCCGCACAAGCGAAGGACCAATACCAGATTGGCTTGGGGAGAGGTTTCAAAGCAGAGAGCAAAGGCTGAGCAGTACCTGGAGGCACACAACGAACTGCAGTCAAAGGCTGAGGTAGTCCACGAGATGGTCCTTCGCCTCCTGAAAGACATCAATGAACATCTTCTACATGGGCGCGGTCTATTGCGGTCTTTTCGCGAGACGGCCGGAGCCCCGTGGGACCTTGCCTTTGAAATGGGGATAGCCACCGAATATCAGCCCGCGAGGTTCGCAGGGGTACGGCCGGCGATTTGGCGACTATCGTGGCGAACGCACGCACAGCACGCGCAGATAATTGTGGCCCTCGTTCCCCCCAGCAAGTTGGCGGCACCTGGAGGTTCGCTGTCCATTCGGAACCTGCAGATGTCCAACGTAAGCTTAATTCCGATCAGTTTTCGAAGAATCATCCTGACGATACGCATCGGGGGCGAGTTTGGCAGCAGGAGATCAGCTCACCGACGGGATCGACCAGGAGGCCTTGGCCATCTACATTGCTGCAGCCTGTCGTAGGGGGCTTACTTCATTGAGGCAATTGCCGACTGAGTAAGTCTCGCAAAGACCGACTCGTACTACGAAGTCATCGTGTTACTGGGTGCAACGCTTACCCACTGCTCGCCAACACTCTCTTACGAGCGGAAGCACCCAGTTCGCGACGCGCCGCAGGGTCAGGAGCACACTTCCGAATGGTGCCTAGAAGCGGAAGTGGACGAAGAGGCGACCCCAGTTGTCGCTGTCCTTCTCGATGCGGTGGTAGCGGGCGCGTACGTCCTTGCGGTCCAGGTAGCGCAGCACCTTCTTCTTCAGTGCGCCCGACCCCTTGCCGGGGATGATCTCCACCAGCCGGATCTTCTTGTCGATGGCATCCTGAATCACCTGCTCGAGGGCACGGTCGATCTGGTCGCCCCTGTTGTAGATGTCGTGCAGGTCGAGCACCAGCTTGGCCATGCATCGATTATCCAGGAACAAGGAACAGTAGGGGAGTAAGGCTCAGCGAACGCACCGATCCTGGCAGGCAGATTCCGAGCCAGCGACGTAAATACGACGTGGCCATGGTGTTAGGAGAGAACTGCGACCTCAGGCAGATCTTGAAGCGTCAGGTACCCGATCTGCGATGGAAGTGGTGGCTGAGCACCCAAAGCCTTGTCAGATGCCGGTTCACAGAAGTTTTGCCAATCGGCCAAGGAGATTTTGCTTCCTACAATTTCGAATGACGTAACGTAGGACGAGAAGGATATGGGTTCCTACGGAGATGGGCAGGGTTCAATGACCAGGGCAGCGGGCGACTCCGATGCGCTTGTGTTCTTCGGCGCGACAGGGGATCTCGCCTTCAAGCAGATTTTTCCAGCGCTACAGTCCCTGGCGGCGCACGGCCGGCTCGACATGCCCGTCATCGGTGTCGCGAAGCCCGAATGGAAAGACGAGCAGTTAATAGCGCGCGCAAAGGAGAGTGTCGAGGCCCACGGCGGGCTCGATGAGAGTGCGTTTGCCACGCTGTCCTCCAGGCTCAGGTATGTGCCAGGTGATTACGCTGATTCGGACACATACGAACGACTGCACGCCGCACTGGGAGACGCCAGCCGACCCCTCCACTATCTTGCGATACCTCCCGTTCTCTTTGAGGCCGTTGTGGAAGGTCTGGCGAAGTCTGGAGCTTCGGCCGGTGCCCGGGTCATCGTTGAAAAGCCCTTCGGTCGCGACCTGGAGTCGGCCAGAAGGCTGAACGAGGTGCTCAGCCGGTGCTTCCCTGAACGGTCGGTCTTTCGCATCGATCACTTTCTTGGCAAGGAGCCTGTTCAGAATCTCCTCTACTTCCGCTTTGCGAACTCATTCCTCGAGCCGATTTGGAACCGCAATTACGTCGAGAGTGTGCAGATCACCATGGCCGAAAGCTTCGGTACCGTGGGCCGGGGTAGTCTTTACGACGAAACGGGTGCGATCCGTGATGTTGTGCAAAATCATCTCCTGCAGGTGACTGCACTTCTTGCCATGGAGGCGCCATCGGGATCCGCCGCGGATGCCATCCGAGATGAAAAGGAGCGCCTCTTTCGGTCGATTCGGCCATTGAGTCCGAGCTCCGTCGTGAGGGGGCAGTTTAGAGGTTACCGTAGCGAGGCAGGCGTTGCTCCGGATTCAGAGGTCGAGACGTTTGCCGCACTCAGACTGGAAATCGACACCTGGCGATGGGCAGGTGTTCCCTTCTACATACGGACGGGCAAATGTCTACCCGTCACGGCTACCGAGGTCACCGTGCTGCTCAAAAAGCCTCCTCTATCTGTGTTCGGCGGAACCGAGGCCCTGCAGGGGAATTACATCCGCTTTCGTCTCAGCCCGGATGTTTTGATTTCTCTGGGGACCCAGATAAAGAAGCCGGGGGAGGCAATGATCGGCGACCACACGGAACTCGTTGCGCACCATCACCCGGGCGGAGGACTGACACCTTACGAGCGCCTGCTTGGCGACGCTATGCGCGGAGACGACCTGCTCTTTGCTACCGAGGCGAGTGTCGAGGCCGCGTGGCAGGTAGTCGACCCTGTGCTGCGAGGAACTACAGCACTTCACGAATACGAGCCGAATACCTGGGGCCCATCAGAGGCAGATGCGGTGGTGCTGGACGGCGCGCAATGGATCAACCCTCGGGGAAGAACGCTCAGGCCCTCGTGATGGGCGTGGCGGAGTGGTCGACTGTGGCAAAAGGGACCCCAATGAACGTCCTGGTCATTGATGTTGGTGGAACCCATGTGAAGCTCCTCGCCACAGGCGAAAGGACGAGGCGCGAATTTGCATCGGGCCCTTCTATGACGGTGGATGCAATGGTGCAGGGAGTGCTCAAGACCGCGGCCGGCTGGACCTATGATGCCGTTTCCATCGGGTACCCCGGTGTGGTCGTTCATGGCCACGCCATTGCAGACCCTCATAACCTCGCGCCGGGCTGGGTAGGGTTCGACTTCGAAAAGGCGTTTGGGCATCCCGTAAGAGTGGTGAACGATGCATCCATGCAGGCACTCGGTAGCTACGAGGGCGGCCGAATGCTGTTTCTGGGACTGGGCACCGGCCTTGGGTCCGCGATGATTGTCGACGGCACTTTGCAGTCGATGGAGCTGGGTCACCTGCCCTACAAGAAGGCCACCTACGAGGATTATCTGGGCAAGGACGGCCTCAAGAAGCGCGGGAAGAAGAAATGGCGTCACCACGTCGAGGAGGTTGTCGAGATTCTACGTGCCGCCCTCGAACCGACGGACGTGGTCTTGGGTGGCGGTAACGTCGGTCTCCTTCGCTACTTGCCGCCGGGCTGCCGCGCCGGTAGTAACGACAACGCCATCGTTGGTGGCTTTCGCCTCTGGCAAGGCGACCATAGCGAGGTTTGACTGCCCCCTCGTTTCCACGGACCGGAAGAAACAATGAGCAACATTAGCAGCGACCCTCCCGGCTGGCCCGGGATTCCCGCACGCTGGACCTCGAGCGCGAAGGCCGGCGTGGGAACGGCGCCCGGAGGGCTGAGCCGGCTCTGGTTCGCCGTGTCACACGGCATCGTCAACGAGGTTTACTATCCCAGTTTCGACACCGCAAACGTACGCGACTTAGGCCTGCTTGTTACCGACCGTGGTGACTTCTTTTCAGAGGAGAAGCGAGACACTGCCAGCGAAATCGAAATGATTGCGCCCGGTGTTCCGGGATTCCATCTCCAGAACACCTGCAACGAAGGTCGATACCGGGTCGAGAAACAGGTGATTGCCGATCCGCTGCATGACGTGCTGCTTCAGAAGATTCGCGTCGTCCCATTGTTGGGCACGATTGATGACTACTCGGTGTTCGCTCTGCTGAGCCCTCACATTGGGAACCGGGGCGCCGAAAACAATGGCTGGTCTGGCGAGTATAAAGGCGTGCCCATGATGTTCGCGCAACGGGACGACATCTGCATGGCGTTCGCATGCTCCCGGCCATTTCTCAAGCGGAGCTGTGGTTACGTTGGCTTTAGCGATGGCTGGCAGGATTTGCGAACCAACAAGCGCCTGACCCACGAGTACGCGCGAGCTTCCAATGGCAACCTCGCTCTGACAGCGGAACTTGACTTGAGTGAGGGCGACTGTGTGCTGGCTCTGGGCTTCGGCCATAGCCCGGAGGAAGCGGCTCTGCAAGCGCGCTCCTCGCTGATTCAACCGTTCGACAACGTTGCCGAGGCATTCATATTGGGCTGGACGAGAATCCAGGACACTTTCTTGCCGCTGGAAGCGTCCAGCGAAACTGACTGTTACCGTGTCAGCACGTCCGTCTTGCACGTTCATCAGTCGAAGGACACCGCCGGCGGGATGATCGCAAGTCTTTCGATACCCTGGGGAGCGTCCAAGGGGGATGACGAGTTGGGCGGCTATCATCTCGTCTGGCCGCGCGATCTGTGCGAAAGCGCCGGTGCCCTGCTGGCTGCGGGGGACACCGAATCGGCCGGCCAGTGTTTGACGTTCTTGATGGCCACGCAGGAAGCAGACGGTCATTGGCCGCAGAACATGTGGCATACGGGCCTGCCTTTCTGGACGGGCATTCAGATGGACGAGACCGCGTTTCCAATCTTGCTGGCCGATGCGCTTCGCCGAGCCGGTGCCCTTGATGGCACGGACGTTTGGCCGATGGTCTCCAGGGCAGCGAGCTTCATCGCGGTTAACGGGCCGGTGACAGACCAGGACCGTTGGGAGGAGGATGGAGGTTATTCGACCTTCACCCTCGCGGTCGAAGTTGCGGCGCTACTGGCGGCTGCCGGCTTCGCAGACGATGCCGGTGCCACCGAGGCAGCCGAGTATTTGCGAGAGACGGCTGACATCTGGAACAGTTCCATCGAGCGATGGACCTACGTTTCCGATACCGACATCGCCCGTGACATCGGCGTGGACGGCTATTACGTGAGGATCTCACCTCCGGATGACGCCGACGGCCAATCGATCAGTCAGGGCTTCATACCGATCAAGAACCGGCCTCCAGCAACCAGTATTTCGCCGAGCATCCAGATCGTCAGTCCGGACGCTCTTGCCCTTGTGCGATTCGGCCTGCGGTCGCCGCATGACCAGCGCATCGAGAACACAGTGCGTGTGATCGATGCGCTCCTGAAGACAGAATCGGCCACGGGCCCGATCTGGCACCGCTACAACGACGACGGCTATGGCGAGCACGAAGATGGTTCGCCGTTCAACGGAACCGGTATCGGCCGTGGTTGGCCGCTCCTGGCCGGAGAGCGGGCTCACTATGAGCTGACTGCCGGTAACGAAGCAGAGGCACGAAGGCTGCTGTCGGTTATCGAAGCCCAGACCAGTCCAGGAGGGCTCATGCCGGAGCAGGTCTGGGACGCGGCAGACATACCTGAACGGGAGCTGTTTAACGGCAAGCCTTCGGGCTCTGCGATGCCGCTCGTCTGGGCTCATGCCGAGCATGTAAAGCTGCTTCGGTCGCTTCGCGATGGACGCATTTTCGATACACCAGATCAGACCGTGCGTCGTTATATCGATGCGCCGATGGAGGGCCAGACCAACAAGGTTCCCTGGCGGACAAACCATAAGTGTCGCAGGCTGGTCGCCGGACAGACGTTGCGGATTGAGCTTCGATCTCCGGCGTTAATCCACTGGAGCACAGACGCCTGGCAATCGGTCGTAGATAGCCGTACGAGCGACTCTCGCCTCGGCATCCACTATGTGGACCTGCCGACGTCAAGCCTCTCGGCCGGCACCAGCCTTGTGTTTACGATCCTTTGGGAAGCGGAGAGTCGTTGGGAAGGCGTGGATTACACAGTGGCGGTCGCATAGACGCTTACGACCAATATCGGGTGCCAAAGTGGACCAGACGCTATCGCCGGATCGTCGATGTCCTGTCCTCGCATATCCGATGTGGGGTGAATGTCACGGGGCCCTTCCAGTTTTCGGGGGCGTCTGGTACAAGACAAACCTTCGCTGACTGACGGTATACGATTTGGGACGACTCCGGCGAAGCTACCGTCCAGTGCTCGCCCAGTCAGAAGCCCCCACCTCGGTCGGGGGCTTTGCCTTGCCATGGTGCCGCGTCCCTGCGTCTTGTGCGTTCAGGGCGCCGGAATCTCGGCGAGCAAGTCGCGCATTTCCTGAAGTTCTTCCTCGAGAGGGTCCCTTAGCTCAACGTCGATCCGAATCACCTGCAGCCACTCCTTGATCGCCAGCAGGTCCCTCGACTCGGGACGAAGGCGACCAAAGCTTCGCAAGGCGAAAACGAAAGAAGGACTTCTAGCGTACCGCGCTGGTTATTTGCACAGAAATCGGAAGAGGCGGGCCAAGCCCGCTTCTTTCTTGTCGTCGTCCACCAACGTCCGCCCAGGTTGCTGTCAGCGTTGCTGTCAGGCGGTCGTCAGAATTGATCACCCTCGTCAGATTTACGCAGGTTCTAGAATCCCAAAATTGGTACCGGGAGAGGGGTTCGAACCCTCAAGACCTTGCGGCCGGCGGATTTTAAGTCCGCTGCGTCTGCCAATTCCGCCATCCCGGCTCGATGCATTTGCGGCGGATACACTCGGAAGGCTCGTCGGCGGACCGGACCCTCAAGGGTCGTCATGGCCGGTCGGTCTATCTGAGTGTGCCTGATGCCGAGGTGCTGCTCGGCCAGTCGATTATAGCGTCGCACCGGAGTCCCTTTCGCTCGCTGCAGGTCGTAGAGCGCTCGTCGCACTTCTGCGAGTTCGGTCGGGATACCGCGATGAACTATCGCACGACGCTTCCGCCTACGGTTTCAGGGAGAGGGAGAGGGAGAGGGAGAGGGAGGAGTCAACGTACGTTTCTCGCATGCCTTTCACGTTGCTCCGGGCAAGACGACCGAGATCGAGGAGCACCTGTTCGAGTTGAAGTGCATGATCCAGGAGTGGTCGCGCGAGATGTCGGCGCTGCTGCTCCGCCCGCCCAAGCGCGAGGCTTACATCGTTAGAGCGCGAGCAGGCCGGCGATAAAGGACGCGGAGCCGGCAAGGACGACCAGGAAGAGGCTGGCGCGCAGGAACTGCTCGCCGGAGACGCGGCTGTGCAGCCGGATGCCGAGCAGCACACCGAGGACGGTCGCCGGCATCGTGACGGCCGCTAGCGTGAGGACGTCGGCGTCCAGGGAGCCTTTCGCCCAGAAAGAAGCGATGGCCAGCACCGTGATGATCGTGAAGTAGGTGACGATGTTGGCGCGGAACTCCTCCGGTGCCATGCCCTGGTTCGCGAACAGGAGGATCACGGGCGGTCCTGCCATACCCACAAGACTGTTCATGGTGCCACCCAGCGAACCGGCAACACCCGATGCGACGAGCTCGTTGGCAATCGTGCGCCGGAAGCCCAGGAGCAACGCAATGCCGGTGAGCACCACGACCAGCCCGATTGCGACTCGCAGAGGCTCGGGGTTGATGATGCTCAGCAGCAAGACCCCCACGGGTGTGCCAAGCACGCCGGCCAGCACCAGCACCCAGATCCGCCTCAGGTTCGCCGACTGCCAGGCCGTCGCCAGTACGAGGCCGTCGAGCACGATGTTGTGAATGATTACCGTCGGTATCACGACCTTCGGATCGAAGAAGAGGGACAGGAGCGGCACGACGAGGATGTTGAACCCAAAGCCGGTGGTGCCCTGAATGACTGCGCTCGTACCAACGAGCAGCAGGGCAAACACAAACAGCGGCGGGTCGGGCATAAGACTCACTCTCGCGTTCCAAACACCGGAGTCCTCAGCCGGTGAGACCGGCAGCTCCATCGTCCGTCGACAATATTGCAAGAGATTGCGAAGAGCGAATGCCCAACCACCGAACCTACCCGCTAGCACGGGCGAACGGCGACGAGACAATCGAGAAGGTGACGGGCGTAATCGCCTTGCTTCAGTAGGCCGGCGACTGCCTCGATTTCCATCGAGTAGACTCTGGCAAATCAATCCGGGTAGGTGCAGGAAGGACGTGAACCATGAGCGATTCGGACGAGCAGGCCACTCTCAAGCGCATCGATGATCAGGTCGACACCCTGGCGTCGGACGGCGACTTCGACAATCTGTCGAAGCTGCTGGCAGACGACTTCCGCTACATCCACTCGACCGGTCTCTCGCAGGACAAGAGCGAGTGGATCGAAGGGCTACGGAAGCTCGTCGGGCAGCGCCGCCGTGTTGTCTCGGACCTGATCGCCGACGTACACGGAGAGATCGCAGTCGTGACGGGAAACCTCGACGTCGTGTGGAACGACGGCCGCCTGGCGCTCGACCGCTACCTGCGCGTGTATCGCCGCGAGGCCGGCGGCTGGCGCGTCTTCTTCCAGCGCACCTTCCCCGCACATGACCGCGAGAAATCTGCCTGACGCTTGCCGCCAACGGGCGTCTCAGGACTATCCTTCTAAGCAGATAGACTACGAGCCGGAGGAGTGCAGAGATGCTGAGTAAAGTCGACAACGAGACGCTTTGCAAAGTCGGACCGGGTACGCCGATGGGCGATGTGATGCGTCAGTACTGGCTGCCTGCCCTGGTCACGAACGACCTCCCCAGCCCGGATTGTCCGCCCGTTCGCCTGAGACTGCTGGGCGAGAACATCATCGGCTTTCGTACGACTTCGGGTGAGATCGGGATCGTTGCGGACGCCTGTCCCCACCGCGGCGCTTCGCTATTCTTCGGTCGCAACGAAGAAGAAGGTTTGCGCTGCGTCTATCACGGCTGGAAGTTCGACGTCACAGGCGCCTGCGTTGACATGCCTTCCGAACCCGCCGAGAGCAACTTCCGCTCCAAGGTCCGCGTCAGGGCGTACCCGGCGATCGAGCGCAGTGGCATCATCTGGGCCTACATGGGCGCTCGCGAGACGCCGCCGCCGTTGCCGCTGCTGGACGCCAACCTGCTGCCGGCGGAAGAGGTGAACATCGGCAGGACTCTGCGCGAGTGCAACTGGTTCCAGGCCCTCGAAGGCGACATCGATACCGGCCACGCCGGCTTCCTGCACTACGGTTCGGCGTCCGCCGAGGGCCTACCCAGGGGCACCTTTGACTACTACGCCGTGAGCGACCGCAGCCCCAAGTTCCACGTTGTCGACACCGAGTTCGGCACCTCGTACGGCGCCTACAGGCCGGCCGAACCGGACACGTACTACTGGCGTATCGCGCACTTCCTCTTCCCTTTCTACACCATGATCCCGACTGGATTTCTCGGTGAGGAAGTTCGGTTTGGTGCCTGGGTGCCGCTGGACGACGACCACGTCATGTCCTGGCGTGTTTCATCCAGGCGCCCGATGCGAGAGGGCGCCGGCGCACCCAGTCGATCCGGTATTGCCGGTGCTCAGTTCCGCTCCCGCTATCTACCGGATTCGACGGACTGGCTCGGCAAAGCGCGCCTCGCGGCCAACAAGGAAAACGACTACGAGATCGATCGCGAGGAGCAGCGAACCGCCAGCTACACCGGCATCAGCGGCATCTTCCTGCAGGACCAGGCCGTTACCGAGAGCATGGGGCCGATCTACAACCGCAGCCATGAGCACCTTGGCACCTCGGACGCCATGGTGATCCGAACGCGGCGTCGTGCCATCGCCGCCGCGCGGGCGCTGCGGGAGCACGGCACCCTGCCGCCCGGCGTGGACGACCCGACGATGTATCAGCGTCGCTCCGGCGGCATCATCATGCATCGCAGCATCGATGCCCTCGAGGAGACGAAGGACCACGAGCAGCGTGGCATCCTGGTGAACCGCTAGAAGACGAGCACGTCGCGATTGCGCGGGTTCATATGCCACCGCGGTAGAGAAGCGCGGGCACGTTTACGCCATGCCTGGCTGACATAGCGAGCAAGTTCAAGCCGCGCGAAGCCGAGTAAGGTCGGCCGCCGGCACCCGTTGAGAGTGAGACGGGAGGCAGTCCTATGCCGTTGCGACGGCCTCCGGCTGCTTGTCCGCCAGGAGCTCTTCGAACTGACCCAGCGTGATGTGTCGCAGCGTGGGATGTCTGAAGGACGCCGACTCATTCACAGAGTACGTGTTCCGGCGGCCCGACCGCTTGACCTCCAGCAACTCCGAGTCGGCCAGGTCCCTCACGATCTGCGCCACGCGGCGCTCCGTAAGATCGAGGTCCTGAGACATTTCTCTCATGGTGACCTCGGGATGCGCCGCGACGTAGAAGAGGATGACGCCGTGTGAATTCATCAGAGTCCAAGAGTTAGACATGGAAGCTGCCTCCGTCGTTGACTATGAATCTATCTTCAAGAACATTTGCATCTGTCGATAGATTTCCACGGATGGCACTAGCTTAAACAATCTCGATTGATCTATTAACCCTTAACGTTTCATGTATTTCCTTTGAAGGAAACTGTTTCCCCTCAGAATAAGAGCTCCGGTTCCCATCGACACCGCTCCCGATGATGAGAATCGAGCACTCGCCCAGTATTAACGCGGCCGAGCCGAAACCTGCGAGTACTGTGTGAGGTCGATCGAATCGAACCAGGCGTTGTCCCAAGCGACCGGCCGCGATTGGAACCGCGCCGTCCCGCAATACTTCGCGGGGCAACTTCATGTTTGCCAACTGCGCCTCGGTCAACTTGATGGCGCATTGCGTGCCGTACTGCGGGGAAACCCAGTACTACACGGTGACTCTGGCTGGCTGTGCAAGGCCGGCGATCCGCGCTAGATTAGCTGGGCTTAGCGACTGACAGGAGGAAACAGTGCCTTACTACGAGAACGGTGACGTACGCATCCACTACGAAGAAGCGGGCTCTGGCTTTCCTCTACTGGTGACGCCGGGCGGCGGCCTCAACTCTCGATTGAGCAACTGGTCGACGGCCGTCTTCAATGCCATGGAAGTGTTCAAGAACGACTTCCGCTGCATCACCATGGACCAGCGCAACGCCAACGGTGGCGAGTCCACCGGCCCGGTGCAAGTTGAAGATCCGTGGGACGCCTTCGCTACGGACCAGCTGGGCTTGATGGACCACCTGGGCATTCAGGAGTTCTTCTTCCTGGGCTGCTGCATCGGTGGACCCTTCGTCCTCAAGATGATGGAGAAGGCGCCGGACCGCATCATCGCCGGCGTGCTTTGCCAGCCCGTGGGCCATCGTCCCGGAGAAGCCGGACGTGATGTACGACTCCGGTCGCGATGTTTGGGCGCCCGAGCTGCTGGCACGACGGCCCGACCTCAACATGGAAACCATCGAAGCCTATCTTCACAACCTGTACCGGGTTCAGCCCGACTTTGTGTACAGCGTTTCTCGCGACTTCGTGCGCACCTGCCAGATTCCCATGCTGGTGATGCCGGACGACGTACCGGCACATCCCTACGCCGTCTGCGAAGACATCCTCGCGCTGGCGCCGAACGCCGACGTGACGGTCTACCCGTGGAAGGAAACAGACGAGCAGAAGGCCCAGGCAGTGCAGCAGGTGCGCAGCTTCCTGAAGGCTCACGAGCCCGTCACATCACCCCGATAGCTGGGTAATCCGAGCGACGTCTTGCTTATCACACACGGTGAGACGGTTGGCCGTGCGTGGCTTCCCTTAGACCGCTCACGAGGAATCCTGAGGCATGTCGATTCTTGGCGTTGACGTCGGTGGCACGTTCACCGACTTCTATTTCTTGACCGATTCCGGACTGCAGATTCACAAGCGACCTTCCTCGCCGAGCAATCCGGCTGAATCAATCCTCGAGGGCATCGCCGAGATGGGTTGGCAACCGGGTGAAGTCGTGCACGGCACCACCGTCGCGACGAACACGGTGCTGGAGCGCAAAGGCGCGAAGGTGGCCTTCGTGACAACAAAGGGATTCAAGGACCTGCTCCAGATCGGGCGTCAGGCACGACCCAAGATCTACGATCTCGAACCGACAAGGCCTCCATTGCTGGTGCCCCCCGCCCTTTGTTTCGAGGTCGCAGAGCGTGTCGATTACGAGGGCAATGTCCTGGAGCCCTTGCGCTCGGATGGCATCGAGCGGTTGCTGGAGGATCTGTCCGCGGCAAGGCCGGACGCTGTCGCGGTCTGCCTCCTGTTCGCGCATCTCAACCCGGGCCACGAGCGGCATATTGGCGAAAGGCTGCGTCGCGAGGGGTTCGAGGTCGTTCTCTCCAGCCACGTCCTGCCGGAGCCGCGGGAGTACGAGCGCGCCTCGACCACGGTCCTCAGTGCTTATGTGGCGCCAAGACTGCGCGGCTACCTTTCGGAGCTCGAGGCTGGACTGGCAGGGCTCGGCACCAGCCACCTCTCCATCGTGCAATCGAGTGGCGGAACCGTTACTGCATCCCAGGCGCGCGACCTGGCGGCGAGCACGTTGCTTTCTGGTCCCGCGGCGGGCGTGAGCGGCGCCGTTTCCATCGGTCAGAGAGTGGGACTGCAAAACCTGATCACGGTCGATATCGGCGGCACGTCGACAGACGTCTGCCTCGCTCCTGGCCGGGTGCCTTTCACCAACGAGTGGTCGATTGCCGGCCTGCCGGTGCGCTTACCTGCCGTCGACATCCATACGGTCGGGGCGGGCGGCGGCTCGCTGGCATGGGTGGATGAAGGCGGTGCACTGAGAGTCGGTCCCAGTTCGGCAGGCGCTGATCCCGGACCGGCGGCTTACGGGCGAGGCGGACCGGCCACGATCACCGATGCCCAGCTTGTACTCGGACGGCTGGATGAGTCTTCGTTCCTTGGCGGTCGCTTCGCTGTGGATGCAGCCGCGTCTCGTCGAGCCATGGAGGCGCTCGACATCGGCTCGGCGATGGAAGCGGCACGCGGCGTTGTCTCCGTTGCCAACACGGTGATCAGCGCCGCATTGCGAGTGGTCTCAGTTGAGCGCGGCTTTGACCCCACAGACTTTGCCATCGTCGCTTTCGGGGGCGCCGGACCGCTGCACGCCTGTGAACTTGCGGAGGCCTTGAGCATGCGAACCGTGCTCGTGCCTCGCTATCCCGGTGTCCTCTCGGCGCTCGGTATGACTGCCAGCGAACCGATGCGAGACTACTCGGCGCCACTCGTGACCCGGGTGGAGGGCGACGGCGCGGAACTCCACGCCATCCTGGAGAAGCGACTGGCTGAGCTGTCGCAGCGTGCCCGTGACGAGCTGGGCTCCGAAGCCGTCCTTGAGCCCTCCGTGGACATGCGGTACGAAGGTCAGGGGTACGAACTCACGGTGCCTATGCTGGGGTCGGATGTAAGCGCCCTGGTCACGGGCTTCCACGAGCAACACCGCGTCCGATACGGCCACGATAGCCTGCAGCGCGGCGTGGAGGCCGTGACGCTGCGTCTGCGAGCCCGGTTGCCGAAGCCTTCGCAGCCCGATGTCATCATCGGTCGAGGTGGCAAGGATCCGAGCGCCGCGATCATGAGCCACCGCAGGGTTGTCATCGATCGCCCCACAGACGTGCCTGTGCTTCATAGAGACGCGCTGCTCGCCGGTAACGAGATCGAAGGTCCGGCGATAGTCTCTCAGGTCGACAGCACAACGTTTATCAGGCCGGGCTGGCGGGCTTCCGTTCAGTCGGCCGGCGACATGCTACTCGAGAAGGTCTGATATGCCTGCCGACGCCGCTGCACTCTCGATCTTCAACGCCCTGTTCTCGTCCATCGCGGATGAGATGGGTGCTGCCCTTGTGCGCTCGGCCCTCTCGCCCAACATCCGTGAGCGCCGCGACATCTCCTGCGCCGTTTTCGATGCGGCCGGCCACATGGTGGCGCAGGCATCGCACATACCCGTGCACCTCGGTGCCATGCCGGCATCGGTCGAGGCGGTACAGTGCCTCGCGCCGTTCAAACCGGGAGACGTTCTGCTGCTGAACGACCCCTACCTGGGCGGCTCACACCTGCCCGACGTCACGATGGTCTCTCCCGTATTTTCATTGGGAGCGCGACGCCGGCTGCTTGGCTACGTCGCATCCCGAGCGCATCAGTCAGACATCGGTGGCATGAGCCCGGGCTCGATGCCGCTCGCAACTGAGCTGATCCAGGAAGGACTGATCATCCCTCCGGTGCGTCTCTACGCCGGCGGCGTGCTCAATCGGGACGTCCTCGCCCTCGTGCTGCGCAATGTCCGCACACCCGACGAACGCCGTGGCGACTTCGATGCCCAGCTCGCCGCCCAGCGCACCGGTGTCCGGCGTTTCGAGGAGCTGGGTGCCCACTACGGACCGCGGTTGCTGCGCCAGAGGATGATCGAGCTGCTGGAGTACGCCGAGCGCCTGACGCGCGCTCGCCTGCGCAGCCTGCCGGAAGGCGAGTACGAGTTTGAGGACTACCTGGACGACGACGGCATCTCTGAAGGGCGGGTGGCCATTCATATCAGGTTGACGGTGAATGACGGCCAGCTCACCGCTGACTTTAGCGGCTCGTCACCTGAGCGCGCCGGTTCTGTCAATGCGGTGCCGGCGGTTACCCGGTCTGCGGTCTATTACGCCGTGATGTGCTTGCTGGGCGGCGACGCACCGCTCAACGCCGGCTGCTTTCGGCCGGTCGAGGTCGTACTGCCTGAGGCGAGCGTGGTCTCGCCCGGCCCGGGCAAGGCCGTGTCGGCGGGCAACGTCGAGACTTCACAGCGCATCGTTGATGTTGTCCTCGGCGCCCTCGCCGAGGCCCTGCCGGCCGTCATTCCCGCGGCCAGCAGCGGCAGTATGAACAACGTCGCCGTCGGCGGCTACGATCCAGCTCGCGGCCGCCCCTTCACGTACTACGAGACGATAGCGGGCGGCGCTGGCGCCGGTCCGCAACGTGACGGCCTCAGCGCGGTGCACACCCACATGACCAACACCCTCAATACACCCGTCGAGAGCATCGAATCGACTTACCCGATGCGCATCGTCGAGTATTCCGTGCGCCACGACACCGGAGGCGCGGGAGTCCATCGCGGCGGGGACGGTGTAAGTCGAGTCTACGAGTTCCTCACCGCCGGACGCCTCACGCTGATGACGGAGCGCCGCGCGATTGCGCCGTGGGGACTGCAGGGCGCCGGCACTGGCGCAATCGGCCGGAACCTCCTTGCTCGACCAGGCCAGGAGCCCGCCGAGCTTCCCTCCAAGACGACGCTCGACGTTCAGGCCGGAGACCGGCTCACGATCGAAACACCCGGTGGCGGTGGCTGGGGGTCTACCTAGCGTACTCGCGCGGCATCTGCGGCCTTAAATCTGGAGGCCCAGGGCTGCGATGCTCGTCGCATCTATGTCCTCGCGATGCCTTGCGAGGACGGGCTGCACGGCCTGGATGAAAAGCTCGCGTTCCGAGTCGGTGAGATGCACCACTTCGTTCTCATGCGGATCGAGGCGTTCTAGCACCTCCGTGTCCTCGGCGATGGCAAGCTGCCGCTGGAAGGCGGTTGCTTCTTGCGCGGCCTGCAACGTCCCCTGCTGTACGTCGGGGGGCCAGCCGTCGAACTGCTCTCGATTACATACGAGGAGGCTCAGGCCGAAGAGGTGTCCCGTGAGCGTGATGAATCGATGGTGCTTTTGCACGCCGAAGGCATACGTGTTGGCGAGTGGGTTTTCCTGGGCCTGAAAGCGGTCCGTCTCGATTTGCTCGACGAACTCTTTGATGTCGACGGGGATCGGCCGGAAGCCCAGGGCGGCCAACGTTTCGCCGTGCAGTGGTGTCATCTGGGTGCGGATCGTCAGACCTTCACAATCCGATGGCGTGTGGATCGGCCGTACCTTGTTGGTCACGTGACGGAAGCCGTTGTCCCAGAAGCCCAGGACGCGGCACTTCGATGACGCCTCCACGTCGGCCTTTATCTGCGTGCCCCATTCGCCGTCCAGTGCGGCAAACACGGCGGCCCGGTCCTTCACGACGAAGGGCAGTTCGAACAGGCGCAACGCTGCGGACGCCTTCGAGAACCGGATGGAAGATATGTAGCAGGCTGTGAGCTCACCGCTTTCGACCATCGGCACGAGGTCGCCGGATTGACGGCCGAGGTCGAGAACACTGCCCACCAACTCGCACGCCACCCGGTCGCCGAGCTGCGCCTCGAGGACCTCGAGAAAACGGCCGGCCGATCGCGTGTTTATCGATTCCGGCGGCTGGTATCCACCGAACCGCACTGAGATTGCCGACATTCTTCGTTCTCCTCGAACTCCTGCGGTGACTCTCGTGCCCGGCCCGTATCAGGCGCGGCCTCGGATGAACCCGGAGTCCGACGCGTAGCGATGCGCCCGAAACACCGCGCGGCTCTTTTGCCCCATGTGCTCCGTCCAGAAAGGACTGATGTACTCCCAGACCGTCTCCTTGTCCGGCGTCACCTCGAAGAAGCGAGCGGAGCGTCCTTCGCAGATCAGGGTGTTGCCGTTGGGCAACCGCTGCGCGCCGCTGATGTTCATGCTGAAGAAGGCATCCCGCGGGTTTCCCGTGTACTCCCACACAATCTCCTGGTCCTGCGGTCGTATTTCCAGGATGCGTGAGAAGTTGCGGCGTGACCCGTTGTCGAAGAGCTGGATGTTCCCGTTCGCCAGCATTGTTGGGTTGTGCTGCGACATCGTCATGTCCGGCTTCAGTCGCCACGTGACCTCGCCGCTGGCTTTATCGAGCATGATCACTTCGCTCAGCGTGTTGAAGCTCGTCATCAGGTTGCCGTCTGGCAGGAGGTACACAGCGTTCGCGTGTAGCCACTGATTGCCGCCGCTTCCGACGCGATAGCGCTCGAGATCGGGGTCCAGGTGCTCATGGGCGTGCCACTCCCAGATCGTCCGGCCGTCTCGGTCCACCTCGATAAGCGCCTCGCTCAAGACCTGCCCGTCCGGTGTGCCGGGATCGCCGTGCGCAAACCGGCGGCTGGTCTCCGGGTCCAGCGGTTCGGCGGCGATCAGGATCGTCGTGCCTTCTCTCGTGCGCTGGTGGTCGTGGTGCAGCCTTGGGTTGCGGTACTCCCAGACGATGTTGCCGTCCCAGTCGAGCTCGAGCACCGCGGAGGCTCGCCCGCCCGCCGGGCCTCCTTCCTCAGTGCCGTCCGTGCATTGCGCGAGCAGGTTGCCGTTTTCGAGGCCGGTCGCGTAATAGGCCCTCATGCCTGCAGGCGGGCGCCACTGGTGCACCACCTTCGCCGTGAAGGTCGATGAGGTTGAAGGT
The DNA here is from genome assembly GCA_963731765.1 of uncultured Chloroflexia bacterium. GTDB lineage: Bacteria > Chloroflexota > Dehalococcoidia > DSTF01 > WHTK01 > WHTK01. The sequence goes on from CAVSWS010000019.1 coordinate 23,874, forward strand.
CTCGCCCGTCATCGTAGTAAAGAGCGTGAGACCCGGGTACGCCTTCGCTTCGTCGATGTGCGTAAGACCGGAGACGAACAGCGAGTAGCCCATGCCTTGCTCCTTCTTCCTTCCGATAGACAGGTTCAGTTGACACGGCATCTTAGCAAGAAGATGCCGGGGCTCACGGGGAGTGCCGGGTAAATTCTCTTGGCTCTGTGCGCCTGAAATCTCAGCTGTAGGCGTAGGTGCTGCGCAGGAGGACGGCACAGAACAGGATGGCCAGCGAGAGCAGAAGCGTTGTCACCGAAACGACGATCGAGTAGCGGCGCAACGTGCGTACTGGCGCTGACGGGGCGTCGTCTTCAGAGGCACTCGATTGCTAGCGCCAGCAGTTTCGGCCCCAGCCACAGTGCATGCAGTGCTGTCAGGGCGATCACGGCCGCCACCATGATCAGCTTCACGGTCAGGATGTAGCCGTACCGGTGGTCGAAAAGGTCGGAGGGGGCATAGCGGTTGATGTTATCGAGGCCGGTGAGGACCAGCAGCAGCAACGCTGCGAAGCCCAGGTACCCGAAGCGCCTGGTGACGCCGGCGACGAGCTGCTGTCGCGTGGTGCCCTCCATCAGGCGCAGCGATGGAATCACGACCGCGAACATCATTACCTGAGAGCCGACCCAGATCGTCGCGCCGATGACGTGCAGCCAGAGCGGAACGACGCTAAGCATGCTCCCCCAGCCGTTCTTCCAGTTCTCGTATCCGCTGGCGTTGCTCTCGCTCGCGCGCGAAGCGCTCTGTGATGTCGCGAGCGTGGGCGAGCGCGCCGATCACGGCGCCGTCAGTGTCGTGGACGATCGTGAACGTGAGCTCCACGTAGATATCGGTGCCGTCCTTGCGCACTGACCGCGTAGGCAGTGCCTGACCGCGGTACTTCGTGTCGCCGGCCTCCAGGGCGCGGTCGAAGCCCGTCCAGTGCGCCTCACGGAAGCGCTCCGGCACGATGAGGTCCAGGCTCTGGCCCAGCGCCTCGGCAGACGCGTGACCGAAGATCGCCTCCGCCGCCGCGTTCCACTCGCGAATCACGCCCTCGCGGTCGGCGAAGATGACGCCGTCCGGCGCCTGATCCAGCAAGAGTCGTGCCATTTCGTTGTTATCCAAGGTTGTCACCTCCAGACCTACGTGCCCGCCAGAGGAGGCGGAAGTAGTACACCGCAAAGATGAGTAGCGCGATCTCTGCCAGAGTTCCCGCGGTGGCCATCGACAGATTGCGCTCGTCAAATGACCAGTGTGTCCCGGCTAAAGAAGGCAGGACTCGCAGCGCCGTCGCGGCGTTGATCAGGACCGCCATGATCAGCGCGAGCGTGTGCTGGCGGTTCGCAGTCATGCGTTCGGCGGCGAACTCAGGCAGGATCATCAAGGCCATGCCCGCTATGAGCATGGTGATAACGCCGGCGCCCAGCGTGTGACGCACGGCATCGAAGTGAAGCTGCTCGGGTAATCGACTGTCCAGGAGCGCCGCGATTCCGAAGTAGCACAGTTCGAGCCCCGCGGCGGCCATCCAGACGAAGGCGCTGCGTATGAGCCAGAGGTGAGGTTGGGCGACGGGGCGCAGACGGTTCGACATCTGCCGGATCGCTCCGGCCTGCCACATCAGGCTCAGGAGAACGAGGCCGAGGGCGGTGAACGCGACGTCGGCGGTAAGCACGACCGCCTCCCGGTAGGCCACGTACTGCAGATACAGCAGCGCGGCCCCGAGCACAGACGTCGCCAGGAACAGGACGACGGCAAGGGCGTAGGCGGACTTTCCTGGACGCTCGACGCCGATCATCACCGGGATCGCCCGCAAGGCAACGCCGAGGATAAACGACATAACGAACCCAAACAGCGCCATGTGGAGCAGGGCATTATCGGTGAGGTAGGGAAGTCGGGCATTGCCGCCGTTGATCGCTTCGATAGTGCTGAACATGGCGATGACGGCCATGCCGAACAGCTGCAACGCACCGAGCGCAAATGCCAGGGAAGAAGCATCGAACCGGCGCGCTTCGCCGAGCGTGCCGCCCACGACAAGGAGGAAGCAGCCCGCGGCGCAGAGGACGGCGATGTTGGCCGTCACGAAGACTGCTGTGTGGGCATCGCCGCTCAGCCACGGCTCGATCAGGGCTCGAAGCACCAGTCCGGCGACCAGCGGCCACAGGATGAGGGGTATTAGCGCGGGAAAGGCAACACGGCTGCCGGCGAACCGCGGCATCAGTCGCAGGCTCACGCCGGCGATGAATAGCCCGGCGAAGCCCAGAAGCTGTACTTGACCGTGCGCCCGGATCAGGTCGGCGGTTCGCTCCGGATTGCCGGCGTCCAGCAATCGATCGACCGATACGTGGATACCGAGCACGAACCCGAACAGGGTCGCGAGGCAGAGGCTGGCGACGAGGAAAGGCCTGTAGACCAGCTCTGACGAAGGCACTGCTGCCCGTCGCATGGGCAGCGCGTCGCTCAGCGGGCTCATCGTCATGGCGACGGCCTATCGATGCCGGCCGCGTCGAGCAGCGCGAGCAGGTGCCGTTCCCAGCCGACGGCGATGACATGCAGCCCCTGGCACATGGGAGCGAGCTCCGCCAGCAGCCGGGCACTGAGCTCCAGGGAGCAGGCGGTCACGGTCCGATGCCGCATCCAGGCGCTGGATCACCTCGTCTGGAATCAGCACACCCGGCACCGTGCGATTCATCCGGCGTGCCATATCGCCGGACTTCGGCACGATGTAGCCGGCGAGCACAGGCACGCCAATGCGTTCGGCGCGCACCATGAAGCGCTCGAAGGCGGCAGGGTCGTAGACCGCCTGAGTCTGGAAGAATCGAGCGCCTGCCTCTGCTTTCGCCTCCATGCGCGCGAGCTCGCTATCGAGGTCTGCCGCGCCCGGGTTGGCCACGGCGCCGAGGCAGAAGCGGGGAGTGCCGATAAGCGCGTTGCCGGAGAGATCGAATCCGTCGTTGAGCTGCCCTACGGCACGCAGCAGAGCTACCGTGTCGAGGTCGAAGACGGGGCGGGCTTCGACGTGATCGCCACCTTCGATGGGGTCGCCGGTCATGCAGACGACCGTCGAGGCGCCCAGAGCAGCAGCCGCCAGGAGGTCGCTTTGCAGGGCAATGCGATTGCGGTCTCGACACGTAATCTGCACCACGGGTCGGTGGCCCTGTGCCCGCAATGAAGGCACGAGACCGATCGGAGACATCGTCATGACGGCGCTGGACGACTCGGTCAGGTTGATTGCATCGACGACGCCGCGTAGATGCTCGGTACGGCGCAGCAGTCCAGTCAGGTCGGTGCCCTTGGGCGGCGATTCCTCCGTCGTAACAAGGAACCGGCCCGAGGCAAGAACGCTCTCGAAGCCATCCTCGCTTTGCGGGCCAGGTTTATTCAGGCCGGTCGCTGTCGCGACGCTGTCTGAGCCTGCATCATCTGTCGATTGCCGCATACGCCCTCACTGTAGGCCGGTTCCCTGGGTGAAGGCAGCCCCTCTCGGGAGGATGAGATCGCATCGGCGAGATTGCACCTGCTTTGCATATGTGTGTCCGGCAATTTGCACGAGGATTTCTCGTTCCCATCGAAATGGGGCCATGCCGAGCGTTCTATCTTGCGGTACGGGAGCCGGTAGCGCTCCCAGGCTTCGCGGCCCGGAGGTGTTGACACGCCTGCGCATCACGCACACGATCCGCATGCAACTAGCTGAGATCGCGAGCGTCTGCTCAATCAGGAGGTCCTTCCATGGTCAAGATCGGTATGCTGCTTCACCCGGAGCGCGGCGTTGACGCGGTGTTTGAGGAGGCACGCCAGGCTGACCAGCAGGGCTATGACTCGATCTGGCTGGGCGACCACATCATGGGCCACGGCTACACCGGTGCGGATGGTCCGCTGGACTCCTTCACGCTCATGTGCTCGCTCGCATCGATAACGACCCGGACGCGCCTGGCCTGGAGCATGCTCAACCCCACGTTCCGCTACCCGGCGATGCTTGCCAAGGTGCTGGCGACGCTGGATCAGATCTCGAAGGGCCGCGTGATCTGCAGCCTGGGTGCCGGTTCCGTACCGGCCGAGTCCAAGGCATACGGCATTCCGGCAATCATGGACCACGACGACCGCGTCGCCTTCTCGCGCGAGGTGATCGAGCTGTTGAAGGAGCTCTGGACGCACCCGGCGCCCGAGCACGTGACCTTCGACGGCAAGCACGTCAAGGCAGAGGACATCGCCTTTGCGCCGGAGCCTTACCAGAAGCCCCATCCGCCGATCTGGCTCGGTGGGGAGTCCGAGGCCACGATCCGCAACGTGATCGACCTCGCCGATGGCTGGGTCATGCTCACGCGTGGCAGCGCCGACCGGTTGGGGGAGGTGTTGTCGCGACCGGACTGGCCGACGCGTCCGATGACCATCGTTCGCATGATCCGCATGTTCGTCGCCGAAGACGGTGACTCCGCGGTGGCGGAAGCGAAGGCATCGTTTGAGAGCGACCCGATGGGCAAGGGCGGTGCAGCGACCACCCTCGACGAGTTTATCCAGCGCGAGATCGTCGGCACGCCGGACCAGTGCATGCAGCGCATCGCCGAACTGGAAGCCGGCGGCACCAACTACCTGCGCCTGGCGTTCGACAACGAAGCCCAGCAGGAGCGGGCGGCGCGACTAATCTTGCCGAAGCTGGCGTCCTAGGCGGCTTCCGGCTGGAGCAGGGTCCGCTAACTCTTAGTCCTGGACGGCAGGCAAGACCTGGCGTGAGAGCAGCTGCACTGTCTCACTCGCCTCGTCCAGCGTGATGTCGCCCCATTGCACTGCCGGCGTGAAGTCGAAGCCGGGCAGGTCGCTGAGTTGCGACTTCCACTCGTTCAGGCGCTTCGCAACGGTCTCAGGTGTTCCCACGATGAGGCGGCGCCCGCTCTTTAGGGCCTCGTCGAAGTCTTCGCCGCGGTTGTTTTCTGTCAGTGCGACGACGTGGCCCTCTTCGTTGACGCGCACCGGCGTTGCAAACCAGTGGCCCTCGAAGACGGGCCATGACCTGCGCGCAATGGCCTCGGCCTCTTCGTATGTCTCGCGCACCACGACGTGCCGCGTTATGGCGATGCGAGGCGTCGTGAGGTGGGCGTTGATGCGGGGCTCCTCCTGGCTGTGCTCCTGCCAGAGACGCCAGTAGCGCTGGATATCCTCAATACTGCGCGACAGGTAGTTGAGGCAATGAGTCCCGGCGAACTCAGCGCCGCCCGCGTACCAGACCGGCGGATACGGACGTTGTACCGGGAGGATGTCCAGCGGCGCATCATCGAGGTCGTAGTACTCGCCGCGATGCCCCAGGCGTCCGGAAGACATCGTCTTGATCAGGATGTCCAGCACTTCTTCGAACCTGGGCTGAGCCTCCGATTGCGAGACGCCGAACCAATCGTGCTCGGCCGCACGAATGCCGCGTCCCACCCCGACATCGAGGCGGCCGTCTGAGATGTTGTCCAGCATGCAAAGTTCCTGCACCAGCCGGACGGGATGATAGAGGGGCAGGCAGTAGACGCCCGTGCCGATACGGATCGTGCTCGTGGCCTGGGCAAGCGCGGCCAGAAAGACCGAGGGGGAAGGAGCCATATCGAGCGGCGAGAGGTGGTGTTCGGCTACGTGGTAGTAGCTAACGCCCTCCGTCTCAGCCCGGCGGACGAGCTCGATCTTCTCCTGGTACTGGCGGCTAACCTCGATCTGTGGCCGTCGCTCAAAGTGGTCCCAGATGCCGAGTTCGATGCGCATTTTGCCACCCTCCGTCGCAGTGCCCAGAAGCTCCCGGCCGAAACGGTTACCGCATGGCCCTGGCTAGGACTCTGAGATGGTCTTTTCGTAGACGCTCTTCAGCTCGTTTTCGACGCTGGTCAGGGTCGCGACGAACGCCGATGCGTCCACAGGTGTGTTGCCGTCATAGGGACCGGATTGCAGGTACGGGACGATGTCCTCAACGAGCGTGCGCAGGCCATGCGCCAGTCCGTAGTGTCGCGCGGCCGGCGGCATGATCGGGAAGCCTTCGATCGGTTGGAGCTGGCTGATCATCGCATCCAGCGCGGCGAGCGTCTCAGGAGCAAGGTCGGCGGCAGTCCGTGTCCTGAGGATGCGGCAGCCATCGAAGATCAGGTGCTGCACCTGGTGGACGGTTGAACGAGGTGGTTCGGCTGGCATGGGTCCCCCGTGACGTGGCATGGATGCTCTGATTGGTTGGCGCCCATCTTAGATCGCCCCGGAAGGTTGCGAACTCCCAATGCCGATTCTTCCACAAGATCGTGATTGTCCGCGGTGTCGTTCGTCACGGCGCCTTGCCGGTGAATTCGACGTACTGGAAGGCGACGCTGCCGTCCAGGTAGGGCAGCGTGTCGATCACTCGATACTCAAGCCCGGAATGCATAAGCGTCTCCGGCCTCAGCGCGAACAACTGGCGTTTGGCCGGGTCGTAGTTCCCTCCATCGCCGATCCTGCACTTCGGGCAGTCGTCGCCGGCGAAGAACGGTATCAGGACGTTGGGCGAGTTGAGCGCGCCGTCGAGGTAAAGCTCGTCGTAGTTGTCCTGCACGTCCTCGAAGTGCTCGATAATCTGCTTCGGGCCGTACTGCCAACCCCAGTAGCCCTCCGCTTCGGCCGGGTAGTCCGAGTGGTAGCGCGAAACGTAGGAGCCGAACGCGAGCAGTCCGAGCGCGGCGAAGATCGCGATCGGTCCCACCGTCCAATAGGTGTTCTTCAGCGCTACCTGTGACTTGATCGTCTCGACCAGGGCCCACAGTCCCGCACCCGTGAGGAGCGAGAACGCCACCGTACCGAGAATCGATCGCGTACTGATCGGGCTGGAGTCGGAGACGGCGGCGCTCACCGGATACAGAAGAAGCAATGCGAGGACGAATACGTAACGCCGGTTCGGCCGTCCGAGCAAGGCGACGATGCCGATGAGGATTAGCGGCAGCTGCCAGTAGTACAACTCACCCTGGCCCGGCAAGTAGTGACGCACGACCGCGCTGTTGTCGCTGTGCGTGAACAGGAAGCTGTCCGTGAAATAGGACCGGTAGTACTGCTGCGCCAGCGACAGCGCGTGCGTCCCCGAGGCGTTGGCCAGGATCGAAGCCTGCGTGCTGCGATCACCCGAATCGGTAAGGAAGAGGTGGTAGGCGATCGGTGTGAGCATTAGCAGCACGATGATGCCGGCGATCCCCCAGGCGCGACGGTGGGCCCAGAGGACATCTCGATACGCGACGAGCATGACAGCGAGCATCAGTGGCACCGTGATCCACGCCGGCCGGTAGGCATAGAACGTCAGGCCGATGGCGATGGCGCTGGGAATGATGAAGCGATGGTCACGCATGGCCCGAAAGAACAGATAGAAGGCCGTCGTGAACACGAGCGGCAGGATCACCACCTCGCCGAAGCCGGTCCGACTGTAGTGGATGTGCCACGGCAGCACGGCCAGGGTCGCCGCCGCGGTGAGCGCCGGTAGCTCACGACGGAAGAGCTCCCTCGCCAGCAGGTACGTCGTGATCACGGTGAGCGTCCCGAAGCACGCCGAAGCCATGCGCACGCCCAGCTCGGTACGTCCCAGAACGGCGATGAACGGGATGTCGCCGTAGATGAAAAGCGGCAGCTTGAATTCACCGAAGGCCCGGAAGAACAAGGGCAGCAGGCGGCCGTACTCATCGCGTCCGCTGTGCAGGATCAGCGAGGCGTTCAGGCCGTACGAGGCTTCGTCCGAGAAGAAGCCGCGCGGCACGCTCGTCAGGTTGACCATGCGCGCCGCCGCGGCCACGACCACGCAGACGGCCAGCACAACCCAGGGCCAGTGTTCGAGGGCGAGTGCTCCCATGCGCTCGACAGAGAGATGTCTCGCGTCACGTCCCTCCGTTGGTTCAGCCAACGTGCTCATTCGCCGCTTCGCAGGCAATACAGGTTGGCGACGAAGGACAACGACGGCTCGGTGCAGCTATCGGACGGAGCGACGCTGCCCGCCATTGACGCGTAAAGCGTGAAGGACTTGCCGTCAGAGGCGTACCAGTAGCCGTAGTTGGCGGGATCGCCGCGCCGGTCCTGCAGGCTGCCGATACCAAGGTCCCTCAACCGGCAAAGCGGGTCTGGATTGCCCGCGCAGGCGGTCTGAACCTCTCCTTCCGTGGACGGATACGCTCCTTCGCGCGCCCTGTAATCGTCGAGGACCTGTGCAATCGCCGCGAGGTCCCACCGGCGCCGGGCGTCGGTGCCGGTCTCGATAGGCGGCGTCGCCGTCGATCCGGCAGGCAGGTCATAGGCCAGGTACGTAGGACCGAATTGGTCGGCAGGCCCTTCGATCAAGGTGCCGCCCGGGTACAGCTTCTGTACTACCGCTGCGTAACCCCGGTACTGCCCCAGGAACAGGAAGTACGTCTCGCGCGAGCGGTCCGTCGTCAGGTCGAGGCCGTCCTTGCCGAACTGGTCTGAGCGGTCTTCATAGGGGTTAGACGGCGCGAGGAACCGCAGGGGCGGGTAGTTGTGAGCGATACGGTCGCTGAACAGCAGCACGCGGACGTCATCATCGAGGCCCTGCACTGCTTCCATGGCGGGCACAAAGTTTGCCCCGAAGACTTGCCGGATATCGTTGTTGTCACGGTAGCTCGCAAAGTACGGCCTCAGGTTGAGACCGGCGATCACGAGGAACGCGACTCCTCCGGCACACCATGCGTACCGCCGATAGTCGACCCGGCTCTGACGCAGGACCTCGAATCCGAGGCTCAGGGGCAGCGCTGCCAGGATGGTGAGAAAAGGCACCATGGCCAGGGCACGCCGGTGCCATCCCTCGGTCGCGATCACTGCACCGGCACCGATCAGCAAGGTTATGAGTATCAGAAAGAGGTATACGGGCGACCGTATTCGAGTTAGCGCGATGCCGGTGCCGACGATGATGAGAGCCGTCGTAGCAATGTCGACGAGACGAAAGTGCCCTGATCCGTCTACCGGGTCGAGGGCCGGCCGCGCGAAGGCGTCTCGAACGAAGTCGGCGCCCCGATTGACGAGGAAGGTCACGCGGTCGAGCTCGTTCTTCTGCCGGAACTCCGTCGTCTGGAGCACGGAGTACCGCTTGTACCGGCCCAGCACAACGTCCGAGTTGGCGTCCGTATACCGGATCAAAGGAATGGCGACGACCAGCGCGACAGTCAGGATCACGAGCACGCCCGCCGCCAGCTCTCGGGGTCGCCGCAAGCGATAGACGGCGCCCACACACGCGAGGCAGAAGACGAACGCCACCACGAAGCCCACGTAGCCCTGGTAGGTATACAAACCGCACCCGAGCGCAAGTCCCGTGAGCGCGAACCAAACATAGGACCGTCTGCGCCATGCCATGCCGAGACAGAACACCGTAAGCACCACGAAGAACGGCGTACCGATCGGGATGAAGGCTGTGCGACTGAAGTGGACGTGCCAGGTGAGGACGGCAAGCAGTGCCGTGGCGATGATCGCGGTATTCCGATCGAACCAGACACGGACGGCTGCGTATTGAAGCGCGACCGTCGCGATGCCGACAACGGCGAAGGACAGACGGATGGTCTGCATGCTCTCGCCGGCGATGGCAAATATCGCCGCCGTCCAGTAGAACAGGCCTGAAGGCACGCCCGACGCCTCGCGAGAGTAGGGCCCGATCCAGCCCTCACGCAGGATGCGATGCGCTTCGAGACCCGGGATCGCCTCGTCGGCGTGCAGGTAGGGCGGAACGGTGCCGAGGTCGATCAGGCGCACGGCTGCAGCCAGAAGGACGAGCAGAAATACGACGACCAGCTCCCGGCTTGATATGCCCAGGGTCCCCGAAGGCATCGAAGCGGTGTCAGCCGTCGCAGCGGGCTGTGAGTCGGCCGGGAGACGCCGGCCTCGCAATGAGAGAATGGTGAGCCCGACAGCCAGGACGGCCGCAACGGCTGCCTGCAGCGGGCTACCGGGCAGGCAGTAGGAGGCCCACAGCGCGAGGAAGAAGGACAGCAGAAGCGCCGCACTTCCGGTGGGAAGACGCAGTTCTTCTACAACATCAGGATCAGTGGCCAGGCCTCGCAAAACACGTCCGTCGCCACCCCGTTCGGGCGGCGCCTCTGCCCTTCCCTAGCAATCGCCAACACGCCGGCGGGCCTCAGTATAGGCGAGCACCATAGTCGAGCACGCCGACACTGCAGGAGGCCAAGTCATCTAAGCCCGGCCTCTCGATCATTAGAAGTGTCTCCGTTGCCTCCAACCAGAGTTGGTTCGGCCATTCAAGTAACCCATTCGAACAAGTCAAACCAATGCAAACGTGCAGGATCTAGGCATGGGGCCCGAGACCTTCGTCGCTTCAGCGTACGGGGCGACGGCTAATGTTCCCTCCAGCCTCACCGTGAGCCCTGGTGCAAATCGATTGGCCAGGGGACGCGATTTCGGCGGGATGATTAACAGCAGATCGCACGCGGTCATCTTTGAATTGCCGTTCGTGTAATATCCAGCAGTAGCACTGACGAATTCATGGATTTTCGGAAGGGATGCTGGAATGTCACAGCTAAGGCCGCAGGCGACAAAGCTGCTCGCGATATTGCTCCTGGTCCTCGCATTTGCTGCGTTAGGTCCTGGGTCGACCGGGTCTCAAGAGGCAGCAGCCGCGCCTCTCAAGTCATGTGACGCCCAAATGTCCTCGCTTAGAGGCACTGTGGTGTCCGGCGATCGCGTGAGCCTGTCACAGTTGAGAGCCGTTTACCAATGCCTCTCGGAGAGCCAGGGAGCGACTGCAGAGCCTGCAGCGGCACTGGTACAACCAGCGGCCGCGATCACAAGTACGTACGGTTTCGGAGATCCTCGCGTTCTGGCCCTCTGCGTTCAGTTCTTTAGTGACGGCTCCGTCGTACAACTTGGGGCGTTTTTCGGTGATTTCAATGCGATGTCTTTTGGTCGCTACTTTGGTCTTCCACCGCTCTTTTCCGTCTTCAAACTCACCCTGGCTTCCGATACGTCGAAGTCGATTTACGGGTTCACGTGGGGCGGCTACGGAGGGTTCTTCCCGGATCCGGGCTCCGGCCTAAGACTATCTCCATTGAGGGTGGTTGGAAGCTGCAACGATCTGCCCGTTTGACTTCGGGATCGGGGTCCAGAGTCTGGTCGCGATGACTGCCACGCAATCCCAACCCCGTGCATCGTCACAAGGTGTCGGGAGCCGCGATGTACTCTGTGCGAAAAGCGGTTGAGACTGTAATGTTGCGGTGAGAGGCTCAATGATCAGAGGCCCGTCCAGGGCGATGCCTGTCATGCACGTAGGAGGGACGTGGTCTTGAAAAAGTCTGTTGTTGGCTTCGCAGTAGTGGCGGTCCTTACCGTTGCTGGGGCCCTACCATTTGCAATGAAGACTCAGCACGCGGAGGCAGCTGGCGGCAGTCAGATCCGAGTCGAGTTCTGCTTCGATCCGCAGTCCGCGCCTCGCTTCCCTGCGTTTACGATCATGGTCTCCCCTCGGGCGACCTTCTATCTGCAGAACAAAGGTTTCGGGCATGTTGGATCCTGCGACTTAACGTAGTATCCCTTGTCGTTACCAGCTCGTGATGATCCCCTGGCAATGGCGGATCAGTCGGGGGCGAGCCACAAGCATGCCACAAATCTCTCTCCGGGATACGACACGGCGAGAGCCATAACAGACTTTTACGGAGTCTAGGGCCTGCAGGAGGCTTCGGATTTCCGGACTGTACCGGCAGGCGCTAGGACCGACTGCAGCTTATTAACGATTTGGTTACGCTTGCTTGGCGCATCGTGGCTAAACTGGAAGTATGTCTGAAGCGATTTCGCCTTACGCCTATGCCAACCTCGGACCGATAGCCGGCCGCGTCGAAAAAGCCCTCGCGGAGATCGACGCGCAGAACGTCCTCGCCCGCATGAGACAGCCGGACTATACCGTCTGGTCGGACGACCCGACTGAGATCACGCAGCCTAACCGGCTCGGCTGGCTCGAAGTGGCGTCGGATATGGCGAAGCAGACGCAGGACCTGCACGAGTTTGCTGCATCCGTTGCGGCGGACGGCTACACGACGGCCGTGCTCCTGGGCATGGGAGGCTCCAGCCTGGCGCCGGAGGTACTTCACACCACGTTCGGGACGGCGCAGGGGCGCCTCGGATTGCACGTCCTGGATGCGACGCACCCGGACCAGGTGCTTGAGCTGACCGATTCGCTGGACCTGGCGAAAACGCTGTTCGTGGTGGCCAGCAAGTCCGGCTCGACCATCGAGACCATGTCACAGTTCCGCTACTTCTGGGACCTCATTCCCGAAGGGGCGCATTTCATCGCGATCACGGACCCCGGCTCCGGTCTGCAAAAGCTGGGCGAGCAGCACGGCTTCCGTCGCGTCTTCCTCAACCGCCCCGACATCGGTGGTCGCTACTCGGCGCTCTCGTATTTCGGTATGGTGCCGGCCGCGCTGATCGGGGCGAACCTCGATGCGATGCTTGGCGAAGCGATGGCAATGGCGGCAGCCTGCGAGTTGCCATCCGCGGCTGCGAACCCCGGCGCCTGGTTCGGCGCCGTCATGGGCGAAGCAGCGCTGGCCGGCCGCGATAAGCTGACTCTCTTCCTGCCGCCCGCCATCGAGTCCTACGGCGACTGGGTAGAGCAACTCCTGGCTGAATCGACCGGTAAGGAGGGGAAGGGCATCATCCCCATCGTCGGCGAGACGCCGGCGCCACCTGAGACCTACGGCCAGGACCGCCTCTTCGTCTCCATCGGGGAGAGCACGGACTTCGCCGGGCTTGAAGCCGCCGGCCATCCCGTCGTCCAGCTGCCGTTCTCCCGCCCCGATCAGCTTGGCGCCGAGTTCTTTCGCTGGGAGTTCGCTACGGCCATTGCGGGCCAGCGATTGCACATCAACCCGTTCGACCAGCCCAACGTGCAGTCGGCGAAAGACGCGACGTCGCGCATCCTCGAAGAGAACATCACGGAAGCACCCGAGACGCCTTCGATATCCGATTTGCTGGCGACGGTGAAGCCCGGCGATTACATCTGCATCCTTGCCTACATGCCACGAAACCCCTCGACGCACACGGAGCTCCAGGCCCTGCGTCTGGTCCTGCGTGACCGTTACCTGCTGCCGACCATGCTCGGTTTCGGACCGCGCTACCTGCACTCGACGGGTCAGCTGCACAAGGGCGGGCCCAACTCCGGTGTCTTCATCCTCATCACCGACGACGCGAACCGCGATGCACCGATCCCCGGTGTCTCCTACACATTCGATAGACTGCGGAAGGCACAGGCCCTCGGCGATCTGCAGTCCCTTCAGGCCGCGGGCCGCCGGGTGGCGCATGTCCACATTGAGGGCGACCGCACGTACGCCCTGCAAGCACTCGCGAGGGGGCAAGCCTAGGGGAGGCAGTATGAAAATCGGACTGGTTGGACTGGGACGCATGGGCGCCGGTATTGCGGAACGACTGCGTCGCAGTGGTCACGAGGTCATTGGTTACGACCAGAACCCCGCGATATCACAGGTGAAGTCGCTGGGAGACCTGGTCAAGGCACTCCCCCAACCGCACGTCGTCTGGGTCATGGTGCCGGCGGGCGGACCCACTCAGGCCACCGTGGACGAGCTGGCCGAGATGATGACTGTTGGCGACATCATGATCGACGGCGGCAACTCCTACTACAAAGACAGCATGCGCCGCGCTGCCGTTCTCAAGCAGAAGGGCATCAGCTTCATGGACGCCGGTACCAGTGGCGGCGTGTGGGGCCTGCAAGAGGGTTTCAGCCTCATGGTCGGCGGCGACAAGGCAGCCTACGACAAGATCGAGCCGATTATTCAGGCCCTCGCCCCGTCGCCTGAGACCGGCTACGGCTACATGGGTCCCTCCGGTGCCGGCCACTTCGTCAAGATGGTGCACAACGGCGTCGAGTACGGCCTCATGCAGGCCTACGCCGAAGGCTTCGAGATCATGGAGGCGAAGAAAGAGTTCAACCTGGACCTCCATCAGATCGCCGAAGTATGGCGCTACGGCAGCGTCGTGCGCTCCTGGCTGCTGGACCTCGCCGCCAACGCCCTGGAAGAGGACCCCAAGCTGGCGCAGCTCGACGCGTACGTGGACGACTCCGGGGAGGGACGCTGGACGGCGCAGGAGTCGATCGAGCTGGCAGTGCCGGCGCCGGTGATCACTTCGTCCCTCTATGCACGGTTCCGTTCGCGCCAGGACGAACCGTTCGGGCCTCGATTGCTCGCTGCGCTGCGCAACCAGTTCGGCGGCCACGCGGTGCACAAGCGGTGAATTCCAGTACCGGTGGATGAGTCCGGACGCATCAGGGTTCGGAGTGGCCCCAACTGTCATGTCTGAAGTAGAACTCAGAGCCAAGCCAGACGAAGTCGCCGCGCAGGATATCGTCATCATCGGCGGCACCGGCAGTCTGGCGCGACTCAAGCTCTTTCCTGCCCTCTACGACCTGACCGCCGACGGTCAGATGCCGCCGGAAGGCAAGGTCATCGGCGTTGCCCGCTCAGTGATGAGCAACGATGCGTATCGGGAGTTAGCGCGACAGGCTGTGCAGCTTCACGCGCGCAACGAATACGACGAGGACGTGTGGCAGAAGCTTGCATCGCGTTTGCAGTACATCCGTCTGAACACGGACGGCTACGACGACTTGAAGGCAGCTCTGACCCAGCCGGAGCGCCTGGTCTATTTGGCGATACCGCCGTCAGCCTTCGGCGAGACCGCGCGCGCCCTCGCGAAGCACGATCTGGTCCGAGGCACCCGGCTGCTGATCGAGAAGCCCTTCGGCCGCGACCTGCAGTCGGCTCTCGCTCTGGACCGGGAGCTGCGCGATGTCCTGGACGAATCGCAGATCTTTCGCATCGACCACTACCTGGGCAAGGAAACGGTGCAGAACATCCTCGTCTTCCGCTTCGGCAACTCGGTGTTCGAGCGCGTCTGGAACCGCGACGCCATCGATCACATCGAGGTCACTGTGGCCGAATCGGACGGCATCGATGGCCGCGGCGCCTTCTACCAGGAGGTGGGGGCGCTGCGTGACGTGGTGCAGAACCACCTGCTCCAGATCCTCTCCCTTCTAACCATGGAGGCGCCGGCTTCCTTCGACGCCGAGGCGATCCGGGACGAAAAGGCGAAGCTGCTGCACGCCGTCAAGCCGCTGGACCCATCCCAGGTCGTGCGCGGCCAGTACCGTCGCGGGCATATCGATGGCCGCGAGGTCATCGGCTACCTCAGCGAGAAGGACATCCCGCCGGAGTCGGACGTCGAGACTTACGTGGCCGCCCGCGTGGAAATCGAGAACTGGCGCTGGGCTGGCGTGCCGATATTCCTGCGCACCGGCAAGCGCTTGCCCTACAAGGCCACCCAGGTCGAGATTGCCTTCAAAAATGTGCCGCGCTCCTATTTCGGCGGCACCGCCACGGCCGGCCTGCGCCCGAATACGCTCCAACTCAGCATCCAGCCAGAGGAGCAGATAGATTTCTCATTCATGGCCAAGATCCCGGGCCCCTCTATCCGCGTGAAGCCGGTGACGATGAACTTCGGCTACGACGGCAACTTCAGCGCCGAACCCGCCGAGGCTTACCAGCGTCTGATTCTTGACGCCATGTGCGGCGACGCGTCCCTGTTCGTGCGGGCCGACAGCGTGGAGCGGGCCTGGCAAGTGGTGCAGCCCACCCTGGACAACCCGCCGCCGCTGCATCATTACGAAGCCGGTACCTGGGGCCCGAAGGAGGCGGACGAGCTCGTCGCCGGCCTCGACTGGAACCTGAAGTAGTAGCCACGAGCGCCGCGCTTCGACGCGGATTTGCTTTCCTCGGGAACTCGGCAAGCGCTATGGGAGATTGTTGGCTCCCCTTGCAATGACCAGGGCTTACTCATGCCTCTCGATGGTCATTGCGAGGTGGCGGACGGCGTGGCTATCTCGCATCGTGCACCCATGTTTGTCTTGCTCAAGGTCACCCGGCGGACTGCCCTTCGCAGCTTGAAGCTCGCGGCCCGGAGCCTGTAGCTTCACACCATGCACTACACACGCCTCTACGCCGACAACGACGGTCTCTCCCACTTCGCCGATGGCGATATCGCGATGAGCGAGATGGCATATGCGCCCCCGGCGCCTCCGTTTTCCCTGTCGCAGGCCGAGGGCGCGACGGGCGTGGCGGTGGCGGAGATGCCGCCGGGTTGGGTAGGCGACTGGCACCCTTCGCCGCGGCTGCAGTGGTGGTTTCAGCTGGCTGGCGAGGTCGAGGTTGAGGTGAGCGACGGTGAGAAGCGTCGCTTCGTCGCCGGCAGCATCGTGCGCGTCGAGGACACCCACGGCCGTGGCCACATCACGCGCGCCGTTAGCAGCGAGCCCGTGCGCGCGGTCTACGTCCATCTACCGGAGTAGCGCGAGCGCGTATTGCTAGCCGCCTGCTTCTCGTCTCCTCGTTGCGACGTATCGACCGGATTGAGAGCCGAAGCAACCTCGGTTCGCGTTTAGGGAGCCTGACGGCGCACCAGGGCTAATTCGCCTCGCTATCGCGATGGACTCGCAACGGGGGCGACCTAGTCTCTGCCTGAAAGCCCCGAATTACGCCCCGACGGGCGTCTCGGCTCGGACGGCGCTGAAGCAGTCGCCACAGTAGACGGGGCGGTCGAGCTTTGGCACGAAGGGCACGGTCGCCTCTTTGCCGCATCGGGCGCAGGTAATGGTGGAAGTGTTCTCGGGCGATGCGCTGCCGCCGCGGCTTCTGCGGTTGGCCCGACAGGTGGGGCAGCGCTGGGGCAGGTTCATCAGGCCCTTTTCGATATAGAAACCTTGCTCCCCGGCCGTGAAGACGAACGGCTGACCGCAATCGCGACAGTTTAAGGTCTTGTCCTGGATTTCCATTTGCCCCTCCAGGCACCGGCACAGGCCGGACTCCACCCTGCTAAAGGATCGATCCCTCGAAGCTCAGAAACGCGTGGGCGGGGAAGCCTTCGGGAGTCTAGGCAAGCCTCAGGTGAAAGTCAACATGTGAACAAATAAGTCGTGAAACGCTTATCGGCGAGTGGTGCGACGGCGCTGCGGCTCGCGGGCAGCCGAACGCGCGGGGGCCCGGTTAAGGCTCGCCGGCCGGTTCTTGAGGTCGACGCGATAGGCCGGGGCGGTTATCGGTAGCTCCGTGCAGACGCCCGGGTCGTTCAGGCGCGCGAGCACTCGCTCTTCCACCAGGCGCTCCAGCGATTCTTCGCTGACCGTGAACACCGTGGGCAGCCGCGCGTTGTAGCGGTGGTTGATCAGCTGGAAGAGACGGTCACGTACCCATGCGACGTCCGACTGCGCGCCGAGGTCGTCCAGGACCAAAAGCGGGGCGTTGCGAAGCTGGTTGAAGCCCTCCAGGAAGCCGGGCCCGGAGTGGTCCGACATCAGATGGCGCAGGTAGTCCAGCAAGTCTGCCACGAAGAAGAACACCGGCCTCTCGCCGCGTTGACGGCAGCGATTGGCAATTGCGGCGGCGAGATGAGTCTTGCCGCAGCCGTTGGCGCCGAAAATCAGCAGCCAGCCCTCCGGCGACTCGGCGAAATCGAGGGCGGAGCGATAGCCGTTTTCCAGGCTCCAGCGTTCATCCTGCTTGAGATGAGGCACCGTGATGTCGAAGTTCTCGAAGGTCATCTCGCGGATGCGGTCGAGGTCGAGCGAGTCCGGCAGGTTGACGTCGATGGCGCGGGCCGCTGCTTCGACGTAGTAGACGCGTGCGATAGCCGGGTCCGTGAGACGCATGCGCTGCCGCTCCTCGATGCGGTCGAGGCTCAGGTTGGTCGTCACGACCGTCGGCAGCATGGCGTTGTAGCGGTGGTTGAAGATCTGGAAGAGCTTCTCCTGCGCCCACGCCGTCGCGTTCTGGGTACCGAGGTCGTCCAGGATGAGGACGGGGGCGGTGCGCACCTGCTCCAGCAGCAGGTCGTATGCCATATCGCTGTCGGGCTTGTATGAGGCGCGCAAGTGGTCCAACAGGTCCGGCACGACGACGAACAGGGCAGCCTGACCGCGCTCGATGCAGCGGTTGGCGATCGCCGCGGCGACATGCGTCTTGCCTGCGCCCGATGGACCGTGGATCAGCAGCCACCCCTCCGGTTCCTCCGCGAAGGACTGAGCATCGGCCA
>CAVSWS010000020.1:0-185611 GCA_963731765.1 uncultured Chloroflexia bacterium
GGTGCGATGCCTACCCACTGCTCGACAACACTCTCGTACGAGCGGAAGCACCCAGTTCGCGACGCGCCGCAGGGTCAGGAGCACACTTCCGAATGGTGCCTAGAAGCGGAAGTGGACGAAGAGGCGGCCCCAGTTGTCGCTGTCCTTCTCGATGCGGTGGTAGCGGGCGCGTACGTCCTTGCGGTCCAGGTAGCGCAGCACCTTCTTCTTCAGCGCGCCCGACCCCTTGCCGGGGATGATCTCCACCAGCCGGATCTTCTTGTCGATGGCATCCTGAATCACCTGCTCGAGGGCACGGTCGATCTGGTCGCCCCTGTTGTAGATGTCGTGCAGGTCGAGCACCAGCTTGGCCATGCATCGATTATCCAGGAACAAGGAACAGTAGGGGAGTAAGACTCAGAGAACGCATCGATCCTGGCAGGCAGATTCCGAGGCCGCGACGTAAACACGACTTGGCCATGGTGTTAGGAGAGAACTGCGACCTCAGGCAGATCTTGAAGCGTCAGGTACCCGATCTGCGATGGAAGTGGTGGCTGAGCACTCAAAGCCTTGTCAGATGCCGGTTCACAGAAGTTTTGCCAATCGGCCAAGGAGATTTTGCTTCCTACAATTTCGAATGACGTAACGTAGGACGAGAAGGATATGGGTTCCTACGGAGATGGGCAGGGTTCAATGACCAGGGCAGCGGGCGACTCCGATGCGCTTGTGTTCTTCGGCGCGACAGGGGATCTCGCCTTCAAGCAGATTTTTCCAGCGCTACAGTCCCTGGCGGCGCACGGCCGGCTCGACATGCCCGTCATCGGTGTCGCGAAGCCCGAATGGAAAGACGAGCAGTTAATAGCGCGCGCAAAGGAGAGTGTCGAGGCCCACGGCGGGCTCGATGAGAGTGCGTTTGCCACGCTGTCCTCCAGGCTCAGGTATGTGCCAGGTGATTACGCGGATTCGGACACGTACGAAAGACTGCACGCCGCACTGGGAGACGCCAGCCGACCCCTCCACTATCTTGCGATACCTCCCGTTCTCTTTGAGGCCGTTGTGGAAGGTCTGGCGAAGTCTGGAGCTTCGGCCGGTGCCCGGGTCATCGTTGAAAAGCCCTTCGGTCGCGACCTGGAGTCGGCCAGAAGGCTGAACGAGGTGCTCAGCCGGTGCTTCCCTGAACGGTCGGTCTTTCGCATCGATCACTTTCTTGGCAAGGAGCCTGTTCAGAATCTCCTCTACTTCCGCTTTGCCAACTCATTCCTCGAGCCGATTTGGAACCGCAATTACGTCGAGAGTGTGCAGATCACCATGGCCGAAAGCTTCGGTACCGTGGGCCGGGGTAGTCTTTACGACGAAACGGGTGCGATCCGTGATGTTGTGCAAAATCATCTCCTGCAGGTGACTGCACTTCTTGCCATGGAGGCGCCATCGGGATCCGCCGCGGATGCCATCCGAGATGAAAAGGAGCGCCTCTTTCGGTCGATTCGGCCATTGAGTCCGAGCTCCGTCGTGAGGGGGCAGTTTAGAGGTTACCGTAGCGAGGCCGGCGTTGCTCCGGATTCAGAGGTCGAGACGTTTGCCGCACTCAGACTGGAAATCGACACCTGGCGATGGGCAGGTGTTCCCTTCTACATACGGACGGGCAAATGCCTACCCGTCACGGCTACCGAGGTCACCGTGCTGCTCAAAAAGCCTCCTCTATCTGTGTTCGGCGGAACCGAGGCCCTGCAGGGGAATTACATCCGCTTTCGTCTCAGCCCGGATGTGTTGATTTCTCTGGGGACCCAGATAAAGAAGCCGGGGGAGGCAATGATCGGCGACCACACGGAACTCGTTGCGCACCATCACCCGGGCGGAGGACTGACTCCTTACGAGCGCCTGCTTGGCGACGCGATGCGCGGAGACGACCTGCTCTTTGCAACCGAGGCGAGTGTCGAGGCCGCGTGGCAGGTAGTCGACCCTGTGCTGCGAGGAACTACAGCACTTCACGAATACGAGCCGAATACCTGGGGCCCATCAGAGGCAGATGCGGTGGTGCTGGACGGCGCGCAATGGATCAACCCTCGGGGAAGAACGCTCAGGCCCTCGTGATGGGCGTGGCGGAGTCGACTGTGGCAAAAGGGACCCCAATGAACGTCCTGGTCATCGATGTTGGTGGAACCCATGTGAAGCTCCTCGCCACAGGCGAAAGGACGAGGCGCGAATTTGCATCGGGCCCTTCTATGACGGTGGATGCAATGGTGCAGGGAGTGCTCAAGACCGCGGCCGGCTGGACCTATGATGCCGTTTCCATCGGGTACCCCGGTGTGGTCGTTCATGGCCACGCCATTGCAGACCCTCATAACCTCGCGCCGGGCTGGGTAGGGTTCGACTTCGAAAAGGCGTTTGGGCATCCCGTAAGAGTGGTGAACGATGCATCCATGCAGGCACTCGGTAGCTACGAGGGCGGCCGAATGCTGTTTCTGGGACTGGGCACCGGCCTTGGGTCCGCGATGATTGTCGACGGCACTTTGCAGTCGATGGAGCTGGGTCACCTGCCCTACAAGAAGGCCACCTACGAGGATTATCTGGGCAAGGACGGCCTCAAGAAGCGCGGGAAGAAGAAATGGCGTCACCACGTCGAGGAGGTCGTCGAGATTCTACGTGCCGCCCTCGAACCGACGGACGTGGTCTTGGGTGGCGGTAACGTCGGTCTCCTTCACTACTTGCCGCCGGGCTGCCGCGCCGGTAGTAACGACAACGCCATCGTTGGTGGCTTTCGCCTCTGGCAAGGCGACCATAGCGAGGTTTGACTGCCCCCCTCGTTTCCACGGACCGGAAGAAACAATGAGCAACATTAGCAGCGACCCTCCCGGCTGGCCCGGGATTCCCGCACGCTGGACCTCGAGCGCGAAGGCCGGCGTGGGAACGGCGCCCGGAGGGCTGAGCCGGCTCTGGTTCGCCGTGTCACACGGCATCGTCAACGAGGTTTACTATCCCAGTTTCGACACCGCAAACGTACGCGACTTAGGCCTGCTTGTTACCGACCGTGGTGACTTCTTTTCAGAGGAGAAGCGAGACACTGCCAGCGAAATCGAAATGATTGCGCCCGGTGTTCCGGGATTCCATCTCCAGAACACCTGCAACGAAGGTCGATACCGGGTCGAGAAACAGGTGATTGCCGATCCGCTGCATGACGTGCTGCTTCAGAAGATTCGCGTCGTCCCATTGTTGGGCACGATTGATGACTACTCGGTGTTCGCTCTGCTGAGCCCTCACATTGGGAACCGGGGCGCCGAAAACAATGGCTGGTCTGGCGAGTATAAAGGCGTGCCCATGATGTTCGCGCAACGGGACGACATCTGCATGGCGTTCGCATGCTCCCGGCCATTTCTCAAGCGGAGCTGTGGTTACGTTGGCTTTAGCGATGGCTGGCAGGATTTGCGAACCAACAAGCGCCTGACCCACGAGTACGCGCGAGCTTCCAATGGCAACCTCGCTCTGACAGCGGAACTTGACTTGAGTGAGGGCGACTGTGTGCTGGCTCTGGGCTTCGGCCATAGCCCGGAGGAAGCGGCTCTGCAAGCGCGCTCCTCGCTGATTCAACCGTTCGACAACGTTGCTAAGGCATTCATATTGGGCTGGACGAAAATCCAGGACACTTTCTTGCCGCTGGAAGCGTCCAGCGAAACTGACTGTTACCGTGTCAGCACGTCCGTTTTGCACGTTCATCAGTCGAAGGACACCGCCGGCGGGATGATCGCAAGTCTTTCGATACCCTGGGGAGCGTCCAAGGGGGATGACGAGTTGGGCGGCTATCATCTCGTCTGGCCGCGCGATCTGTGCGAAAGCGCCGGTGCCCTGCTGGCTGCGGGGGACACCGAATCGGCCGGCCAGTGTTTGACGTTCTTGATGGCCACGCAGGAAGCAGACGGTCATTGGCCGCAGAACATGTGGCATACGGGCCTGCCTTTCTGGACGGGCATTCAGATGGACGAGACCGCGTTTCCAATCTTGCTGGCCGATGCGCTTCGCCGAGCCGGTGCCCTTGATGGCACGGACGTTTGGCCGATGGTCTCCAGGGCAGCGAGCTTCATCGCGGTTAACGGGCCGGTGACAGACCAGGACCGTTGGGAGGAGGATGGAGGTTATTCGACCTTCACCCTCGCGGTCGAAGTTGCGGCGCTACTGGCGGCTGCCGGCTTCGCAGACGATGCCGGTGCCACCGAGGCAGCCGAGTATTTGCGAGAGACGGCTGACATCTGGAACAGTTCCATCGAGCGATGGACCTACGTTTCCGATACCGACATCGCCCGTGACATCGGCGTGGACGGCTATTACGTGAGGATCTCACCTCCGGATTACGCCGACGGCCAATCGATTAGTCAGGGCTTCATACCGATCAAGAACCGGCCTCCAGCAACCAGTACTTCGCCGAGCATCCAGATCGTCAGTCCGGATGCTCTTGCCCTTGTGCGATTCGGCCTGCGGTCGCCGCATGACCAGCGCATCGAGAACACAGTGCGTGTGATCGATGCGCTCCTGAAGACAGAATCGGCCACGGGCCCGATCTGGCACCGCTACAACGACGACGGCTATGGCGAGCACGAAGATGGTTCGCCGTTCAACGGAACCGGTATCGGCCGTGGTTGGCCGCTCCTGGCTGGAGAGCGGGCTCACTATGAGCTGACTGCCGGTAACGAAGCAGAGGCACGTAGGCTGCTGTCGGTTATCGAAGCCCAGACCAGTCCAGGAGGGCTCATGCCGGAGCAGGTCTGGGACGCGGCAGACATACCTGAACGGGAGCTGTTTAACGGCAAGCCTTCGGGCTCTGCGATGCCGCTCGTTTGGGCTCATGCCGAGCATGTAAAGCTGCTTCGGTCGCTTCGCGATGGACGCATTTTCGATACACCAGATCAGACCGTGCGTCGATATATCGATGCGCCGATGGAGGGCCAGACCAACAAGGTTCCCTGGCGGACAAACCATAAGTGTCGCAGCCTGGTCGCCGGACAGACGTTGCGGATTGAGCTTCGATCTCCGGCGTTAATCCACTGGAGCACAGACGCCTGGCAATCGGTCGTAGATAGCCATACGAGCGACTCTCGCCTCGGCATCCACTATGTGGACCTGCCGACGTCAGGCCTCTCGGCCGGCACCAGCCTTGTGTTTACGATCCTTTGGGAAGCGGAGAGTCGTTGGGAAGGCGTGGATTACACAGTGGCGGTCGCATAGACGCTTACGACCAATATCAGGTGCCGCGGCATCGACCTCCAAAACCGCAGGTTGGGGGTTCGAGTCCCTCCACTCCTGCCAGCATCTGATTTCTGGCACCCACCCAGGTCCCGTTTTCCTTCACCCGTCCAGCTGCTGGCTCAGGCTGGCGAGGACGCGCGCCATCCGGTCGCGGGCTTCGTCGGCGGTTTCGGGAGTCCAGGCGTGGAACCCCTTACCCGCCTTCATGCCTGCTTCGCCCCGCGCGAGCATCTCGCGGTAGAACGCCGGGATCTCCGTGTCCGTGGCGATGTCCGGCATGAGGTTCGTGGCCACCGTGGCCCAGAGGTCGGCACCGGCAGCGTCGGCGACCTCGAAAGGGCCTGCGGCGGCGAGGCGGCGCCCGAAGCCGTAGCGCACTACCGTATCGACGTCCTCCGCGCTGGCGATGCCCTGCGCCACAATCGATAGCGCTTCGCGGAACAGCGCAATCTGGAGCCGGTTGCCCACAAAGCCCGGCACTTCCTTCTCCACCACAGCCGGCCGCTTGCCGATGCGCAGGTAGAG
Organism: uncultured Chloroflexia bacterium; assembly: GCA_963731765.1. GTDB lineage: Bacteria > Chloroflexota > Dehalococcoidia > DSTF01 > WHTK01 > WHTK01. Next base: position 5,740 of record CAVSWS010000020.1, read on the forward strand.
CTGACGCATCGTCTCGACCGTGTCGTCGTCCGTTTCCGGTCCACGCACGATCTCGACGATGGGTAGCAGGTGGGGCGGGTTGAAGTAGTGCGCCACGAGCACGCGATTGCGGCGCTGGACGTTCGCGGCGACCTCCGTGGGCATGTAGGTCGAGCTGTTGCTGGCGAGGATGGCGTCCGGCGGCGCCAGGCGGTCCATTTCGGCGAACAGCGCCTGCTTGAGGGGCAGGTTCTCCGAAGCGGCTTCGATCACGATGTCGGCCTGGCCCACGGCGACAGCGAGGTCCGTGGTGGTCTGAATGCGCTCCGGCGCCGAGGCGGCCGCGCTGGCTTCGACCAACCCGAGCTGCGTCATGGAGCGCAGGTTGGCCCGAATGCGCTCGACGGAGCCATCGAGCACCTCGGCATTCGTATCTGTCAGGCTCACCTCGTAGCCCGCGACGGCGAACTCCTGGCCGATGCCATGACCCATGAGCCCCGCCCCCACGACCGCCACCCGCTTGATACTCTCGATGTCCACAGTTCCGTGTTCTCCTTCAATCGGCGCTGTCGACATGGTCTAACGCGGCGGGCGGTAACGCCAGCGGGTTTTGGGGGACCGGCCTCCCAGATGTCTCAGGAGTGGCGACTCTCTAGGGCAGCGCGTTGAGCCGCTGCAGCGCCTGCGCGATCGGCGCCGCGAGGCCGTATTGCATCGTCCAGCCGCGCACTGAGAGCTTGCGATAGCCCGCGAGGCCGCTCGGTTCGCTGGCGGCAATGCGCTCGGCCTCAGCTCGGGAAGTCGCGACGACGCCGAGGCCGCCACCCCAGATGCCCGGCTGCAGGGGCTGAGGTGGTTGGACAGGCCCGCAACTCATCAGGCGAGCCGCCATCTCGTTCTCTCGTAGCCAGACGAAGTGGCCGTCGAAGGTCGCTATGTCGTCCGGCGAGCGCGGCTTATCCGTCGGGACGAGAGGGATGAGATAGAGCGGTACGCTCACGGCGCGTGCCTCTAACGCCTCGCGAGAGAGATCGGTGGGCTCGGTCGCGGGCTGGAAGCTGTCGCCGTCGGTGATGGCGCGCTTCGACAGGGCCCGCGCAACGTAGCAGGCGACGCCCTCGTTGATCGTGTGGCCCTGCACCGTGTTCGTCCGATAGCCGGCGACGTGCATCGGGTCGTTGACGGCGACGCGCTCCGCTTCCTCCGCTGAGGCCGCGGCGATGATCGCCAGCTCGCGCTCCGAGTCGCCAGGCAGTGCCTCAACCGGGCCGTACCCGTACAGGCGCCCCTTGGCCTCGAGCTCATAGAGATAGGCGAGATGGTCGCGGATGACTGGTTCAGGCGGCGTGCCCTTGTCCGTCTGGGGCAAGCTGGAGTGGACAAGATAGACCTGTGCCCTGGCGACGCGGACGCGTAGCTGGTCGCCGCTGAGCTCGGTAAGGGCCACTTCGGGCGGCATCGAAGTCATAGTGCGCCTTCCTTCCGGGTACCAGGTTCGATTGGCGCAGCATACGTTATCGCGGCCGAGAGAGGCATTGGACTCTCAATCTGAAGTGATTGAACATGAAATATTCAACCTACATAAAGACTTGACCGTCTAACCTATACTCCTTTCAACCCAAGCCATGGTTAAAGTCTATGAATTGCCTGTACATCAGGCAGGCTCATGTGCGAAAGGAGAATTGGATGCAAGGCTACTGGGAAAAGGTGCTCAACAGGCGGTTGTCCCGCCGGAGGGCACTGGTCAGCACCGGAGCCCTGACTGCGACCGCAGCGTTCCTCGCCGCTTGTGGCGGAGACGACGACAGTAGCAGTAGCGGCGGCAACTCCGGGTCGAGTGGTAGCTCGGGTTCGTCGGGGAGCGGGAGCTCGGGCCTCATCTACACCCCGGAAGACACCACAAGTCAGGCGAAGGCCGGTGGCAAGTACATCACCACGCAGGACAACGCCTTCGCGATTGCACCGGACCCGCACCAGATCGGCGCACACGCTGCCCTGGCTCAGCGCGTCTACAGCCAGCTCTTTCGCATCAAGCACGGCCGGCTGCAGAACACGGACGGTGAGTTCATGGGCGACCTGGCGCAGTCCTGGGAGCTTTCGCCCGATCACCTGACGCTGACGATCAAGCTGGAGCCCGAAGCAGGCTTCGCGCCGGTCGACCCGGTCAACGGCCGCAACCTGGATTCCGAAGACGTAACCTTCAGCTGGCGCCGCATGATCGATGTCGGGGCCCGCTTGCGCGGCGACCTGGCGAACGAGATCAGCCCGGACGCGCCGATCGTCTCGGTCGAGGCACCGGACGCAAAGACGGTCGTGATCACGATGGCGGAGCCGAACGCCACGATCTACACGCTGCTAGCGCATGACGGCCTGGGCTCCTTCTGGATGATCCCGAAGGAGGCAGCGGACGAGAACGCGCTGGACATCGGCAACAAGCCGATAGGGACCGGCCCGTACTACGTCAGCGAGCTCCTGCCGGAGTCTCGCATTACGTACAAGAAGAGCCCGAACTTCAAACGCAGCACGTTGAAGAATGGTGAGCCGTACATCGAGGAGATCGACACGCCGATCATCCTCGAGGCAGCCACACGCTCCGCCCAGTTCAGGGCCGGTGCCGTGTACGAGACCGCGTTCCCACGTCTCGAGATGGTGGGGGCCAAGCGGGATCTACCCGAGCTGCTGATGTTCGCCGTGGACCCGCCGACGACCGAGCGCGTTTACTTCGGCCAGAACGCCGATTCACCCTTCACCGACGAACGCATGCGTCAGGCCTACCACCGTGTCATAGACCGCGACGCTTACGTGCGAGCAGCGTATGACGTCGACTTCTTCGAGAAGGAAGGTCTGACCGTAGACGAGTACTGGGAGGGCTCCTTCCAGCAGGCAAGCTGGGGTGGCTGGCTGCTCGACCCCAAGAGTGCCGGTGACTATGGCGACGCTCAGAAGAATTTCGTGTTTGACCTTGCCGAAGCCAAGAAACTGGTGGAGGCGGCGGGCAACACGACGCCCTTCAACTTCACCCAGGTACGGTCGGCGCCCGGGCCTACGAGCTTCTCGCAGCCCATCTACGACAGGATGCAGATCATCGAGGGCATGCTGCGAGAGAGCGGCGTGTTCACGTTCGACTTCAAAGACCTGGAGTGGGCCACCGAGTGGCTGCCGCAGGTCCGCGCCTCCGGCGGCAAGTTCTCGGGTGCTTCCTGGGGTCCGGATACGTCTTCGGACGACCCCTCCGCTGCGTCGTTCTTCGTGTTCCACCCCAGCGGCGGCTACTTCGAGGGCGGCGACGACAATCTGACCGACCTCACCCTCAAGATTCGCGCCGAGTTCGATGTGGACAAGCGCAAGGAGCTGGTGAAGGAGCTCCAGCGCTACGACGCCAAGACGATGTTCAACCAGAAACTCGGTGTCGCGCCAGGCTTCTCACTGGCATGGCCCGTCGTGCGCAACGTCGGCGTCTTCCGTGGCGGCACGAACTGGCTCGACATTCGGGCGCCCGGCGGCGAGCTCAAGGCCTGGATTGACCCGACGAAGGCGCCGGTCAAGCAATCCAGCCGTTTCGTTAGCGGCCCAACCGGTATCGCCTGACCGGTTCAGCGTCACTCTGACACGGAGAGCCCTCGTTGCCTGCGAGGGCTTCTTCGTGTCCGTCGCAAAGAACGTCGCGGCCCGATTCGGCCTTTTTCGTCAACGCTGCTGCTGTATGCATCTGTTGCCAGGTCTCGCCCAGACCGAATGCGTCGATAGGAGCAAAACCGACGAATAGCGGCCCGGCGGGGTAGACTGGATCCAGACGATGGAAGACCATCGTCAGTTTCTGTGAGTACCTTTGAAGTGATGAGGCGGGTCTGATGGATAGGGGTGGAAACGTGCAGGGATCGGTCGAATCGTCGGTGTTTCTCGATGAGCGACGGACGATGGTTCTTCGCGTTGCCTCGCTCGCAGCGCTTGTATACGGCGCCCTGTTGTTCCTGCAGCTTTCGGCGTTCCGACTGGCGGACGCGAATGTGACTAGTGACAGTTTTCAGGGTGCACTCGTCAGCATTGGTGATCACACGCTGGTTTTCGCACTCAGCGCAGCCCTCGGCGCTATTGCCGTCGCCTGTCTGGTGCCGATGATGGTTGCCGTATGGGAGACGGCCGATCACATCGAGCGGCCGTTCGCTGCGATGATCTGCATTCTGCTCGTTATCAGCAGTGTTCTTTTCGTCGACGCCTACGCGCACCTCGGGAACCTTGTCGGCGTCGCCGCGGACTACAAACGTGCTCTCGCCCCCCAACAGTGGATCGTCCTTCAGGGCGACACATTGGGCGACCAGTATCAGATCCTTCAGTACGCAGGGTTGTTCACGCTAGGTCTGGCGCTTCTGATCTGGAGCTGGCTGATGACGCGGTCATCGATCTATCCGAAGCAGTTGAGTTGGCTCACGTGGACGTTTGGCCTGCTATGCTTCGCGTCCGTGGTCGCACCCGCTCCCATGACGGCGCTAGTGGTTGTGCGGATGGTTTGGGCGTTGGCCCTGGGCGTCGTCTGGCTGCGAGCCGCTTCGCCCCATGAGCTGCCTGAGAACGAGTCCGTTTCGACCTGATGGCCTGGTCTGTCGAAATGCCGCCGGGGTACCGCGAAATCGGTCGACAACCCGTTTGACGCCTTCTCCGCGCCGAGCCTAGACTCCCGGTACGAGAACCCGGGAGGCATGTCATGAGCCTTAGCTTCCGTCCCCTTCATCCCCTGTTCGCTGCCGAAGTCGGCCCGGTCGATCTGCGCAACGTGCACGACCGGGAGACCCTGGATGAGATCCGGGCGGGTATGGACCGCTACGGCGTTCTGGTGTTCCACGACCAGCCGTTCACGGACGAGGAGCAGATCGCGTTCGCCCAGCGCTTCGATGGCGAGCTGCACTCGAAGACCGGCATCAGCGTGCTGCAGAAGAGCCGCCTGGGCAACGAAGCGCTTACCGACATCTCGAACCTGGACGAAGACGGCGAGGTGATGAAGTCGGACGACCGCCGTCGCATGTACTCGCTGGGCAACCGCCTCTGGCACACTGACGCCTCGTTCCAGGACCCGCCCGGCCGTTACTCGATGCTGCACGCCCGCGTCGTGCCACCCGTGCCGGCGGATACGCAGTTCGCCGACATGCGCGGCGCGTACGATGCGCTGTCCGACCCGATGAAGCAGCAGCTCGAAGGCCTTCAGGTGCACCACTCGATCGCCTTCTCACGCAAGACGCTTGGCTTCGAGTTCTCGCCTGAGGAGGAAGAGCGCTTGAAGGGTGCCGTGCATCCCCTCGTGCGCACGATTCCCGGCTCAGGACGCAGGTCTCTCTATCTCGCGTCGCACGCCTCCACCATCATCGGCTGGTCTGTGCCGGATGCCCGCCTGCTTCTGCGCGACCTCATGGAGCACGCAACGCAACGCGAGTTCACTTACACGCATGCCTGGCAGGTCGGCGACCTCGTGATCTGGGACAACCGCGCCACCATGCACCGCGGCCTGGCCTACGACGACACGAAGTACCGCCGGGAGCTGCGACGCGTCACCAGCCTGGACCTGCCGCGACAGATGGCCGAGCCTCTGCTCGCCGAGGTCGCGCCGAACTAGGGATTTCCAGCCCCGCGGCGAAGATTTCTGCTGGTCGATAGAAAATTCATCTGGCAGACTGAAACGTAACGGCCCCTCCGCCGTTAGAAGGTACGCGGGAGGCTGCGTTGAGCCAGGAGGGTGAAGACGCAGCGTCGGGAGCAGGAAGCTAGCTCAGAGAACGCAGTAGGGATGCTATATGGCAGCAGGCACCATATTTCCTCTGGGACTGACCGTCGCCCCTGTACGCGAACACGCGCCATTCCCGCTTCGAATCCTCAGTAGTTTTCTCGTACTCGCCGCCTTCGTCATCGTCATCGGTGTGCCGGTGCTGATCAGCGGCATTACGGGCTATCACCTCGGCGTTGGTGCAGGGCACAGCATGGAGCCGACGCTCTACGCCGGCGATTTCGTCATCACGCGCTCGGTGCCGACCTCCGACTTGAAGACGGGCGATATCATCCTCTACAACGACGGCACCAAGAACATCATGCACCGCATCATCTCGATTGGTACTGGGGCGGATGGTACGCGTACCTTCATCGCGCAGGGCGACAACAACGATATCGCTGACCCACCCGTAGTCGAGAGCGAGTACACGGGCAAGCTGGTGTATCAGCCGTCGTGGCTACCGCACATGCCGATCGATCTCAGCGGCACGAATCTGTTCGTCCTCGTTTGGGTGATGTCTGTGGGCCTGGCCACAGTAGGAATCGCCGTCGGTCGCGATCCCTCGCGCCCCAGTCGGGCGAGGCTGCGTCGCTCCTACAGCCGATAGGCGCACAACAGCATCCCGAGCCGTACTTGAGGGAGTTTCTAGCCGTGCCCCGACGCGACGCAGTCCACGCCGGTGTTCAGTAACGACTGCACATCACAAGGCGACCGGCCACCCGTGGGCGCTGACGGTGAGGTCGGCGTCTGGGAAGATCAGTAGCACGTCACACCTCCCCTATGTCGATCGTCGCGACTAGAATGGCGCCGGGGAGCAGCCGGTCTGCTTCCATTCCATGCAAGGAGCTCATTGTGCCTCGACTGCCTCTGCCGTCCGATAGCGACGACTTCTCTGATGAGACGCGAAATGCCGTCCGCCACATACTCGATTCCCGCGGTAGCCTGCCTCCGCCCAGCACTTTCCTGACCTACGCTGGGGACGCGGGCGCTCTGCTTTCCGATCTCGTGGAGCACCTGCGCCACCACACGACACTGACCGACGCCGAGACCGAGCTGGCGATTTGCACTTCGGCGCGCGCCTCCAACGCCGACTACATCTGGAACGCTCACGTGCGCCTTGGCCTCGCGGCCGGCACGCGCGAAGAGGCGATCGACGCCGTCGACAAGCACGCGCCTCTCGACGGCCTGACATCGGACGAGGCGCTGATCATCCGCTTCGGGCGAGAGCTACTCGAGTCGCCCGCCGTCTCGCAAGAAACCTTCGATGCCGTCAGCGCCCGCTGGGGCGTTCATGGTCTGTTCGAGCTCCTGGCGGTAATGAGCGTCTACACCTTCAACGCGAACATCCTGCGCGTACTGGACTTCCAGGCGGCGCCGGACGCGCGCCACCTGACGCGCTAGGTCGGTTGCCGTAAGGAGTCGCCTTACTCCGGCAATTCACCTGTGGCGAGTGCATCCGACCGAAGGAAGAGCCGAAGCAACTCGGTCTGCGCTTCGTGCGGCTGGTGGAGCGCCGGGATTGCTTCGCCGGCGCTATTGCGGATCGACTCGCATCGAGAGGGCGGCCGTCAGCTTCAGACTCGCCATCTCGGCTACGGCTGGACCTTACGACTGCGGCAGGTTCAGGGTGATCATACCGACCAGCTTGCTCACATCATCCAGCTTTTCGATGTTCCACACGGCTTCGAGGAGGGCGTGGTGGTCCGAGGCGAGGACGCCCGCCAGCGACTCGAACTTGGCCTCCATGCCGCCGTCCGACATCGGGTTCTTCGGGTGGCCGTAGGGTACGGGACGCTCGTCTTGAAGAACGGTGCCGTTCCGTAGCTTCACCTGGACGGCGCTGCGGAACTCGCGCTCGGCCTGAGGCGCGTAGTAGCGCTCGGTCCACTCCGGCACTTCGACGAAGCGCGTGCGGTAGATCAGGCCCAGTAGCTCCGGGTTGTTGAGCATCTCCTGCCGGTATTGCTCGAAGCCCAGCTTGCCCTCGATCAGAGGCGCAGCGAAGGCGTAGTACAAGCTGTGGTCGGCGGTCTCCTTGTTCGTAGGGTGGCGCTTGCTCTCATCGCCGATGATGGTCAGCTGCGCCTCGTAGCCGGAGATCACGACCTCTTCGATGTCGCGCGGCTGAATGCCTTCCATCTGGTCCCGGATCGCCATCGCATGCTCGACGATGGTCTGACCGTGGTACTCCATCGGTACCGGCTTGATGTAGGTGTCGGCCAGGAGGAAATGCTCCCCGAGATCGGCGAAAGCTGCCTCTTCCAGCGGCCCCGACATCTGCGCCACGAAGCCGTGCTTGCCCTCGATGATCTCGGCGGGGCCATCCGCACCAGCCTGCACCTTCTCGAGCGCCCACATCGCGCCTCGAACCGCGTCGGCGGCCGCCATGTTCTTCTGCTCAGAGAGGTAGCTGCCCTCTCGTGCCTGCCGCATCGCCCCATGCGAGCTGAGGGAGAGCGCCACGGCGTCGTAGGTCTGCTTCGCGTCAAAGCCGAGCAGCCGGGCTCCGGCCAGCGCCTGCGAGATCAGGATGTAGTTGACGTGGTCCCAGCCGTGCGCTCGAAGCGAAGCAGCCTCCGTCAGGCGGCACTGCACGTCGTAGGCGAGCACGATGGCGGCTATCAGATCCTCGCCGCTGATTCGCTTCGAGCCGGACAGGGCGATGAGGCCGCCGATGTTGTCGCTGGGATGGGCGGGCTCTTTCGCCAGGTATGTGTCGTTGAAGTCGAGCCAGCGCGTGAGGGTCGAGTTGAGGAAGGCCGCGTCGCAGAGCGAGAGCTTCTGGCCCACGCCGTAGGCCCAGCCGCCGGTCTCGTAGGCGATCGGCCGCTTCGAGAAGTAGCTCCAGCGCTCCACCACACGCGGATCCGCCAGCGCCCCGAAGGCCGTTGCCAGCGAATCGATGATGCGGCGCTTGGTTTCGTGCACCACGTTTTCGGGCAGGTCCGCGTACTTCAGCGACGACGCAAAGTCGATCAGGCGCGGCAGCGGGTTGTAGGTCGGTTCAGGCACTGGAATCTCCTCGGTTGGACGGTCGCGGAGCATCACTCTCGCGATGCTCCGCTCTCTTGGGATTAACCGGAGAACTGGGGACACCCCCAAAGCCCCCCGCGCATGGGCTGCGCCCCCGCTGCCCTGCTATAACTGCATCACTTTCACGTCAGTGGTGTCTAACGGCGCCGCCGTCGCGGCCACGACCTCCTCGACCGTCACGCCCGGCGCCGTCTCGCGCAGGACGAGGCCGGCCGGCGTCACCTCGATCACGGCGAGGTTAGTGACGACGAGGCTCACGCATTCTCGGGCAGTTAGCGGGTACGTGCACGCTTCCAGGATGCGCGGCTCTCCATCGCGCGTCGTGTGCTCCATCGCCACGATGACGCGTTTGGCTCCGGCGGCGAGGTCCATCGCCCCGCCGATGCCGCCAGCCTTGCCCGGCAGCGCCCAGTTCGCCAGGTCGCCCTTCGCCGACACCTGCAGACCGCCCAGAACGGTCAGGTCGAGATGCCCGCCACGCACCATGGCGAAGGAGGTCGCGCTGTCGAAGAAGGTGGCGCCGGGTACGAGTGTTACGGGTTGGCCGCCCGCGTTGATCAGGTCGGTGTCCCACTCATCCGGGTTGGAATTGATGCCGGCGTAGCCCAGGATGCCGTTCTCGGCGTGCAGCATGATCGTTGCGTTCTCCGGCAGGAAGTTCGCCACCAGCGTGGGCAGCCCAATGCCGAGGTTCACCGACATGCCGTCACGCAGCTCCTGCGCCACGCGCATGGCGATGAGCTCCCTAGTTAATCCAGCGGACGTCATGTGTAGGCCCCTGCACGATACGGTCGACGAAGACGGACGGCGTCACGATCTGTTCTGGGTCGAGCTCGCCAACCTCGACGATCTCCTCCACCTCGGCGATCGTAACTGTCGCTGCCGTCGCCATCAGCTCGTTGAAGTTGCGACTGGACTTGCGGTAGATGAGGTTGCCCAGCCGGTCTGCTTTCCAGGCGCGGATGAAGGCGAAGTCGGCGGTCAGGGCGCGCTCCATGAGGTACTCGCGGCCCTCGAAGACCTGCACGGGCTTGCCTTCCGCCACGACTGTACCGACGCCGGTGGGTGTGAAGAAGGCCGGGATGCCGGCGCCGCCCGCGCGGATGCGCTCCGCCAGCGTTCCCTGAGGCACCGTCTCGAGCTCGACCTCGCCTGCGTAGTACAGCTCCTGGAACCGGCTCGTGCGCGTCGCAGAAGCCCGGATAGCGAACGAGGCGATGAGCTTCCTGAGCTGCTTCTTCTCGCACAGGGAGTCCAGCTTGTCGCCGAGGCCGATGTTGTTGGCGATGGCGGTGATATCGCGCGTCCCCCTCTCGCCGAGCGCGAGGATGAGGTTCGTGGGCGTGCCGGCAGACGCGAAGCCACCGAACATGATCGTGGCGCCATCGAACACGTCATGGATGGCATCGGCACCAGACTGGAACACCTTGTCAGCCATCAGCTCTCACTTCTCGCACCGCCGTCACGTCCATAACGCGCCGATGATACACGAGCGCTACGCTCCAGGCTGCGGGTCTCCGGCGCGCATAGGGCTGAGCACCGGCTCTCCGGCTTCGACACGGCGGATGTTCTCTCGCAGGCGCAGGTAGGTGTCCTCCCATCCCGCGAAACCGGGAGTGACGCCCTGAGGCGTGCCGCCGGCCGTGTGGGGCGTGAGCAGGACGTTGTCGAGCTCCGTGAAGGGGTGGCTCGGCGGCAGTGGCTCCAGGTCAAACACGTCGAGGCCCGCTCCTGCAATCTGATGCTCTCGAAGTGCGGTCAGCAACGCGTCCTCGTTGGCCGTGGGACCACGACCGGTGTTAACGAAGAACGCCGTCGACTTCATGGCGGCGAACTGCGGCGCACCGAACATGCCCCGCGTGGCGTCTGACACGGGCACGACGTCCACCACAACGTCCGAGGTCGTCAGGATGTCCTCGAACGACGCGTGTTCGACGCCGAAGTACTGCGCCTGCCCGGGCGGCAGCGGCGTCCGTTTGTTGTACAGCACCCGGCAACCGAACGGCTGCAGCATCAGCGCCAGGCACGCGCCGATCTCACCGAATCCGACTATGCCCACGGTCTTGAAGAAGAGGCTCTCGAGGCCGGGCACCCGCGCCCAGTTCACCGTAGGCGTTGCGCCGATGCGCTCCTGTGGATCCAGGTTGGCCGGGTTATCGCCCTCTCGCACGGCTGCATCGGAGCGCAGCAGGCCACGCATGAGACCCATGATCAGTGCTAGGGCGTGCTCGGCGACCCGGGCGGAAGAACCGTGCGGCAGCACCGAGACAGGAAGACCACGCTCCAGAGCGGCAATTGCGTCGCCGTTCGCCCGCAAGCGACCGAGACGCTGGAGCAGGCGCAGCTTCGGCAGGCTCTCGATCAGGGCACGGTCGACCGGCCAGTCGGACCAGACGATAACCTCCGCCTCGTTCAGCCCGTCCGGCAAGGTCCGCTTGTCCGGCGCAATGAGCAGATCGCCGGGCGAGAAGTAGGCCGTGATCAGTTCCCGGGCAATGCCATCAACCGGATCGAGGAACGCGATTTTCATGGAGAGTCCTTCCGGGGCCTCAATGTTGTGACTTCGGCAGCACGTCGCTGACTACCTCGTAACAGCCGACAGAGATCCGCTCGATGCCCTCGGGCATTTCGCGCCGGATCGCCGAGAAGTCCGGGCTGTCCAGCAGGCGCTCGTAGGCCGCCCGGCTCTCGAAGCGGCCGAGGGTCAGACCCTCGCTGCGATCTGTAGCTCGGAACTCGTTGACACCCTTGAGCCCCAGCGTAAGGGCCAGCTGCTCGACCCGCTGATTTGCCGCATCGAAGGCGTCCCAGGTGTCCTCCGGCACCTGCCATTGCGTCTTGACGAGGAACGCCCCGGTGCCGATGTGGTCTTCCGCGGTGATGCTTTTCCATTGCGGCACGACGGGGTCGTTGACGTAGAGGCCCTCAGGCCGGCCCTTGCCGTAGCTGCCGTCCGGCGTCGCACGAAACGCGCGATACGCCTCTTCATCCTGCCAGAGCCGCAGGATTGTGTGACGGGTGCCATCCCCCAGGTACTTGGCCACGATGGCGCGCACGAAGCCATCGTGAGGCGACATGAGACCGTGGATCCACGCCAGGCGTTCGAGCGCCTCCTGACGCCGGCCGACACCGAAGTTGAGAATCTCGTTAATCAGGAACACGACATCTCCTTTGCTGAATCCTGGTCTTCGACTCGCGTCATGCCCGCAGCATCGGCGCTTTCGCCGCTTGAACCGCGACGAGGAACGTGGCGATGCCGGCCACCCCAACGCCGAGAAGGATATGCAGCCACAACGTATAACTGCCGGTCGCATCGTAGGTGATGCCGGCGAAGAGAGGGCCCGCCGACATGCCCAGGATGAGCACCGAATAGATCGACATGCGTATGGCGTTGTAGTTGCGCCGGCCGTATTTGTGCCCGAGCACTGCCCAGAGAATCGGCCAGTTGGAGCCGCCGAACGCGAGCAGGGTCATCGCCAGCACGTAAGCCGGCAGGGAGCTTGACTGGCTGAGGAGTAACACGCCCAGCGTGGTCAGCGTCATCATCGCCACGAGGATCTTGGTGCCATCGAGGCGGTCGGCACCCCACGCCGTTGCGAGCACGATGGGCACGGTCATGAACAGCTGCAAGCTCAGCAGCGTTGCCCCAAGACCCTCGCTCTCACCTCGGTCCTGCACGAGCGGCACCATGTGGAACACGATGCTCAGGTTGATGAAGAGCATGCAGGCGCTTCCGATGGCGATGGTCCAAAAGAACAGCGTGCGGACCGCCTCCTTCAACGTGGCGCCATCGGAAGCGACGTTGACCGGCCGGGCCGGATCGAACTCAGGCGCCGCGTCGCCGTCCGGTGTCAGGCCCATCTCCTCCGGCGTATTACGCGTGATCGCTACCGTGATCATGCCCATCGCCAGGAGGATCAAGCCCGCAACAACCATGGCGGGCCGCCACCCGAGCTTGTCGATCAGGAGGGCCATCACCGGCAGCAGTAAGGCGCCGGCGCCGTGGCCCACGTTGAGTAGCGAGAGCGCGCGCGCTTTCTGGCGGTTGAACCAGTTGTTGAGCACGGGGGCGCCGGAGTTGAGGATCGCCCAGTTGTACGCAACCCCCAGAGGCAGGGTGAAAATGAACACGACCTGCCAGAACGCGCCTGCTATGGAGAGCAGGAAGTAGCCAGCGACCGTGATCAGCAGCGTGACGAGCATTACGGCGCGCATACCGTAGCGGTCCATTAGCCAGCCACCGAGGGGGCCAGTGATCGCCACGGCGACGCTCCCTCCCGTCGCCATCAGGGATGTCTCGGTACGGGAGGCGCCGAAGTCGTGCTCGAGTGGGAGCACGAGCAGGCTGCGCACGTTGTTGCCGAAGCCGGATGCCACCACGCGAAGCATCGCCATGGAGAGGAGGACCCACCAGCCGTAGAAGGGCGCTTTTGTCGCGATGGGCAGCAGGCGTTCCGTGACGCCGGGCTGGTCTTGAGCAGGTTCCAGGTCGGTCGCCACGCAGCCCCCTCCGGTACTTAAGTCCTTAGCTGAGCGGCTGCCAGTATAGCCTCCTCGAGAAAGGCTACAATCGAAGAAGCCTGAAGAAGCCCAATGTAGATTCAACGACGAGTGAGGTGAGGCGATGGAAAGCACGAAGTACAACCAGCTGACGCCGGAAGAGAGCTACGTCATCGAGCGCAAGGGGACGGAGCGCCCCTTCACCGGCGAGTACGACGACTTCTACGAGGCCGGAACCTATGTCTGCCGTCGTTGCAACGCGCCGCTCTACAAGTCTGACGACAAGTTCGATGCCCACTGCGGCTGGCCGGCCTTCGACGACGAGGTCCCGGGCGCCGTGAAGCGACTGCCCGATCCCGATGGCCATCGCATCGAGATCGAGTGCGCCAACTGCGGTGGCCACCTCGGTCACGTGTTCCTGGGAGAGCGCCTGACGTCGAAGAACACCCGCCACTGCGTGAACTCGCTATCGATGCGCTTCGTTCCGGCGGGCCAGTAGGTCGATCGACCGAGCGCTCGGTCTAGTCGTGGCGGTCTAACGATCATCGTCCATTCCGGTGTCTGTCATCCGATCATGGAGTTAGAGGGTGCACGTCGTCGATTCCGGACGCGAAGCTGATGAAGGCCCTCAATCACTGCCAAGGAAATCGAGGGCCTAGCCGCCCAGGGCTGAGAACCATGTGAGGCTGTTACTCGCTGCGGTGCGACGACGGAGGTCGATGCGATTTCGCACGAGATCGCTCTGGTCGGCGGCCGGATCGTAGGCGACACCCGAGATGCCAGCCTCGGCGAGCCGGTCATTCCCTTCGGCGAGCCGGTCAGGCGAGATGGCCGGCGCGGAGCGGATGTGCTCCCACCGCACGTGTGGCGCAGGCCGGACCAGGGAGCGCCCGAACGTTAACGACCTTCGTGCCCGAAACAGGTCGACCTTGCTCTGGTCATCCAGAAGCGGGGTCGACCTGGTTGGCAATTAGCCGGGGCGCTTGAGCACGCTGGCGCCGGAGTTGGGGGCAGAGCTGGTGAAGAGGCCTTCGGCACGGTCCGCATCCACCAGCTTCCACACGAAGGTCCCCTCGTAGCCGAGCGCGGGCTGCACGTAGGTGATGGTGGCAGTGTCGCCCGTGATGGTGCCGGTGAGTTTGATGTTGCCGTTTCCGCCGGAGAGACGATTGCCGTCCTGCGCCAGGAAGACGTCGAAACTGTAATGGTTACCGGTGTTCGTGCCGTCTGTCACGGTATCTGTCACCCGCCATCTACCTGAGAAGTCGATATGTTCGGGCGTGGCAGAAGGCTGTTGCTGACTCTCAGGATTCGGTTCCGGCGTGCTCGTAGGCTCGGGCGTACGAGTCGGCGGCACGGGAGTCGATGTCGGTGATGGAGATGGCGTTGGTGTGTTGGTGATGAGAAACAGGGAGCCGGTTGGCGCTGTGGTCGGGCCGTCGACGCCCGGTCCTGCGTCGAGTGCCGATTCCGAGGACAACTGGGCGTTTTTGTCCGAGCCTCCAGACCACCAGCCCAATATGAAGCCGAGGACGCCAAGGAGCACAGTGACATAGGCCACAAGCACTGCGACGAACGCTGTGCGCTCCCCACTCCAACCTTTCATAGCGTCCCTAATCTACGAGAAGGTCGATCAGGGATGCCTCGGTTTGCAATGCATTCCACATAACAAGTGAATCAAACCTGGCGTGCAGTCACATTCGGCCTTTGACGACCTTCACAGGTGGGGGACATACTCAGATATGGCGACTTACGTATTGCTGCTGACGCTAACGCCTGAGGGCCAGGAAGCCGCCCTCAACGACCCCGAGTACCTTCTTCGCGTGGAAGAAGCCATAGACATGCCGGGCGTGCAACCCCTGGGCCTCTACGGCGTATTGGGTGACTGCGACTTCGTGACAATCGTTGAGGCTGAAAGCAACGAACGTATGGCGCGCTTCTCCCTCGAGTTGGGAGTGCGGGCGAAGGTGCACATCAAAACGATGCCCGCCATCCCCATCTCGCATCTGCGCGACGAGCTGGCCACCCCGCTCAACTTCACTGCCGAAGCGAGCCCCGAGCGACAGCTTGACGAGATCGATACTCGCCCGTTCGCGCGTGAGTTGTAGTCGAAGCCAGGCCGGCAGTTGGGAAGCAGTTGGTGGGCGATACAGGACTTGAACCTGTGACCTCTTCCGTGTGAAGGAAGCGCTCTTCCAGCTGAGCTAATCGCCCCGTGGGAAACTACTTTAGCATCTCTCGCAGTTGTGAGTTACTCCCTGGTGGACTCGCTCACGGGTCGGAGTAAAGTAGGCCTGATCGCGAGGTGTGCTAGATGGCTGAGCAATCCCTGGCGGCGGTCCTCATCGCCCCGGAGCAGTTCGAACTGCGAGAGTTCGACTTGCCGGAGGTCGGCGACGATGACGCGCTACTCAAGGTCGAGGCGTGTGGCATCTGCGGCAGCGACATCGAAGGCTCGAAGCGACTGGCGGCCGGCCCCAAGATCCTCGGCCACGAGAACGTCGGCGTCATCGCGCGCATCGGCAAGCACGCCGCAGCCCGATGGCGTCTGACCGAGGGCGACCGCATCGCGCTGGAGGAGTACCTTCCCTGCGGCGCCTGCAAGTGGTGTCGCTCCGACAACTTCCGCTTCTGCGATCAGACCGATCGCGGGGGCGCTCTGCGTTACGGTACAACGCCGATCAGCACGACGCCCTCGCTGTGGGGTGGCTACAGCCAGTACCTCTACGTGCACCCGAACGCCGTGATCCACCGCATGCCCTCACACATCCCTGCGCCACACGCCGCGATGTTCCTACCGCTCTCGAACGGCATCGAGTGGGCGTACGAGTACGGCGAGGTGGGGCTGGGTGACGCGGTGCTGGTGCAGGGCCCCGGGCAGCAGGGCCTCGCTTGCGCCTTCGCCGCGAAGAAGGCCGGCGCAAGCTGCGTCATCGTCAGCGGGCTGGAGCGTGACGCCGCGCGATTAAAGATGGCGCTCGAAGTGGGCGCCGACTACGTCATAGATGTCGAGCACGAAGACCTCGTCACGAAGGTCATGGACCACACGGGAGGCGAGGGCGTCAATGTCGTCGTCAACGTCACAGGCGGGGGCAATGGCACCGTCGCCGAGGCGATCAAGGTCGCGGCGAAGCGATGCAACATCGTACTGCCGGCTGCGGGGAACGAGTTGATCGACGTCGGCAGCTTTGGACGGCGCATGTTGACGCTGAAGCAGGCGAACGGCCACTCCTATCGCTCGGTCGAACAGGCGATCGCATTTCTGGCGTCGGGCGAGCTGCCCATGGATCGCATTGCCACCCACACGTTCGGCCTTGGCCAGGCGAAGGAGGCGATCGACGCCGTCGCGGGCAAAGCCGGCGAGGCGATCCACGTCAGCATCGTGCCGGACGTGGTAACTTCAAAACCCTGAGCACCCAGCGAGCGAGGGCTGCATTGGAGCACTCACGAGTCGGTAAAGTCACAGCAGTCTGTTTGCGGACGCGCGATACGCTGCCCGAGGTCCTCGTGTTCGATCACCCGCTGGACGAGGGCGGCTTCATGATCCAGCTTCCCGCCGGCACCATCGAGCCGCAGGAAGCGCCTGAGGCAGCGGCAGAGCGCGAACTGTGGGAGGAGACCGGCGTGGAGGCTCGCCTCGTCGCGTTCGCCGGCTTGCGAGACGAGGAGTGGGAAGGGGAGGCCCGGCGTCGCTGGGTCTACATCTTTGATGCGCCAGACGGTCTGGCAGATGAGTGGCCCTTCACCTGTGACTGTGGTGCAGATATTCGCTGCCATTGGTTGCCCTTCGAAAGCGCGACGATCGTTGAGCCGCAACAACCCTGGCTCGAAATGGCGCGAGCGCACCTCCATTCGAAAATGGCTCCCTCTCCCTAACCAGGGAGAGGGTTGGGGTGAGGGTGATGGAGCGTACCGACCGGAAGATTCGCGCCCGAATCCTGCGTCGCCGTTCTACGCGAGCGGAAGCGCTGCTCTGGCAGCGGCTGCGTGATCGTAGGATGGCCAGATGGAAGTGGCGCCGTCAGGATCCCATCGGTCCTTACTTCGCCGACTTCGCCTGCCGGGAAGCCAAATTGGTCTTAGAAATCGATGGCATTCAGCACCACGACGCTGAGGGCGTCGAATACGATCAAGAGCGCAGCGCCTACATGGCAGCGAAAGGATGGCGCATGATCCGCTTTTCCAATCGGCAGATTCTCATGGAGACAGAAAGGGTGCTCGGGGCTATCCTCGATGAGCTGGACCCTCACCCTGGCCCTCTCCCTGACAGGGAGAGGGGACGACGGCCGGAAACGCCCGGACCCCTCGGAAACGCCGGTACAGCTAACTCGGGACAGGAGGACATTCCTCATGTTGATGGATGACGACAACAGGACGCTGACGCAGGTAGGCCCCGGTACACCGATGGGCACGATGATGCGACGCTACTGGGTACCGGCGCTGCTGTCCTGGGAGCTGCCGGAGCCGGACTGCCCGCCGGTCGAAGTACGGCTGCTGGGCGAGAACCTGATCGCCTTCCGGCAGACGGATGGGCGTGTCGGCATCGTCGATGAGCGCTGCCCGCACCGTTCTGCCAGTCTGTTCTACGGTCGCAACGAGGAGAACGGCCTGCGCTGCGTCTATCACGGCTGGAAGTTCGACCTCGAAGGCCAGTGCCTCGAGATGCCGTCCGAACCGGAGGCGACGAACTTCAGGCACAAGGTGAAGATACCGGCCTATCCCGCAGTCGAGATGGGTGGTGTCGTCTGGACGTACATGGGCCCGCCCGAAAAGCAGCCGCCGCTACCGGAGTTCGAATGGACCCTGACGCCGGAAACGCACCGGGGCCTCACGAAGGTATGGCAGGAGTCGAACTGGCTGCAGGCGCTGGAGGGTGGCATCGATACGGTGCACAGCAACTTCCTCCACTACGGCCGGCCCGGCACGTCCGACACGGGCATGGAAATCGGCGCGACACGACAGCGGGCTACCGGCTTCTCCAAGGCGGCGATCGTGGAAGTGCAGCCGACGGACTACGGCTTCTCGTACGCGGGCCTGCGTGCTCTGCCGGATGGCGGCTATTTCGTGCGGGGCTACCACTGGGTCATGCCGTGGTACCAGCTGCGTGGCTACTCGCTGGATGTCGACAAGCCGAAGGTGAACGGCCACATGTGGGTGCCAATGGATGACGAGAACACGATGGTCTATAACCTCGCCTACACGTACGGTCCGGAACCTCTGAGCGAGGATGAGCGCAACCACGTCGGCACCGGTAACGAGTTCGGCGTGGACATCGACGTGGAGGACGGCTTCCGCTCGATCCGTAACCGGCGCAATCGCTACATGATCGACCGGATGGTGCAGAAGACGCGCACCTACACCGGCATCCAGGGGACGAACACGCAGGACCGGGCCGTGCAGGAGAGTATGGGCAACGTCGTCGACCGCACTTACGAGCGTCTGGGCACGACCGACCGCGCCATCATCACAGCGCGGCGCATGCTGCTGCAGGCCGTGAAGCAGGTGCAGGCAGGCGAGGACCCGCCGGGCGCCATGCAGGACCTGCACCGCCTGCGCGCTATCGAGCAGGTCATCGGCCAGGACGAGAGCTGGTGGGAAGCTATGCGCCCCGGACTCTACCCGGAGCCGGAGAAGATGGCGCCGCTACTGGAGACGTAGGCCTGTGAGCAAGGTTGTGCTGTGCTCTCTCAACTGCCTTTACTGGCAGGCAGGCGGCAGCGGTGCAGGCAGGAGATTGCAGGGGATGCCCGTCATCACCACCCAATAGCTACGGTAGTGACTGTTCTCCACGTACGCGTAGCCGATGCCCACGTCCACGGATCTGGGATCCAGCAGGATCGCTGCATGGGGTGGACTGGCGAGAAGCGCATTGAGCGCGAACTGCGGCGTAATCTGACCGGCCGATAGCGCCTCGCCGTTCCAGCCCCCCCAATAGCCCGTCGCCAGGGCGCGCGATTCGGGCGTCGATCCGTCGGGAGCCTCATGGCCGAAGAAGTTCGCCGTGCCCATGTATTGCGCGTACTTGGTCGCGCCGGCCGCGATCACGGCGTTGTAGTTCAGCGGCTGCAGTCCACGGCCGGTGCGCTGGGCGTTGAGTAGCTGCAGGAACTGCGCCGGGAAGTCGCCGTTGACTTCCGAGACGACTGGCGCCGGCGTGGCGGTCGGTTCGGGAGTCGGTGTCGAGGTGGGCGAAGGCTCCTCCGTCGGCGTGAGCGATGGGTCTTCGGTCGCATCCGGCGTGGCACCGTCCGCCGGCGTGGCTTCGGGCGTTATGGTCGCGTCCGCAGACGTAGTCGTTGCTTCCGGCGTAGTCGTGGCTTCGGGCGTTGTGGTGGCATCGGCCGTCGGCGTTTCGGTGGCATCCCCGAGCGTGGCGATGGGCTCGACCGTTGGGACGGGAGCGCCGGCAATCGCCGCCGAACCTGCTCTCAGGCTCTGCGCCGTATCGTCAAAGGTACTGCGGCTGAAGGTGGAGTTAAGCGACTGTGTCGAGGCGCTGGACTGATCTGCTACCGCGGTTGCCGTGATCGCAGCGGGCGCAATCGGTACGCCGCACCCGAGCAGGAGCAGCGACAACGCCACGAATGGCAGCCAGAGAAGCCTGTATACCCCGCTCATAAAAAGGCAATCCATGCCTGGATCGCGTCACAAGAGTCTAACGGTGGTGACATAACTCGTCAAATATGCAAATCACAAAGCAGCGAGCGACTAGACCTTGAGAGCCAGGATTTCGCGGCTGAGCGCGCCGGACTTCACGTGCACTCGGACGTCCATGATGCGCACTTTCGTGGTGCGGCCACCGGCTTCGATAACGACCTCATCGCCCTTTTCAAACCGGTAGTCCGAATCAAACGCCACGAGCAGATCCGCCTTGCGCGGCGAAAAGGGATCCGATTCGAAAAACTCTGTCTTCATGCGCTGAGTATAGTCGGTTACTCGTACCGTAGCGCTTCGGCGATCGGGATGCTGGCCGCCTGGCGGGACGGGATCAGCGTCATGATCAGGGCGAAGACGAAGGCCAGTCCGCCGATGAGCAGCACCTGCGTCCACGGGATCGAGAAGCTTGTGACGCCCTGGTTGGCGAACGATTCCGTCACCAGCTGGCGTGCAAGGATCAGGGCGAACACGATGCCGCTCACGACGCCCATCAGGGCGATGAACGCCGATTCGAACATGAAGGTCAGGCCGATCATCTTCCTGTTGTAGCCAATGGCGCGCAGCATGCCGATCTGCTGCCGCCGCTCTACGACGGTGCGGAAGGCGATCACGCCCACGGCCGCCACGCCGACGAAGAGACCGAGCCCCATGAAGCCCTGCATGAGATAGAAGAAGCTGTTCGACGTCTCGCTCTGGTCCTGTTGCACCTTCTTCATCGAGTCCGCCTGGGCGCCGGTTGTCAGCAGAGACGACTCGATCTGGCGGGCTGCTTCGATGTTGTTTGTGCCGCTGACCGTCTTTACGTAGTAGACGCGAGAGTCCGGCGCCGCGAAGACGCTATCGAACGTTGCCTGGGTCACCTCGAGGCCGGGGAAGGTGCTGGACGCGCCCGTCTCGATGATACCGACGATTGTCACGCGGCTGCTGCTACCGGAATCGGGGTCGTAGATCACCACGTCGAAGGGCGGGAAGCTCGTGTCGCGGGGGTCGATGTTCTTGACGAAGGCTGTGCCGCCGAAGCCGCCATTCGCTGCCAGGGAGTTAGCGTCGATCACTGCCAGCGAGTTGTCCTTGGCAATGGCTTGCCAGACCGCCGTGTCGCTGTCGTATCCGTTGGCGCGGGCCTGGAACGGGATCTGGCTGGTGGACACAAAGCTCTCATCCATCCCCTTCGTGGCGTACTCGGTGAACGCCGACACCCCGTTGGCGCTCGGGTCGCAGGGCTGGTCGGTGCGGACCTGGCAGACCAGGGAGTTGCGCCGGTTCTTGACCTCGAGGCGACCCACGGCGGCGATGTCGTTGACCACGGGGGAGTTCGCCGTCTGAAGGGCGCTCTTGAGGTCGGATAGCGGGTTATTCGGGTTCTCCTGCACGGAAACGTCCCAGCCGCCGAGGGAGCGGTCGCTCAGGAACAGGCGGTTGAAGTTGTGGTTCATGGAGGACATGACGGTGAGGGCGAAGATCACGAGGCAGAACATCGCCATCGTCATGCCGGTGCGCATCTTGTTCGCCAGCGGGTAAGCGATCGCCATCTTGATGGACGGCAGCAGCGCGCCGAGGCCTCTACCGAGGCGCGAGATGGGCGCGAGGATGAGGTCGCCGTTGTAGACAACGAGGAAGGTCGCGGCCAGCGTGACCATGACCCCGGAGACGAAGAACATTTCGATGCCGCCGTTGGCCTCGCCGAAGATCTTCTTGATCAGGCCCAGGCCCGTGCCCGTGTCCCAGATGTCGAACTCCCAGATGTAGATCAGGTAGACGCCAAGCAGCGTGTAGAGCAGGCGCTCCGGGCCACCGAATGATCGCACGATGAACACGATGCCCAGCGGCGCCAGCGAGAGGCCCGTCATCAACACAAAGGCCGAAGTCGAGCCCGTAACGACGAATGTGAAGATGACACCGCCGCCGATGAGGAGGAACAGCGGCCCGAGCTGGAAGGTCACGAAGACGAACGAGATCAGCGTGATGCCGCCCGCCACTGCGAGGATGACTTGCAACGCGCTGGAGCCGGCGCCGCCCGAAGACATCACGAGCACCAGACCGATCAGTAGCATGCCGATTCGGGTCACCCACATGCGCCAGCCGTGCCCCGGCTTGAACACGAGATGTCGCAGCGTGCCCAGGAAGCCGCCGGTGCGCCACTGAGGCGCTTCCTGTGGCGGCTCCGGGATGTCGCGGATGGCGCGCACAATGTTGATCATGCTGATGCGCCAGGACGAGAAAGTGACGGTCAGGAAGGTCAGTACCACGCCGAGCGAGTACGAAACCACGAGGCTGCGCAGCGTCACATGCGGCGAGATATCGAGGCTGGTGGACGACAGCAGCGACGCCATGACGTTGGCGATAACCACGGCCACAATCACGCCCAAGCCTGTGCCCACTGCGGCAGCGAGCACGTTGTAGCCCATGCCTTCGCTGAGGAAGGTCTGTACCAGATCGAAGCGGCGCGTCCCGACGGCGCGCGCCATGCCCATCTCCGACTTACGCTCCGCCGCGAGCATCACGAAGATCATGAAGATCAGCAGTACGCCGGCGCCGATGGAGAACAGACCGAAGGCAAGGAAGAACGTCGTGAACAGGTTGCCGAACTGCTCCGCCAGGTCGACGCTTCGCTGCTTGACCGCGGTGACCGTCAGGTTCGCACCTGGTGGCAGCTCGGAGCGAATCTGGCTGACGACGACGTCTGAGCCGTCGATAGCCGCTGCGAGCGTCGCCGCGGTTCGACACGGCAACCATCGTCAGCTTGTCCGGTGCGTCGAAGAAGGCCTGCGCTACTTTGAGCGGTACCACGCCCCCTTCACGCAGCGTAGAGACGCCGATAGAGCCCGCGAGACGCTTGTCCTCGACGATTGCCTTGACTTTGAAGTCCTGCTGCTTGTCCGTCGTGAACAGTGTGACCGTGTCGCCGGCCTTGAGGTTGAGGTCGTCCGCGGCGCTCTTGTTGAGGTAGATCTCGCCGTCGGCCAGGTCGGCAATCTTCACCGTGCCGCCGTCCACGTTACGCAGGTCAGGCAGGTTCGCAGCGCCGGCAGGGTCGAGTCCGTCCAGGGTGAACAGGGGCGAACTGAGGCGCTGGGCCGTGTTAATGGCGACCGCGAAGTCACCATAGAGGGGCACGACGGCGTCAACGTTCGGGTTCTGGTTCAGGCTATCGATAAGGGGCTGCACGGATGCTGCGTCGAAGGGCGAGTCGCGCAGGGCGCTGGTCGTGTCATCGTTCAGGGCGTTGTTGTTGCTGTTCCGCACACCGGCCGTAACGGTCTCATCCACAGAGTCGAGCACGTTGTAGACCAGCGCCGTCACGCTGCGGTCCACAGTGTCGCCGGTGGTGAAGGCGGCCGAGATGATCACCGTGCTCAGCATGAGACCGAGGACGATGAGTGTGGTCTGGGCACGCCGTCGCGGGATGTTGCGGATGCCCAGCTTGAACATGATCGGGTTGCGCAGGGCGATGAGGCCGACCGTGATCAGGCTGACGCACAGCATCGCCAACAGCACAAACATGATCAGGGTCATGGAGACGCCGAAGAGTTCGTTCATGAGGGCTTCCTAGTTGGCCTGTGCCGGTGTGCGCTTCGAGGCTCGGCCTCTGTCTGTGATCACGTCTTCCACTATCTGGCCGTCCAGCATGTTGACGATACGGTTGGTCGACTGCGCGATGTGCAGGTCGTGCGTGACGATGACGAAGGTCTGGCCGTTTTCCTCGTTCAGACGCACGACGAGCTCCATGATCTCGTCCGCGTTCTTCGAGTCGAGGTCACCTGTGGGCTCGTCCGCCCAGACGATGGCTGGTTCGTTCACCAGGGCGCGGGCGATTGTCACGCGTTGTCGCTGGCCGCCGGAAAGCTGGGCCGGCCGGTGGGTCGCCCAATCGCTGAGGTGCACGAGGTCCAGCGCCCGCATGGCGCGCTCGCGTGCTTCTTTCGCGGGGACGCTGCTGACCAGCAGGGGCATCTCGACGTTCTCGACTGCGGAGAGCACCGGCAGCAGGTTGTAGAACTGGAACACAAAGCCCATGGCGCGCGCCCGGTAGTCGGACTTCTGGTTGTCCGAGAGGCCGGCGATATCGACACCGCCCACACGAACGAGGCCGGCCGTGACGTCGTCGAGGCCGCTCAGGCAGTTGAGCAGCGTCGTCTTGCCGCAGCCGGAGGGGCCCATAATCGCGACCATGTCGCCGCGCGGCACCGAGAGGGAGACACCGCGAAGGGCCTGCACGTCAACGTTGTCGGTCTGATACGTCTTGACGACCTCGACGGCCTCGACCGCAAGCGGTGTGTCGTTAGCGGCGCCGGACACGTGACCGTTTTGTGTGTTGGAAGTCATGGCGGGAGCCCCCTGAAACATTCAACGTCGAAGGGCCTGGATCAGGCCGGAAGCGCGCAAGCTCTTGCAAAAAAGCGAACACCCCTTCGTTTATATGTTGTGCTACCTCTACAGTCAACGAGATCGAGGTTAAGACTGATCTAAATCCTTGGCCAACGATTCACGCGGTGACGGCTTTCTCCGCGCGTGTAATAACAAAGACCGGGTGATCCGCCGGGTTCGGCAGGGCATGCAGGACGCTGGACACCGTGGGCATCTTCCCGTATCGCTCTTCGTATACCTTCATCAGCGGCGCCCGATCGCTCACCGGCACCTCCTGGACGTCAATGGCTTCTTCGCCTCCCTTCGTATGCAGATGGGCTTTGAGCGAGACGCGAAGGTTGCGCGCCCAATCGCTCTCGCCTCGATAGGAGACAAGGTAGCGGTTGCCTTCGTATTCCATCACGGCGACAGGCACCGTGTGCCACTGGCCGCTGCGCCGGCCGCGCACGGAGAGCTTCGAAACCATGGACGGCTGAAACAGCGGCACCAGCCGGTTCGCAACGTTTCGCTGCATCCAGGGTGGCTTCAGGTAAGTCTGAGTACTCATGATGTTCACCTTATACCTAGATGTTCTATGTATACCAGGTCGTTCGTCAAGTTTTCTGGGAGGCCGACAAGGATCCCTAGTCGCGCTTGAGGACGTCGCGCAGGTGCTCGTAGTCGGCCTCGCTGATCTCGCCGCGAGCGAGACGTCGCTTCAGCACGGCTTCCGGCGAGCTGTCCGGCCACTCGCGATAGGCCCAGGGGCCACGCGGTCCCCACCAGGCTCGGAAGAATACGAAGCGGGCAAGAAAGAAGATGAGAATCAGCGCCAGAAAGAAGAACAAGAATCCACCTCCCCACCAGTGATGTGCGCCATGCCAGAGCAGTAACTCGGTCATTGCTCTTCTCCTTCGCCGGCAGATCTGTCTGCCGGTTCTTCATTCTCCGGAGAACCGGAGTAAATTAGATATATCATCAGTATAGTGAAATTGCAACCGCGACTGCTAGAATCCACCTCCAATGAGCCCTCGGTCTTACAACCTCGGTAAACGCAGAGCCACGGCCCTGGAGACGCGCGCCCGCATCATCGAGGCCGCGCGCAGCCTGCTCGAGGACCCGGAAGGCATCGCAGCCTTCACAATCGACTCCGTCGCACGGGAGGCCGGCGTTTCGCGCATGACGCTCTACGCCCAGTTCGGGTCGAAAATTGGTTTGCTCGATGCCCTGTACGACGACCTGGCAGAGAGGGGCCTCGTGCCACACATGGGTGTGGTCATGCGCACAGCCGACCCGGTCGCAGCACTCGATGGGTTGGTGCTTGCCTTCTGTCGCTTCTGGGCCACCGACCGAATCATCACGCGACGTATCCGGTCTCTCGCCGCCCTCGATCCCGACGTGGACAGGGGGATCCGGGAGCGCGATGGGAGGCGTCGCGGTCTGTTTACCAGGGTTCTGACCCGCCTCGACGCCGCCGGCTGTTTGCCCGGCGAGACGTCGCCGGGCGAGCTGATAGACACCGTGCTGGCACTGGCGAGTTTCAGCTTCTTCGATCAGCTGGCCGAGACGAACAGCCAGGAGGATGCGACGGCCATCGTGCTGGGACTGATGCGTTCCATCTGCCTCGGAGAAGACGGATCTCCGCAGAAGACGTAGGATGGAGGTCTGGACTAGCAGTATCTACAGACCCGGAGGTTCGGTTTGGCAAACCAGAGCGATAAGCCATTTCTCAGCGACATAGAGGAGCTTCGACGGCGAGCCCGAGAGGATATGAACAAGGGTGCCATCACATCGAGCTATGGCCTCGACCTTGACCAGGCGATCAACATCCTCAACAAGGTGCTCGCGTCCGAAATCGTGTGTGTGCTCCGGTACAAGCGCCACTTCTACATGGCCCAGGGCATCCACGCAGAGCCGGTAGCGCAGGAGTTCCTGCAGCACGCCAACGACGAGCAGCTTCATGCCGATCAGGTGGCGCTTCGCATCACCCAGCTCGGCGGTGGGCCTGACTTCAATCCCGAAGGCCTGCTAACACGCGGCGTGGCGGAGTACCAGGAAGGCGACACACTTGTCGAAATGATCAAGGAGGACCTGGTCGCCGAGCGCGTCGTTGTCCAGTGGTATGCAGAGATCATCCGCTGGTTCGGCGACAAGGACACCACCAGCCGCCGCCTCATGGAGGACCTCCTGGCCAAGGAAGAGGAGCACGCGGACGATCTGGCGGACCTTCTCGTGGAGGTCACAAGCTAAGCAGCTTTGTCCGTCCGTAATTCGACGAAGAGGCGGCCCATGGGCCGCCTCTTTCGTTCCTCCTGCCTTCAACCGGAGCTGATGCGCTAGAATCGCCGACGGTTACTCAAGACTTACGCAACTCCCTCTCCATTGCGAGGGGGTAGGAGAGGGGTTTACGCATGAAGGCTGCTCGCCTGGTGGCGCCACATCGGTTCGAGTTCGAGGACATGGAGATGCCGTCGTTAAAGGACGGCGAGGCGCTGGTAAAGATGGAGTACTTCTCCGTCTGCGGCAGCGACCTCCGTGCCTACGACCGTACGCTGCCGGAGGAGCAGTACCCGCTCGCCCCCGGCGCGCCCTGTCACGAGAACGTCGGCATCGTGCAGGAGAGCCGCGACCCCAGTTTGAAGCCGGGCCAGCGCGTGATCGCCCTGCAGTCGGGCGGCTTGCTGGAGTACGCCGCGGTGCGTGCCCGCAACCTGGTGCCGGTGCCTGACTCGAATATTGATCCCGCGCTGTGGGTGCTCTGCCAGCCGGTCGGCACGGTGTTGTTCTCCGTGCAGCAGATGGGGTCGATCCTGGGCAAGCGGGTCGTGATCTTCGGGCAGGGGCCCATCGGCCTTTCCTTCACGGACCTCGTCTCCCGTGGCGGCGCGCGCCAGGTGATTACCGTCGACCTCCTGGACTACCGCCTCGACATGTCCCGCAAGCTCGGTGCCACCCACACGATTAACCCGAATCGCGACAACGTGATCGAGGCGATCAAAGAGATTACGGGCGGGCAGATGGCGGACGTAGCCGTCGAAGCTGTGGGCAGGCCGGAGACGTCGCACCAGGTGTTCGAGGCGCTCCGCATGCAGGGCACGGCGATCATCTTCGGGCTCGCCCATGACGAGGACGAGTTCGAGTTCAACTGGACTGCGATGACGAACAAGCTGCCGCGCATCATCGTCACGAATAGCGCCCGATCCGGCGACATGCCCGACACCGTTGGCATCACGGTCGACCTCGTCAGCCAGGGACGCCTTTCGGTCGACCACCTCCTGACGCACCGCATGGGCTGGGAAGACGTCAATCGCGCCTACGAGACGTACTCCGCGAAGCTGGAGAACTCGCTCAAGGTGGTGATGACCGCGCCGTAGAGCCCGTGGATCCTGCAATCTCCCTTGCCGAGCTTGGCAAGCATCCTCGGGCGTCGAAGCCGCTAATGCTCCGCTATTCAGCGTGACATAACTAGATCGCGGGCAGCCGCTGTCGACCGGTCCCGGTTACCCGAGCCTATTCGTAACGCCGGCTTTATTCCGCCGCCTGATGGCATGGCGAGTGATTGATGCCCCCTGCCAAATACTGTCTGCACAGGAGGGAGCGCTATGACGACAGCAAGTGACTTCACCGAACGCGAATCTGCCATCATCGAAATCCTCACACAACACTTCGAGGACCATTCGCTGAATGCGGGCCTTGTGACGATCAACACGCTGGAAGGCGGGGAGGAGCCAACGTTGCGCCTCACCCTCGACGACGTCAGCTCAACCGACTTCTCGCGTAAACGAATCGCGAGCAGGAACGAGGCTGTCGAAGACCTGGCGAGGGAAGCGGCCGAAGAGCTGGAACACCCCGCGGAGCCCATAGGACCATGACGTCTCAGGACCAGGAGCGACGTCAGGCTATCGCCGAGCGCGCCTACGCCATCTACGAAGCACGCGGTGGACGGGATGGTCTGGCGGAAGAGGACTGGCATCAGGCCGAGGAAGAGTTGGCTGCGGATGAGAACCCGGCTCCTGCCGATGCGGGGCCGAACGTGCCTGTCGCGTCTCGGGGAGTCGGCAAGCACTCCGGCGAGGTGATGCCTGACGTCGACGAGCCGGGAGAGGAGTTGCAGCCTCTTCCGCCGGCGGGATCTTCAGCCCAGTAAGCGGGCGGAGGAGGGCGCAAAGATGCCTGCAAAGACTGAGAAGCAACGCAAGTTCATGGCTGCCGAGCTATCGCGCAAGCGTTCCGGCAAGAAGACGAAGACCGACATGAGCGAGAAGCAGCTGGAAGAGATGGCTTCGAAGAAGGGCAAAAAGACGTCGGACTAACCGGCCTTGTCGAGGGCGCTGAAGCCGCAGTTCGGGCACAGCGCCCTCGGTGGCTGGGGGATGAACAAACCGCCACATTTGCGACAGTGGACCTCAAGTGTCTCTGGTGCTGAGTCTTCGTACTGATTGTCGAAGAGGGTACCGCCGAGGCCATATCCGTCGTCGTACTGGTCGCCGCCCCAACCGAAGCTGAAGCCACTGCGTCGCCTCCTGCGCGTCGAGCCGAAGAGGAAGAACGACGACCCACCACCAACGTTTCTGGCTGATCGTTTGACGGCGAGGGCGCCGAGCACAGCGACGATGATGCCAAGCGCGCCGAGTGTGAGCCACATCGACATGCGCACAGCCTTCTCGACGTCGCCCCGCTGCCACCCGTAGGCGAAGAGGTAGATACCGGCCACGAGGCCGACGAAGGGCAGGCCGATGCCCCAGTACGCGCGGTCGCGACTGATCTCCTCCGCCACGAATCCGTAATAGACGTGGTAGCCGATCGCCGCACCGGCACCACCGGTCAACAGTAACCCCGCCAGCACGTACTCGTAGATCCGCGGCGCCAGCACGGAGCGCCCCTGCAGTTGTCCTTCGTTCACGGATCAGTATCGGCAAACGAGCATCGCATTCTTTGGACTGCGAAGCCCCGCAAGGGAACGTGACCCCTGGCACCATCGGTCATCCCTACCTTCGGGGCTTGTGCCCGGGACGTGAATGCCCTTAGCGTGAAGCTCAGCCTGGCGCGAATCCGCCTTGTATCATGCCCGGAAGCAAGGAGCGACGACATGGAGCAGCGGCGACTCGGTACCACCGGTTTGAGTGTCTCGGCCCTGGGGTTTGGCTGCGGCAATGTCGGTGGATTGATTGTGCGCGGCAGCCCCGAAGAGCAGGTAGCGGCGGTCAAGCACGCTCTGGACGCGGGGATTACCTACTTCGATACGGCGCCGCTCTACGGTAGTGGGCGGTCTGAAACCCACATCGGCGCCGTGCTCACGAAGCTAGGTGCCTGGGACCAGGTGGCGCTTGGTACGAAGGTGAGACTGCGCATGGAAGACCTCCATGACCCGCCGGCCTCCATTCGTGCCTCCCTTGTCGCCAGCCTGGAACGCCTGGGCCGCGACTCGGTCGACTTGCTGCAACTGCACAACCAGGTCCATGACAGCGTCGATCCCACCGGTGCCGCGGTGGCGACAGAGCAACTCGATGCCATCGCACACGGCATGCAGGCGCTGGTGCGTGAAGGCCTCACGCGCCACATCGGCTTCACCGGTGTGGGCGACACGACGGCGCTACTGGAGAACGCTCGTAGCGGCCGCTTCGAGACGATGCAGGCTTACTTCAACGCGATCAACCCCAGCGCGGGCTTCGCGGGTAAGAACGGTCCCGGCGAGGACATGGGTGGCGTCATCGATGTTGCGGCCGGGGCGCAGATGGGCATCATCGCCATCCGCGTCATGGCCGGCGGTGCAATGACCGCCTCGGAGAAGCGCTCACCCCTGGCCAGCCCCTCTCTGGGCGCCGCACTCGTCGCCGGCGACACGTTCGAGGCTGACATCGCCCAGGCGGCGCGGCTCGAAACGCTGGCGCAGGAGCTCGGTCTGGAGTCGGCGCTGGAGCTCAGTCTTCGCTTTGTGATCTCGAAGCCGGACGTGTCGACGGCGCTGGTGGGATACTCCGACATGGCGCAGCTCGAGTCCGCGATTCGGTGGACAGAGCGCGGCGCGCTGACGCAGGACCAGATCGCCCGCGTTCTCGAAGCCGCCGCATGACACTCCCTTAGTCAGGGCACAAAAGAGAGGGGCGGCCCCGCCCTGGCCGCCCCTGCTGAAAAAGAGCTTCTTTTGGGTCGTCGCGTCAGGCGGTGACGGACTTGCGAATCGCCACGGCACCGGCTGCCATGAGCACGAGGCCCAGGCCGAGCCCGACGAAGGTGGCTGCCTCGCTGGAGCGACTGCCATCGAGGAGACCGGCGTCACCGGTGGACGGCGGGACGATGCCCAGGACCTGGGTGCTCGCCTGGCATTCGGACGTGTCGCTGGCGGCGTGGACGATCACGGGGCCCGCATTGGCGCCGAAGGTCACCGTGACCACGGCCGTGCCGGAGCCATCTGTCATGGCACCGGTGGACGACAGGTGGGCGTCGCCGGAAACCACCGAGAAGCTGACGTTGTAGCCGGACAGGACCGCGCCGGTCGTGTCGTGCAGCGTCGCGGCGACTGCCGTGCTGCTACCAGTCTTGACGTCTATCTGGTTCACAGCGCAGACCATGGTGGACTTCGGGGGTGGGTACTGAGCCGACGCTACCTGGGCAACCAGGAAGAACGTAACGACCGCCGCGAAAGCGGCTAAGAGGCTTCCTTTTCTCATGCAATCTGTCTCCTTACAACGACCAAAACGATCTCGTGCGAGTGGTATTACAGGCCTAAGTGTTCGCCGTCGATTTTTCCTGCCGCATCTCGCGGATCAGGCGCAGCGTCTCCTCCATGTGGGCCAGGACCTCCTCCACAGAGAATTCGTCTGACGATGCTTCAGTTGCCTGTGCGGCGGGCTCCGTGACCTGCGATGAAGCGGTAACTGGTGTTGTGACACCTTCGGCGGGTGCGGGTGCCTCAGGCGACTTCACCGCTACCCAGTCGACCGGCAGGGGGACGCGAGGGCGCTCGTCCGGCTGGACGATTCGCAGGTTCGGTGTCGCCGGAACACGAGGCTGAGGTGTCGGAACATCGAAGGGCTGTGCAGCCGGAGGTGTGGCCGGCGCCTGGGTCTTCAGGCCCTCCTCCGCCAGCCGCAGGATCGCCGGATCGGGCTCCGATTCGAACTGCCGCTGGATGTTGGGATTGGTGGGCTTCGGCGGCCCTTTTCGGAAGGCATCGACCGAGAAAGGGTCGAGGGCGGGCGTGGGAGGTTGCGGCGCAGCGTAGACCGGCGTGATCGCGGGACTGGCTGGCGCCGCTTCGGGCACGGCCTTCGGGGCAGTCCTGGGTGCTGGGGTCTTGATGCTGTTAAGGACGGCGCCAAGTGGCCGTGCATCTACGTTGGTGAGGATCCGAATCGCCTTGTTCACGTCGCGAGAGCGTGACTTGCCAGCGTGCATGACCAGCAGCGTCGCATCCGCGTTGCAAGCGAGAAGCTTTGCGTCATCCGCCTCCAGCACGGGCGGCGAATCGATGATCACGTATTCGGCAATGCCGCGCAGGGCCGCGAAGACCTCGCCCAGGCGGGGTAGCGCCAGGAGCTCGTGGGGTTTCGGCGGCAGGAGGCCCGCCGGCAGCAGATAGAGATTGGGCGCGTTCGTGCGCACCAGGCCCAGCTGCGGCGTGTGCAGGTAGTTCATTAGCAGACCGGATAGCCCGAGCGATGCGGCATTGGTGTTCGTGCTGCGCAGCGAGGACCATCGCAGGTCGGCGTCTACAAGCACCACCTTCTCGCCTCGTTCTGCCAGCACCGTCGCCAGGTTGGCCGCCGTTGTCGACTTGCCTTCCTCCGGCCCGGCGCTGGTCACGAGCACGGTGCGAAGCTCGCGACCACCCTGCGCCCGCAATGAGGACGCCAGCTTCTGGTAGGCCTGCAGCTGTTCGGGGTAATCCTCGGACGGCATCGCGGAGCCTTCCGCCTGCTTGAAACGGCCGATAGAGCCTAGCGTCTGAAGGTCGAAGCGCCGTTCGATGTCCTCGGGAGACTTGAGGCGGCTGCCTCGCATTTCGAGAGCGAGTCCAGCGGCGAGCGCGGGTGCCATTCCCAAAGCGGCGCCTCCTGCCATTACCGGCGAGAAACCGTCCATCGCGTAACCTGCGCCGGCACCGGCTGCTATGGAGGGGAGGAGCAACCAGGAGCGGCTTACCGCGAAATCAATGGTGGAACGTATAACCACGACAATCCCTGCCTTTTAGGGCCGCGCTTCTTGCTCGGCCGGCTTGATTCCATTCACTGCCTACAACGCGCATGCGCCGTATGTGTTTCTTGTTCCGGGTAATACAGTCCTTCCGCTTTTATCCGAAACAGGCTGGCACGCCTCGCGTTTCAACTAATACGGGGCGATTGCCCGCACGGATGCAACTTCGAGACAAAGGACGTCAGCCTTGATCAACGTCGCCACCGGACAACGGCACGCTCGCGCGACCAGAAGCGATGGTGCCGTCCGGCTGCGCATCGTGGCGGCCGTGGTCCTGGCGGGATTCATCGTGCTCGCCGGCTTCGAGACGTATCGCGCGTACGCCTTCTATTCCGATGTTCAGGCCGCGCGTTCGAGCCTGCTCTCCCTGCGCGATGAGCTCGACCTCGGCAGCCTGCAGGACTCCGAAGCCGACGTACTCTCGACGCAAGCCCAACTACGAGATGCTCAGGTGCGTGCGGCGTCGGCCCGCAGCTTCGTCGACGGTGACCCCCTCGTGAAGTTGGCGCGTCACCTGCCGGTCCTGGGCAAGCAGGCGGATGGCCTTACCGCGCTCGTACAGGCGGCAGAGGACTCGACGCGTGCCGGACTGACGGCATCGGACGTGGCGCTGGCGTTCGCACAACAGAAAGACAACCCCGACCTCACTTCGGTGCAGGAAGCCCTCGTCTTTCTCGATGATCAGCAGCAGCCGATGCAGAACGTGCAGGCAGGCCTCAACACCCTGCGGGCGGACTACGCCGCGCTACCGGGGGGCCTCATCGGTCCCCTCGGTGCGGCGAAGTTGCAGCTGGGCGATGCGCTGAACAAGCTCGATTCGCTGGTCACCGGCTACGACCGAGCCCAGTCGTTCCTGCCTACTTTGCTGGGTTACGAGGGCCAGCAGACCTACCTTGTGCTGCCCCAGAACGATACGGAGTTGTTTCCGTCCGGCGGCCTGATCTCAAGCTACGGCATCGCCACCTTCACGAATGGCGACCTCAACGACATGCACTTCGAGTACTTCCAGGCGCTGTTCGACCGCTGGCAGCAACAGTCCGGCGGCGAGTACGTGGCACCGCCGGCACCCCTCGCCAACTACCTCAAGCAGGGCTACTCATGGGGTCTTGGCGAGGCGGGCTGGTACCCGGACTTCCCGACCACCGCCGGGCTGGCGTCGGACTTTGTGCAGAAGGGCGGCGCTCCCGCCACGGACGGCACGATTGCCATCGACACGTACTTCATTCGTTCGCTGCTCCAGGACATGGGCCCGGTCTACGTCCCCGGCTACGACGTGACCGTGACCTACGACAACTTCCAGGAACTTACCCTGGAGGAGACACGCGACGAGTGGGACGTGCCGGTGGAGCAGCAAAAGGCCTTCCTCTCCGACCTCTCCGAAGCGCTGCTGAAGCGCATCTTCGCCACGCCGAAGGAGCAGTGGGTGGACATGCTGGCCGTGCTGCAGCGCATGGCGAAGGAGCGACACCTCCAGATCTATCTCAACGACCCGCAGATGCAGGCCCTCGCGGTCGACTACGGTCTAGACGGCTCCATCCAGCAGCCGGAGAACAGCGACTACCTGCTTGCCGCCGACACCAGCGTCAACAGCACGAAGCTCAACATGATCCTCGACACGTCGCTGAACGTCGACGTTGACCTGACGAATGACGGCACGGCCGCGAAGACGCTGACCTACGCAATCCACAACCCCTTCCCGGACTGGGCGGAGGGCCGCGACCCGGAGCTGGTTGCCCGCCTGATGTTCGACGGCGTCTACGGCAGCTACCTGCGTGTCTACGCGCTTGCCGGCTCCATCCTCAAGGACGTTCGCTTCGGCGGCCAGACGGTCGGCGCGGAGGCAATCGAGACCGAGTACGGCTATACGACCTTTGGCCGCTACTTCCCAGTGCTGCCGGGCACGTCCGCCAGCCTCGACGTTTCGTACGAGACTTCCGGCGTGGTCGCTGCCGACGGCAACCTGCGCACCTACCGCCTCTACGTCCAGAAGGAGGCGGGCACAGAAGCAACGCCGCTAACGCTGGACCTGAAGCTGCCCGAAGGCGCCCGGGTGGAGTCGCTGCTCCTGGACGGGACGCCTTACAAGGGCGGTCTCAAGGTCCAGACCGACCTGCGTACCGACCGCACGATCGAAGTTACCTACCGGTTGCCGTAAGCATGAAAAGTTCGCGGGTACGGCGAACCCCAACACCGTTCGACCTGAGGCTCTGAGGGCGCGAGATGCCCCAGGGCGTTCCGAAGTGCTATTCCGTCGCGCCCCGACGCCGCTTCTCCGTGGCAATGATCCTCGCGACCTCGCTGGCGGCTTCTTCGAGCCTGCCCGTCTCGTTAAGGACGGTGTAGTCGAAGTCTTTGGCGGCTTCGAGCTCGGAGGAGGCGACTTCTGTGCGGTGCTGCTGCTGTGCCTCCGTGTCGAGGTCACGGTCTCGCATGCGGCGCACCGTCTCTTCGACGCTGCCGGGGGAGATGAAGATGAGCACGGCGTCCGGGAAGAGGCGCTTCAGCGTGGCAGCACCCTGCACGTCGACGCGGGCGATGACGTCGAGCCCGAAGCCCAGCGGGTCCTCAATCTCGATGCGAGGGACGCCGTAGCTGTACTCGTAGACGGTGGCGTGCTCAACGAAGCCGCCTGTCGCCAGGATTGTCTCGAACTCCGGCGCGCTGATGAAGTGGTAGTCCTGTCCGTCCACCTCGCCGGGTCGCACCGGCCGTGTCGTCACCGTGACCACCTTGTGCATCGTGGGATACCAGGTGCGCAGGATGTCGCAGATCGAGTCCTTGCCGGCGCCGGAAGGGCCGGAGAGCACGATAAGCAGGGCCGGCTCACGCGGCAGCAGCGGCACTTCGACGTTATTCTGCAAGCAATTCGTCTCCCCGTAGCTCGCGACCCGTGGCCGCGTCCAGCACCCTTGCGCCGAGTCCGTTCGGCGGTGTTTCCACCAGCTTAGCGAAGAAGTTCGGGAAGGTCTTCGCCACGCAGTTGGGCTCCCGGATGCGCATGCCCGGTACTTTCAGTCCGAGGGTCGCAAAGCACATGGCGATGCGGTGGTCGTCGTACGTGTCGATGTCGGCGCCATGCAGCGCGGACGGCTCGATCGGTCAGCGTGTCGCCGTCTTCCGTGACCGTTGCGCCGCACTTCGTCAGCTCCGTGCGCAGGGCATAGACGCGCTCCGATTCCTGCACGCGCAGCCGGCCGAGGTCGGTGAAGCGCGAGGTCTTCGGGAGCAGGGGTGCGACCGTGATTGCGGTCATGATCGCGTCGCCGAGGTCGTGAAGACGCGACGTGTCCGTGTACTGGGCCTTCGGGTCTGAGAAGCGTCGCAGGTAGTCGACAAAGCGGGCGTCGATTTGCCAGTCAGACTCCGGCCAATCGTTCACCTGTAGGTGCGTCCATGGCAAGAGGGCTCCCGCCGCCAGGAAGTAGCTGGCGCTGGAAGCGTCCGGCTCGATGGTGTACTCGCCGCCGTGCTGCGGGAATGCCTCGATGAGCTTCGTGGTCATCGCGACGTAAGCCGATTCGTCTGCGTCCTCACCGGTGACGGTGACCTGCCAGCCGCCGTGCCTTGCCGAGAGCAGCAAGCGCAGACGCGAACTGGGAGCTCTCCTCGATGCTCACGCTGCAGGACCGCGACATCGAGCCGGTTTCACCGGAGAGCGTGGCGGGCAGATGCCCTCCTTCCGCCTCGATCCGGTAGCCGAGCTGTCGCAAGGCGTCGAACAGGGCAGCCTGGGGCCGCTGGTGCATGCGAGCCGTGCCGTGAACGCGATAGCTGCCGTTGCCTAGGCAAAGCATCGCAGTCAGAAAGCGCGCCGCCGTCCCCGCGTTGCCCACGTAGATCTCGAGCGGTTGGGACGCTGTTCCGGCGCGTGGTATCTCACCTGCGAGACCGGTGACGGCAATGGTGCAGTTGCCGGCCTCCGCTGCGTCCGGTTCCACGCTGACATCGAAGCCCAGCGTGCGCAGCGCCTCGACCATGATTTCGGTGTCTTCGCTCCACAGGGCGCCGTGCAGCGTGGTGCGACCGTCCGCCAGGGCAGCGAGGATCAGCGCCCGGTTCGTGATGCTTTTGGAGCCGGGGATGGTGACGCGCACGGGACCGCTGGGAGCGGGCGGCACGATTTCGATGACGTCAGGAAGCGCCATGGCGCAAGCTTACCGCACCCGCCTGCGGGCCGGATGGGACCTCTTGGGCCGGAGCTTGGCCGGGGCGACCGGAGATATTGAAGCCGGTTCAAAGTGCGGAGATGAAATTGCGCTTCTGAATACTTGAATCCGTCTTCGGTTGACGGGCGGTTGGACGATCTGTAGCTTCCGCCGATACTTTCCCGCTAATTGTTACCTGAACCAGAGGAGGTCTCTTGAAAAATCGGATTCTGTCCACCGCGAGGATTGCGGGCATCCTGTATCTCATCGTGGCGGTCTGCGGCGGATTTGCGGAGTTAGTCCGCACCAGCGTCCACGACAACGGTGACGCGGCGGCGACTGCGCAGAACATACTGGACTCGCAGTTCCTCTTCCGCCTGGGCTTCTCGAGCGACATCGTCGCGTTCTCCGCTGAGGTGGCGCTGGCGTTCGTGTTCTACGCCTTGCTGAAGCCCGTGAACGATGGTTTGGCGTTGCTGGCGGCATTCTTCCGGCTGGGTCAGGCTGTCGCGCTGGCGATCAACCTCCTGAATCAGTTCATCCCGATCATGCTGCTGAGCGCGCCGGAGCACTTTGCTGCCCTGGAGACGGATCAGGTCCACGCGTTGGTACTGATGTTCATGGAGGCGCAAAGCTACGGTTACCTGATCGGCCTGGTGTTCTTCGGGCTCAGCACGGCCGTCCTGGGCTACCTCGTGCTCAAATCGGGTTACTTCCCGAAGGTGCTGGGCCTGCTCCTGATGGTGGTGGTGCCACTCGGCTACCTGCTCGATAGCTTCACGTCGTTCCTCATCGAGGACAAG
This sequence comes from uncultured Chloroflexia bacterium, assembly GCA_963731765.1. Lineage (GTDB taxonomy): Bacteria > Chloroflexota > Dehalococcoidia > DSTF01 > WHTK01 > WHTK01. The sequence continues at coordinate 43,155 of CAVSWS010000020.1, forward strand.
CCGGAGACGATGACCCTTGTCCTGGTCACGCCTGCGGCGCTGATCGAGCTCGCTTTCATCGGGTGGTTGCTGGTGAAGGGCGCGGACAATCTGGGGCAGGATTCCATCGCCGGCGCGGGCGCGAAGGTTGGTGCGTCATGAAGGCGGTTACCTATGAGCGCTACGGCCCCCTGGACTCTTTGCGCTTGAAGGAAATCGATAAGCCTGCCCCGGGCGAGAATGAGGTCCTGATCCGCGTGTGTGCGGCGGGTCTGCACGTCGGCGATTGCTTCACGGTGAAGGGCACTCCGTTCCCTGTTCGGATGGAGACCGGCTTCCTCAAGCCGAAATACGGCGTGCCCGGCTACGACCTTGCAGGTGTGGTCGAGCAGGCTGGCAGCGGTGTAACGCATTTCAAGCCCGGCGATGAGGTGTTCGGCGCCGCGCATGGTACCTGTGCCGAGTACGCGACGGCAACGGAGTCGCAGCTTGCGCTCCGGCCTGCCTCGCTGTCGTTCGAGGAGGCCGCTGCCATTCCCACGTCTGGTCTCGCCGCCCTGCACGCGCTGCGCGTCGCCGGCGAACTGAAGTCGGGTCAGAAGCTGCTGATCAACGGGGCAGCAGGCGGTGTCGGGACGTTCGCCGTGCAAATCGGCAAGGCGATGGGCGCGGAGGTTACGGGCGTGTGCGGACCAGGCAGCGTGGAGCTGGTCCGGTCACTGGGCGCTGACCACGTCATCGACTATACGCGGGAGGACTTCACGCAGGGGTCTGTACGGTACGACGTTATCCTCGACAACGTGGAGAATCGGTCGCTGGAAGAGGTGCGACGCGTGCTGACGGCTGACGGCACACTGATCCTCAACAGCGGCAGTGGCGCGAAAGGCTTCGCCATGGTTGTACGTCTCGTGAAGCCCCTCGTGCTCTCGCCGTTTTCCAAACAGAACCTGCGCCGGTTCATCTCGAGTCCGAAGCGGGACGAGCTGGTCGCCCTCAAGGAGCTCGCCGAAGCCGGATCGCTGAGGCCGGTGATCGACAGGACGTTTCCCCTGGAAGAGACTGCAGACGCCCTCAGCTACATCGATTCCGGACACGTCCACGGCAAGGTCGTAGTGGTGGTCTCCGGGACGGCGTAGCGGTTAGTCGAGGTCGTCGAGGTCCTTGCGACGGCGCTTGAGGCGGTCGGCCTCTTCGTCCTTCTGTCGTTCCTCTTCGAGGTAGCCCAGGAGCTCCTTGCCGCGGTTCTGGATCAGGGTACCGGTCAGCATCGTCATGAACGTCTCGCTGCTGTCCGGGTAGTCGACGTACTGCATGGCGCCAGGGTGGCGCGGCAGCTCCTCCAGGAACTTGTCGCGGGCAATCTGGGTGTCCGTCAGGTTCTTGAACAGCGTCTCTGTGTCCTCACGGTCGTCGATCTGGTCAGCGATCTTCTGCAGCTCGCCGATGTAGCGGTTGAGCCAGTGCAGGACGTTCTCGCGATTGGTGAGGAAGATGTCGTGTGACATTTCGGGCTCGCCCGAGGCCAGTCGCGTCAGGTCGCGGAAGCCCGGCCCCGCCATGCCCGCGAGCTCCGGCCACGCGTTGCTGCCCTTCGCAAGGTTGAACAGGGCGACGGACGTCAGCAGGGGCAGGTGCGAAACGGCGGCGGCGTAGGAATCGTGCTCGTCCGCATCCAGGAACCTCGGCTCGGCACCGATGACCTGCGCGAGGGCGACGACCTGGTTCACTGCGCCCGGGGCTGCATCGGCGGCCGGGACGATGACGTAGGGCTTGCCATCGAAGAGCTCCGCTTCGGCGTTCTCAATGCCCTGTTTCTCTTTGCCGGCCATGGGATGACCGCCGACGAAGTACACCGTCTTCGGCAGCTCCTCGGCGGCCCAGCGCAGGGGGTCCGATTTCGTGCTGGCGGTGTCGGTAACGACCGTGTTGCGCTGCAAATGGGGCGCCATCTCGCGGAATACCCTGCGCATGGTCACGATCGGCGTACAGACGATGACGACGTTGGCCTCGGCGACGGCATGCTGGATGCTCGGCGCAATGGTGTCCAGCGCCTTCGCCTTGAGCGCTCGCTGCATGACCTCATAGCTGTTGTCGAAGCCGCAGATCTCGGTGTTCTTGGGCTGGGCGCGCTTCAACGCCAGCGCCATGGAACCGCCGATCAATCCGAGTCCAATGATTGTTACCTTGCCCATCGTGCCAACCATCTTAGCGGAACCGTCCAGCGCTTCGCGCGTCTCAAAGGATCAGCTCGCGTCGTCGGCGGCCCAGAGCAGTCGGGCGAGGTGAGCTTCGTCCTCTGTATGAGTGCCACCGACGAGACGGACTGTGAGGTCACTGCAGCCGGCCTCCTGTACCAGACGGGCTGAGATCGTGACGTGGTGGTGCAGTCGATAGGCGGCACCTCGCCAGCCGGGCGCGTCTGCCTTGCCGGTCAGCCTGCCGACGTGTGGCGCTGCGACGTGCAGCACTCGCAGCCAGACTGATACGGAACCTTTGCCGCAGTCGTGCAGGAGGGCGGCAACCAGCACATCGCGATCGTCTATCTCGGCTCGCAGGCGGCGCATGACTTCGAGGGCGTGTCGCTGGTCACGACGCTCCATCGCCTCGAACAGCGCTCGCTCTTCCGGCGACATGATGCCGTTGGCGTACACGAGGTCGTCCTCGGGGATACGAGGCCACAGTGCGTGTACCACCTGCCGGGTGCGGTAGAGGGCTCTAGATGATGCTATGGCCATCTATGATCTTCGACAGACCGTTGATGATGGGTGAGAGAATTTCGTGCAGGATGCTGATGTTGCCGGATGACACGAGCGGCAGCAGAAGCAGCAGCATGAGGACCAACGGGCCGTAACGCTCCAGCCGGGCGACAGAGATCGAGAGATCGCGCGGCAGGATGCCGATGGCTACCGCGAAGCCGTCCAGGGGCGATAGCGGCAGAAGGTTGAACACGGCCAGTACGAGGTTGAAGAAGATCATCGCGCCGAGGAACAGGGAGATGTACTCGTTGGCTCCCCACTGGTCCAGGCTGAACGGCCGCGTCAGCGGGTTCCACCAGTTGACGAGGCCGAGCTGAATCGGCAGACCCGCGAGGGCGGCGAGAATGATGTTGGAAATGGGCCCCGCCGCTGCCACCATTGCCCGACCGGTCTGGGGACCGTTGCGCAATCGCATTGGGTTGACCGGTACCGGCTTGCCCCAGCCGAAGCCGGCCAGGACCATGAACATGCTGCCGGCGGGATCGAGGTGTCGCGCCGGGCTCAGGCTGACGCGGCCCATCATGCGCGCGGTGTGGTCGCCGAGACGATCGGCGACGAACGCGTGGCTGAACTCGTGGAAGGTGACCCCGGCGATGAGCGCTACGACGGCGGAACCGAAGAACAGGATGAACATCGGGATGCTATCGGACAGCAGGCTGGAATAGGTGATGAGCAAACGGCGACCTCGCTTCGATCTTAGCCTACGAGCATCGAGTCGTTCTAATCGCCCGCGCTGGTGTTAGCTGATACTAATTTACGGCATACATTCTTCGTAGAACGATTGACCTAAATAGTGTCGCAATCTAAACTTGTGACTTAATACGCAATCTAGCAAGCGGGTGTGAATCGTGCCGATCGAGATACCGGCAGTCGTCATTGACAGGCTCCCCGTCTACGCCCGCGCCCTCACTGATCTCGAATCGCGCGGACGAGATGTTGTGAGCTCACAAGAGCTCGGGGAAGTGCTGGGCGTGACGCCGGCCCAGATACGTAAAGACCTTAGCTACTTCGGCCGATTCGGCAAGCAGGGCCGTGGGTACAACGTCCAGCGTCTCGCTCAGGAGTTGCGCCAGATCCTCGGCCTGGACCGCCAGTGGTCGATGATCCTCGTCGGCGTTGGTCACCTGGGCCAGGCCATTCTGACTTACGATGGCTTCCATCCCCAGGGATTCATCATCATCGACGCCTTCGACAGCGACCCGTCAGTGGTCGGCGAGGAGATCGGCGGCGTACCGATTCACGATACAGCCGAGCTCAAGGAATACCTCAGCGCGCGACAGGTCGATATTGGCATCGTGGCAGTACCGCCTGAAGCCGCTGCTTCGATTATCGACGTGCTGGTCTCCGGCGGCATTCGCGCCATCCTCAACTACGCGCCCACCTCCGTCTCGGTGCCCGACACCGTCGAGGTGAAGAACATCGATCCGGTGCTGGCGCTCCAGAGCATGACGTTCTACCTGAAGACGACGGCCTCGCAGGCGCACTGAGTCGCAACGGCCCATCGTAGGTAGCAGCGTCGCCGGCTCTCACCCGCAATAACGCGTAGTCCAGGAGGAGGCACACATGGCGCAAGAAGCCGTTGTCCGCAGCGTGAACCCATACGACTTGCACGGCGTTCGCTACTACCAGATGTTCCTCTCCTACGCCGATACGCCGGAGCTGGTGCATGAGGTGCGTCTGGCCCACGACATGGTCTACCCGGACCCGGCCGAGGGCGATACGGTCACGGTCGAGAAGCTGCTGAGCATGGTGACCGGCGTGAAGAAGAAGGCTGTCTAGGCACCTCTGACTGCCGTCAGAAACTTCCGGAAAATTTCGCGCGAAACCTGTCCTTTTGACGTTCCTCGCGTTCGTCTATCATCGAATGCAGGTACGGGCCTGCACGTAGACGAAAGGACGCAACCTCCTGATGAAGTACATGCTCATGTTGTTCCACGAAGAGCAGCCCATGGACATGACTCCCGAAGCGATGGCGCCATGGATCCAGTTCGGCGAGGACTCTGCCAAGATCGCCACGCAGGTCGAGGGCGAGGCGCTTCACCCCTCCAGCACTGCAACGGTCGTTAGCGTGCGCGACGGCAAGACGATTACGACCGACGGCCCCTTCTCCGACACGAAGGAGCAGCTCGGCGGCTACTACGTCTTCGACTGCGAGAACCTCGACGCCGCGATCAAGCTGGCTTCGATGATCCCCTGGGCGCCGACCGGCCACGTCGAAGTGCGTCCTGTCATCGACTTCGGCGACAGCATGGGTTAAGCGCTACTGTGCAGCGAGCGAACTCCTCACGGAGTACGGGCGCTCCACCGCGCGAAGGCGATTCTACGCCGCGCGCGGTGGAGGCCGTCGCTGCCGAACACGGTACCCGCATCATCGCTACCCTGATCGGCGCCTGCGGCGGTGATTTCCAGCTGGCGGAGGACGCCTTCCAGGAGGCGTTGATCGAGGCCCTGGAACATTGGCCCCGAGACGGTGTGCCCCGGCAACCAGACGCCTGGGTGATCACCACGGCGCGTCGCAAGGCGATCGACCACCTGCGCCGTGGGCAGAACCTGGCACGCAAGCAAGAGCAGCTGCGCTCGTTGCTGCTGCAGGAGCAGGTGGCGCCGGCGGCCGACTCAGAAACGGCGGAGGAGCATGTGTTGCAAGACGACCGCCTGCGCCTGATATTCACCTGCTGCCACCCGGCGCTGGCACTCGAATCGCAGGTCGCCCTCACTCTGCACACCGTCGCCGGCCTCGCGACGCCGGAGATCGCCCGCGGCTTCCTCGTCAGCGCCGATACGATGGCGAAGCGCCTGACCCGGGCGCGGGGCAAGATCCGCGACGCCCGAATCCCCTATGAGGTGCCCGAGGAGCACGCTTTGCCCGATCGACTGGCCGGGGTGCTCTCAGTGGTCTATCTCATTTTCAACGAGGGCTACGTCGGCTCCTCCGGCGACACGCTGATGCGCGTCGAGTTGTGCGACGAGGCGATTCGTCTCGGCCGGCTGCTGGCGTCCCTGATGCCGGACGAACCGGAGGTGCTGGCGCTGCTGGCGCTCATGCTCCTGATCGACTCCCGGCGCGAGGCGCGAACTGACCCGGCGGGCGACATGCTAACGCTGGAAGAGCAGGACCGTACAAAGTGGGACCGTCAGCGAATCGATGAGGGGACGGTGCTCGTCCAGCGCGCGATGCGAATGCGCCGGCCGGGACCCTATCAATTGCAGGCCGCCATCGCCGCCCTCCACGCCGAACCGCTGAGTCCCGAGGATACCGATTGGGCCCAGATCGCGGCCCTGTACAACCAGCTGCTTCGTCTCCAGTCGACTCCCGTTGTTGCACTGAACCGCGCTGCCGCCGTCGCCATGGCGTTCGGACCGCGTGCGGGGCTCAGCCTCATCGAGGCGGTGGAGAAGGACGGGGCTCTGGACGGCTACTATCTGCTGCATGCGGCCAAGGCTGACCTCCTGCGTCGCGACGGCAGCCGTGCAGATGCGGCCGATGCCTACCGTCGGGCGCTCAAGCTGTGCACGAATCCGGTTGAGCAGCGCTACTTGCAGCGGCGTCTGGGCGAGGTAACGGTACAGTGAGTCCCTGCGCGTTCGCCGCTGACAGACGGAGCGAGACATGACCTTCGAAGGCTTCTCTGAGGAGACGTTTCGTTTCCTTGGCGAACTCATGGCGCACAACGAGAAACCGTGGTTCGAGGCTAACCGCAGGCGCTACGAAGCTCACTACCTGAAGCCTGCGCTGGCGTTCATCGATGCCCTGGGACCGAGGCTTGAGACACTACCCGGCGACGTACATTACGAGTCTCGCGTCAACGGATCGCTCTTCCGAATCAACCGCGACGTACGGTTTTCGAAGGACAAGACCCCGTACAAGCACCACATCGACATGTGGTTCTGGCAGGGCGAGCGCAAGGGTTGGGAGTCCCCCGGCTACTTCATACGCCTGCTGCCGGATGAGATGGTCCTTGGCGCAGGCATGCACGGCTTCAGCAAGCAGGGCCTTGCGATGTTCCGTCAAGCTGTGCTGGACGAGCAGCAGGGCGCGGCACTTGAACGCCTTGTGGCTGACATAACGACTGATGGGCGATATGCCGTCGGTGGTGAGGCGCGGAAAGCCGTACCTCGCGGCTTCGATGCCGCGCACCCGCGGGCCGACTTTCTTCGCTTCGAAGGTCTTACCGCCACTCTCGAGAGCCCAATTCCCGCCGAGGCCGAGGGTCCTGAGTTCGTCGAATTCTGCTTTGGTCATTTCCTGGCACTGAGCCCGGTCAACCAATGGCTGGCCACCGTTATCGGCGAAACCGAGTAGGCGACGACGGTCAGGGTGTGGATGTCGCAGGCGTGAAGCCGAACGACCGGTTAATCAGGTCATCGAGCTGTTGGGGGTCATCAACCTTGATCTGACGGATGCGGGCAAGCAGGTCGTCGCCGCTCAGGGTCCGGCCGGCAACGTCCTTGATCAAGGATGACATCTGGTCCGCTCCGGCGAGGTCGTAGAGCGACACGAGGAACCTGGCACCCAGTCCCGCCTGATTGGTGTAGGGGCCACTGAGAACAACGTACCGGCTATTGAGCTCAATTGTCCCTTCGGCCTCCAGGTAGCCGGCGCGGGCCCCTGTCAGGTGATAGGCGACGAGCTCCGCGACGCCCTCCGTGAACCACGTGGGGTAGTTGCCGCCCACGAAGGCGTGGGTGAGCTCATGAATGATGACCGGCGCCTGGAAGCAGAATGGGGCGGGCAGGGAGATGCGTCCAGGGCGATTTCCGCCGCCGCTGCCGGTGTGGCAGGCGTCCGCGCCGGATATTGGCGTAGTGTCGATAACGAGGCCGATGGGGCGGAACTCCCCGACGAAGGCCTCGATCTTGTCCATCCAGGCCGAGGCGACCTCCTGGGCCCTGGCGTCAAGCTTGGGATCGCCGAAGTAGACGACGGCGATGTCACCCGTGCTCAGGGGCAATCGCTGGTAGTCGTCGCTCTCGATCACGTTGATCTGCTCGGTCACGCTCAGGAGGGTGTTGATCACACCAAGCAGGCTTGCCTCGTAAGAATCGATGCCGTCGTTGAACCAGTCCTTGGTCTTCAGCAGTTCGAGGACGTGAGGCGATAGCGAGCCCATGGCATCGATGCGTACGGCCGTGAGCAGGCTCGGGTCTTCCTCGTAGGTCTGCCGGAAAAGGCCGTCCTCCATTGCCTGGCGCAACGCAGAAACCGAGACAGTGCGGTCCGAAACCGTGGCCATGATCGCCCGTTCGTAGTCGTCGATACCGTCGGCCAGCCATGGATCGAGGATAACCTCGTGAACGTCGCGCAGGGTCATGCGCGCGTAGTTCTTCGCCACGGAGAGCGTCTCGTCGGGGATGCCGTCAGGGTAGGCGTCCAGCAGCGCCAGACTGTCGCTGTCGCGCCACAGCGGACCGTGGTCGGTGAGGAGCGACATCAGGTTGGTGCCGGCGCTGTCGAAGCTGCCGTCGTCGTACCAGGGCGACGCCTGGACGCGCTGCCAGACCGTGTCGCCCAGCTGCGACGCGTAGTCAATGGGTAAGGCCGCAGGTGTGCCGTCTGCGCTACTTGCCGTTGCGGTTGACGTGGCTGTCGCGGCAGGTGATGCGTTGGAGGCAGCGTCGTTCCCACCGCTGCAGGCCGAGAGCAGCACGACGAGAATCGCGACGGGCAGGATGAGTTGGGGCTTCAAAGGCGCTCGCTTTCGATCCATGGTACCGGGCGAGCGCCCACGGGCAAGCGAGCATGCCCCCGCATGCCGCCGGTGTCACCTCAAGCAGCGACGGGGCCGGGACCTAGTTCGGATGGCTGAGCACTGCGATGGACCGTCGTTCGAGCCGGTAGGTGCGGCCGCGTACGGCTTTGCGCCGGTCCTGCGGTCGCGCCGAGTCGATCTCGGTGACCCAGCCGGACCGTCTGCGGCCCTGTGCCGGTAGCGTGAAGTCAATGTCCTGGTCGCCGGAATTGAGCAGCAGCAGCATGTTGTCGTCACGGGCTGGGTCGCCGCGCTGGTCCAGCAGGTCGGCCGCAGCACCGGCAATGTAGACGCCGATGGCGTTGTCGTCGTCGCTCCAGTCCTCGTCCGTCATCTCGTTGCCGTCTGGCTGCAGCCAGTAGATGTCTTTGACGCCGGCACCGCGGATCGGCCGTCCCTGGAAGTAGCGACGGCGCCGGAACACCGGGTGTTCACTGCGGAGCTTGATCACGCTGCGGGTCCACTCCAGCATCTGGCGCTCGCGCGGCGTGAGGTGCCACTTCATCCACGAGATCTCGTTGTCCTGGCAGTAGGCGTTGTTATTGCCACCCTGGGAACGCCCGAACTCGTCGCCGTGCAGGATCATCGGCACGCCCTGCGACACGAGTAGCGTGGTCATGAAGTTGCGCATCTGACGCCAGCGCAGGTCATTGATCGCCGGGTCGTTCGTCTCGCCTTCGACACCGTGGTTCCAGCTCAGGTTGTCGTTGGTGCCGTCCTGATTGTTCTCGCCGTTGTCATCGTTGTGCTTCTCGTTATATGTGACGAGGTCGCGCAGGGTGAAGCCGTCGTGGGCCGTGATGAAGTTGATGCTGGCCGAAGGTGCGCGGCCATTGTGGGCGTACAGGTCGCTGCTGCCGGTCAGCCGGTACCCCAGCTCCGCCACCTGGCCCTGGTCGCCGCGCCAGAAGCGCCTGATCGTGTCCCGATAACGCCCGTTCCATTCCGTCCACAGCACCGGGAAGGCGCCGACCTGATAGCCGCCGGCGCCGACATCCCAGGGCTCGGCGATGAGCTTGACCTGCGATAACACCGGGTCCTGGTGGATGATCTCGAAAAACGCACTCAGACGGTCGGCCTCGTGCAGGCCACGCGCGAGGGCTGCGGCGAGGTCGAAGCGGAAGCCGTCGACATGCATCTCCTGCACCCAGTAGCGCAACGAGTCCATGATCAGCTGGATGGCGCGAGGATGAAGCGGGTTTAGCGTGTTCCCGGTGCCCGTGTAGTCCATGTAGTAGCGCTCGTCGCCGGGGACGAGGCGGTAGTAGGCCCGGTTGTCGATGCCCCGGAAGGAGAGGGTTGGGCCGTAGCGGTTTCCCTCCGCCGTGTGGTTATACACGACGTCCAGGATCACCTCGATGCCGGCCCAGTGCAGCGACTTCACCATCGTCTTGAACTCGTTGACGCGAGCGCCCGGCGCAGTCGAGGCGCTGTAGCGAGGGTCCGGTGCAAAGAAACCGAGGGTGTTGTAGCCCCAGTAGTTGCTCAGGTCTTTGTCGATGAGATGCTTGTCGTTGACAAACTGGTGTACCGGCATCAGCTCCAGTGCCGTGATGCCAAGGTCCTGCAGGTAGCTGACGACACGATGGTCGGCGAGACCGGCATAGGTACCGCGGACGTGGGGCTCCAGGTCCGGGTGCAACTCGGTGAGGCCTTTGACGTGCGCCTCGTAGATCACGGTATCGGACCATGGCGTGTGTGGCGGCTTGTCGTCCCCCCATGTGAAGGCCGATTCGATCACGACGGCCTTTGGCATGCCCGGGGCGCTATCGCGTTCGTCGAAGCCGAGGTCGCGCTCATCGTCGTCCCGCTCCATGGGGTAACCGAACATCGCCTCGGACCACTCGATGGAGCCGGTCGTGGTCTTGGCGTAGGGGTCCAGCAGAAGCTTGTGGTGGTTGAAGCGGTGGCCGTTGACCGGGTCGTAGGGGCCGTAAACGCGATACCCGTAGAGCATGCCGGGGCGGGCTTCCGGCAGGTAGACGTGCCAGACGTTATCGGTCTGCTCGCGCATGCGGACGCGGGCGATCTCCGACGCGCCGTACGCCCTATCGAAGATACAGAGATCGACGCGCTCAGCGTTTTCACTGAACAGCGTGAAGTTCACGCCGCTGCCATCCCAGGTGGCTCCCAGAGGGTAAGGGTTACCCTCGTAGGTCCTGAACTCTTTCATCGGTCTTTCCATGTGTTGGCCTTCAAGCTCCAGAACGTACTATCGCTACGGCATCGGATGGCAGGCGCAGGGTCGCGCCCTCAAGGGTCGTGGTGTCATCGCTGGTCAGCACGAGCGACGGCGTATCGCTGAGTTCGACTTGCAGCGTATTCGGTGAGAGATTCAGTGCCAGGGTCAGGGCGCCTCGGGTCATCTTGAGCCAGCCGGCGCTCTCGTCGAACGCGACGCTCACGTTATTCAGGTCGCCGTCTCGTAGCTCCGAGGAGGCGCGTCGCAGGGCGATGAGGTCGCGATACCAGGCCAGCATATCGGCGTGAGGCGACTGCGTCACCTCGTCCCAATCGAGGCGGGAGCGCTCGAACGTGGCGATGTCCTGGGGGTCCGGCACCTGCGAGGGCTCCCACCCGAAGGCGGCGAACTCGCGACGGCGCCCTTCGCTCACGGCTCGGCCCAGGGCGGGGTCTTCGTGCGCCGTGAAGTACTGGAACGGCGATGAAGCGGCCCACTCCTCGCCCTGGAACAGCAGAGGTACGCCCGGCGCCATCAGCAGCACCGCCGCGGCGATTTTGGCGCGTTGCAGTCCCACCAGGTGCACGAGGCGCTCTCCGACGGCCCGATTGCCCACCTGGTCATGGTTCTGGGCGGCGATGACGAATCGGCCGGCGGGCACCTCACCGACCGGCCGGCCGTGCGTGCGATGGCGATGCGGCGAGTAGCGGCCGTCGTAGACGTAGATGTGCTGCAGCGCCTCGGCGAGATGCCAGATGTCGCCGAAGTCGGCGTAGTAACCGGCGGTTTCGCCCGTAAGCAGGGCGTGGAGGGCATGGTGGAAGTCGTCGCTCCAGACGCCGCCGAGGCCGTAGCCGCCGCGCTCCCAGCCTTTGACCAGCTTCGGATCGTTGAGGTCGCTCTCGGCGATCAGGTCATATCGGCGTCCGGTCTGATACTCCAACGCTCGCTTCTGAATTTCGAGGTTTTCGAGAATATGCCACGCCGACTGATCGAGGATGGCGTGCACCGCGTCGAGACGCAGGCCGTCGAAGCGATAGTCCCGTAGCCACATGAGGGCGTTTTCGATGACCCAGCGCCGCACTTCATCTGCGTAGTCCTGGTCGTAGTTCAGTGCTTTGCCCCATGGCGTGTGGTAGCGCTCCGTGAAGTACGGCCCAAAGCGCTCCGTGTAGTTCCCCGCCGGACCGAGGTGGTTGTAGACGACATCGAGCAGCACGCGCAGGCCGCGGCCGTGGCAGGCGTCCACGAAGCGCTTGAGGGCGTCCGGGCCGCCGTAGGCCGTATGCGGCGCATACAGGTCTACGCCGTCGTAGCCCCAGCCGCGGTTGCCGGAGAACTGGGCCACCGGCATGACTTCGACGTGCGTGACTCCGAGCTCGACGAGGTGGTCGAGCCTTTCGATGGCGCTGTCGAGTGTGCCGCCGGGGGTGAAGGTGCCGGGGTGCATCTCGTAGATCACGGCGTCTGCCAGCGCAACGTTCGGCCAGCTGTCGTGCTGCCACCGGAACGCCGCATGGTCAACGGTGCGTGAGGGGCCATCGACGCCCTGGGGCTGCATCGGCGAGCGCGGGTCCGGGAACGGCCCCTCGCCATCGACGTAGAAGGCGTAATCTGCGCCATCAGCAGTTCGAGGCCCCGCGGTTCGCCCCGGGGTGCAACTCAACCTCCGGGACCTCCGTGCTCCACCAACCGTCATCGTTGCGCGTCATCGGTCGTCGTCGGCCGGCGACGAGGACTTCGACCTTTTCGACCAGGGGTGCCCAGACTCGGAACTCGCTCATGATGCCGCCTCCTTGATCAAAAAGGCGACGGGAAACTGGGAAAGCAGCGTCCTGATCGATACGTCGCCGCCTCGGACGGTCGCGTTGGTGAGAGCGTTGCGCCACTTGCCACCCGGTATCGCGACGGTCGTCTCGTCGCTGTCTGTGAAGCGCTGGGTCAGGCGGGGCACGATGGTCATCGACTTGCCGGCGCGTGTGAAGGCAATGATGCAGTCGGCGTTGGGGCCGGAGGCAACGGCCGGGGCGTAACCGCCGCGGAATAACTCCGGGCTCTCGTCGCGCAGTACCAGCATTTGCCAGATCAGCCAGAGCTTCGTTGCGCCATCGTCCATGCGGGCCAGTGCTTCCTGCGGCGTGAGCTTTTGCACCTCGCGCAGCATGTCGACGCGCTGCTCATAGTCCACGGGACGCCGGTTGTCCGGGTCGACGAGGCTCCAGTCCCACAGCTCCGTGCCCTGGTAGAAGTCCGGGATGCCCGGCGCCGTCAGCTTGAGCAGCGTCTGGGACAGCGACGAGAGGTGCGCGATGCCATCGAGGCGGGTCGCAAGGGCGCCGCACTGCTGCACGAACGACTCGTTTTCCAGTACGGCGGCGATGTAGCTCTGCAGGGCGTTCTCATACGCCTCGTTGGAGTCGACCCAGGAGGTGTAGGTCTTGGCCTCTCGCACCGCTTTGAGCATGTAGGCCCGGATGCGTTCCTCGCTCACCGGCCAGGCGCCGACCAGCGACTGATACAGGAGGTAGCGGGTGTTGTCGTCAGGAGCGCCCTGGGTCTTGTACGCCTCGTGGCCCTGCATCCAGCCGCGCACCAGGATGGACCACTCGTGCGGCACCTCTGAGAGCGCATCGATGCGCAGGCGAGTGTCCTCGCCCCGCTTGGTGTCATGCGTGGCGCTCGCGAGCATGGTGCCGGGCCAGCGGTCGGCGTAGGTGGACACGAGGCGGTGGAAGCTGGACACATTGGCGCCGAAGCGGCCCGGATTGCCGCCGACCTCGTTCAGGCTGACGAGACGGTTGAAGTTGTAGAAGGCGGTGTCTTCGGCGCCCTTGGCCATGGCGGGTCCGGAGACTTGCTGGAAAGCGAGCACGAATTCAGATGCCTCGTGGTCGCGACGTTCCATCAGCAGCAAGGAACGCAAGGCGCGGAACAGGGCGGGCGCGACGCTCGGCAGACGCTCCATCGATGCGTTGAGCGCCGAGGTGAGGATGGCGCGGTCGGTGTCCTCCATCTCGCCCCGCTCCGGCTGCAGGTAGGTGCGGTACACCGGCATCGAGACGATGACCTCTCGCAGAGCAGCTTCGACGTGCCCTCGTTCGACTCCGACATCGGGGCAGGCGTAATCGAATAGCGTGGCCAGCCAGGCGATGTCGGCATGAAGGATCGTGTCCAGGGCCCGGCGCTTCTTCTCCTCCAGCAGCGCGGCGTAGTCGTTGCTCTCGCCGGTGAGCTCCGTGTACAGGGCGCTGAACTGCGGCTCCGACTTCGGGTCCACGAACAGGCTGTTGACGGTCGAAAGGTAGTCGTAGCCGGTCGTGCCGTCGATGGGCCAGCGCTGGGGCAGCTCCTCATCGCCATCGAGGATCTTCTCGACCAGGATGCGCGATTCGGGAGCGGCGTTGCGCAGGCGGAACAGGTACTCCAGTGGATCGCGCAGGCCATCGATGTGGTCGACGCGCAGGCCCTGCACCCGGCGCTGCCCCACCTGCGCGAGGATAACCCCGTGTGCCGCGGCGAACTCGGCCGGCTCCTCAACCCGGGCGCCGACGAGGCCGTTGATGTCGAAAAAGCGCCGGTAGTCGATGTACTCCGAAGCGTGGCGCCAGTAGACAAGCCGGTAGTGCTGGCGCTCCAGCAGGTCCAGCAGGAGGCCGGTGTTCAGGCTGTAGGCCTCGATTCCCTGCGCCGGCTCCGTCTCAGGCGAGAGAGGAAATCGCGCGGCGTAGTAGCGCAGCACGACCTGTCCGTCCTCCACGGAGAGCCGCAGCTCCCCGTTCGCAAGCACAGTTTCAAGGTCGGCGCCGAGCACGGGGAGCCGGATGTACTCCGGGTTGCCTTTGCCGCCGGGCTGCCATCGCAGGTCGAAGTAGGCCGCGTATTCGCTGCCCCGGCCGTTGCGCAGGACGTCCCACCACCAGGGATTCGCCTCGCTCGCCGCCATGTGGTTGGGCACGATGTCCCACAACTGCCCGATACCGTACTCGGCAAGGGCGTTGCAGGCGCGCTCGTAGGCTTCGGCACCACCGAGGTCGTCACTGAGGCGTGTGGGGTCGGCGACGTCGTAGCCGTGGGTGCTACCGGACGTCGCCTGCAGCACGGGCGACAGGTAGACGTGCGAAATCCCAAGCTCCGACAGGTAAGGCGCTATCGCCGCCACGTCGTCGAACGTGAATTCCGCGTTGAGCTGAAGTCGATATGTTGCTGCCCAGGGTCGTTCTGCCGGCTCCAAGGCCCCCATTCTATCGCGTCAATTGCCGTACGCCCGACGGCACGACATGGGTCCAGCCATCTCGAAATCATTCAGGAATGCCGTCGAGCTTCCGCGACAGGGGCCTGAAGCTTACGATCTCGGCGTTCTCCCCCGTCCGACACATCCAGCACTGAATCACAACGGAGGTACTTCGATGACACAGCAGGTCAACTGGCGCGAGACGTTCCCCAAGCTCAACGAGGCCACGCAGCAGTGGCTTTTCGGCGACATCTGGGAGCGCCCCGGCCTTTCCAAGCGCGACCGCAGCCTGATCACGATCTCGGTCAACGCGGCGCTCTACCGCACCGAGCAGCTGCGCGGCCACGTCGCCCGCGGGCTGGACAACGGCCTGACCAAGGACGAGATCGTCGAAGCGATCACGCACGTCATGTTCTACGGCGGCTGGCCCACGGGCGTGAACGGCGCTCAGGTCGCGGCAGAGGTCTTCGCCGAGCGCGGCATTTAGTTTCTTCGTACGGGCTTAGCTGTTCGTAGGGCGACGCATGCGTCGCCCTACCAACGGCCATGGCGGCATCCAAGAACTGCTCGATTTAGAATTCGCGCTACTGAGTTCCTGCCCCGGGCACCTCGATAGCCACATTCGGGTTGTCCAGATCGCCGATCCGGATGTTGAAGTCCAATGCGATTTCAGGCAGTAGCTCGGCCGGCGGATAGAGACTGATTCGCAACGGCTTGTGGTCCTCGGCTCGTAGCCAGTAATCCACGGGCGCGTCGGCCAGGTCTGCCTCGGACGTCCCCGGCACAGAGTCCTGCAACACGGCTGCCAGATAGTCGCGTAGAGCCGGGAGGTCCGAGAGGCTCAGGTGATATAGAAGGGCCGGGGTCTGATCGAAGTCATCTTCGACCTGCTCCGGCTCGTCATCTGCCAGGACGCCCGCATCGGCGGTGAAGAGCTTCCAGTACGGCGGCGCCCCGGCGTGTTCGAGCGCGGGAGCGGTGTCCTCGACGGGAGTCCAGGTGGGATTCGGGCCACCGGCTCGTTCCCAGACCTGACTTCCAAGCACGGCGACGGACCGATTCCAGGCTTCGCCATTCGCGGCGCCACCCGCATTCTCTCTCATGCGATCGGGACCGATGTATGCGCCCTCTCGCTTCTGGACGATCGGTTGCCCGCCGGGTGGTGTCACCTCGAGCAGAATCACCCAGGTGTAACTGGTGGGCTGATCGGTCCCGCCTCCGTTCTCGTCGGCCTTCGTCAGCAGAATCGCGGCGCCGGTAAGGCCGCCGAAGAGGCCGAATAGGATTACGAATGCCAGGACTTTGCTCATCGTAGAAAGTACGCGAGAGAGGCCCCGATGGTTCCCTGGGCTCCCGGTGGCTCAGTACCCTACGGCGGCGCCGTCCGAGCGGGGCTCGCTGCCGGCGATGTAGCCGCCCTGGGGCAGGCGCCGGATAATCTGGCCCCGGCCGCCGTTGCCGTTGAACTGCGATTCCGTATCTGCGACTACGACGTTGTGGCCGCGCGCCCGCAGGCCTTCGATGACCTCCTGGCCGGCCGAGGGCTCGATCAGCACGTCGCGGCCGCCCGTCCAGCGCCATCGAGGGGCATCGAGGCTGGTCTGAGGGTTCATGCCGTAATCGACCTGGTTGACGACCATCTGTACGTGGCCCTGCGGCTGCATGTCGGCGCCCATGACGCCGAAGGGGCCAACCGGCTCGCCGTTGTGGGTGAGGAAGGCCGGGATGATCGTGTGGAAGGGGCGCTTGCCGGGTGCGATGAGATTCGGGTGGCCGGGCTCCAGCGTGAAGCCGTAGCCCCGGTTCTGCAGCGAGATGCCGGTGCCCGGTATGACGATGCCGCTGCCGAAGCCCTGGTAGTTGGACTGGATATAGGACACCATCATGCCGTCGCTGTCGGCAGCGCAGAGGTAGACCGTGCCGCCGCGGGGCGGATCGCCGGCGGCCGGCTCCAGGGCCTGCTCGCCGATGAGGGCGCGCCGCTGCGAGACGTAATCGCTGCTCAGCAGGCCTTCCACCGGGACGGCCGCATGGTCCGGGTCGGCGACGTAGCGACGCGTGTCGGTGAAGGCCAGCTTCATCGCCTCGATCTGCCGGTGCCAGCTCTCGACCGAATCGCGGGGCGTCGAAGCCATGTCGAAACCATCGAGGATACTCAGCGCTTCGAGTGCCGCGATGCCCTGGCCGTTCGGCGGGATCTCCCACACCTCGTAGTCACGGTACCGCGCCGAAATTGGTTCGACCCAGTGCGCCTTGTGTGCCGTCATGTCATCGAGGGTGAAGTAGCCGCCGGTCTCGGCCGCGAAGGACTCGATGGCGCGCGCGGAGAAGCCACGGTAGAAGTCCATGCCCCGCGTTCGCACGATGCGCTCCAGGGTTTCGGCGTGGTCCGGCAGGGTCCACCAGTCGCCGGGCTTCGCGACGCGGCCCTCGGGCATGAATGTTTCGAACCAGCCCCTGTATTCCGGCCCCTTCATGTTCTCCACGTAGTTGCGCTGCGCCTGGGCCCAGACGAACGCCGTCTCCGGCGCCAGCGGGAAGCCGTCGCGTCCGTACTCGATCGCCGGCGTGACGACCGTTTCGAGGTTGAGCCGGCCAAAGCGGGTATGCAGATCGATCCACGCACTGGGCGCTCCGGGGACGGTGACGGAGAGCCAGCCGCGATTCGGCATGCGCTGGTGACCGAGCTCGGCAAAGAGCTCCGGCGTGTGAGCCGCGGGCGCGCGACCGGAAGCGTTGAGACCGTGCAGCTTCTCGCCGTCCCAGACCAGGGCAAAGGCGTCCGACCCGATTCCGTTGACCCACGGCTCCACGATCGTCAGCGTCGTCGCGGCGGCGATGGCGGCGTCGACAGCGTTGCCGCCGGCCAGGAGCATGCGCAGGCCGGCCTGGGCCGCCAGAGGGTTGCTCGTGGCCACAACGCCGTTCGGCGCCAGTACAGGCATTCTTCGCGTCGGGTATGGGAAGTCGCGGGGTGTGAGGTTCAGGTCCAAGTCGGGTGCTCCTTACAGGCTAGAGGCGAGGCGTTGGCCCGGCAGGCATAGTGAAGCCCGCAGCCGCATTGAGCAACCGCGGGCTTCAGTGGTTCGAATTGCGTCCTAGCTTACGGAGCCAAGGACCGTCACGCCGTTCATACGTCGTGGCTCCAGGAACTGGCCCACGGTGCGGTTTACCAGGTCGCGGCGGAACATGGCGTGCTTCATGCCACGCACCTCGTGCTCGATCTCGAACAGCTTCTCGCCCGTGTCCGGGTCGACGATGTCGACGAAGCGGTACTGGTGGTTGCGCGGCTCCTCTGTAACCAACCCGCGCTCCGATAGCCACTGGTACGGCTTCGAGAAGTTCGCCACGTACACGGCGATGTGGTGGCCGTCGTACGCGGGCACGTTCTCCGTCTCGCGGAAGATCAGGTGCTGGTACTGGCCGATGGAGATCACGGCTGCTTTGCCCTCGGGGCTCTCGTCGATAGTGCCGTTGCAGCCGATCGCCTGCTCGTAAAACCGGCGAATGCCCTCAGCAGTGCCGACCGGGACCGTGAACTCGACATAAGCCAGGCCGCTGGTGGTGTTGCCGAACTTCTCAGAGGGCTCGTAGATGCGGAACTGGTTGCCCCAGGGGCAGGTCGCCTCGATGTGGTCGTCCTTGCGAGACCAGGAGAACTTCGTCCCGGCGAGTCGCGACGCCACCGACTCGAGGCGGCTCGCGAGGGAGTCGAGGTTCGGGGTGATCAGGCCCATGTGGCCGCGCAGCACGTTCACCTTCTCGTTAGTCGGGAGGTGGAACTGCGTCTCGTCGCTGAGGTTCACCCACATGTTCTCGAGGCCCACCATCATGTGCGGGTCGCGTGTGTAGCCAAGGCCCACGAGGTAAAAGAGCGTCGCGATGCTCTGATCGTCGATCTGCACGTTGACGTGCTCCATAAGGACAATATTGCCGACGTCCTCCTGAAGGAGTTCGTCTGATTGTGTCTGAGTGGCCATTTGGTCTGCCTCCGTCTTGCTGCGTGTGGCTGGATTGTGCCCCCGCGCAGTAGGGCCGTCAACCGTATTCACTGATTCGATAGACTCATGCGCTCATGGGAGGAACGCCGGCGTCTCAACGGCGCGGCGAGTGGAATCCTCGCAAAAATTGGCGTGACAGGGTGGCTGACAACCAAGAACGCATGTGCTATAACCGTTGTGGAGGACGCGGCGGTCGTAATCCAGGCGGGGCTCGACCGCGGCCTCCTCCGCCAAATACCACAACTGCACGAGGCGATCGTTTGAGCACGGAACTGGAGTCCGTCGCGGAGTTTCTCACCGGTAACCGCATGGCAGCGCTTTCGCTGCCGTGGCAGTTGTTACGCAGCGAGGACGTGCGCGTGCTGCGAGACTGGGCAGGTGAGACGCTGCCTTTTCCCCAGCAACGCCGGCTCATGCGCGACCTGCGTCAGATGCTGCGCCAGCCCGGGGAAGCAGAGGACGAGCAGCTCCTGCGCAGCGATGTGACGCCGGCGCTGTTGCGAGCGCTCCGGCGCAGCGGCGGCGCCTCAAGGCTGGCGTCTCGGCAGGCCAGGCTGCTGTTGGATGCTTGCGAGACAGACGAATCGATAGAAGGATGCCGAGACGCTGCCGTCATCGGCCTCATGCTCAGCGCGGGCCTGCGACGCCAGGAGGTCGTTGGTCTGCAACGGGGCGATTATGAGGACGAGGACGGACGCATCAAGGTTGCATCGCGACGGGGGCTAGCCCGCAGCGTCATTCTGGAGGGCCGGACGCGCGCGACAGTCGCAGGGTGGCTGAGACTGCGCGGCGCCTGGTCCGGCCCCCTCATCGCGGCGCTAAGCACGCACGGCGAGGTGCAGATGCGCGGCCTCACGCCTTCGGCGATCAACCGTTTGCTGGCCAAGCGCTCCGACCAGGCCGGATGCGCAGGCATTACGCCTCGCGATCTGCGAGGTCGCTTCCTGCGCGAACTGCAGTCGGCGTCGAGGGAGCGTCCCCGCGGCCGCTACTATCAGGACGAGAACGGCCAGCCTGCCTGGGTCTTGGCCCCGGCGGGCTGAAGCCGCTATCGTTAGGGCACTACCCCGTACAGGATCAGCGCCACTTGGCGGCACCAGACATGGCAAAGCGAAACGGACAGCAGCTAGAGCGCAGCGGCTTCGACCTCACGGCGTCCAGCCGTGTTTGCGACCGGTGCGAAATGACCTTCGCCGAGGGCTACACATGGCCGGCGCTCGGCATCCCGCTCGTGCTGTGTAAGGACTGCACGGAGGACCTCGAAGCCTCGGTCGAGAGCTACGGCGAGAGCCCGGAACGCAGCAAGATGCGTCTGATGGACCGCCTGCGCAGCATCGGCGTCTGAGCCACCCGAACCCCTACTTCGACAACGGGAACCAACCGGTGTCCTCGACCTGCACGAGGCCATCTTCGCCGACGCGTTGCAGCAGCACGTCCAGGCGTTCGCCCGTTGCCGGGTGCGTCATCTCCGGGTCGAGGTCCAGCAGAGGACGCAGGACGAAGGCGCGCTCCGGTAGCCGGGCGTGCGGGATCTGCAGCGCCGGCGTCTCGAATACGCGGTCGTCGTACAGGACGATGTCGAGGTCGATGAGACGGGGCGCCCAGCGTTCTGACGGGCGCCGGCCGAGGTCGTGTTCGATCTGCTTGAGGTAGGTCAGCAGTGCTTCCGGCTCAAGCTCCGTCGAGACGCGCGCGGCGGCGTTGAGGTACGCCGGTGGCGGTGCGGGCGGCTGTGGCGGCGACTCGTACAGCGCGGACACGGCCTCGACCTGCACGTCGGGCGGCATCGCCTGCAGCGCAGCGCCGAGGTTGGCGCGCCGGTCGCCCAGGTTGGCGCCAAGAGCGATGTAGATGGGCATCAGGGGATGCCGCCTTGCTGGTACTCACACGGTGTCGCTACGCATCGCTCTCGCGCTGCTCCGCTTCTCTTGTGAAGAACCTCGGGGGACACGCCCCAGACCCGCCGCGCATGGGCTTTGCCCCCGCTACCCTCATATATCGGGAGCCATATAGGCCGAGAGGAAGTTGATTTAGCCGTGGAGCCGGCCGAAGCGGCGCTAATGGTGTTAGCCCCGGACGACGGCGTCGGCGACCTTGCGCACCTGGACCATCTCGGCGACGTCGTGGACGCGGACGATGTCGGCGCCGTTGGCGATCGAGAGGGCGACCGTCGCGGCGGTGCCCCAGGCGCGCTGGTCCTCCGGAAGGTCGAGCACGGCACCGATGGAAGACTTGCGGGACGTGCCAATGAGCAACGGCAGGCCGAAGTCCCGTAGCTCGGACAGGCGCCGGATGATTTCGAGGCTCTGCGGGTGGGTCCAACCGAAGCCGTAGCCGGGGTCCAGGATGATCTGCTCTCGCGCGACCTCCGCATCGTGCGCCAGGGCGAGGCTCTCTTCGAAGCCGGCCCGGATGTCGCCGATGACGTCGTGAAACGGGCGGCCGCGCTGGTTGTGCATGACAACGGCCGGCACGCGCCATCCGCCCACCACGCGGGCCATCGGCGGGTCGTGGCGGAAGCCTGTCACGTCGTTCACCATGTGGGCGCCGGCCTGCAGCGCCGCCATCGCCACGCTGGAGCGATAAGTGTCGATGCTCACGGGCAGGCTGACGGCGTCGGAGATGGCGCGTACGGATGGGACCACGCGGTCTTGCTCTTGCTTCTCGGTCAGCTCCTGGAAGTTCGGCCGTGTCGACATGCCGCCTACGTCGATGATGTCGGCGCCCTCGGCCTCGAACCGCTTCGCCTGCTCTACGGCCGCCTCGATGTTATCGATGCCGTCGCCGGAGAACGACTCGGGGGACACGTTGACGATGCCCATTACGTAGGTGCGCGTGCCCCATTCGAACACATGGTCCCGGATCGTCATCGAGGGCGCGACGTAGCTGGTCACCCGGTCATGTTAGGCGGGGCTCAAGGGTGGGGCAACGCCGACGTGGCTCGATGCCGTGGCGAGTAGCAGCTCCTGAGTTACGGCGCTGCTTTCCGGCTTCTGGTTTACGTCCGGCGCTTGCGGTGCGGGCGCCCGGCGCCGGCTCGGGGCAGCAGCCACCTTCTCGCGCGCCGGTACCTTGACGCCGAGCTCAGCCAGCAGGGGCAGCAGCGCCCGGTCAAGCACGGACGACCACGTGAAGTGGCCAGCAGCCGCGCGGGCGGCCTTGCGCATGTGTGTGGCGAGAGCGCGGTTAGACTTGAGCACCTCCATGTGGTGCACGATCTCGCCGGGACTCGCGGTCTGGAGGGAGATGGAGTCGTGGCCGCTCAGCGAGTAGTCCTCGCCTGTGCAGCCGACAAGCACGAGCCCACCCGAGGCCATCGCTTCCAGGCCGACGAGGCCGAAGGGCTCGATGGCGCTGTTTGCCAGCACGGCGCTGGTGGCGTGGTAGAGCGCCTTGCGGTCGTCGAAGTCGAGGTGACCGTCCAGGAACACGATGTCGGTGTCGAGATGGCGGGCCAGGCCCGCAGTAAGCCCTTCCTCGGCGGACCAGGTGCAGTGTGCCATGCTCAAGCCCAGCTCCTCGGCCCGGCCGTAGACGTCCCAACCGTGTGCCTCGTTGCCGCCGCGAGCGATTAGCAGTGGCCGTTCGCCGGCCTGCTTGAGGAGCGCGACCGCCTCGATGGCGGCGATCCAGCGCTTGTTGGGGTCAAAGCGTCCGACTTTGAGCATGCTGGTGCGGCCGGTGAGCAGACGCCGGATGACCGAAACCTCGGAAACCGGTGGCGGTGTGAGCCACGCGTCCTCGATGCCGTTAGGGATCACACGCGGGTCGACGCCTCGCTCCCACATCTCGCGTTTCATGTAGCGGCTCACCGTCGTGACAGTCGCGGCCTTGTCGAGCGCGGCCCAGTCGATGCGGTCGAAGGAAAATGTGTTGTTCGCGTTCCAGAGGAGATGGACGCGGTCCTTCCAACCGTTGCGCTCGGCGATCTGATGGAGCCGCACCACGGTTTCGGCCGTCTGCCACTCCTCGGCCAGCACAACGACAGATTCGCCGTTGGCAATGCGAGGCGCGAGCAGCTCCGTTTCGAGCCAGGCTGGTAGGGAGTCTTGCCAGTCGCGCAGCTTGCCTTCTTCGCCCTCGTAGACGCCACCGCGATGGTAGGCGCTGATCCACTGGCACCAGCGATGCAGGTGGAGCTTGCCGCCCTGCGTAACTTCGTATGAGGGAAGGTCGGGATCGCCGATGAAGATGAGATGGGTATCGAAACCGCGACTGGCGAGTGTGCGCGATAACTCGTCTACTCGTGAACCGATACCGCCGGCATGGGCATAGAGATCCGGCCCTTCGAAGCTCAGAAGGATGAATGTGATCTGCGCCAACTTGCTACGACTCCCCGCCCGCAACTGTGCGAATTGCTAATAAAAACATTACGGCCTGATCACTCGGCAGGGGGGCTCCAAACGTTACCGTTTCCTTAAAACTGGGCTGCTAACCGCTAACGCCGCGCGAACACCTCGGCAAACTCACGATGGCCGCCCAGCCCAGGTCCGACGGGGTAGGGCGCCCCATTCGTCATCAGCGCGAAATCGCTCGATGCGCCCGCTGCCGGTGCGGTTGTTCGATGCGTGCCGGCTCCAGGGTCTCTATGCGCTGCTGTTCGCGGTGCTGGATGTACGCCTCGAAGACGTTGCGCGCGATCACGACGAAGGTGGTGAATGCAAGCAGCGGGATCATGTCGGTGATCATGATGTGTACCTTCCCAGACCCTGAATTGGTCCCGACGGGTTACTAGTCCTTGACCTCGATGGTTCGTCCGGTAGGCGTCTCCTTGACCGGAATCCGGACACGCAGAACGCCGTCTTCGAACTTGGCCTCCGCGCTGTCGGCGTCTGTGCCACCGGGAAGGGCGACGCGGCGTACAAAGCGGCCGAAGCTGCGCTCTGAGCGGTAGTAGTTGTCTTCCTTCGTCTCGCTCTTCTGGCGCTTCTCACCGCTTATAACGAGGCCGTCGTTTGTGACCTCGATCTTCACGTCGTCCTTGGTCATGCCCGGCAACTCGACCTCTACGACGATGTCGCTGTTCTCACGCCTCACGTCGAGACGCGGGACCAATTCGCCGCGCGCGACGCCGAGCGGGCGGTTGAAGAAGTCGTTGTCGAAGCGGTCGAAGAACTGCTGGAAGTTCCAGAGATCGCGGAAGGGGTGGCGCCTCTGAACGGCCTGCTGCTCCGCCTCTGTTTGCTCCGCCGGTACGGTGGGTTCTTGTCCTTCGGTTGTCATTTCACTACCCCGTCTTTCTGACAACCAAAGACTATTCGCGGCTGGCCGGCCTGCCATCGTCCAAACGTCCCATGTCGGAAGGGCCATTAGGCACATCTATGGGGCTATGGAGAGAAGGGCAGCTTGGAGGAACGACATTCGAGCGAATGTGTGAAGAGGCGAAGCTGCAGCTATCCGGCTGGGGCTTCCTTCAGTCGCCAGATTTCTCCTCTATCGGACGTCAGCTCTCCGAGCGGCAAGCGCTCGTTATGCTCGCCGTGGCGGCGCGTGCCGGTATCAGGACTCGCGTTGGCCCTGTAGTGCGAGGGTGTTACGCCTGAGCTTGAAGCGCCCGGTACACCTTCTCCGACGTGACAGGCAGGTCCCGGATGCGGGCGCCGACGGCATCCGCGACGGCGTTGGCGATCGCCGCGGCCGTCGGGGTGTTCGGCGTCTCGCCGATGCCCTTGATGTGGTACGGCCCGACGCCTTCGCCCGGGGGCAGGATGACGGTCTTGAGGGGCGGGATGTCGGCCGTAGTTGGGATCTTGTAGTCGCCGAACGACAGGTTGGTGACGCGGCCGTCTTCGACCAGCAGCTCTTCCATCATCGCGTAACCGAGGCCCTGGACGAGGCCGCCGTTGATCTGCCCCTGGTGGCCGATGGGGTTCATGATCTGGCCCGTGTCGTGTGCCGTCGTGAAGTTGAGCAGCTTCACCTCGCCCGTCTCCGGATCGACCGACACCTCGGCAACCTGGACGGCGAAGCAGGTGACCTCCGCCCGTCCCTTCTCGTCCGCGTGGCCGACACCGGTGACGCTCTTGCCGGCCTGCGTCAGCAGCTCCGGCCAGGCGATGGCCTCTTCCTGGTCGGTGCGGCGGATCTCCTCGCCACGGATCACCAACTTGTCGAGGGGCCACTGCAGGTGCTCGGCCGCCAGGGTCAGCAGCGCGCCTCTCGTCGACTCGACGGCGTCGTAGGCGACGGCGGTGTTGACGCGGGTGCCCCGCATACCGCCGATGCCGGAGTCGTGTTCAAGCACGCCCGTCTTCCAGTACTCGAACTGGACCCGGCTCGGTGGCACCGAGAACTCCTCGCAGATCACCTGGAGGTGCGTGGCGTAGGTGCCGGTGCCCTGGTCGAACACGGGCGTGCCGAGCATGATCTGGCCGTCCGGCTGCAGCGTCACCTGCAGCGTGCCGACGCCTCCGCCGGGCGCCCTGTCTGCCAGGGCGAGGCCACGACCGACGTACGGGGCTTTGGGTGCTCGATAGTTCGAAGCCTCCTCGGCCAGCTTCAAGGTCTCGTATCCTCGCAGGTCCTCGTGCCTGGCGCCCATCGGCGTCTCGTCGCCATCTCGGATGACGTTCTTGAGCCGGAAATCCAGCGGGTCCATGCCGATCGCCCGGGCGACCTCGTCCATGTGCGACTCACAGGCGAACACGCCTTGCGGCTCACCGGGCGAGCGCATGTGGCCGCATGGCACCGTGTTCGTGTACACCTCGGCGGACTCGAGGCGGACGTTGCTGATTTTGTAAGGGCCCGCCGTCGCCGATCGCAACGAGCCGCCGATGATGCCGGCGGGCTTGTAAGCGGCGTAGGCGCCCGAGTTCACGTAGGACTGGGTGTGATGCGCCGTAATCGTGCCGTCGCGCTTCACGCCGGTCTTCAGCTTGATCAGGCAGGAGTGTCGCGGGTTGGCCGACATGAACTCTTCGATGTACTCGTTGACCATGCGCACCGGCTTACCGGCAGCCTTCGAGAGGAAGAAGCACACCGGCAGGATGGCGGGCGATGCCTTGCCGCCGAAGTCGCCGCCGATGTAGCTGTGGTTGAAGACCACCTGCTCCGGCGGCAGCTCCAGCGCCACGGCCAGCGCCTTGACTGCGTCGTACGGCGCCTTGGAGCACGTCCAGACCTGCACGGTCTCGCCGGACGCATCGATCATCACGCTGTGCGGCTCGAGGTAGGCCTGGTGCTGCCGTTGCACCGTGTAGGTGTTCTCGATGATCAGGTCCGCCTCCGCAAAGCCGGCATCGATGTCGCCGCGGTCATTGACGGCGACGGAGTAAGCGTTGGTCGGGAGGCCCTCGAACGGCTTGCCGCCGGGATACGTGCCGAAATCGGGATGCAGCACGGGTGCCGACTCGCTCATCGCCTCGATGACATCGAACACGGCCGGAAGCTCTTCGTACTCCACCCTGATCAGGTCGAGGGCGCGCTGGGCGATGTCCTCGTCGTCCGCCGCGACGGCTGCGACGCGCTCACCGAAGAAGCGCACGCGGCCTTCCGCCAGCACGGGCGAGTCCTTGATCGCGCGTCCCCATGGGCCGTGCTGGAAGTCAGCGCTCGTGAGCACAGCGTGCACACCGGGCAGGGCTCGGGCCTCCGACGTGTCGATGCTGACGATGCGGGCGTGGGCATACGGGCTGTGCAGCGTCTTGCCCCAGATCGTGCCGGGCAGCGGGTGATCGGCGGCGTACTTGCCGCGGCCCGTCACCTTGTCGATGCCGTCCGGACGAGCGATGGGCCGGCCGATGACTGAATAAGTCGCCACGAAGTCCTCCACAACAGCGCCCCAGCGAGCGCAACAGGTTCAAGTTGAGCTTGTCGCGATGTTAGCACTGAGGTGGTGTCGGCAGTGTTACGTACGTGCTCGCGACACCACCTCAAGCTGGCCAGGCGTGACCTCGAGGAGCCGGTTCATACGCGGCGACCGCGGGCTTTCAGGCGAACGTCCATTTCGCTGCGCCGTTCAACGACGGGATGGTTCCAACCCCGACGGCCTGCTCGCAGACAATCCGGTGGACGTACCAGGGCGGCGGCCCGCCACTCGGCGCGAAGAACGGCGCCGTGAACGCGTCGCCGTCCACCTCCGCAGGCCAGCCGGATCGCCGGTAGACCTCTGCTATGCGTTCGAGCTCGTCCGCTCCGGTGACCCGTTCCACACGCCCCGTGAAAACGACGTCGATGCCTTCGAGTCGCGCGGTCAGCGTGCATGCGGGGTTGTCAGCGAGGTTGCGTGCTTTACGGCTGGCCGGACCGAGAACAACGTACCAGGCGCCGTCTATCCACACCGCGCCGACGGGCGCCGCGTGTGGGCGGCCATCGGGCAGAACTGTGCCGAGGACCGTAAAGAGGTCTTTGCCGGCGGGGATCTCGGCCTCCAGCCGCTCCACCACAGCGCTCCAGGGCAGCGCTTCGTTGCCATACTGATCGAGATTGACCGTGCTAACGGGTTCAGGATTGGTCATTGTCTTACTCCTTCTGCTGAGACCCTTCGACTGGTGAATGGTCTCTACAAGCACGTCGAATGAACGAAGGCAGGAATCGACAAGGGTGGCAGAGTTTAACGGGAGCCTCGGGATTCTTTAGCGAATCCGCCGAATCTGGCGACGCTCGCGCTTATAATCGCGACCGGAGCAATCGAAGCACGTTCGGATTAGAGGAGACCCCATGCTGTACGAAATGCGTACCTACACCGTGAAACCTGGGATGGTCGGTGAGTACGAGAAGCGATTCGCCGAGGCCTACGAGGTGCGGCAGAACTACTCGAAGCTCGGCGCCATGTTCCGCACCGAGATCGGCAACATCAACAACATTCGCCACTTCTGGCAGTACAACGACCTGCAGGAGCGCGCCGACATTCGTGCCAAGTCCTCGCAGGACGCATCCGGCAAGTGGCCGCCGAACACGTCGGAGCTGCTGCTGAACCAGGAAGTCACCATCCTGGACCCGGTGAAGGGCATGCCGGACTGGGACGGCCCGAAGGACTGGGGCACTGTGTACGAGCTGCGCATCTACAGCTACACCGGTGCCGACATCGGCAAAGCGGCCGAAGCGTTCGGCGAGGCCCTGGCCGGTCGCAGCGGCGTCTATCCCGTCGCCGGCATGTTCACGACGCAGCAGGGCGACCTTGGCACGCTGTGGCAGCTCTTCCCCTACAAGAACTGGGCCCACCGCGAAGAGGTGCGCGTCGAGTTCCGCAAGCAGGGCGTGTGGCCGCCGCGCGCTGAGGTGCGACCGATCCACCAGAAGGTCGAGTTCCTCATTCCGAGCTCGTTCTCGCCCATCAAGTAGGCATTGCGTGCCTGCGCCGGGCTGCCGGTGAGTGCGGCACGGCGCAGGCTGCCACTGGTGCTCTCACGAGGACGAGTGGCAGCCCTTGCGCGGAGCACCGACGAGTCGATTAGTCCTGGAGGTAGTTCGATGACGGCAGAAACGACGAAGCCTTCCATCCCGATCTGGGGCGTCCGTCACATCGCCTTCCGCGTGCGCGACATCGAAGCGGCGCGGCAGTGGTACACGGACGTCATGGGCATGGAGGTTGAGGACGAGTTCCCCGGCCAGGCCCTGTTCGTGCGCTTTGGCCCCTACTACCACCACGACCTGGCGATCTTCCAGGCAGACAGGGAAGCAGACCTGCCGGCAAACAACGCCGTCGGCCTGGCGCACATCGCCCTGCTGGTCGATTCGCTGGAGGGAGTGCGGCAGTGGTATCACTACCTGCGCGACCGGGGCGTCGAAGTGCGTGCTTCGGACCACGGCGTGACTCGCAGCATCTACTTCACAGACCCTGACGGTAATCCGTTCGAGATCTACTGCGACAATCCGGACTTCGACTGGCGTAAGGACGGTCTGCAGAAGCGAGACCCGCTGGACCTGTAAGCGAGGGTCCAGGCCAAACGCAAAGAAGCCCTCGGATCACTCCGAGGGCTTCTTTGCGTTTGAGAGATACCTGGTCAGGCGGCGTCTTGGCCGGGAGGATTCTCGTCGACAACGATAGTGAGGCGGCCGGCTTCGAGGCGTTGATGGACGGGGCGGCTTACGTATGCCCTGCGGCGAATGTCCGCGACGTTCTCCAGCCTGCGAGCCAGCGAGGCATGCCGGCTCTCCCCGTCGAAGCTGTCCTTGCGTACGATCATGTGCATCTCCTTCGCTAAACGGTTCCCTCGCAGAATGTTCGTCAGCGTTGGAGTGGCGGCTTATTGGGGCCAACCCTACTGTGCAGCCGTGCGAGCCGGCGAAGCGGCGCTGCCTGCACCGAGGGATTGGGATTTCGGATCAATCTACGTGACCCCAAGGAAGCCACGTGGTACTCTGTGAATCCGCGCCGAAGTGGCGGAACGGCAGACGCGCTACGTTCAGGGCGTAGTGAGCATTAGCTCGTGTGGGTTCAAATCCCACCTTCGGCACCATTTGATTGCGCTGGTAGCTCAGTGGATAGAGCGCAGCCCTGCGGAGGCTGAGGCCGCGAGTTCGAGTCTCGCCCAGCGCACCATTAAACTGAACGTGAGGCCGCCCCAACTCGGGGCGGCCTCCGTCTTGCAGGCCGGACCAACTCTGGCGGAGTTTCTTCCTAAGCGACTTCGAGGCGCCTGGCCTTGCCTCTAACGCCTTTGAGCCACGCCAACAAGGCCAGCGTCACCAACACTACCGCTACGGTCTCAAGCACCACGGTTACCGGCAGAGCGTCCAGCATCAGGCCAACGAGGAACGTCGGCACGAGGGCCGCGATGCTGGCGATCGCCGACTGGGTCGAGAACACCTGGGCAATCACGTTCGCCGGAGAGCGCCGGTAAACCTCCGTGCGTGATGCGACCTGCACGAAGCTGACGCCGAGTCCCGCAGGCGGCAGCAAGAACATCGTCGCCGTGATTGAGTCGGAGACGCCGACCCAGCGCTGGAAGTCTCGGAACGGGCCCAGGTACTTCGTCATCTCCGGTGCGATCGTGTCGATGAACGGCAACGTGACGAGCGCGGTCGTGAACAGTACGAAGCCTACGATCGCCAGCCAGCGCGCCGGCACTATCGTCAGCAGCAGCGGCGCGAACAGCAGCCCCAGGGCAATGCCGATGGCGCCCGGCAGGGCGATGTAGATGGCGTAGGTGGCATCCGCGTTCAGGGTCTTTTCGATGAACACGGGGGCGATGACGATGAAAGAGAGCATGCCCGTGTCGAGCAGGATCCGCAGCAGGGTGATGCTTGCGAGATCGGGATCGTCTCGGATCGTACGGTAGCCGGTGGGCATCGCGCGCCAGGGGGAGAGTCGCTTTGCAGCCTGCTCCTGCTGGGCGCTGAGATCCGGGATCATCGCAAACAGTACGAAGCTGGCGGCGAACATGAGAAAGACGATGACGTAGAGGCCGTCCTCGGACAGCAGTCGTATGGCAATTGGTGCGACGACCCCCGCGCCCACCAGTTGCCCCGCCAGCGCCAGGGCCTGCACAAGGGATGACGCCTGAGGCATGTGCTCCTGGGGTACGAGCGCCAGGACGGCGGCGCTCTCCGAGGGCGCGAAGAACTGGTACACGCTCCAGACCAGGAAGGTCAGGCCAATAACGCCTCCGATCCCGGGCCCGAGGTCGAAGAAGAGGAACACCAGCAGCAACCGGATCAGCATCGTGCCCAGGAGCGAAGCTTTGTTCGGCGTCAGGTCCGCCAGTAGGCCGCCGGGCACGCTCAGCACGATCGACGGGACGACCGAAGCCAGCACGAAGGCGCTCGTGGCGAGCGAGGAATCCTCGCGCGTAATCACGGCGATGAACAGGCCGTAGATCAGTGCGTTCTGCCCGGCCAGCGACAGGAACTTCGCCCACAGGTAGCGCACGAAGCGCTGGTCGCCCAGGAGGCGAAACGTCTCCGCCGCAAGCTCGGGTGGTCCGTGGGGATGCGATTCAGGTTCGACGGTCACAGAGGGAGAATAGCAATCGAGGTCGAATGAAGGGGCAGGGACGCCTCGCGGTTTCGCGCTTAATTGTCACTTCGGCATTTCATACGTCTACTTCAGCGTGTCGAGCAGCCTTATCAGGTCGTCCAACGTCAGATTGGCGTCGAGCTCCACGGTGGCGCGATGCTCCAGTGTCTTGTCCTGCCACAGCACGTCGACCTGGTTCGGGTTGATGCCGTATCGGTAGACCGTTGCCGGCAGGCCGTTCACCTTCACCGGCTCCTCTGTGTGGTCTGGGGGGATCTGGGCCTCGAAGTAAGACGGCCCGAAGTAGGGCGCGGCCTGGATCGTCAGGGGCGTACCAGAGGAGTCCTGCAGGTAGCCGAGTGTCACGAAGCCCACGGCCTCACCCTCGACGAGGAATTCGATGGGCCTCGAGCGGTAGGCTTCGATACGTTCAAGGGCCCAGCCATCGGCGTGGAGCTGCGGGACGTCGTGGCAGATAAACGCCTCGGCGTCCTGCACGTTGTTGAAGATTTCAGTACGGGGCACATACTCGTCATTGGCGAGCTCATTTGTCGCCATGGCACCCGATGCGCAGGGTGAAGCCTCCGGATTGAACACGGTGTAACCGATGAGCACGACGACGATGACAGCGGCAAGGCTGCCGAGGATGAGGGTCACCAATCTGGCGCCGCTCATCCCCCCGGCAGCTTTGTCTCCCGGACCCGGCGTTTGCACCCGGCCCTAAGTGTGCGTCATGTCGAGGGGCACGACCCACTGATCGAACTCGGCTTCGGTGAGGTCGCCGGACGCGAGCGCGGCTTCCTTCAGGCTGAGACCCTCGTGGTGCGCCGTCTTGGCGATCTTTGCCGCCTTGTCGTAGCCGATGTGGCGGTTGAGCGCCGTGACCTGCATGAGGTTCTTGTCCAGGTTCTCTTTGATCTTCGCGTAGTTCGGCACGATGCCGGTGGCGCAATTATCGTTGAACGCCAGGCAGGCGTCGGCGATCAGGCGAATGCTCTCCAGCACCGCATGCACCATGACCGGCTTGAACACGTTGAGCTGGAAGTTGCCCTGGCTGCCTGCGAAGGCAACCGTCGCGTCGTTGCCGAACACGCGGGTCGCGACCATCGTCACGGCCTCGGATTGGGTGGGGTTCACTTTGCCCGGCATGATCGAGCTGCCCGGCTCGTTCTCCGGGATGTCGATCTCGCCGATGCCGTTGCGGGGGCCGGAGGCCAGCCAGCGCACGTCGTTCGCCATCTTCATCAGCGCAGCGGAGAGCGTGCGCAGAGCGGCGGAGACCTGGATCAGCTGGTCATGCGCGCTGAGGGCGGCAAATTTGTTGGCAGCGGAGCGGAACGGGAAGCCCGTCTCCTCCTCGTACTTCTTTGCGGCGAGGTCGCCGAACTGAGGGTGGGCGTTGAGGCCGGTGCCGACCGCGGTGCCACCGATCGCGAGGTCGTACAGACCGGCTTCGGCGTGCTTCACCTCGCCGAGGGCGAAGTCGAGCTGCGACACCCAGCCGCTGATCTCCTGGCCCAGCGTGATCGGCGTGGCGTCCTGCAGGTGGGTGCGGCCGACCTTCACGACGTCCTTGTACTCGGCCGCCTTGGCCGCGAGCGTGTCGCGCAGCTTCGAGACGGAGCCGTACAGACGCTCGTTCAGCTCGAGGACGACGGCGATGTGCATCGCGGTTGGGAAGGTGTCGTTGCTGCTCTGACCGCGGTTGACGTGGTCGTTGGGGTGGACGGGCTTCTTGCTGCCCATCTCGCCGCCTGCCAGCTCGATAGCGCGGTTGGAGATCACCTCGTTGGCGTTCATGTTGCTCTGGGTGCCGGAGCCGGTCTGGAACACCACGAGCGGGAAGTGATCGTCCAGCTTGCCCGCGATCACCTCGTCCGCAGCCTGGACGACGAGGTCAGCGATGTCGGGCGGCAGCTCACCCAGGTCCTTGTTGGCCTGCGCGGCGCCCTTCTTGAGGATGCCCAGCGACCGGATGATCGGCCTGCCCCAGACGAAGGTGTCTCTGCCGATCGGGAAGTTGTGGATTGAACGCTCGGTCTGGGCTCCCCAGTAACGGTCAGCCTGGACCTGCACCTGGCCCATTGTGTCGGATTCGGTTCTCGTGCTCATGAAATCAGTTTAAGCCTTTGTTGCTTATGCGCAGCCCCGGCTAACCGGATTCGCGGTGGCGCCGGCGTGGCGTAGAATCGGCGCTACTCAGAGCAACCTAACCGAGTGCGGAGGATGGCAATGGCCTACGACGAGCAGGTGGCAGACCGAGTGCGACAGGCTATCTCCAATCACGGCGGTCTCAGCGAGCGCCGGATGTTTGGCGGCCTCTGCCTCATGGTCAACGGCAACATGTTCGCGGGCATCCGTGACGACGAGCTCATGCTGCGGGTTGGGCCGGAGCGCTTCGAAGCATTGCTCGCAAAGCCCGGTGCACGGCCGATGGACTTTACGGGCCGTCCCATGCACGGCTACCTCTACGTTGCGGCCACGGCCTTCGAGCGTGACAAAGACCTCTCGACCTGGCTCGAGGCCGCGTTGGGCTTCGTCGAGTCGCTGCCGCCGAAGCAGCCCGGCGCGAAGACGTCGAAGCGCAAGAAGGCCTAGCGCTCAGGCGTCAGCGCGATGTCGAAGACGGCCTCCAGGCTCCCGTCGTCCCGCTTCTGGAACTCAAGAATCAAGGAGTCACGCACGCCAAACACCGCGTCCGACTTCAGGTACTGCGACTCGCTGTCGAAAAAGTGCGTCGTCACGGGGTAGAAGCCGGGAGCGCTGACAATGAAGTGGGTGTGCGCCGGTCGCATCGAGGTACGCCCCGTCGCTTCGAGCAGGCTGCCGACCGGGCCGTCGGTTGGCACAGAGTAGTCGAGGGGGCGCGTGGTAATGAAGCTGTAGCGGCCGTCGGCGTCCGTGGTAAAGATGCCCCGCATGTTCATCGGGTCCTGCGCGGGATCCTGCATGGGGTAGAAGCCGTTGGCGGCGTTCTGCCAGATATCGACCTGCGCACCGGCGACAGGCTTGCCAGCCTCGTCAGTTACCCGGCCGCTGAACGTGCAGGATGGGCGCATCTCCCGTCTCGGTGATAACGATGGAGTCGCCGTTTTCGCGGTGCGCCGAGCCGTCGACGTGGAAGGGGCCGAGCACGGTCTGCTCCGTCGCCGCCGCCGTGCCGTTGTAGTCGAGCATCTCGACCAGGCTCGAGAGTCCGAGCACGTCCGATAGCAGGATCACCTCCTGCCGCGAGTCGTCCGACATCTGGCCGCACGCGGTGAGGAACTGGACGCCCGCTTCCCACTCCTGGTGCGTCAGGTTCACCTCGGACGCGAAGGCGTGCAGATGCCGCACCAGCGCCCCGACAATCTCCTTCAGTCGTGGATTTTCGATGTTTGCGAAGGTCGCCAGGACGTTGTCGAGCAGGGCCTGCTCGGAGGTAGTGGTAGACATCGGTTGTGCCTCCTCGGTAGGGCAATTTGTGCGCCTAAGCTAGCACAAGCGAGTGTTGGTTCGCCCGCATCGTGCGATACCCAACGTAACTGAGGTGTCCTCACGCCGACTACGACTGTGGAGAACCGATCACGCCTGCGCTGCGTCCACCACCACCATGGCGCGACCCGTGATCTCGCCCCTGGCGAGGGCGTCGTAGGCCGCCGCGGCGGTGTCGAGGGTGAAGTGCTGCGTGATGAGCTGCTCCGTTGACACCTCCCCGCGTGCCACGAGGTCGATAAGCGGCGGCAGGTCGGAGCGCATGCGGGCGCCGAAGGAGCCGAGCAGGCTGACGCTGCGCCGCACGAGGCGGGTGATCTCGATCGAGACCGCGACGGACGTGGGCGCCAGTCCGACGACCACCGCTTTGCCGCCCTCCTTTACGCTGTCGAACGCCGTTAGCACGGTCTCGGGCCGGCCGAGCGCCTCGAAAGCGACGTCGACACCCTTGCCGCCCGTGAGCTCACGGATCTGCGCAGCGGGGTCTCCTTCGGCACCGTTCACGCCCTGGGTAGCGCCGAGACGCCGGGCTGCAGCCAGTTTGTCCTCCCGGATGTCGACTGCGATCACCTCCGCGGCGCCGAACGCCCTTGCGACCTGGATGATGTTCGAGCCCACACCACCGACGCCGACGACCGCTACAGTCTGGCCCGGCCGCACGTCGCCCTGATGGCGCACCGCGCTGTATGCCGTTGGCACCGCGCAGCCCAGGATGCAGGCCTCGTGTAGTTTCACCTCGGGAGGGATGGGAAACACCGCCGTGGCCGGCGCGACGCTGTACTCGGCCAGGCCTGACATGCTGTACATCGCCAGTGGCGTGCCGTCGCTGCGATGCAGGCGGGTTTCGCCGTCGTAGAGCACGCCCTTCGCGCGGTGGACGCTGAAGAACGTCTCGCACAGGTCGTCGCGGCCTCGGACGCACGCCGGGCACTTACCGCAGGGCAGGATGAAGGTCGAAACGACACGGTCGCCGGGCCTCACGTTCGTCACGTCCGGCGCCACTTCGACGACGGTGCCGGACATCTCATGGCCCAGCACGGTCGGCGTCGGGTACGGCAGCTCGCCCTTGATCACGTGCAGGTCGGAGTGGCAGACACCGCAGGCCGCGACCTTGATCAGCACCTCGCCCTGTCGTGGCCTGGGTTGCGGGATGTCCTCTACGAAAAGAGGTTTGCCGACGCCTTCGAAGATCGCTGCTCGCATGATTGCCTCCCGGTTGACGTGTGTTCTGATTCGAAGCCGGATGCAATCTAGCACCTGAACCGGGAGGGTCGCTATGAGGGCGGTTCTAGCGCAGTACGACAAAGACGAGGAGGAGCGCGAAGACGACGAGGGCCGCCGTCAGGACGGGCAGAATGACTCGTCCGTAAGCCGCCCAGTCCTGCATGGCTACGTTCGATTCCTCCTGCGCTTGCCGGCCGAACCGCCCTGTTCGCGCCAGGAGGAGGAACGGCGCGCTGAGCATCGAAAGCAGGTACCAGACGCCTCGATTGTTGTTCATCGCCTCGATCTTACGCCCTCTACGCCTGCTGCCAGCATCGAACCCGCCGGCGGTCCTCTCGCGCTCCCGGGCGAAAGATCAGCTATGGAACCTCCGTTATCCTGTAGATGCTGAGAAGACGCCTCAAAGCCATCGTGCCATACGCAACCCCCTCGACCGGCCTTGCAGCATTCGAGGAGGCCCCGGAGCCCGCGAGGATATGCAGCCAGCTATTACGCCCGAAAGCCTGATCGAAGCCCGCGGCCTGACGAAGCGCTACGGCGACTTCACCGCGGTCGACGCCATCGACTTCGAGGTTGTGCGCGGCGAGTGCTTCGGCTTCCTCGGCCCCAATGGTGCCGGCAAGACAACGACGATCCGCATGATCTGCTGCGTATCGCCGGTCACGAGCGGTTCGTTGCGGGTGCTGGGCATGGACCCGGGCGAGGCGCCTCGACTGATCAAGGCGCGCCTCGGTGTCGTTCCCCAGGACGACAACCTCGATCCCGATCTCACCGTGATCGAGAACCTGCTGGCCTACGCGCGCTACTTCGACATTCCCAAGGCGGAAGCTCGCGACCGCGCCCGCGATGCGCTGGAGGTCATGGCGCTCACCGACAAGTCGGCTGCCAAGATCGAGGCGCTCTCCGGCGGCATGAAACGCCGGCTCACTGTGGCACGTGCCCTCGTTAGCCGGCCTGAGCTGCTGATCCTGGATGAGCCCACGACGGGCCTCGACCCGCAGGCGCGGCAGCTGTTCTGGCAGAAGCTGCGCGCGCTCAAACGCCAGGGCATCACGATGCTCTTGACGACGCACTACATGGAGGAAGCCGCCCAGCTGTGCGATCGCGTCCTGATCATCGACGGCTCACACATCATCGAGCGGGGGACGCCCGCGGAGCTCATCGAGCGCATCATCGGCGAGCAGGTGATCGAGCTGCGCTTCGATGGCACGCCCTCACCGGCGGCCGTAGCTGAGATCCGTAGCCTCTCCAACGGCTTCAGCGTCGAAGAGACGGAGGACACGGTGTTCCTCTACGAAGCGCACGGCAGGCGCCTGACATCGCTGGACCTCGATGGCTTTGAGGGCGTGGCGCGCGAGGTGATCCAACGTCGCGCCTCGCTGGAGGATGTCTTCCTGCGCCTGACCGGGAGGGCTTTGATCGAATGAACCTGACCCTGCCGCGGGGTTCAGCCCGCGGTGCATTCGATATCGATGTCTCCTACCGCGCCTTCAAGGTATGGCAGCGCAACCGCGATGTGTTCATGCACATCTGGCGGGCCGAGATGATCTGGCCCATCTTCGAGCCGCTGATCGTCATGCTCGGCCTCGGGCTGGGCCTGGGCAAGTTCGTGGAGCTGGAGTCCGGTCAGAACTACATCCAGTTCATCACACCGGGCGTCATGGCGGCGTTCCCGATGTGGGGCACCATCGCTGAGGGTGGGTGGGCGTCTTACAACCGCATGGAGAACCAGAAGACCTTCGCGGCGATGATCGCGACGCCGGTGAGCATCGACGACGTGATCACGGGCGAGGTGATCTGGGCCGCGACAAAGGGGGCGATCAGCGCCGTCTACATCGTCATCGTGGCGGCGTGCCTGACACCGTTCTGGGACCTGATCCAGTCGCCGCTGGTGATCTTCGTGCTGCCCACGGCGTTCCTCGCGGGTCTCATGTTCGGGGCGATGGCCCTGCTGGCGACCTCATACGTGAGCAGCGTCAGCCAGCTCGCCTACTTCGTCAGCATCGTGATCATGCCGATGTTCTGGATCGGCGGCGTCTTCTTCCCGCTCTCCGAGATGCCCGAAGGCGTCCGCTTCGTTAGCTGGTTCATGCCCCTGCGCCACGTCGTCGACGTTCAGCGGGGCCTGGTCACCGGCAACCTCGACTGGGCGATGCTGCTCGATATGGCCTGGATCCTCGTCGTGACGGCCGTGCTCTACCGCGCTGTGCTCTGGTCCATGCGCAGAAGGCTGATCAAATAGACCCGGTCGCATGGACGCGACCGGGTCTTGGAGGCGGGCTGAGGAGATGGTTGCCGGGCAGGGCGTCCTTTTCAATCTCACTGCTTCGCTGCGACGAGCCTAACCCAGGATGCTGGCCATGGCGGCGTAGCGGATGGGGTCGATCTGCTGGAGCTGCTGCGGGTTGCTTTCGTAGAGGCCACAGCTGATGCCGAAGTCCTCGATGGCGTTGTGGGCGCCGGGCTCGATGGCCCACTGGCCGGTGGCGGGCCAGGCGGTCGTGACCTGCGCGGTCCACGCCTGGCCTTCACTGGTTGCCAGCCATTCGTGCAGGTCGTAAGGCATCGCAGGCGCCACGCCCAGCTCGCTCTCGATCATGAGGTGCTGATGCGCGTGGCAGGCTTCGTGCTGCAGCGTCCATGCCGACTGGTTGGGATAGACAACGGCGGTGCTGGTTGGCGCCCAGTAGAAGTTCGCGGGCGTCGCACCAAACGGGCAGATGCCGTTAGCCAAACAGCCAACCAACGAGACCTGTACAGAGTAGCCGGCGGGAAGGGACATCCCTGTCGCCTGCGCGACTTCGATTTGCTCCTGCGCGGGCGTGGCGGCCAGGGCTGCGGCGGGTGCCTGCTGTACCGGCGGAGCAGCCGCCTCTGCAGCTTCCTGTACTGGCGTGGCAACCGCAGCAGTCGCCTCGACGTCCTGCTGGATGGGCGTCGCGGTTGGCGCGGGCGTCGCCGCTTCCTCTTGAGCTGGAGTGGCTACCGCGGCGGACACTTCAGCCACCTGAGTGGCGGTTGCCGTCGGCTGGACTGCGGAGGCCCCATTGTCCATCTCCGGACTGGATGCGCCGAAGTCCGGCACGAACGCGACGACGGCCACCGGTGTCGCCAAGTGGGCTTCACGACTGGGTACGGCGTCTGTCGACACTGCGATAACGCCAATTGCCAGGGCGCTGACTGCAAGCCCGGAGACAATCGCCGCGAGAAGCCGCCGGTCTGCAAGCCGGGAGCGGCGCCCAGAGGAGGGCGAAGTTGGCAGGGAAGAATTGGCTGCAGGGGTCTGTCGGGTGCGCGCAGATGTGCGGAAAAGGGAGATCATCGAAGAAACCGCCTTTTGTGTCGGCGGTTTCACCTCTGGCCGTCCCGGTTGGAACACTTCGAGGCATTGGTGACCACATCGGGCGCCAGTTTCCTGGTGAGCCCAGCCTCGAAGTACAGCCCGACTATTTAGTTATCTACACATAAGAACGCAGGCTCTGCCCCGGCGTTGCACGATGCCGGGCATGCGCGGTGATTGGGCGAAGCGAGAGTCTTGCGATGTCGCCGTGAGCCGCATGCAATCCCGGAGCGTCGTGGGCGGGCTCCAGATTTTCGGGCTGGAGCCGATTTCGTAGCACTGGAGTGTCGGTGCGTTTGACACGGGCGTTCGTGGACGATACGTTTAAGCCCCCGCCACTGGAGAAGTGGCATGGCCTTCGAGCCCAACCCCTCTTATCTCACCGTCGAGCAGGCTGCTGCTTACATGGGTGTCACGACCGGCGCGATTCGACGCCTTCTGCGTCAGTACGGCATGGGCGAATTCCTGCGAGCCTCCATCAGCAAGCAGGTCCTGATCCGGCGCGAAGATCTCGATGCTATCGACCTCAGTAGAGGCGGTTTGCGTCCCGTCGGAGGTAAGGCTGCTTCGGACGGTGCCCGCCGCGTAGGTGTCGCCTGACTCCAACCGGCTCACTTGGTAACCCATGAATAGCTACGGGATTCATCCCGTGGTTTCGTCCACGCGTCGAACGCGCCTCGCGAAAGATGCATCTTCACGCTGGATGGTTCAGAATGAGCGCCAATTCGAACACGCCTGAACGAGGGACAAGAGATGCTCACACCTGACGACAACCAGATCCTTACGCGCGTAGGCCCAGGGACGCTCATGGGCAACCTGCTGCGCCGCTACTGGCAGCCGGCATTGCTCTCCAGCGAGGTGGCCGAGCCGGACAGCCCGCCCCTGCGCGTGCGTCTGCTTGGTGAGGACCTCATCGCCTTCCGCGACAGCACCGGCGCCGTCGGTCTCGTCGCCAACGCCTGTCCACACCGGGGCGCTTCGATGTTCTTCGGGCGCAACGAGGAGGCCGGGCTGCGCTGCGTGTACCACGGCTGGAAGTTCGACGTGAACGGCACGTGTGTCGACATGCCGTCTGAGCCTGCCGAGAGCAACTTCAAGACCAAGGTGCGCATAAAGGCTTACCCGACACACGAGTCCGGCGGCGTGGTCTGGACCTACATGGGTCCGGCGGAGTCTCGCCCAGAGTGGCGTCCGATCGTGTCGGACGCCCTGCCGCAGGAGAACTGGAAGGCGTTGAAGGTCGAGGGCCTGTGCAACTGGGTGCAGAGCCTCGAAGGCAACATCGACGCCACCCACACGTCGTGGCTGCACCGACGACTCGAGTTCGAGACCTTCCAGCCGGACGAATCGGACAGGCCGGGCTACCCGACACTGAACATGACGTTCTTGATCTGGGCCCACGACGGCGCGCCGGTGCTGGAGACGCATGACACGTGGTACGGCTTCCGATACGCCGGCCTGCGCAAGACCCCGGGCGGCTACACCCACGCGCGGGTGACCGACTTCATCATGCCGTCCCTGAGCTACATCCCGGTCGCACCCGTGGGCGCGAACGACTGCATCATCGTGGTGCCGATGGACGACGAGCGGCACTGGCGCTACCACATCTCGACCAAGCCGGCGGTGCGCATGACCGACGGTACGCTGCAGGTGATACCGGGCAACCGCCCCGGCGGGATCATGGAGCGCACGTGGCTGCCGGAGAACGACTACAACATCGATCGGGCGGACCAGAAGGTGAACAACTACACGGGCATCTCCGGCGGCGCCATCCCGCAGGACCAGGCCGTCACCGAGAGCATGGGCACGATTTACGACCGCACCGCCGAGCATCTCGGCACATCCGACAAGGCGATTATCCGAATGCGGCGCATGCTCATCGATGCGGCGAAGAACCTCGCCGAAGGCATCGAGCCGCCCGCCGTCGACCCGGCGCTGGATTACAACGACTTCCGCAGCGCCGAAAAGATCCTCGAGCCTGAAGAGGACTGGCGACGCCTCGGCACGCAGGCTGACCCGGTCATGGCCCAACTTCAGCCTCTGATGGCCGCCCAGCGAGGCGGAACGTAATAGCCGAGGACGCCTTTCGTCCCAACTAGTCGCTCTTCAACTCGCTTGTCGCTCCGGTCGCAGTGACCGGGACGACAGGCCAGGGGCTAACGTTTATCCGGCCGACTGCCCCAGAACCAGCTCTATCGCGTCGCGAAGCGGGCCGATCTTGAACGGCTTCGAGAGGATCGGGTTGCTGACGCCCTGCAGGAAGCCGCGCGTCTCCGGGCTCACCGTATCGCCCGTGATGAAGATGATCCGTCGTGCCTGGTCGAGGTCGTGTTCTTGCACGTGACGGAAGAACGCAGCGCCGTCCATGCCCGGCATCTTCATGTCCGTCAGGATGATGTCGAAGCGCTCCCGGTCGATGAGGTCGGCCGCTTCGATGCCGGAGCTGGCGAGCGCGACCTCGTGCTGGTCAAGTCGCAGGATGTCGTGCAGCAGGGCGCGGATGCTCCACTCGTCGTCGACCACGAGGATGCGCCGCCCGGTCACCGCCGCGGTTTGCGCACCGGACGAGGGGGCAGCGCCGGCGGTGGCCTTTGAGCCTTCGGTGCCCAGGGGCAGGTCGATGTGAAACACGGTGCCGGAGGCGTCGGGCCGGTCGAACGTCGGCAGTACGTTCTCGGTCCAGATGCGGCCGCCGTGCTCGTCGATGATGCTGTAGCAGATCGTCAGGCCCAGGCCGGTGCCTTCGCCCGCCTCCTTGGTTGTGAAGAAGGGGTCGAAGATGCGACGGGCAATCTCGGCCGGGATGCCGGGGCCGTCGTCCGATATCGAGACGCGCACGCCGGTCTCGGTGCCACGCGTGACGACCGTGAGCTTGCCGCTGCCGTGAGCGTCCAGCATCGCCTGCTCGGCGTTCTTGATCACGTTGAACAGTACCTGCTGGATCTGGTCGGGGTCGGCCCAGACCGGTGACATGCGCGTGTCCAGTGTCATATCGAGGGAGATGCCGCGCGCCGTGAAGTCGTAGCTGCGCAACTCGAGCACCCGCTGCAGCAGGCCGTTGATGTCGGCCATCTCCTTGGAGGGCTTGCGGCGGCGTGCGAAGGAGAGGAGGTTTTGCACGATCTTCGCCGCGCGCTCTGCTTCGCCGTAAATCGTCTGGATGGGGCCGCGCACCGAGTCGTCCAGGTCTCGTGCCAGGAGGAGCTGCGAGAAGCCCATGACGCCCGTGAGGGGATTGTTGAGCTCGTGCGCGACGCCGGAGACGAGCTGGCCGACGCTCGCCATCTTCTCGGATTGCAGCAGGCGCTCCTGCAGCAGGCGCTCGTCCGTCTGGTCGCGGAGCAGGATCAGGCCGCCGTGCCCGTTGTTGCCGGCGACGATGCCGATGTGCCGCGACTCCGGTACCTGCGTGATCACCTCGTCCTGCTGTGGTCCCGCCATGCCTGCCGCCTGCACGAGATCGCGTAGCACGTCCGGCAGGGGAGCGCCCGTCGCGCCGCCCAGGGTTTCGAGCAGCGACGCGCCGTGGTTGTTCTGGGGCCAGGCGATGCCGAGTGCATCGACGCGTACGACGCCGGAGCCGAGCAGACCGCTCAGGCGCAACAGCTCCGATTCAGGGACAGGGCTCTGGGGTGGAGACGTGAGAATCGGATCGGGGGACAGCGTCATAGGACACTCCAGGCTCGAGTTTCGGTTCGCGCCCCCGCCGACGCTTGCCTCAATCTAGCACAGACGAGCGTCTGCACTCGACAAGATAGGGAAGCTCAAGCGCATGACGGGGCACATAGCGATCTGTATCATGATCCAATCTCACCGTAATTGCGGCTGATGACAGCCCAATCGAATTCGAGGGCCTCTTTGGCAGTAGACGCCGGCCGTCAGGCGCCACCACCGACGTTCGACCAACCCCAGCTCACGCATCGGGAGATCATGGTCGTGTTCGCGGCCCTCATGCTCTGCATGCTCCTGGCAGCGCTCGACCAGACCGTGCTCGCCACCGCAATGCCGACCATCGTGGGAGAGCTCGGCGGGCTCGACAAGCTCTCCTGGATCATCACGGCCTACCTGCTCGCCTCGACGGCCTCGATCCCGATCTACGGCAAGCTCGGTGATATGTACGGGCGCAAGATCCTCCTGCAGGTGGCGATTGGCGCTTTCGTGCTCGGTTCGATCACTGCCGGTATCTCGCAGGACATCAACCAGATCATCGGTGCGCGCGTGCTCCAGGGCCTGGGTGCCGGCGGACTGATGTCGACCTCGCAGGCCGTGATCGGCGATATTCTGTCGCCCCGCGAGCGTGGTCGCTACATCGGCTACATGGCGAGCGTGTTCGCATTCTCCAGCGTCGCCGGTCCGCTGATCGGTGGCTTCTTCACGGACGGCCCCGGCTGGCGATGGGTGTTCTACATCAACCTGCCGCTGG
The DNA here is from genome assembly GCA_963731765.1 of uncultured Chloroflexia bacterium. Taxonomy (GTDB): domain Bacteria; phylum Chloroflexota; class Dehalococcoidia; order DSTF01; family WHTK01; genus WHTK01. The sequence continues at coordinate 86,414 of CAVSWS010000020.1, forward strand.
GCTTCCTGGCCTTCGCAGTGACGACGCGCTTCCTGAAGCTGGCAATCCGACGCACGAAGCACCGCATCGATTTCGTAGGCGCTGCGATGATGATCGTCGGCGTCAGCGCCATCCTGCTCGGCACGTCGTGGGGCGGCAGCGAGTACGCATGGGACTCGCCGGAGATCATCGGTCTGTTCGCGGGGGGCGGCGTGTTGCTCGTCGTCTTCGTGATGTGGGAGTCGCGCGCGGCGGAGCCGATACTGCCCCTGACATTGTTCAAGGACCCGACGTTCCGGGTGTGCGCCGTACTGGGCATGCTGGTGGCCATGGGCCTGTTCGGCGTTGTCGCCTTCATTCCGGTGTTCCTGCAGGTGGCGGAGGGCGTGAGCGCGACGGAGTCCGGCCTGCGTACGACGCCCATGATGGTCGGCATCGTGACCATGTCGATCATCTCCGGTCAGCTGATCGCGCGCACCGGTCGCTACCGGCTGTATCCCGTCTTCGGCACCATCGCAGTCGCGGTCGGCCTGTTCCTCCTATCGCGGCTCACCGATGAGGCGAACCTGACGTTGCTCTCGATTTGCCTGTTCGTTCTCGGCGCCGGTGTGGGGCTCGTTATGCAGGTGTCACTGCTGGCAGTGCAGAACGCCGTCGACTTCCAGCATATGGGCACTGCGACCGGCGGCGTCACGTTCTTCCGTACCATGGGCGGCGCGTTCGGCGTGGCGATCTTCGGCTCCATCCTCAACAACCGCCTGAATTACCATCTGCCGCGCCTTGTGCCCGAGGCCGACCTCAACGGCATCGATAGCCGGACGCTGGTCTCGAGTCCGGAGCAGCTCCTGGCGCTACCGCCTGAGGTGCTGGAGGGCGTGCGAGAAGCGTTCGGCAACTCACTGGGCACGGTGTTCCTGCTGGCAGTCCCGCTGGCCCTGCTGGCGTTCGCCATCTCCTGGTTCCTGCCCCACGTGGCGCTGCGGGAGCGACCGATGACGGGAGCGGCTGCTGAGGAAGCAGTCGTCGTCGTGGAGATCTAGGCCGGACCAAGTTCTAATCAGCCCGAGTTTCCGTCGAGTCTCGCTGCAAGCCTGAGCATTGAAAAATGCCCGACAAGGGAATACTCTCTGCCGCAAATAGATCAAGGTTGAGAGGCTACACAGAATGCTGTCACCAGAAGACAACGAACTCGTAACGAACACGAACCGCGGCTCGCCGATGGGCGAGGTATTCCGCCGCTACTGGCTGCCGGTCGCGCTCGCGGAGGAGCTGCCGGGGCCGGATTGCGAGCCTCTGCGCGTGAGGATCCTTGGCGAGAACCTGATCGCCTTCCGTGACAGCGCCGGCAAGGTGGGCGTCGTCGATGCGTTTTGTCCCCACCGCGGCGCGCCGATGTTCTTCGGCCGCAACGAGGAGCAGGGCCTGCGCTGCATCTACCACGGTTGGAAGTTCGACGTCACCGGCAAGTGCGTCGACCTGCCGAACACGCCCGAGGGCGACACGTACAAGGACAAGGTGCGCATCAAGGCGTATCCGGCGGTCGATGCGGGCGATCTGATCTGGGCCTACATGGGCCCGGCGGACAAGCAGCCTCCGTTCCCGGAGTTCGAATGGACGAAGCTGCCCAAGAGCCACCGCTACGTCACGAAGTTCGTGGAGCAGTGCAACTACCTGCAGGCCATGGAGGGTGACTACGACCCGAGCCACGCCCGATTCCTGCACAGCACGCTGCACCCGGCCGAGGTAGACGCGATCCGCGCCGCCGGCTCTCAGCAGCACATCTTCAACGCCCCGGTGCCGGAGAACGAGCCCTACCCGCTCGCCGTCGGTAACCGCCGCATCCGCGACAAGTCCGGCTACCTGCCGGGGCAGCGTGGTGGTGGCCTCGACGCCAAGCTGGAGGACTACGAGCACGCCATGCTCTCGGTCCAGACCACCGAGATGAGCGACGGCAAGGTGGCTGCGAGCGTGGGTGCGACGTGGTGGATGCCGATCTTCTGCACCGCCGGCATCGCCTTCGATGGCCACTTCTCCAGCAACATGCGCATCCCGATCGACAACGAGAGCCTGATGTTCTACCGCCTGCGCTGGAGCTGGGAGCCGATCACGGACGAGCAGCTGCACGAGTACAAGTTCGGCGGCTTCAGCCACCCGGAGGTGATCCCCGGTACCTGGATGCCCAAGGCGAACCTGCAGAACGACTACCTGGTCGACCGCGTGGCGCAGAAGACGTTCTCGTACTCCGGCATCAAGACGTTCCCGTTGCAGGACATCGCCCTCATCGAGGCGCAGTGGGGCCCGATCGCTGAACGCGAGAACGAGCACCTGGTGGCGGCCGACTACATGATCATCCACGTGCGTAACCGGCTGCTGAAGGCGGCGAAGGATATGCAGCGTGGCGTCGAGCCGGAAGGGCCGTTCCATCCGGAGGTATTCCGTATCCACCGCGAGGGCGCCATCGCCGAATCGGCTGAAGAAGCCGTGGCGCAGGCAAAAGCCAAGGCTTTGGCGGCGCAGATCCCGCAGCGCATGCCCGCGATAGCTACCGGGTAAGGTTCACCGCACGTAGACCCAAGCGAACGGCCCTCCAAGCTGGAGGGCCGTTTCGCTTTGGGATGCTCAGCAGAAGACTGTCGTTGCGAGGCCCGACCTCAGGAGGGCCGTGGCAATCCTTCAGCGCTCCTTGCCTCTCAATGCTCCGGGTAAACGCAGTGATGGCGCCTTTCAAACCCTTGCTCCATACCTACTACAAATTGGACTATCTGGAGCGTGCCTTACTACGTCTACATCCTTACCAACTTCACGAACAACGTGCTCTACACAGGTGTCACGAGCGATCTATGCCGCCGAACCTGGGAGCATCGCGAGAAGCTGGTCGAGGGCTTTACGAAGCGATACAACGTCTGGAAGCTGGTGTACTTCGAGGACACTGAGGATGCTTTGTCGGCGATAGCTCGAGAGAAGCAGATAAAGGCGGGGCCGAGGACGGACGGAGAGCGTGCGATCTCGCGATTGTAGAGCTCGCGAGACTCCACTGATGGTCGAGATCCTACTTGGACCCGCATCCTGTGGAGGCTCGGAGGGCTGACAGGTTGCTACGGCCGCTCCTGGGCGGACCTGTTTCTGGCAAGCGTCATAGGACTCGAAAGTGCCACGCCTCGGAGTCGCTGCAACGATACCAAGGAACTCAACACCAATCACTCACACACACAGAGAGGGCGCTCCGATTACGGAGCGCCCTCTCGTTTTGCGCTTGGAGGCGACGACCGGATTCGAACCGGTGATGGAGGTTTTGCAGACCTCTGCCTTACCACTTGGCCACGTCGCCGGATATTGGTGCCGAGGAGGGGATTTGAACCCCTACGCCCGAAGGCACGGCCCCCTCAAGACCGCGTGTCTACCGATTCCACCACCTCGGCTGGATGGTGCGCTTTCGAAGCGGGCTTCAGACCCTCTGCCGTCTCGAAAAGGCTTTGCCAGACTACCAAATGAGGTATGTCTGCGCAATTTGATCACCTGGGCGGCAGTATCGGCCGGTCCGCCGGGTGGAATAGCTGTGCCGGTCCGACACCGTCGCAGGGCAGGCCGAGGTGCGTGATGCCCGTGTCGTCCAGGAGCAGCGAGTAGCCGCCCGAGAGGATGATCAGGTATCGCAACGGCAGGGGCGACGCGAGACGGCCCTGCTGCACTTCGACGACGGCGTAGATGCCCTGCGACGCGACGTCCTGCTCGAACTGCGTCACCTGCGTCACGAGGCTGGCGCGGTCGCGGGCGAGGAAGGAGACGTCGCAGCCGCCCGCCGCGATGACGTCGACGGCAGAGCCCTCGGGGACGCCGGGCGGGCACGGGTTCGTGCCCTGGGTGCCCGACGGCGCGTTATCGCATCGATAAGGGTGGAAGCTGAGCTGCGCGATCACCGCCTGCGGGTCGCCGCTCAGGACCGCCTCAATGGCCTTGTCGATGACGTCGATGCCGGTGCGGGTGTCGGGCGGGTAGGTGTTGACCGGCGTCGCGCTGGGCTGGGGCGCCCGGGTGGGGAACGGCGGCAGGGTCGGCGCCGCCGGTGCGGTGGCGGTCGGCGTCGATGACTCCCCGTTGCCTCCGCTGCACGCTGCCAGGAGCAGCGCGGGCAGGAGTAGCACGAGGAGCCATCGCTGCTTCACCGCGACATAATAGCGGCCGGCTAGCCTATGGGCGAGTCGGGGAAGTAGGCGTTGCAGGCCGCGATGCCGTTGTCGTAGCTCGAGTTGAACGCTTCGACGCGCTCGGCCGTGGTGCCGTGGTCGCGGGTGCGGCTCTCGCGCGAACCGATGAACTCCATCAGCGTCTCGATGTCGCCCAGGTCGTCATCGGTCTCGAGCCAGCCCTGGCCGTTGGCGTACTGGGCCCAGGCGCCGGAGACGCAGTCGGCCTGGTTCTCGAAGGCGATCTCGCTGGCCTGCGATCGGCCGTACTGCACGCCGAGGTTCGCCTGCAGGTGGTGGCCCCATTCGTGCGCCAGCGCGACGGCGGGCGCGGCGTCACCGGCCTGGTGGTAGAAGGCCCAGATCAGGTCCTGGCCGATGTAGATCGTCTGGTCGCCGGTGCAGTACTCGTAGGCCTCGCTGTCGGAGACGCCGCAGTAGGTGCGGGCGGCGCGACCGTCCGGGATGTAGACCACGTGCGGGTCGGCGAGGTCCGGGTAGGCCGTCTCGAAGTACTGCTGCACCATCGGGATGATGTCGGAGAGGTACTGGTCCATCTCGTTGAAGGTGAAGCAGCCCTCCAGGGAGCCGCCGCACTTGTCGTTCGACACGGTCTGGGCCGGCACCGAGGTCGCGGTCGGCTCCGGCGTGGCCGTCGCGGTCGCCACGGCCGTGTTCGATGCCGTCGAAGGCGCGCCGGTCTCAGACGCCGGCACCGTCTCAGCGGCGCTCTGGGCATCGCCGGCATCGTCGCCGCCACCGAGCACCGCGCTGCCGCACGCCGCGGTCAGGCCGACCGTCGTCAGGAGCGCCAGGGCAAACAGCTTCATGTGTCCCACCTTCCTCATCTTCATCCCACCGATAGATCGAGGGTCTCATGCGGGGACGAGGGAGGTGCTAGGCAGGGCCTAAGCAAGTGTTATTTAGCTGTGAACGTTGGTTGGTGAGCTCTAGCATATGTGACAGGCTTGGGCTCGCCCACAACTCACCTCGGCATCAGGCAGCGACTCAAATCAACGGTGGCCGGTGGCCAGGCTCTATCACCTGCACGTCTTTCCTTTGTTTTGGCAGGCCCCCAGCCAATGTTGGTCCTCCCATTAGGGTCAGTGCTTTATCCGGCTCAGGCGGCCTGTATTGGCTACAGCTGTCGCCAAGCATCGGTGAAATGCGCAGCTTCAAGAATCGCATTCGGCGAGGCATCATCAAAACGGGAGCAACCGCAGCACGGATTCGATGACGTGATTTTGATTCTATTGAATCAGTATTGAACGCAAGTGGCGCCGAAAATCTGTCTCTACTCTCCCTTTTCCATAAATGGAATCGTCGTAGAAGATAACGCGCATTCCTGCCACATCGAAGGGCAGATGCTGACTTCGTCTGGCAAGAAGAATAATCGGCTTGCCCATAGCGAATGCATAGCCGAGTTCGAAGTACACATTGGGATTGGGAGGAGTGATTTCTGCAACAATAACGCTGGCATCGTGAAGGTTCCGAACAATGTCTTGGATAATAAATCCCGGTCCGGGAATTTCGTCTGCCCTAAGGAGTGAAAGGCCTTCGCTGGCCGCTATGGGTTGGAGTACGTCGCGGTATAAGGCTGTGAATGTTTCGTCAAAGCCATCGCGACGAACCCCGTTGGATTTACCGACTCAACTCTAAAGTCCTCGAACGTTACTGAACCGTGGCCTTGTGCCATAACTCCAACTTGGGCGCCTGAAAATGATACCGCGGTCTGATATTCAAGCAGCTCTACGCCATCAACATATAGCCTGATTCGTTGCCCTCTGGTGATAACCTTCAATTCGTATCGATGATCAAATCAAGATTCATTGCTGCACCTTCGGCCCGAAGATTAAGCCACCCCCTGATGCAGACCAAGATGAAACGCTGGCTAAACTGGCCGAACCTCCGAGGCCGACTGATAAGAACCAGCGAAGAGCCAGATTCCAAGAGACCACGATGTGGGCCATCGCTTCCATCGCTGTGGGACAGTAGATTGACCCTCCTCGGCGGAAGTCTCAATGAACTGAGAAGTCTGTCCCAATTGAGGCAAGGCTCCGGATGGTGACAGGGTCACAGCATGGTAATCTCGCCGTCTTTAAGAACAGCGTTAGTAAGAGCTAGAGCAAAGTTTGAGAGATCACCTGGAAAGACAAGCTTGTCGTCTCCTGGCTCCCAGGGGCCATAGATGCGCGTCCAGTTCGCAGGAACAGTCTACAGCCTACGCCTGCCCTAGTCAGCGTCCAGCTCGCGCGCCTACCCTTTGACCACTGCTCACGGTTCTGACGAGTCACGTAACGTCCATTCCCAATGCGACCATGAAAGCGACTCGGCCTTGTGCTTAGTTAGGGTATTGACAAGGTGCTGCCGAGCCTAGTAGCTACTGGCTAATGCAATCAATGAAGAGGGGCGGTTCAACGAACCGCCCCTTCTTGGTGCTTACTGACTTGTGGCTTGAGCTTCGAGGCGCGCTCAGTCGCCGATGTCGAGGACGGCGCGGGTGTCTTCGCGGGCGGAGGCGACCTTCAGGAGGGCGCGGGTGGCCTCGGCGACGCGTCCGCCGCGGCCGATGACCTTGCCCATGTCGCCGTCAGCCACGTCCAGGTGCAGGACGTGACGGTGGCCGTCCCAGTCGTCCGTAACGACGACCTCGTCCGGGTTCTCCACCAGGGCGCGAGCTATGTACTCGACTAGCTCTTTCATGCCTCTTCGGTGGTCTCTTCTGTCGGAGCTTCGGCCGCGGGCTCTTCAGCCGCAGCCGGTTCTTCCGCAGCCGGGGCTTCAGCGGCCGGTGCCTCTGCGACGGCGGTCGCGTGCGGGAGCAGCTGCAGCAGCCGGGCGGGCAGCCTGGGGCTCTTCCTTCGCCTTCGGGGGCGGGAAGACCAGCGGCTCCATGATGCCGACGGTCGCGAACAGCTTGTGCATGCGCTCGGTCGGCTGGGCGCCCTTGGACAGCCAGGCGCGTGCCTTCTCCTCGTCGATGACGAAGGTGTTGGGCTCCGTGCGCGGGTTGTACTGGCCGATGATCTCGACGTACTTGCCGTCGCGCGGTGCGCGGGCGTCCGCGACAACTACTCGGTAGGTCGGCTGCTTCTTCTTGCCGACTCGTGCGAGCCTGATTTTTAGCAATTCTTACTCCTCGTCTGGCCTAGCGAATGCCAAGCAGCTTGGCGGTTCGGCCGGAAGCCATGGCCTGCATCATCTTCTTGGCTTCCTTCCACTGCTTGAGCAGCTGATTTACATCTGCCGGCGTCGTGCCGCTGCCTTCCGCAATCCGACGGCGGCGGCTCCCGTTGATAATGTCGGGATTACGACGCTCTACCGGGGTCATCGAAAACACGATCGCCTCGGCGCGCTTGAAGAAGGTATCGTCAATTTCGGTTGCCTGCAACTGGCGCTTCATGCCGCCCATGCCCGGGATCATGCCCAGGAGGTCGGAGATCGGCCCCATGCTGCGTACTTTCTGCATCTGCTGCACGAAGTCGTTGAGGTCCAGCTGGTTCGCCTTCATGCGCTTGCCGAGCTTTTCGATGTCCTCGTCGCCGATGTTGGCCTGGGCCTTCTCGATCAGGGTGAGGACGTCGCCCATGCCGAGGATGCGCTGGGCAAACCGGTCCGGGTAGAAGGGCTCCAGGGCGTCGGCGCGCTCACCGGTGCCGACGAACTTGATCGGCAGCCCCGTCATGGCGCGGATCGAAAGCGCGGCGCCACCACGGGCGTCGCCGTCGAGCTTGGTGAGGACGAAGCCGGAGACGGGTGTCGCTTCGCCGAACTCCTGGGCCACGTGCACGGCTTCCTGGCCGGTCATGGCGTCGACGACGAGCAGCGTCTCGTGCGGCTGGAAGCACGAGACCAGCGCCTGCACCTCTTCGACGACGTCCTCGTCCAGCTGTACGTAGCCGGGGGAGTCGACGATGAGGGTCGTGGCGCCGACGCGTCGCGCTTCGGCGAGGGCGTCCTTCGCGAGCGTCTTGATGTCTTTGGGGTCGCCGGGGAAGACGGCGACGTCGTACTGCTTGCCGAGGCTGATCAGCTGCTGCGTACCGGCGACACGGTAGGGGTCGGCCGAGACGAGCAGGGGCTTGCCGCCGGACTTGCGCAGGTGCAGGGCCAGCTTCGCCGTCATCGTCGTCTTGCCGGCGCCCTTGAGGCCGACGAGCAGGAGGACAGTCGGGGGCTGCGGCGCCGTCGTGAGGGTCGACTGGCTGCCGCCGAGCATGCTGGTCAGCTCTTCATTGACGATCGAGATGACCTGCTGCGGGCCGGAGAGCGACTGCAGCACTTCGATGCCGGACGCGCGCTCCCGCACGGCGCTGATGAAATCGCGCACGACGCGGAAGTTGACGTCCGCCTCCAGCAGAGCGACTCGTACTTCACGCAGGGCCTCATCGAGGTCCTTTTCCGTAACGGTGCCGTGACTGGAGAGGCGGCCGAAAACGCGCTGGAGCTTGTCGGAAAGCGCGTCGAACATATCTTGATCGATTCTAGGGTGCGCATGGGAGGGGGTCAAGGAAGGCGACCGCAGCCGCTGAGTCACGTGCAGGCCGGCCGGACGCCTTTCCAGTGCTCCGGACGCCATACTGAGTGCCTGGAACAACGACGGCATTCAACGAGAGGCCATCACGATGAACGAGCTTTCAACTATTTACCACCACGTCCCGCACGTCCGCACCTGGGAGCGGATGGCCGGTACGGCAGCACCGCCTACGAAGGTCGACGACCAGCGCGTCGGCGTGAACGGCAAGCTGGGCCTGCTGATCACGTCGGTGGTCGGGACTATGTGGGCGGCCTACCTGTTCACGCTGCTTGCCCTCATCAGCTTCCCATCAGCGATCGGCAGCGGGAACAGCATCGTTATCGTGGCCTGGATCGCCCAGACCTTCCTGCAGCTGGTCCTGCTGCCGGTGATCATCGTGGGCCAGAACATCCAGGCGAAGACATCGGACCGCAGGGCGGAGGACACGTACAAGGATGCCGAGGCGATGTTGCACGAATGCGTGCAGATCCAGGAGCACCTTGCGGCACAGGACCGGGCGCTGCGGGACGAAATCGCGGAGCTCAAGGTCTTCATCGCCGAGCTGCGCAACGTATGAGCCGCCTCAGCCTGGAATCCAGGACCGCGGGCGATGTACAGATCGCCGGTACGCTTCCGGGAAGATGCTGCCGCCGCTTAAGCTCAGTTCGCGCAGCATCACCCGGGCGGCCGGACTGTCACCATACTTACGAATAGCAGCATTTAGACGCAGGAGTGACCATGGAGCTCATTGATTTCATACAGGCCCAGTGCGGCAACGCCCTCGAGATGATCACGCGGTCCCTGGAAGACCTCGATGAGGAAATCGTGCACTGGGAGCCCGGCGGCACGTCGAACACCATCGGTCAGCTTCTGGCACATGTCGTGACCGGCCAGGACCTGCTCATCGGCGAGAAGCTGAAGGGCGGCAGCACGGTCTTCTCCCAGGGCTGGGCCGAGAAGACGGGCATCCCGACGGAGCGGCCCCTGATCTGGGACAAGACCGCCTGGCGCCTGAACCTCGAAGGCTTTCGCGCCTACCACGCTGCCGTCGAAGCCCAGTCGCGCGCCTACGTCGACTCGATAACGACCGCGGACCTCGAGCGCCAGGTGGCCTGGATCCGGGGCCCGGAGCAGCCGGTCTCGCAGCTCTTCCGGGTCATCTTTATCAACCACGCCCTCGGCCACTCCGGCGAGATATCGGCCCTGAAGGGCATTCGCGGCCTGAAGGGCCTGCCGATCTAGTTGCGGGCTGTCCGGTGAGGAGATGCCGGTCAGGATCAAGGGCAGGGAATGTGCGGATTCCGATCGTTTGGTCGACGGTGCTTCCTGTAGCATCTCCAACCGTATCGTCAGGCGAAGATCCACGGGTTTCTCGGCATCAGGCCGGCGCTCTTCTGCAGGAGTTCCGCACGGGCAAGTTGCTCTCTGTGAGCCAGTAACGAGGGGCGCTTTGTCTACACGCTCGCCGCGACTACACTATGAATTCCGTGAGTAGAAATTCATGAGTCCAGATCAAGAGCCTCCGGAGGAACCCAACGATAATCGGGTAATTCGATTGAACCGGGACGGTGACCGCCAGTCTGTCCCGGAGCCCGAGCTGCACGAGACGCTGCAGGGCAGCCGCCCCGGTACGCGGCGCATTCGCCTCACCCGAGAGCGCGAGCAGACGCTCCGCCGCGTCGGTGAGGGCGAGTTCGAGGCGACGCCGGCGGCCCTCCGCCCCTCGACGTCGTTCGGGCGCTTCTCTGCCGGCTTGCGCCATTTCCTCATCGGTCCGCCTCTGGCCAGCGCGGACATCATTCACGAGCGTCTCGGCAAGCTCAAAGCCCTGGCGGTCTTCTCTTCCGACAACCTCTCGTCGGCGGCCTACGCCACTGAGGAAATGCTCCTGGTGCTCCTCCTGGCCGGCACCGGCGCGTTCTCCTACGCGCTGCCAATTGCGGTCACCATTGCCCTGCTGGTCGCCATCGTGGCGATCTCGTACATCCAGCTCGTCCGTGCCTACCCCCGTGGTGGTGGCGCCTACGACGTGACCCGCGTGAACGTGGGCACGGCTGCCAGCCTGCTCGCGGGCTCCACGCTGTGTGTCGACTTCATCCTCACCGTCGCGGTCTCGACCGCCGCCGGTGTGGCCGCGATTACATCGGCGCTGCCGGAGTTGCATTCGGTAAGGGTCGAATTGGCCGTGGGCTTCGTGGCGCTCTTGACGGTTGGCAACCTGCGCGGCATCCGGGAGTCGGGGACGATCTTCGCCATCCCCTCCTACTTCTTCATCATCACGTTCGGTGCCATGATCGTCGTTGGCCTCGTCCGCATGGCCATCGGCGATAATCTGTCTGCTCCGATGCCCAGCGACGCAATTGTGCCGGGGACCCAGGCGCTATCACTGTTCCTGGTGTTGCGGGCATTCTCCTCCGGTGCCGCCGCCCTGACGGGTATTGAAGCGCTGGCAGAGGGTACGCCCTCCTTCAAGCCTCCGGAAGCGCGCAATGCCGCGATCACGTTGTCCTGGATGGCAGCGATTCTCGCCTGCTTCTTCATCGGCACGACGATCCTCGCGACTCACATGAACATCACTCCGTCGGAGTCCAAGACGGTTGTGTCACAGATCGCCGATACGGTGTTTGGCAAGACGGTCTTCTTCTACATGGTCCAGGTCGGCACAGCGATGATCCTGGTGCTCGCCGCCAACACGGCCTTCGCGGGCCTGCCGACGCTGGCTTCCGTGATGGCGCGTGACGGCGTCATGCCGAAGCAATTCGCCTTCCGTGGCGACCGCCTCGCTTTCTCCAACGGCATCATCGTCCTCGGCCTCGCCTCGTCCTGCATCCTCGTCCTGTTCGATGCGGACACGCACCGGTTGATCCCCCTCTATGCCTTCGGGGTGTTCGTGGCGTTCACGTTGTCTCAGGCCGGTATGGTGATCCACTGGAAGCGTGCCCGGGAGCCACGCTGGCGCCTCTTTGCTCTGATCAACGGTGTGGGCGCAGTCACCACGGGTGTTGTCGCCGTCATCGTGGGCGGGACCAAGTTCGGGGAGGGTGCCTGGCTCTCCATGTTGGCGATGGCCCTCTTGTACGTCGTGCTCTGGCGCATTCACAGCCATTACGAGGACGCCAACGAGCAACTCGGCCGCGGCCTGACGGGGGCTACCGAGGTGGCACAGCACTTCTACGGTGTGTCCTCCGGTCGGGCTCAAACCGTCATCGTGCCGGTCGATGAGATCAACCGCGCCGTTCTACGCACCCTCGCCTACGCTCGCACGCTCTCCGCCCATGCGGTTGCCGTGCACGTCGTCGATGATCGCGAGGCCGGTGAGGAGTTCCGGCGGGAGTGGGAGGAATCGATACCGGATGTGCCGCTCGTCATTGTCGACTCCCCTTACCGGTCGCTGGTGCAGCCGATACTCGCCTACATCGACGGCATGGACCGTTCGGCGCCGAACCAGGTTGTGACCGTTGTCCTGCCTGAGTTCGTGCCGAAGTACTTCTGGCAGCGCTTCCTGCACAACCAGCTGGCGCAGCGCCTGAAGGAAGCCCTGATCCGGCGCCCGAACACGGCGATCATCGAGGTGCCGTTCCACTTCCATTAGACGATTCATTTCAAGCAGAGCGCTGCAGATGCGCTTCGCGCACGCCCCTGCGAGATTTCATGCATTGGGACGTTGTCTTGCAGCTAACCCGTAGCGTTGCCGAGGTCCTGCACCTTGCCCAGGAAGATCACGGCCGTCTCGAGCTCCGGACGCGCCTCGTGGTCCTCATTCAGGGTCGTGAGTACCGACTCGGTCTGGCGTGAGAGATGGCGGGCGCGGCGCTTGCAGGCATCGAGGCGCCGAGTGAGGTCGCGACGCGTCTTGCGGTCGCCGCCGAGCTGCATGCCGGCGATGACCTTCGCCAGCTCCGCCTTGTAAGCCGACAGCGACTGGCGCAGGGATTCGAGGTCTGTCTCAGGCTGTGTCGTCATCATCCGTAGGATAGCAAGCCTCGGGTATTAGCCCGAGGTGCATTGCCGGAGCCGGTACTCAGCTATGCGCCGGCGTCAGTGGCCGATGCGGGCTGTTTCAGGACCTCGTTCATGCTGCCGGAGCGGAAGCCCGCGAGATCCAACGTGACATAAGAGAAGCCAAGCTCCTTGAACCGGCTCACGACAGCACTGCGACGGCCGCCGCTCATCAGCACAGTCATGCCGCTCTCGTCCAGCTCGATGCGGGCGACCTGGCCGTGATGGCGAACTCGCAGCTGGCGCAGGCCCAGAGAGCGCAGAAACATCTCCGCCGCCTCGATCTGGTCCAGCGCCTCGATGGTCACGGGAGAGCCGTAGGGGATGCGAGAGGAGAGACACGCCATCGCCGGCTTGTCCCACGTCGGCAGGCCACGCTCCCTGGAAAGGGCGCGGATCTCGTCCTTCGTCAGCCCTGCCTCGATGAGGGGGCTGCGGACGCCGTGCTCCGACGCCGCACGCCGGCCGGGACGGTAGTCGCCGATGTCGTCCACGTTGCAGCCGTCGGCCACGTGGTCGTAGCCGTCGATCTGGGTGAGCTGTCCCAGCAGCGTGTAGAGCTCGTCCTTGCAGTAGAAGCAGCGCTCCGGCGAATTTTCGACGTAGCCCGGCTGGTCCATCTCGTGCGTTTCGATCAGCTCGTGCCGGATACCGATCTGGGCGGCGAGCTGCTTCGCCTCCTCGACCTCCGACGCAGGGATCGAGGGCGAGACGCCTGTGACGGCCAGCGCGCGATCGCCGAGGGCGTCGTACGCGGCCGAGGCGACGAAGGTGCTATCGACGCCGCCCGAAAACGCCACGACGACGGATCCCATCTCCCGCAGCGTCTGGATCAGAAGGTCGCGCTTTTCGGTCAGGTTTGAGTCCATCGCAGCCCAATATAGCACCGGCACTCAACACCAGCAGGGGCGGCAATGCCGGTGAGCGTGCGTCGCATCGTAGAATCAGGGCAGTCACACTCATGGGGGTCAGATGAAGGTCGGGTTTCTGCGCGTCGCCGAGAACACGCGTCTGTACGGCAACACCTATGTCATGTGGTTCGACGCCTCGCCGGCCGTGGAGAGCGAGGGCCCGGGCACACGGGGCGATTTCCTGTCCGGTGCGACGCCGGGGCAGTTTCTCATGCTGCGCACCGCCGACCTCATAGCCGGTGCGAATGCGGCGCCGGACGCCGCCGCGATTGCCGCTGACCCGCTGCTGCCTCGCGCCATGAGCTACCACCGTGTGCGAGATTCCCAAAACGGTCCGCAGTTCTCGATCCTTTACGACGTGGTCGGGCGCGGGACGGCGTGGCTGGCGCGACGGCAACCGGGCGACCTCGTATACGGCTGGGGCCCCCTCGGGCGCGGCTACTCGCTGCGCAACGCCGGCCAGAACCTCCTGCTCGTCGGCGGCGGCATCGGCATCGCGCCCCTGCTCTGGCTGGCGGACGAGGCCGTCGCGAAGGGACAGAGCGTCGTCCTGCTCGACGGCGCGCGCGATGCCGCCGGCGTGTTCCCGGCCGAGCTCGTGCCCAGCGAGGTCGAGGTCGCCGTGACGACCCAGGACGGCTCGATGGGGCGCAACGGCCTGGTCACCGACGTGTTCCTCGACTACTTCGAGTGGGCCGATACGGTGTTCCTCTGCGGGCCCAATCCCATGTTCGTCGCCCTCGCGGACCTGATCCGCACCCAGGAAGGCCCCGGTCGCATCAAGCGCCGCAAGCCCGTGCAGGCCCTGCTCGAATCGCAGATGGGCTGCGGCACCGGCATCTGCTACGGCTGCGCCGTCTTCGACCGGCGCGGCAACCCCCGCCTCGTCTGCAAAGAAGGCCCCCGCTTCGAGCTGCGCGACATCTGGTAGGTCGAGACGCCTGCCGGATGGCCCGGCGGACCTTGGAAGCTTGTTGAACCTCCAGAGCCCGACAATTCTTGGGTGTTCGATGGGTCAAGCGTCCAACGCCATACACGGAGGCGGGGTACAGCCGAGCCTTGTCTTGTGAAGCAGGGTAGCGGGGGCGCAGCCCATGCGCGGGGGCCTGGGGGTGTCCCCCAGAATCAGCTTCTTAAAAGGCGCGGAGCAGCGCGATAGCGATGCGCAGCGCCTGCGTGCTCCGAACATCCTCTAAGTCTTCCCGCTTCCAAGCCCCACGGTGCATACTCCCTTCGATAACCCTGACAGGAGATACGAAAGGACTTAACCATGCTCGACAAGGAAACCGCGAAGCGTGTCATGGCTGCCGCAGGCGCCAAGGCTGAAGAGATGGGCAAGCCCGTCAGCATCGCCATCGTCGACATCGCCGGCGCTATGGTGCTGTTCGAGCGCTTCGGCAACATCGCCTCGTACACCGCTGCCATCGCCGAGGGCAAGGCCGGGGGCAGCGCCTTCACGGGTCGCGATTCGGCCATGCTGGAGCAGATGATGCAGTCCGGCGGCGCCGTGTTCGAAGCCATCGCCGACGCTCTCGAAGGCCGCCGCTTTGTCGCGCGCCAGGGTGCCGTGCCGATCGTCAAGGACGGTGTCGTAGTCGGCGCCATCGGCGTGTCCGGCGGCACCAGCCAGGAGGACGAGGACATCGCGAGGGCGGGGACGGCGGCGTTGTAGGGAGCGAGGGAGTTCTTGCCTACTCGTATCATGTCATGATACGTTTGGCGCAGTGACGATCCGGAGCTTCAAGGATGGGCGACTGGAGTATCTCCTCCAGCGCCGGGTTCCGAAAGGATTCCCCGCAGACCTCATTCGGGTCACTCAACGGAAGCTCGTCATGATGGACGCGGCGAATGAGCTCCGAGACCTGGCTTCGCCGCCGGGGAATCGTCTGGAGGCGTTGAGCGGTGAGCGGGCCGGCCAGCATTCGATCCGCATCAACGACCAGTTCAGGTTGTGCTTCCGCTGGACGCCAGAAGGCCCAGGTGACGTGGAGTTCACCGACTATCACTAAGGTGGGAGGACGAAGATGACTGCGATGCTACCGCCCGTTCACCCCGGTGAGGTTTTGAGGGAAGAATTCCTCATACCACATGAAGTGTCGGCTGGAGCACTGGCGAAGGCTACGCATGTCCCGCGTACGCGCATCGAGCGCCTGGTGCGTGAAGAGGTAGATATGACGCCCGATACCGCGCTTCGCCTCGCCCGCTACTTCGGCACCAGTCCTGCGTTCTGGATGAACCTCCAGACTCGGTATGCGCTGGAGAAGGCCCAAGACCAACTGAACGACACGCTGGACGACATACGGCCGTTGGCTCACGCTGGCTGAGAGCAGACGAGTTGGCCCCTCACTCAAAGACAGCGTCGACATTGGTGTACCGCCAGTAGCAGCTGGGGAAACACGGACATTGTGAGAGCTGATGCTTAACCGGTGGGGAATGTCGGATTTCTTCTCCAGTGAGCCACTCGATCCAGGTCAAATTACATCACCGAGCGCTTACGATGTTGCCCGTGAGCGAATCATGGCCCCAAACTCCCTTCACACCTATGAGTGCCCATTCTGTCTGAAACCAGTCACGATAATGGGTCGCGACATTATCGAAGTGACAGGACGGGGATTCAGAGATGACGTAGGAACGCATTCGGTTGAGTGGCAAGCTGTTTTGTTTGCCCAGGTTGCAAGCAGTCCAGTCTGACCTTGAAGATCTCAAATGCCGGGTACAACGAAGACTCACAGCATTTGCCACATCCGCTAACGCGCACTAACATTATGCCAATTCATGACGGCGCTGACTGTTACCCCGTCGTCGGCCGCCGAGCCGGAACCGCTGCGACCGCCTCTCAAGTGGGCGGGCGGCAAGCGCTGGTTGCTGCCTGAGCTGCGCACGTACTGGCGCAAGCACAGCCATCGACGCCTCGTGGAGCCGCTGGCGGGAGGGCTGGCGGTAGCGCTGGGCCTGCGACCGTCCGAGGCGCTGCTCAACGACCTCAACCCTCATAACATCAACTTCTACCAGTGGCTGGCGCGCGGCCTGCAGGTCGACGTCGAGATGCTGAATGACGCCGAGACCTACTACCGCCATCGCACGCGGTTCAACCAGCTCATCGCGGACGGGGAGTGGGGCGGTTCGGAGGCGGCGCAGCTCTTCTACTACCTCAATCGCACGGGCTACAACGGGCTGTGCCGGTTCAACCGCAAGGGCGAGTACAACGTGCCCTTCGGCCGCCACGACAAGATCAACTACGCCGCGAACTTCGACATCTATACCGACGCGATGGCGGCGTGGTGCTTCACCATAGGCGACTTCGAGAGCATCGAGCTGCGGCCGGACGACTTCGTCTACGCCGACCCGCCGTACGACGTCGAGTTCACGCAGTACAGCAAGGAGGCGTTCGGTTGGGCCGAGCAGGAGCGCCTCGCGGAGTGGCTGTCGAAGCACCCGGGGCCTGTCGTGTTGTCGAACCAGGCGACCGACCGCGTGATGGAGCTCTATCGCAAGCTGGGCTTCCGGCTGACGAAGCGGGAGGCGCCGCGGATGATTTCGTGCAACGGCGATCGCACGAAGGCAGTCGAAGTAATCGCGACGAGGGGGCTGTGAGCATGTCGGGACTCCGTCACCGAACAAGCCGCTTCGCATCCTTCGCAGGCTGCTCCGCTTCGTCTATTGAGAAAAGATGCGGGGGGACACCCCCCACGCTCCCCGCGCATGGGCTTCGCCCCCGCTACCCCTTATCGAACCGCCACCACCTCCTCGGGAGGGCCTGCTAGCCGTGGTTGCCAAGCGCGGTACTACGACGACGGGCGCCGTAATGGAGGCGATGGTGCTGCCGGCGATCGAGCGCGGGGGCTACGAGTATTTCAAGCAGGTCGATATCGGCGAGCGGCTGGGCGGCGGCAAGCACATCGTCGACCTCGTGGCGTACAACGAGGAGGGGACGGGCTACCTGATCTCGCTCAAGTGGCAGCAGACGTCCGGTACGGCGGAGCAGAAGGTGCCGTACGAAGCCATGTGCCTGATCCAGGCGGCCCTCTCCGACCCAGACCGCTACAGGCGTGCGTACCTGGTGCTGGGCGGCCCTGCCTGGACCCTGCGAGACTTCTATACCAGCGGCGGCCTGATGCCCTTCATGAAGTACGAAGACCTGCTGCAGATCGTCACACTGGAGCAGTTCATCGCCCGGGCAAATCGCGGCGAGCTATAGGGAGCACGGCTGACATGGACGCGGCAATTCCCGCGATAGCACTCGCCCTCGGCTTTATCGGCGCCATGCTCACGGAGTTCGTGCGCGATGGCGCGGCCGTGCGCCGAGAGCGCAAGCGGCGTCTCGCCGACCTGCAACGTCAGTCGCTGATCGAGCTGCAGGACGCCATCGGCCAGCTGGCCCGCGCCGCGAGCAGCCTGGCGACCGCGCGTCGCCGCCGCTACGCCGACCGCAACGACTGGCTGCCGTCTGAGGAGTTCCTCGTCCACTACGAGGCTGTGACGGAAGCTCGCGTGCCGGTCGTCACTCTGACGTCGCGCCTGGACGACGTGGCGCTGCGTGGTCAGGTCGGTGCCCTGCGAGAGGCGGAGAGCGCCCTCACCGCCGCTGAGACGCCGCAGGACGCCCTCGAGTGGCAGGCGCGCCTCGGCGATGCCCTCGTGCCCGCTATCGAGCGCTGCGGGGAGCTCCTGCGCCAGTCGTAAGACCCCAGAGTCAGACGAGCGTAGGGTGGGTGCCCTCGGTGTGCCTGGCGCGTATCGAGCCCCAGTAGAGCTACCTTCATGCAGCGGTCTCCTCGAGAGGGAGGGCTGTCCGCGAAGGCCTGGCGGATGGGGCCGAGATATTCGCCCTACATCGCTCCGCGTTCCTGCCAGGTGGTGTTTGGTCTCCGCCAGCGTGCCCGGGGTTCCCCGCGCTCCGTACAGGACAAATGAAAAGCCCTCCGGTGAGGGAGGGCCTGGATTGCGTTTACCCGGAAGGGTTAGTTGACGACGAACTGTCCGAACATCGTGTCCGGGTGGACGTCACAGTGGAAGTAGTAGGTGCCGGGCGTGGACGGGGCATCGAACGTGTAAACCGTCTCGGCAGGCCCGGTGGTCAGGTCGCCCTTGAAGATGGCGGTCTTGGCGCTGCGGTCCGTGTAGACGGAGACGTTGTGCAGGACGCCGGCGTCCTTGTTGTCGAAGGTGATCGAGACAGGTTCCCCGGCCTTCGCGGTAATGGTTGACTTGTCGAACTTGACGTTCTCGGCCACCAGGTTGACCTGCGTCGCCCCCGGAACTGCCGTCGCGGCCGGGGTTTCACTACTCGCCTGCGTCGGTGCGGCTGTCGGATACACCTCACGCGCCGAGTCGGTACCGTGAACGGAGCCAATAATGACGCCCGTGAACACCAGCGACAGGAACATAAGGGAGACGGCGAAGACTTGCCAGATCTTGAACAACGCGATATGCCTCTCTGTCTCTCTACCCTTTTTGACCCCTAGTGGACGGCTCGCGGGGCCGGGCGGGTGCTCGGAGTGCGCGAGGCCACGCGGCGGTCGAAGTTCGGGCGCTCGCTGTGGATCTCCGGCAGCGCGTCGAAGTTGTGCTCCGGCGGCGGCGAGGAGGTCATCCACTCCAGCGTGTTGCCTTCCCACGGGTCGTCACCGGCGGTCTTCGGTGCGGTCGCCAGCGTCTTGATGACGTTAGTCACGAAGAACAGGATGGAGACAGCGATGGTGAAGGCGCCGATCGTGGCGATGAGGTTCCAGATGTCCCAGCCCTGACCGCCCTGGTACTCGGCGATACGGCGGGGCATGCCCTTGAGGCCCAGGATGTGCATGGGCATGAAGGTCAGGTTCATACCGATGAGCATGAGCCAGAAGTGGATGGTACCCAGCGTCTCGTCCAGCATCTTGCCGGTCATCTTCGGGAACCAGAAGTAGATACCGGCGAACACCGCGAATACGGAGCCACCGAACAGCACGTAGTGGATGTGGCTCACGACCCAGTAGGTGTCGTTCAGGGCGTAGTCAATCGGCACAACGGCGTTGAACACACCATCGACACCACCGATGAGGAACATGAAGAGGAAGCCGATGGCAAACAGCATCGGGACTCTCAGGCTGATGCTGCCGCCCCACATGGTGCCGAGCCAGTTGAACATCTTCACGCCGGACGGCACTGCGATCATCATCGTCGCTGCCATGGTCCAGACGGTCAGCGGCGTGCTGAGGCCCGTGGCGAACATGTGGTGCATCCAGACCGTGAAGCCCAGGACGCCGATAGCGGCGCCGGCGTAGATGACGGCCTTGTAGCCGAAGAGCGGCTTGCGGGAGAAGACGGGCAGGATCTCAGAGACGATGCCCATGGCCGGCAGGATCATGATGTACACGGCCGGGTGGGAGTAGAACCAGAAGAGCTGCTGGTAAAGGATGGGGTTACCACCCTCGCGCGGGTCGAAGAAGGTCGTGCCGAGGTTGCGGTCGGCGAACAGCATTGTCAGGACGCTCGCGAGTACCGGCGTGGCGAAGAGCACCAGCACGGACGTGACACAGATCATCCAGACGAAAATCGGCATGCGGGAGAGCTTCATGCCGGGCGCGCGCATCGTCATCGTTGTGACAAGGAAGTTGATGGCGCCGCCGACGGAGGAGATGCCGAGGATCTGGACACCAAAGATCCAGAGGTCGGTGCCTTTACCGGGCATGAAGGTCTCAGTGGTGAGCGGGGGGTATTCGGTCCAACCGGAAGCTGCGGAGCCGCCGCTGACGAAGAAGGAGCTAAACATGACCACGGCGGCGAGGGGGATGAGCCAGAGGCTCAGGGCGTTGATACGGGGGTACGCCATGTCTTTGGCGCCGATCATGAGGGGCAACAGGTAGTTACCGAATCCTGCGCCCACCGGGATGACGAAGAGGAAGAGCATCGTCGAGGCGTGCATGGTGTAGAACTGGTTGTACTGGTCCAGGCTGAGGATCGTGTTGCCGGACCAGGCCAGCTGCAGCCGGACCATAAGCGCGAGGGCGCCGCCCACCATCAGGAAGAGGATGGTGAACACGAGGTACATCATCCCGATCTTCTTGTGGTCAGTGGTTAGCAGCCACGCGAGAATACCCGTCTGTTCGTGTGTACCGTGTGCTGGTCTCGGGATCGCTTCGGTTGCCATTTATCTCACCTTTTGGTCGGGATTCGGATTACTGAGAGAAGACGTAGATGATGCTGAAGACGAAGATCCAGACAACGTCGACGAAGTGCCAGTAGAGGACGGCTGAGTCCGCGAAGACGTGCCGTCGGGCGGTGAAGTCGCTCTGGGTCGCGCGAGCGAAGACCACCACCAGCATGCAGAGGCCTGCAATGACGTGGGCGCCGTGGAAGCCTGTGATGACGTAGAAGGTGCTGCCGTAGACACCGGAGGTCGCGTTCAGGCCCTCGTCCATCAGCGTGAACCACTCATAAATCTGGCCGCCGATGAAGATGCCGCCGAGGATGATCGCCAGGAGGATGCCGAGCTTGAACAGGTTCTGGTTGCCGGCTTTGATACCCAGAATGCCGAAGTGAGCGGTAATACTGCTGCTAATCAGGACGGCTGTCAGGATGGCAGGCAAATGCCAGCTGGCGATGTGCTCGACGTTGGCCGGGGGCCATACGCTCGCCTGGTTACGGACGAAGAAGTAGCAGGCAAAGAGGCCGCCGAAGAGCATGATCTCAGAGGCGATAAACAGGGCCATGCCCGCCATGCCACGATTCATGCCCTCTTCGTGGTGAGCGGGCGCCTGGGCGTTAGCGGTTGCTGCGTGCATTGCCATGGTCGGGTTTAGTCCTCGCTTGCGGTTGCCAGCTTGGCCGGGTCGACGCCCTGGGCAGCCTGAGTCTCGGTGAGCCAGGCGTCGTAATCAGCCTGGTCACGTACGTCGATGACGAAGCGCATGTTGGCGTGGCGCAGACCACAGAACTGGTAGCACTGGCCGGTAAACACGCCGGTTTTGTCGAACTTCATGTGCAACGTGTTCACGTTGCCGGGGATGGCCTGCATCTTGTACAGCGTGTTGGGCGCCGAGAAGCTATGGACCACGTCCGTGGAGGTCAGGTGAATGACGATCTCGGCGCCAACCGGCAGGACGAGGCGCGGCGGGTCAAGGTTCTCGTAGTCGGGAGGGGTAGCCTGGACCTTGATGCCGTCGTTCGGGTAGTCGAACTGCCACCACCACTGGTGTCCGATGGCGTTGATTTCGACATCCGGGTTGGAAGGCGGGCTCTTGAGGTCAAGGACGAGCAGGAGGCTCGGAATGAAGAGGGTGACGAGAATAATGATCGGGATGATTGTCCACGTTGCTTCGAGGACGTTGCTGCCGTGGACCTGTACGGGAAGCTCTTCGTCTTCACTCTGCCGCTTGTAGCGGAACATGGCCCAGATGATGCCTGACGTCACGCCGAAGAATACGACGAGCGAAATCGCAAGCACAGGCTGATAGAGCGTGTCCGTGCGCCTGGCTTCTTCCGTAGCCGGGTCTGGCAGCTGCAATACAGTCACGGCACCGATGACAGTGACGACACCGAGCAGCAAGATTATTGCGAGCGCAATGATGGTTCGGGCGGGCGGCTTGCCACGCTGATTCATTAAGATCCCTCCCCCATCGGGCAAGTCCGAGCATAGGTTTGGCCCATATTAGTGTCAAGCGTAACAAGCAAGGTTTCAGATTCGAAGATGGGCCATTCGGCCCTGTCTGTGGGCCCCTGCGTCCGTATTTGCGACGGTTATCTGACGCATCGAAGAGTGCTCGTCTGAGTCACGAGAGCGGCCGTTGATCCTGTGGCTTGCCGTGGTTTGACTGGTTCGGAGGGCCTGCCTATAGTGAAAGTCCTTGCCAAGGTAGCTCAGTTGGTAGAGCACAGCTCTGAAAAAGCTGGGGTCGCCGGTTCAAGTCCGGCCCTTGGCACCACCCCTTATCAACGTCAGCACAGGTAGCCCGGCAATGGCATGCGCCAGCGCCGCGGCTACTTGCTGGCGATGAAGGTACGCCACTCTCCAATCGCCATCGTCTCATCGATACGCAGGCCTGCCGCTTCCAGAGCGTCTCGCGCCAAATCTGCGCGCTCATCGATGATGCCCGCGGCGGCGACCCAGCCGCCCGGCTTGAGCTGCGCGGCAATGTCCTTCGCAAGGGTGCTGATCCACGTGGCGTTGATGTTGGCCATGACGCAGTCGAAGGGGCCATCGTTTCCCACGGCCTCGATTGAGCCTGACCGTGTTTCGACGCGGTCCGTCATGCCGTTGTGCTCGACGTTCTCGCCGGTCATCTGTACCGCCTGGTCTTCCGTGTCCGTCGCGATGCAGCGGCTGGCACCCAGCGCAATCGCCGCGATGGCGAGGATGCCGGAGCCCGAGCCGAGGTCGAGGACGTAGTCGCCGGGACGCATGCGGTCCTGCAGAGACTGAATGCACATGCGCGTGGTCGGGTGTTGACCGGTGCCGAATGCCATGCCGGGGTCCATGTCCACCACGACGTCGCCGGGCTCGGCCGTGTACTCCCGCCAGAGCGGGCGGATAACGACGCGCCCGATCTTCTCGATGTCGTAGAACTCTTTGTACTTCTCGGCCCAGTCCTCGTCGCGTACGGTGCCCCACGTCGCTTCGCCGCGGATGGCTTCCTTGAGGCCCGCGTTGTCGAGACTGTCGAGAATCTCGACGCGGCGTTCGGCGGTCACGGGGCCGAAGACGTAGGCGTGCAGCAAGTCCGGCGCGTTGGGGTCGATGATGTAGCCCTCGTCGGCGCCGAGACCCACCACGGGCGGCAGAATGGTGACGCCGTTGCCGGTGACGTCCTGCAGCACCTCCGCCGCGATGTCAGAGACTGCGGGCATGACGTGGATCGAGAGTTCGGTCCAGTAGGAGTCATCGTTGGGCATCGGGTACCTCCGGCCTCGTCAGGGACAGTCTTCGTTATCAGTTCCAGGTGTCGACGCCAAGTACAAGCCAACGTACGACAAGAACGAGGCGAGTCGGCTCAACCTGCTGCTGACAGCTGCAGACTGAAGACCAGGACTAACGACTCGACAGCGCTAGCCGCCGAGCACGTCCTTGAACTTCTCGAACAGGTTGCGGCCGCCCGGCTCCGTCTCCAGTGATTGGGCCAACTGCTCGACGAGCTTCTTCTGCTCGTGGCTCAGCTTCTTTGGTGTGATCACCTGGACGTGTACGTAGAGGTCGCCGCGACCGCCGCCTCGCAAGTGCTGGACGCCCTTGTTGCGCAGCGTCAGGACTTCGCCGGACTGGGTGCCGCCGTTGATCTTGAGCTTGTGATCGCCTTCCAGCGTCGGCACTTCGATCTCATCGCCGAGGGCCGCCTGCGCGAAGCTGACGTTGAGCTGAACGTGCAGGTCATCCTCCATGCGCTCGAAGATCGGGTGGGGCGCGACGCGCAGGACCACGTAGGTGCTGCCACGCGGGCCACCGTTGGTGCCGAGCTCGCCCTCGCCCGTCAGGCGGATCTGAGAGCCGTTGTCGACACCGGCCGGCACCTTCACCTCGATCGTGCGGGTGACGCGCTCACGGCCGGTGCCCCGGCACTGCGTACACGGCGTCGGGATGATCCAGCCTTCGCCGCGACAGCGATCGCAGGCCGTAACGTTGATGAACTGGCCGAAGACGCTGCGCTGCACACGGCGCACCTCGCCCAGGCCTTCGCAGGCCGGGCAGCGCTGGGGCTCAGTTCCGGGCTCGGCGCGCAGGCCCTCGCAACGAGAGCACAGGTCGGTGCGGTTGACGACAACCTGCTTCTCCGCACCAAACGCGGCTTCTTCAAAGGTGAGATCGATGGCGACCTGGAGGTCGGCGCCGCGGGTGGGTGCACGACGGCGGGTCTGGCTGGCTGCTCCGAAGAAAGCATCGAAGATGTCGCCGAAGCCCCCGAATGGCCCGAAGCCTTCGAAGCCACGGCTGCCGCCGCCCATGGCGCCATCGAGACCGGCGTGGCCGAAGCGGTCGTAGGTCTGACGCTTCTCCGCATCGGAGAGCACCTCGTAGGCTTCGTTGATCTCCTTGAACTTCGTCTCGGCGCCGGGCTCCGAGTTGCGGTCCGGGTGGTACTCCATTGCCAGACGGCGGAAGGCGCGCTTCACCTCGTCTTGTGTCGCGTCTCTACCGACGCCCAGCGTCTCGTAATAGTCTGCCTTCTGTGTTGCCATTAGCCATTCATTCTACCGACTACTTCTATCTCCCGCGAGGGCGTGGAGTTGATAACCGTCCCTGATTTCGTCGGCTGGGACGTCTTTTCGGTGTCCGTTCGTCTGCGCGTTTCATAATTCCGCTGTTCAGGTTAGAATGGTTATTAATCCGTCTCTGCCTGACTGCCTGCGCAGAGCGCATCCCTAAATGCTACTCAGCCCCCGAACTGCCCGACCAGCGAAAGGTAAAGCACTGGCCAGCGACAGTAATGGCATTCCATTCTGAACTTATCCTGACCCTGGTCTCGGCATTCGTTGCTGCGTTTGCCGGTGGCATGATCGCGTCCCGCATTGGCTTGCCACCGATCGTGGGGTACCTTCTGGCGGGCGTCGCGATAGGTCCACACACGCCGGGGGGCAGCGCCAGCCCTGAGCTCGCGGCGGATCTGGCCGAAGTCGGCGTCATCCTCCTCATGTTCGGCGTCGGCCTCCACTTCTCGCTGAAAGAGCTGCTCGCGGTGGGGCGCATCGCCGTGCCGGGTGCACTGGGGCAGATCACGGCCGCGACCCTGCTGGGTGTCGTCGTGACGCTGCTGTGGGGTTGGGACATCGAGCAGGGCCTGATGATGGGCCTCTGCCTATCGGTTGCCAGCACGGTGGTCCTCCTGCGCGCTCTCGAGGACCGCAACATGCTGGAGACGCGCATCGGCCACGTTGCGATCGGCTGGCTGATCGTCGAAGACCTCTTCACCGTAGTCGTGCTGGTGCTGCTGCCGACGGTTGCCGGCTCCGACGCCGATACTGTCGGACTGGCATCTCTCCTCCCGGAGACGGGCGCGGCAGTTCAGGTCGCGATCGCGCTGCTGCAGGCGGGCATTTTCGTCGTGCTGATGATCGTCGTGGGCGGCAAGGTCATTCCGGTACTGCTCAAGGAAGTCGTGCGCAGTGGCTCCCGAGAGTTGTTTACCCTCTCGATCCTGGCCATCGCGCTCGGCGTGGCGTTCGGTTCGGCCGAGTTCTTCGGTGCCTCCCTCGCCCTGGGTGCGTTCCTGGCCGGCATCGTGCTCAACGAGTCCGAGCTGAGTCACCGCGCCGGCCTCGAGGCGCTGCCGCTGCGCGACGCCTTCGCGGTGCTGTTCTTCGTCTCGGTCGGCATGGTGTTCGAGCCATCGATCCTGATCGACGAACCGTTGAAGGTTGCCGCCATCGTCTTCATCGTCATCGCATGCAAGTCCCTGGCCGCATTCGCCATCGTTGGCGGCATGGGCTACGGGCTGCGGACGGGGCTGACCGTGTCTGCCTCTCTGGCCCAGGTGGGCGAGTTCTCCTTTATTCTCGCCGGGTTGGCCACGGAGCTCGACCTGTTTCCGAGCGAGGCAACGAGTCTCGTTCTGGCCGCCGCTCTCATCTCGATCACGTTGAACCCCTTCCTGTTCGCCGCCGTGGAGCCGCTGGAGCGGCGCTTGCTCCGGGTACCACGACTGATCGCTGTCGTGGAGCGCCACCGCGGCGGTGAAGAAGAGGACGCGGAGACGATCAGGTTGCGCCGTCATGCCGTGATCTGCGGCTACGGCGCCACGGGCTCCAGCCTGGCTCGCAGCTTGAGCGGGCGCGGGCTGCCGTTCGTGGTGATCGAGAATGACCCTTACATCTTCGAGCGCGCACGGGAGGCGGGCGTCCCGGCCGTTTTCGGCGATGCATCGCGACCCGACGTGCTGGAGCAGGCCGGCGTGGCCGAAGCACGTCTTTGTGCCCTCACGTTCGCGAGCCCCAGCGATGGGTTGCGGACGGCGCAGGCAGTGCGCCAGCTCAACCCGCGTATCGACATCGTGGCGCGCAGTGCGGGGGATGGTGTGGCGTTGCTGAGGCGGGCAGGCGCTTCGGAAGTGGTCGACCCGGAGTTCGAAGCCAGTCTGGAGTTTGTGCGCCACGTCCTGCACCGCTTCGGTATCGACGGCCGCGAGATCGGCGCGATCCAGACGCGGTGGCGGTCTGATTACTATCGTGTCGAGAGCTAGATTTGACTTCGACAGTGCAAGCTGTATAAACAGATCATAATGGCGGGGAATCGGTGGCAGGCGTTCTTCGGTGACGACATCGAAGAGACATGGGACTCAATCCTGTCGGTTCCTGGTGCCTTCGGCAACATCACGATCGGCGTGATCCGTCAGGTCCGGCCCATTGATGCGTCCGCGTTCGCTCTGGTCATCGGTGGCCTCGTAGCGCTGTTCATTGGCCATGTCATCCTCGGCGAGAACGCGCTTGCCTTGTATGTACTATCGACCCTGCCCCTCGTTCTGTGGCTGGTAGCAGGCGCCGTTGGTGGGATTGTCTTCCACGTCGGCGCCATCGGCCGGAGCTCGCTGGCGTACTGGGAATCCTACGTGCTCATCCTCCTGTTTGCCGCCTTCGGGGTGATCAGCTTCCGCCTTGCCCTCGATCCTCGAGACCGCCGCGTCTACCGCAGCCCGCCTTCGATCCGAGACGCGTAGCAGGCCGAGACGCGTAGCAGGCGCCTGTCCATTCGATCAGCCGCTAAGACCCAGCGAGGTGCGTAGACTGATCCGGCTATGTTCGACACAACGCCTGACATCGGCCGCCGAATCGTCATCTGGGGCGTCACAGGCGCCGGCAAGACCACTCTCGCCTACCAGCTTGGTGAAACGTTGGGCCTGCCCGTGGTGCAGCTGGACGCGATTCGACATCGCAACGGCTGGGACACCGTCGATTGGCCGGAGTTTCGCGCCGAGCTGACGGAGACGCTCGAGAGCTACACGGACGGCTGGGTGCTGGAAGGCAGCTACTCCCGCATCATGGACGTCTACCTCTCGCGCGCGGACACGATGATCTGGCTGAACCTGCCGTGGCGCGTGTCGTTCTGGCGGTTGTTCCGGCGCACGGTGGCCCGGGCCTGGGACCAGGTGCCGCTCTATAACCCCAACGGTCCAACGGAGTCGTGGCGGCTCTCCTTCTTCGACCGCCGCTCCATTCTCTGGTGGTCGATTTCGACCCACCGCAAGTCGAGTAGACAGCGACAAGAGCGCATCGCAGAGCTGCCCTCCCATGTGCGGGTGCATACGCTGCGCAATGCCCGCGATGTCGCAGCGTTTCGCGCAGGTGTGGAGAGGATCGTGGCAGTCGATAGCATTGGTTAGCTCGGAAGGAGTCTCAAGCAGCAGAAGGCTTGACAAATTCTGTCATGCATAGATGATCTAGGTATGCCAGATCTCATCAGTAGCCATTCAGACCTGCTCATTCTCTCCGTCCTGCAATCGGGGCCCGCTCATGGGTACGCGATCATCCAGGCGATAAAGTCCGGCAGCGGCGATACCTTCGACCTGCCGGAAGGGACGATCTACCCGGCCCTGCATCGCCTGGAGCGCGACGGGCTGTTGACCAGCGCGTGGGCCATGGTCGACGGACGAAGGCGCCGCATCTACGAGCTTAACGCGGCCGGCCGGGAGGCCCTGGCCCAGAAGCGACAGGCCTGGCAGCGCTTCAGCGGCGCCGTGAACGCCCTGATTGGAGCGACAGCATGACCCCGTTGGCCTCGATTCAGCAGTACCTTGACGAGCTGGCCGACCAGCTCACCGTTTCGCCTCGCAGAGCCCGGCGCATCCTCGCCGAGGTGGAGGACCACCTCGCAACAGCAAGAGAGGACTTCATTGCCGGTGGCATGTCCGCCGATGACGCCGAAGCCACTGCGATGCGGCAGTTCGGCTCGCCGGCCGTAGTGGCGCGGGACTTTCGGCGCGATGGCATGCTGGCCTGGTTTCCTTTGCTGGAGGCTCTCGCGACCCCGTTGGTTGGTCTTGCAGCCGTTGGGCTCATCGCTATCGGGCTCAGCGGACTGCTCTCCCTAGGTATCGGGACGATAGCCGGCAAGAACTACGTGGCGGGCGACGCACCCGGTGTCACCTACACGGCGAGCCGGTGCCAGGAGTATCTGCAGATCTACCCCAACGCAGGCGACTGTGAGTCAGCGGCGCTCGCTGACCACTTCGATGAGGTCGTGGGCTTCCGGGTGATCGCCGGCGTGCTCGGGCTCGTCGGCGTGGGTGCCTACTTCGCCATGCGCCGCGTGCGACATCCCGCAAGCATGCCCGCTGCCTTCGCACCGACGCTGGCGACCGCGGCGTTCGCGCCGGCAGGCATCGCTCTCACCGGTCTCGGCGTCATGCAATCGATATCGGGCGGGGGCGGCGGTGGCGCAAACGTCGCGGCGGGCGTCGTGGCGCTCGCATTCGCAGCGGTGTTCGCGTTGCGACTCGTGCCAATACTGGCGCCGCAGGTAGCTACCGAGTAGGGGACAGGTCTCGCTCGAGTCTGAATTTGAAAGATGACGGCCTTCCCGCTCGGAGAGGCCGTCATCTTGTTCTCTGTGAGAAACGCCAGCGGCGTTTCGCGTCCTTCGATAAGCTCAGGACGAACGGTGTGACAAAAGCGAAGAATGAAGGAACAGAGGCACGATGGCCCCGTCCTCATGCTCTATCTTTAGCCGCCGGCTACCGCCGGGACAATCGAGACCTCGTCGCCGGCCTTGAGGGGCGAGCCGAGGCCGTCCATGAAGCGGACGTCTTCGCCGTTGATGTAGACGTTAACGAAGCGTCGCAGCTCGCCCGTCTCGTCGCAGATGCGCTCCTTGATACCCGGGAACGATGACTCCAGGCCATCGATACACCCTGCGAGCGTGCCTTCTTCCCCGGCGACCACGTCCTGGTCGCCGGTGAGACCACGCAGCGGCGTTGGAATACGAACCTTTACGGACATCCTTTACCCCGTCCTACTTAGTGAAAACCGCCCATGTTCCGGCGGCCGAGCTTTTGCGCCCTCGACTCTACCGCAGACTCCCAACTCCGATTGCCCTTCGCATCGGTCATCGGTGCCGGCTCGTATCGCTCGAAGGGAGAGATGGGATTCCTCCGCCTCACCCGATCGATGGTCGTCGGGCTGATCTCCGCGTTCCGCATGACCAGCGCACCGATACCCAGCACCACCACCAGAAAGGCGACGGGCAGCATCATGCTAACGAACATCCAGATTAAGAACATCAGCCCTCTAGGATGCTGTCTTCAACTGGGTCGACACGGACGCCGCGCTCCTCGACCCACTTGAGACCCTGCTCCAGGTCCTGCTTGTCGCCGTCCAGCTCAAGCACGGCCCAGGCGATCTCACCCGTGACGTCGGCGCGCCGGATGTTCGTCATGAGATCGAAGCGCTTGCCGACCTCCCAGATGATCGGCTCGCGAATCTGCTCCGGGGGGAAGGTGAATTTCACTCTTGCTTTGGCCATCTCGGACACCTTGCTTCCTCCCTCTATCACTGCTTCTAAAGATACACGAGGCTTCAGGCCGACCTGAATACTCGCGCGGCGTCGATTGTGTTTCGATTCGCGTGGCCAGCCTCAGGAGGGCGTTGCAACCGCCTTGGCACCGCCGT
Organism: uncultured Chloroflexia bacterium; assembly: GCA_963731765.1. Lineage (GTDB taxonomy): Bacteria > Chloroflexota > Dehalococcoidia > DSTF01 > WHTK01 > WHTK01. Next base: position 116,569 of record CAVSWS010000020.1, read on the forward strand.
GGCGCTCCAGGAGCGCCGCCTCGAACGACTCCACGGTGGCCTTCACGTTCAGCGGCGTCCGGTACGGCGTTCGCGACAGCCTCCTGCGTCTTCAGGCCGCCACCGGTAATGCAGGCGACGACGAGCTCGTCCGGCTGCACGTGGCCGTTCGCGACCAGCTGTCGCAGGCCCGCGATGGTCACGCCGCCGGCGGTCTCGGCGAAGATGCCCTCGCTCTCGGCCAGGAGCTTGATGCCCTCGACCACCTCGGCGTCGCTCACGGAAGCGCCGGCGCCGTTCGTCTCCTGCATGATCTTCAGCGTGTAGTAGCCGTCCGCCGGGTTACCGATGGCGAGCGACTTCGCGATCGTGTTCGGTCGCACGGGCCGGAAGGTCAGTGTGTTGTTCTTCCAGGCCGTGATGATCGGCGAGCAGCCGTCTGCCTGACAGCCGGACATGCGCGTGTCCTTCTCCTCGATCAAGCCGAGCTCTGTCAGCTCCTTCAGGCCCTTGTAGATCTTGCCGTACAGGGAGCCCGAGGCGAGCGGCACGATGCAGTGGTCCGGCGCCTGCCAGCCCAGCTGCTCGGCGATCTCGTAGGCCATCGTCTTGGAGCCTTCAGAGTAGTAGGGACGCACGTTGATGTTGACGAACGCCCAGGGGTACTTGCTGCTCAGCTCGGAGCAGAGACGGTTGACGTCGTCGTAAGAGCCGTCGACTGCGACGAGGTTGGCGCCGTAGATCTTGGAGCCCAGGAGCTTGCCGGCTTCGAGGTCGCTCGGCACGAAGACGAACGCCTCCATACCGGCCTTGGCGGCGTGGGCGGAGACGGCGTTCGCCAGGTTGCCAGTCGAGGCGCAGGCGAGCGTCTTGTAGCCCAGCTCGCGCGCCTTGCTCGATGCGACGGCGACGACGCGGTCCTTGAAGCTCCAGGTCGGGTTGGCGCAGTCGTTCTTGATGTAGAGGTTCTTCAGGCCCAGGCGCTCGCCAAGGTTGGTGGCGCGCAGCAAGGGCGTGAAGCCGGCGTTGAGGTCGACCGGCTCGCCTTCGACGGGCAGGAGGTCCTTGTAGCGCCAGACGGAGTAGGGCCCGCGCTCGATGCTCTGGCGCGTGATGTTCTGCTTCATGCTGTCGTAGTCGTAGACGACTTCGAGCGGACCAAAGCAGAACTCGCAGACGTGGCTGGCGGTCAGACCGTACTCGCGGCCACACTCCCGGCAACGTAGGGCTTTTGCGTAGGACATCGGCGATACCTCTTAAGAGTAACGGCCCCGGAGGTCGAGACCTGAATCAGTGAATGGGTTTCGATGATAGGCGGGGGAGTGAAAGGGTCCCGGCGTCAGGTGAGACGCAGGGACCATCGCATCGCCATGCCGGCGCCGTAAGTGGCTGCGGGGCGTTTGTGGCTGACCAACACCTTATGTCGGCTCATGGTAGGCGAAATCGTATCAGCCACCCCGAAGCGAATCAACCCGAATTGTTTATGCCACCAGCCGAATCGCCGTCGGGGGAGTTGTGTGGTGGGGACCAAAGACCGCCTCTCCGAGGTCCGCCAGAGCAGTCGTGACACGTCGGCCTTGAAGCTCGACTCCATGGTACGGGTCGTGTCCCTTGGCGCGGGAACTGCAGGCCCTGAATTGACTGGCGCCGGGGCGTCGGTGTCCACTGACCGGAATCGGGCCAAAGGGGTGAAGCACGTGGACGTGGCTATCAGCGAGGTACTTGTACTGGAGAACGGTTGGCTGACCGAACGGCAGGCCCACGAGCTGGCCGCCTGGTATTGCGAGAACGCTTTCCTTAAAGACGCGCTGGCTATGGAAGCAAACTGGATGGCCGTTCGCACCGGCAGTGTGGTCCTGGACGCCAGCCGGCCTTCGGATTCGCGCATGACGGTGGCGCGTTACTCCGTGCTCCAGGACCTTTACCGCAGCCCGGAGCGGCGTCTGTCCATGACCGAGATCAGCCGTAGCCTCAAGGTCACGATGACCAACGTGACCAAGCTAATCGAAGGCCTGGTTGGTCTCGGCCTGGTCGAGCGTATCGAGGATGAGGCCGACAAGCGCAAGACGTGGGCCTGCCTGACGCCCGAAGGCGAGCAGGTTATGAAGGACCTGCTGCCGGAGACGGCGCGGAAGGTAGAGCAGACGTGGTCGTGCCTTACAGCGCAGGAGAAGCGCCAGCTCATCCACCTGCTATCGAAGGTAAAACTCCAGATCCACCTCAACGCCGGTGGTGAGAAGCTGGCATCGGTGGAGGGTATCGACTAGTCCGCGGCCCGGTAGCGCTTGAACCTGCATCGCGGCGTGGTGGATGAACCCGAGCCGGCCAACAACCGAGGCAGCGCCTTCGCGTTGCACGCACGTTAATAACGTACCTAATAATGTGCTTAATAACGCTTGTCGCAAGCAGGCAAAGGAGAAGCGAACGACCGCTCTCGTGTGCTCTGTGCTCAGGAGTTCCATGACAGCCGGCTCGTTATTGGCTGAGGCGTGACGTAAAGGTGCACTGCTAAATACCTACACTTCGATTACGATCCATTGTCCTTGTAACTCACTAAAGCCATTGATAGAATATCTGCATTCCTTTGTGGCCTTTTGTGTGGAGACGTACAAAGTTCAGCGATGCTGGTGATCTCTAAGAATTCTTTGGGATGGCGTTAGAAAATCGACTCCTACGTGCCCTTTCTGGGCCAGAGTACGAGGGGCTAGCAACAAGCCTTCAAACTGTTCCTCTTGTTATGAATGAGGTCCTGCACGAAGCCGACGAGGTGGCATCCTTCGTGTTCTTCCCAACGAAGGGCGTTGTCTCAATGCTGACAGTCCTCGCTTCGGGCGGGGCAGTTGAGCTCGCCACGATTGGAAATGAAGGTATGGCCGATATATCGGCGTTCTTCGGGCTTCGCACGTCGCCGGCCCGGCTTCTTGTCCAGGTGCCAGGCGAGGCGTTCCGTATGACCCGCGATGCTTTCGATGAGCACCTTGCGAGAAGTGCAGAGCTCCGCCGGGTGCTCGGCGCGTACTCGATTTCGATGTTCATCGAGGTGTCGCAGACAGCAGCCTGCAATCGGCTTCATCCGGTCGAGCAGCGTTGCGCGCGTTGGCTCCTCATGACTCACGACCGCGTCGACGGCGACACCTTCCCGATTACGCAAGAGTTTCTCTCGGAAATGCTCGGTGTTCGCCGGGCTACCGTGTCTGTGGCGGAGGCAAAGCTTCAGGAGGCTGGCCTCATTCGGTACTCCCGCGGCGCCATGGAAATATTGGATCGGCCTGGTCTCGAAGCCCAAGCCTGCGAATGCTATTCGATTATTCGTGAGCGATTCGATGCTCTGGCCGGCGGTCCAGGTGACCTGGAGCAAGGCAGGCGGCTCCTTTCATCCGGCCGTTACGCGAGCGCTGATGAACGGGATACGGGCCGCCAGACCTGAACTGACCCTTCCGATTCCCGGGCGCATCTCTGCAACCAGACGATGATGAATATTTAGGCAGCGGCTGTTGACAACTGCATCGTCGGTTCCCTGCGTCAAATCGAATTTAGATGCCTGGAAGGGTCTGATTGAGGCGGTGTCGCTTGCGATTCGCAGCAGCTTTCAAACCAAGTTTAAGTTGTTTTTAAGTCATCTCGAGGACAGCGTACCTCGCAGGCGTTTCACGCGTGTACGCTGACGTACAGACAGCCTTATGTGGCTTGGGCTCTCCTGTAGACACGAAGAGACACGAAACTGAGATATGACGATCCGAGCAGTGGATGCCACTGAGAAGACATAGAGGTAGCCGACGCAGTTGATTTCTGAATTAAGAGGCTGCTCTGTCGAGAGTGTTGGGTGCTCGTTAAGCCCATCTGAGCCGTATCTCCGTGCGCTCGCGAAGTCTACTTCTGTCCTCTACCATGCGCATCCAGATGATGCCATTTCCGCCTGGTTGGGGATCCTGTGCATGCATCTGCAGTGGACCGTGGGCGAACTCTGGGAGTGGCGAGATTCCGGCATGCGATTGCTGTCTCGCTGGCATGATGGCTCACCGCGCATGGAACGCTTTGTGTCGAAAAGTGCGTCGATAGCCCCGCGGCCAGACTATGTTCTGCCTGGGGACGCGATACAAGACAAGAAACCGGTCTTCGTCGAAGACCTGGGTTCTCTCTCGAGCTTCAAACGGGCGCCGCTGGCAGCCCAATTCGGCCTCAAATGTGGCCTGGCAATACCGATTGAGAGCGAACGACCCCCGTCCATGGGACTCTTCTTGATGGACCGAAACAACCGTATGGACGTTGAAGCAGTGACTATGTGCGTCCAGGTGGCATGCGATGCACTGGCTCTCCATTTGAGCAAATCGAACGGGAACTGCGATTCGCATGATTCAAATCATGACGCGTATTCCGTGGATCCCTGCTTGTCACCGAGCCGGCACAGCATTCTCAACTTCGACCTGCAAATGCTCGATGGGCCAAACGGCGCGATGCATTTGTCTGGCATAGAGTGGCAGGTCATCTGTTTCCTCTGGCAGCGCCGGGAACGCATCGTGAACCGGGGTGAGCTCCTGGAGGAGTTCTGGGGCGTAAATGACAGTCACAGCCTTGCTTCTCTCTACGAGATAATCAGCCGTCTGCGCGGCCACCTTCGTCTGGTTGGCCTGGATAGCTCGATCATCAGAGTTATTCCGAAGCGTGGATACTCCATAGAATTAAAGGCTGGATAATACCGCCGAATTGCCGTTAAGTAGGTACACGGTAAGGCGTGGATTCACGCCCGAGAATAGCCTTAAATACTTCTTAATCAATCCCCTCAGAACGATTTCTAATAAACAGAATCATATAACCGTTCTGTTGTGTGCTTAAATTGCCGACTCTTTACCCAAGAGACAGGTCAGGAAGGCTTCGCCTTCGTGATGAGGCGATCTGAAATCGTGGGAGTTTATTACCGATGGAGACATCATCACGTGGCCAGCGCGTTAGTCTGGGTTATTTGAAGGCTGCTGCGGAGCGTAATGGCGACTTCGCAATCTTCATGCTCGACCAGGACGGACAGATGGTGAGCTGGAATGGCGCGGCTGTGCGCACAACCGGCCATTCGTCGGATGAAGTCATGGGTGAGAGCTTCAATCTTTTCTTCCCCGAAGGGCTCGATGTGATCAGGTCTGAACGCTTGCTGCGCATCGCCGGCGGCGATGGACAGCAAGAAGAAGAAGGTTGGTGTGTACGAAAGGACGGGTCCAGGTTCTGGGCGGGAGTCATCCTGACGTCCCTCCATACCAAAGGCGGCGCATTATCCGGCTTCCTTGCAGTCATCGAGGACCGTGAAGAGAAGCTCCGGCGCCACAAACAGGTCCAGACGCTGGACAAGACCAATGCCGACTCCAAGGAGCGAAACGCCACCCTAACGCAGCAGAATGCCGCTCTGACGCAGGAGATGGCGGCGGCAGAGAAGCAGACCAGCATAGACCTTGAGGCCTTCGCCTATACCGTCTCGCATGATCTCCGGGAGCCCCTGCGCACGATCAAGGCCTTCAGCCAGTTCCTGCGTGAAGACTCCGCTTCCCTGGATGCGACTGCGCAAGACCACGTCAATCGCATCGTCAACGCGGCCACCCGTATGCAGACCATGCTGGATCAGCTGTTGACCTATGCCGGCCTCGGCACTTCGCCGAGCGTCATCACCTCAGAGGATGTCGCCAGCCTGATCGGTGACGTGGCAGAGACAATGACGTTCACCATTGTTTCGAGTCATGCGCGGCTCGTGGTCAGTCGGGACCTCCCAATTGTTAGGGGCGAGCGTACGCGTCTTGAGGAAGTGTTCCAGAACCTGATTTCCAACGGAATCAAGTTCAACCGGTCGGCGCAGCCAACAATCTGGATTGGCCTGAAGTCGGTCGATGGCGATAGAACAACGCTCTACGTCAAGGACAACGGTATCGGTATCGATGAGGAGGGTTTGACGCACCTCTTCGGCATGTTCGAGAGGCTACAGCCACGAAGCGAGTTCGAGGGAACGGGCGCCGGGCTTGCCATCGTCAAGCGGGCAGTCGAATCGATGGGCGGATCGATTGAGGTCGAGTCTGCACCGGGTGTCGGAACGACTTTCTATCGTGACGCTGCCTCTCGCAGAGGAGGCGGCCGTCAAGGCCGCGTAGGAGACCGAGACGCTGGGGTTCCCTGTTTCTGGTTAGTTGGGAACAAGAATTCAGGGCGTAAGGCCCGGGGGTTGAGATGATAGTCACACCGTTGAATCCGAAGCTGGCAAGGGTCCTGGTCGTGGAAGACAGCCCCAACGATCAGCAGATTGTCTCTAGAGCACTCAAGACGTTTGGCATCCGGCACCAGAAGGTCACGAGCACTGCCTCGGAGGCGCTCGATGAGGCCAAGCGGAACCAGTACGACGTCGCTCTTGTTGATTACTACCTTCCCGGCATGAATGGGTTAGACCTCTTCAAGCACCTGACGGAGGTCTCACCAGACACGTCGGTAATCGTCATGAGTGGTGCGCACCAGACCGGCCTCGGCGTCTCGGCGATGAAGCTCGGCGCCCGTGACTACATCTCCAAAGACGAATTCTTCACGTCGAAGGTGATCAACACACTGCAGGCGACACTGAAAGCGCGCAACGCCGAAATGGCCAGGAAGATAGCCGATGCCGGCAGTGTGAATGAAGACATCCAGACCGAGATGTCACGCGTCTCGTGGCTGATGAGCGTGCGCGGTTACACCTTCCCAAGGAACGACGAAGATTCGGCGGATGCATTGACGTCTGATCTGACCTCGATGTTCGAGAACTACATACTTGAGAGTTGCCTGATGTTCCCCGAGGCTGCCGAAGTAGAGGAATCCTCATTGATCAGGGCTGTTTTGACGGCCGGCCTCGGGCCGGGTGACATCCTGAGCCTCTACGTCGCGGTGCTGTTCAATCTCGGGACCACGAATCCCGAGCGGTTGGCCTCAGCACCGGCGTCACTGTTCCTCACCAGCCTGCTCGCGCACCTGCTTGAGGAGTATCAACGACTGCTGAGCACCAGCAGCAGTGCCGAACTGCTCGCGGAGGAAACCGCCGACGACCGGTAACGAGCGTCCTAGTGACAGTAATTCTCTCTCAGCGATCCTGGAAGTCCCTGCCTGCGGACTTCCATCACCAGAGCAGGAGCATCTTATGGGCAGAATCGAGTCCCACGACGAGGTGAACGCCCCTTAATTAGGCACTCGCTGTGGGTCGAATACGCGGGCGAGTTGGAGACGAGGAGAAGGCGGACCTCTGGGCCAGGCGGACCCACATCTCTCTCGATCGACTGGCCGGAGGCTTTCGGCTTGACCCATTGGGGGAGGCGATGGCTACAGGCACGCCGACTAGACGCTGCGCCCGCCCGTGCCGTGATAGTCGAAGATGCGATTGCCGGCGTGGAGGCTGGGCGTGCGGGCGGTTTCCTCATGGTCGTTGGTGTGAATCGCGGCTCATCGCCCGGCCTGCTGGTTGGGCCGGAGCCGACGTTGAGATAAGGGATCTTTGCGAGGTAGGTCTGAGTATCGAGTGAGTCATCGGCAACGCGCGACCGAGATCAACGGCAGGATGCTTCCAGGAGACTGAGGCCAATCTTCGGCGCTCAATACGGCCTCGTGGCGAGGAAGGAACCTGTCGATACTCCGACTAGCCCCTGGAGGAACTAGATTCACCAACGCCAGAGAGGCGCAGGAGACCGTCCATGTACCAGGCACTGAGATTACCCAAAATCAATATCACAATCTCTCAGAAATACCTTGCCATGATGGGCATTACAGCCGTCGGCATCATCCTCTGTGGCGTTGCGGTAATCACTGCCGTGAACCTTAGCCAGACTAGCAACCGGCTTGACACACTTTCGCAGGACACTGCGCTGGGCGATGCCTACGGGCGCATGCTGACCAGCGTCGCCGAGGCCAGCGGCTATGCGCAGCAGTTCACGGCTACCGGCGATCCGCAGCAGGCCGCTCTGACACTCCAGGCGATACAGGCGACGCTCCAGGCGGACTCCGAGATCAAGGCCCTGGGCACGGACGAAGACAGGGCACTGATGACGAGCCTGGAAGAGCGCTTCGGAGGTCAGATAGCTCAAGCGCAGCAGCTTCTGCTCGACCCGACGCTTCTTGGCAGTGGGACGATCGTCACCGATCCACTGGCACTCAGTACGATCGCGTCTACCATCGCCCCGGTGACTATAGAGAAGCGCCAGCAAGCCGCGTCGAAGCTCGTTGAGCTTCAAAACGGGTTTGAATCTCGCACAAGAGCGACCTTTGCTGCCTTCGCAGTCAGCCTGCCGTTGCTTGCTTTGCTCGTGTACTTGATCGTGCGTTATGAGCGCCAGGACGCGGTGCAAGTCGAAGAGCTGAAGAGGACAAGCCAGGCAGCGCTAACTGACTCCTTGACCGGCCTGGGAAATCATCGCGCCTTTCAAGACGACCTGAGACGAGAACTGGCCCGTGCGTCCAGAGCGGAGCAGCCCCTGAGTGTAGCGATGATGGACATTGATGAGTTCAAAGTAATCAACGACACGTACGGGCACGCACGTGGCGACCAGGTCCTGGCGGAGCTTGGCAAGCTGATGTCCTATGCCGTCCGGGGAGAAGATCGCAGCTATCGCGTTGGTGGCGATGAGTTCGCCCTGATCATGCCCAACACCGCCACGACGGCCGCAGTTCAAGCGCTCGATCGCCTGCGCCAGACCGTATTGGGGGCCGTCGAAGGCGTGTCCATCAGCCTCGGGGTTAGCAGCAACGTTGCTCACGAGCGTAGTCCTGACAGCCTGCTAGAGCACGCAGACCAGGCGCTCTATGAAGCAAAGCACCGTGGCAAGAATCAGGTGGTGGCTTACGACATAATGCTGAGCCGGGGTAACGAGGTGACTGCACCCAAAATGACGGCCATCCTCGAGGTGCTGAAGTCCGGCGAAGTCACGATGCTGTTTCAGCCGATCTTTCGGCCGGACTCGCAGCAGTTGCTGGGCTTCGAGGCGCTGCTGCGGTTGCCGCACGCGCCGGAGCTATCAGGCCCGGAAGAAGCGTTCGATATTGCCCAGCACATGGGACGCTCGCGAGACCTCGACCTGCTATGCGCCGGTCACGCCCTCGATGCTGCCCGTAAACTACCGCCTGATCTGAAGATCTTCATCAACCTCGACCCCGCTACGCTCATGCACGTCGACTTCTCCCCCCGCGAGCTCCTGACGATGGTGACTGAGCGGGGCATCGAGCCGGCGAAGGTCGTGTTCGAGATCACAGAGAAGACCACGGTGCCGCTCAGTCGACTGGCCAGCCAGATCACCGGCATACAGGGCTGTGGCTTCGCAATGGCGCTCGACGACGTTGGCTCCGGCAACTCCGGGCTCGAAATGATGCGCGTGATGAAGTTCGACTACGTGAAGATCGACCGTTCGGTGATTCTCGACGCAATGAACGGCGGCCCCGGGCGGGCCATCATCCTGGCGATTGTGGCCTTCGCCAGAGAGTCGGGCGCCTTCATGATCGCCGAGGGCATCGAGAACCAGGCCATGCTCGAGAGCATCAAATTCGATGTGGCAGGTCTTAGCAAATTCTGGGTCCAGGGCGTACAGGGCTTCATGTTCGGTAAGCCACGCCTCTCGATAGCCGATGTTGGGGTCAGCAGTGGCGAGGACGCAGCCACAGCGGCCTAGGAGAGTCGGACGCTGCTCCCGCTCGGTTGCAGACGAAGGAGGTGTCCGGTTTCGCCTGTTGCTCCCGGCGTACCTCGGATGCTCGGCAAGGACGTCCCGGGTATCTCGGTAACGCAGCCAAGAGTCGATGAAGTCCGCCGGCACGAAGCTGAGCGAGGAGGAATTCGAATGACTAAACCTGATATTCAAGCGGGACTTCCGGTGGCATCGAGCCAGCGCCGAGCAACCTATCCAACCGTGACGAGGTTGAGATCATGAATCCACGGACTGCGACCGGCGGATTCGTAGAACACAAAGCAGATCAGCTCTTCAAACGTCAGCCCGGCAGCATCAAGGAGACGGGTGTCGGCTTGACGGAACTTGTCGACCTGTGCGTCAAGGCCATCCACTTCGCCGGGCAGCCGAGCGCCCGCAGTCTCGGGGAGCATTTGGCATTGCCATACAACGTTCTGGAGGAACTTCTGTCTTTCCTCAAGAAGGAGCAGATCATCGAGATCGCGGGCACCGATGGTACGGGCGAGCAGGCGTACCTCTACGCCCTGACCGATAATGGCCGTGAGAAAGTTGTCGAGGCGCTCGACCGCAACGCTTACGTCGGGCCATGCCCCGTTCCATTTGCCGAATACGTCGATGTGGTGAAGCGTCAGGCCCTCGGCGACGACAACATTCCGGCAGCCGTGGTCAACGACGCTTTGTCGGGTCTGCAACTGAGCGCCACTACGCGCGGCCTCATCGGTCCGGCAGTTAATTCTGGGCGTTCCCTCTTGCTGTACGGCGAGCCAGGCAACGGTAAGAGCGCGATCGCCAAGGGCATCGGCCGGATGATGACCGACAACGTCCTGATACCGTACGCAATCGATGTCAACGGCCAGATAATTCGCCTCTTTGATTCAAGGGTCCATGAGGTCATTCTCGATGCACCTGTCACCGAGGAACGTCGAAACTTACGGACAGTCGGTTCCTTCGAGGCCCGCGAGCGGCGCCACGACCGCAGATGGGCCATCTGTCGGCGGCCCGTTGTGATGGCAGGTGGTGAGCTGACGCTTAGCGAGCTAGAGCTTCGCTACTCTCCCCAGGCCAAGTTCTACATCGCCCCTCTGCAAATGCAGGCCAATTGCGGCGTTCTTGTCATTGACGACTTCGGACGCCAGCTCATCGGCCCCAAGGCGCTTCTCAATCGCTGGATCGTGCCGATGGAGGAGCGTATAGACCACCTGGCGCTCGCCAACGGCGAGGTCATCGAGGTGCCGTTCGAGCTCCTCCTCGTCTTTTCCACAAACATTCCCCCAGACCAGCTCGGCGATGAAGCATTCTTCCGCCGTATCCGGCACAAGATCGAGGTGGGCGACCCGGACGAGGAGTCCTTCAAACGCATCCTCAAGTCGGTATGCGAAGGGAAGAACATTGCCTTCTCGGACGAGGCTGCGGAATACCTCGTGGAAAACTACTATCGCCACTACTCCCGCCCGTTCCGTGGGGTTGCTCCCCGCAATCTCGTGGACCTGATTGCCGACATCAGCCGGTTTGAAGGTCGCCCACCCGCACTCGACAGGCAGTCGATAGACCTTGCCTGTGCGTCCTACTTCATTGCAGGCAACAAGTCCCTTCAGCCCAAGAGCGATGGACCTTTTGCTTTGGCATCGTGATAGCAATAGGACGAGGCGGCGATGCAGGTAGCAATGGCCGCCGAGGCACGACGGACCGCGTGGATGCCCTTGAGCTCCACCTCTGCAGTCCAGGTACCGAGATGCGGGCTGCTAACAGAAGGGCGCACTGACTGTTCTCCTTGTCTGGTCGATTTGCCCAGATTTCAGATTCAGCCGTGCGCCCAATTTCGCGGTTGGAGCGGGAGACGAGATTCGAACTCGCGACCCCCTCCTTGGCAAGGAGGTGCTCTACCACTGAGCTACTCCCGCGAACTTTTCCAGTATAGTCGGCTCCTTCTAATGAGAAAAGTGCCTGCGAGACGCTAGCGACCTTCGATCGGAGGGACGCTTCGATTGAGGATGGCTTCGGCGCGCAGGCGGGCGCGTTCGTCCCACTCCTGGTCCGTAAGCAGATAGAACTGCCCTTCGCGAATGGCGTGCATCACCTGCTCGGCCACGCTGCTGGGCGTTGCGCCACGGGCGATGCGTTCGCGCAGGGCGCTGCGGCGAGCCATGTCGCGCTCGTGCTCCGGCTCTTCGTCACGCAGTTCGGCCGGCCGGTTGCGGCCCGCGTAGAAAATCTTCGTGTCGACGATACCCGGGCAGAGACAGGTGATGCCGATGCGTGCCTGTTGCTGTTTGAGGTGCGTGTACACCGTCTCCGAGTATGCGAGGGCGGCATGCTTCGTGACGCCGTAGATAGTGTTGCCCGGGACGACCGCGGTGGCTGACGCCGTGTTGACGATGTGCCCTTCCTCGCCGTGCGCCAGCATGCCCGGCAGAAACGCCTCGACGCCGTGGACGATGCCCCAGAAGTTCACGCCGAATGTCCACTGCCAGTCGCGTGGCGTCGCCTCCCAGATCGTGCCCAGGAAGCCATCGACACCGGCGTTGTTGCAGAGGACGTGCACCTTGCCGTACGCCTCGATGGCCTGTCGCGCTAGCTCTGCCACCGACTCGCGGCTCGATACGTCGGTCCGGACGCCAAGGACGTCGTACTCTGCCTGCCGGAGCTGCGTCACCGCCGCGTCGAGAGCCGGTGCTTCGACATCGGCGAGCACGACCTTCATGCCTTCTGCCGCGAAGCGCTCGGCGAAGGCACGACCCATCCCGCTCGCCGCGCCCGTGACCACCGCCACCTTGCCTTCGAACTCCTGCATGCCGGTCATCTCCTGCCATCCAGTCTTGCCCGAAACATTACATGCCCGCAGGTTGCCATAAGGGTTTACCCGTGTTGAAATGATGCTCCCCCGTCACCGTTAGGGTAGGTAGAAACCCTTACTGACTGCCGCAGGATGCGGCGGCGACCAGTTGGCTGCTGGTCGTGGCGGAGGCAGGGATGTCCGTCTTTCCCAGTGCGCGGCGTGCGCTCGCGCGACCTTCCCGATTGCCGTGGCTTATCGCGGCTGTGGCGATTCTCGCAACCGTCTTCACCTACCCGACGTATTCGTTGCTGCATGAGACTGCCAGTCGCGTCTCGTCGCCGCTGGTCGCCGACACCAGCTCCAGCGACTCGCGCGTGATCCGTCTGCCCGAGGCTTCCACCAATACGGCGCCTCTGCTGACCGCGGCGCAATCGCAGCAGCTCGCGGACGGGATGTCCTCCGACGTGCAGATGGCTGCGGAAGAGGCCTGGTTCATCGTCCCCAGGCCGGCGCCTGTCGACGCGAATGACGCGCAGACCGGTTACATCTCCGAGATCTCGAGCGCGGCGGTGGCTCCGGGCCCATCGAGCGCCACAGCGTCGACGGAAGCAGACTCGAGCACTACGACCGAATCGACGGTCCCGGTGCCAGCGGCGCAGACGGCAGCCGAGGTGCCGCCGGTCGCGCAGCCCGCGGCGCCGGCCTTCGTCAATCCCATCGACCGCTGGGCGGCTGCCGGCATCGACATTGAGACGCAGGGCCAGCTCCTGGACGATGCCAGCCTCGCCAACGTCGATGCCGCCTTGAGCGCCGTGCCGCCCAGCCTGCTCAGCAGCCTCGGCAACCCGGCTTTCGGGCCGCTGCATATTCTCGTTAACACAGAGGGTCGCGTACTGTCCGGCGATCAGCCCTACGGCGGTCCCGCAAACTTCTTCTCGACCAACGATGGCACGAATGAGCTGGTGCTGTACCCGCAGCAGTCCGTCTTCACCATCGTTCACGAGCTGGGGCATGCCTACAACCTGCGACATGTCGGCGCCGGTCGTTACGCCATGGTGCTACTGGACCCGGAGATGCAGAGCTTCCTCGCGGCGACGGGCTGGACGATCAACTCGACGGACGATGAGATCCGCAACGCCGTGGACCATATGCACGTGAGCTACACATACAACGGCAGCTTCCACTGGCCCCGGCTCTCCAACGACGACCCCCTGGAAGATTTCGCGAACAGCTTTGCCAGCTACTTCCTGGACCCGAACGGGCTGCAGCAGGAGTCGCCGGCGCGCTACGCCTGGATGGCTGCGACCTTCGGGCAGTAGGGCGGTTTTCAGACGTCGGCTTTCAGTGCCTTTCGGCCTTGGTTTGCACCGGCCGCTGTAGTTTCCCAGCATGCTGGGAAACTACGACAGAAGAGGGTCCAGGCGGTTCCGGACGCTCTTTGCTCGTGCTCTCTATGAAGAGGAAAGGTGAGCCCGGGTATCTGGCCCGGGCTCCTGTCTTCCTAGCGGCTCGCAGCAGGGGTCGTACTACGCGCGCCAGCCACTGGCCGGAGGCTGCGGCAGGTTGTCGGCGTCCAGCTCCAGGGTGATGCCGGTGCGGTCTTCCTGCGCCCGTACGACGGCGTCGAAGTTGAGGTCAGCCCATCCTTGCTCCAGGACGTACTCGAACTCGCGACCGACGATGGAGCCCATGCCCATCTCGATGCCGACCTCGTCTGCCAGGTCGAGCGCCAGGTGCGTGTCCTTCGAGGAGAGCGCGGCGGAGAAGAAGGCCGGCTCGAACTTGCGCTGGAACACCGTGCGCGGGAAGGTGCCCGTGATCCAGCGGTTGGCGCCCGTGCTCACGCCGATGACCTCGACCAGCGTCTTGAGGTCGACGCCGGCCTTCACGCCCAGGGTGAGTACCTCGGCCGAGATCACCGGCACGGCGATGCCGACGAGATTGTTGCACAGCTTCACAACGTCGCCGGCACCGATGTCGCCGCAGTGGTGGATCTTGTCTTCGCTGCCGATGGAGCTGAGGAAGGGCATCATCTTCTCGAACAGCGCCTTGTCGCCGCCGACCATGATCGAGAGCGTGCCCGCTTCGGCGCCGGTGGTGCCGCCACTCACAGGGGCGTCCAGCATGCCGATGCCCTTCTTGGCCAGCTCCGCCGCGACCTTGCGCACCATGCTGGGCGCGTTCGTCGAGAGGTCGACATAAGTAGTGCCGGACTTCATGTTCTCCAGCAGTCCGCCTTCGCCCAGGGCGATGGCTTCGACCTCCTTCGGGCCGGGCAGGGAAGTGCCCACGACCTCGGCGTTCTGTACCGCCTCGGCGACTGACTTTGCGCCCGTGATGCCGGGTATCTCCGACATCTGCGCGACGACGTCAGGTCGCACGTCGTAGACCGTGACCTGGTGCCCCTTTTCGGCCAGGTTGCGGGCCATGTGGTTGCCCATCCGCCCGAGGCCGATGAATCCGACGTTCATGTATCTATGCTCCTTGAAATATGGGGTGGCTATCGTGGCCCTAGCCTAGAACGTGGGAGGGGTGTGTCAAGGTTCTTGACCCGGTCGCCAGCGCTTGCCGCGTCTCGGCGGCCGCCAGCTGCCGGCCAAGAAGAAGCCTCCCGAGGGTTCCCGGGAGGCTCGGTGACTACACTCGATGTGACTAGCGGTCGTCGACGCCCTTGCGCCGCAGCTGAGATTCCGGGTCATTATCGGCGGCGTGTAGAACTTCACCTCGCCAGCCACCGGTCTCGGAGCCGGCGCTCTCGACGAACTCTTTGAATCGCTCGAGGTCGCCGCGTACTTCCGCCCCTGCGACGCCAAGGGTGGCACCGACCTTCTCTTTCAAGCCCTGCGGCTCAATCTCCATATAGAGATCGATCTTGGTGCGCTGGTCATTGATGGGCGTGAAGACGACGGTGCCGTCGTTCTTGTCGCCGCCCTCGCTCTCCCAGGCGATGACTTCGTCCGGAACCTGGCGCGTGATGGAGGCGTACCACTCCTTGCGGCTACCGGCCACGTCCGCAACCCAGTGCAGGCGGGTGTCGCTCAGCTGCTCGACCTCTTTGATGTCTTCCATGAAGTTCGGGTATTCCTCGAACTGGGTCCACTGGTTGTACGCCCGAGTGATCGGCACGTCCACAACAACGCTCTGTTCAACTCTCATGTATGGGCCTCCGATATAGGAATTCGGTGTCTGCATGCAGGATCTCGTAGCCAGCAATGCAGGCGCGGCAATAACCGCTGCGGTGCCGTAAACGTCGAATATCAGATTCCGTCCGCCGATAGCCGCTCGAACCGGGGGCCTGATAGGATTGCGTTAACTACTTAACAAATGCGGGAGGACAGATGCTCAGCACTCAGGACAACGAGATTCTCTGTAAAGTTGGCCGGGGCACGCCGATGGGCGACCTGATGCGCGAATACTGGATTCCCGCCCTCACCTCGGTCGAATTGCCCACGCCTGACTGCGCGCCGATGCGCCTTCGCCTGCTCGGCGAGGACCTGATCGCGTTCCGGCTCACGTCGGGCAAGGTCGGCATCATCCAGAACGCCTGCCCGCACCGCGGCGCCTCGATGTTCTTCGGGCGCAACGAAGAAGAGGGCCTGCGCTGCGTCTACCACGGCTGGAAGTTCGATGAGACCGGTGCGTGCGTTGACATGCCGTCGGAGCCGGCAGAGAGCAACTTCAAGAACAAGGTGCGCACGAAGGCGTACACCTGCATCGAGCGCAACGGCATGGTCTGGACCTACATGGGCACGCGTGAGACGCCGCCGCCGCTACCGGACTTCGAGACGAACCTGGTAGGCGATGGCGTTGTGCGCTACCAACTGACCATGCGCGAGTGCAACTACATGCAGGCTGTCGAAGGCGACATCGACACCAGCCACCTCGCCTTCCTGCACCTCGGCGCCTCGAAGCCGGAGGACGTCGAGCCGGGCTCGTTCAACTACTACCTGCTCAAGGACCGCTCGCCGAAGTATGACGTCATCGAGACCCCGTCGGGCACCTCATACGGGGCATACCGGCCGGCGGAAGACGACACCTACTACTGGCGCATCGCTCACTTCCTTTTCCCCTTCTACACGATGATCCCCTCCGGCAAGCTGGGAGAGCAGATCCTCGTGCGCGCCTGGGTACCGATCGACGATGAGAACACGATGTACTGGGGGATGGTCATCGCGTTCGTTGCCGACAGCGGCGGCGCTCGAGGCGGTGCCGTGCCACGGCCCCAGGACAACGGCCTGCTGCCGAACACCACGGACTGGCTCGGCCGCTTCCGACTGCGTCAGAACGCCGGCAACGACTACGAGATCGACCGGGAGCGACAGAGCCAGGGTCTCAGCTACACCGGCCTCGCCAATGTGCCGCTCGAAGACCAGTGCGTCACCGAGAGCATGGGCGCGATCTACGACCGCAGCCACGAGCACCTCGGCACCTCCGATGCCATGGTTATTCGCACGCGCCGTCGCATGATCAATGCCGCCAAGGCGCTGCGCGACAACGGCACCACGCCGCCCGGGGTGGACGAGCCGGCGCTTTACCGCCGCCGCTCAGGGGGCATCCTCCTGCCTCGCACCGCCGACTGGCAGGAGGCGACGCAGCACATGCAGGCGCCCACTGTTGAGCCCGGGTTGAAGATCATGCAGACGAGCTGAGTCTCTGTACCTATCAGTAATCAGTACGTCTGTAGCGCCCCAGCATGCTGGGGCGCTACAGCTTTTGGTGTGTGCTGAGTGCGTCAAGTCAGTTGGTCATTGCGAGGAGGGAGTAGCACGACGAAGCAATCTCACGGAGCCAGTACGGGTCCCGTACTGGCCTGTGAGATTGCTGCGTCGGCCTATGCGTCCTCCTCGCAATGACCGGAGGGTGCTTAGGACGCCGGCGCTTCATTAACGGACTGCCGTCGACCGAATGGATACCGAAACGACTGACGACTGGAAACTAACGACGGCTCCCTTACGCTGTCAGGCCGAAATTCTTCTCCGCCATTGCCAGAATCCCCTCGCTGATCGAGAGCGAGGCGGTGGCGCCGGGGGACGGGGCGTTCAGAACGTGAATGGCGCCCTCCGTCTCGACGATGCGGAAGTCGTCTACCAGCTTGCCGGACTCCTCGACGGCCTGAGCGCGCACGCCGGCCCCGCCGCTCTGCAGGTCCGCCTCGGTGATCTCGGGCACCAGTCGCTGCAGGGCCTTGGTGAACGCCTGCTTGTTGAAGCTGCGGTAGACCTCGTGCAGTCCGGTCTTCCAGTACTTGCGCGCCATCGTCCAGAAGCCGTTGTAGCCCAGGGTGCCGAGCAGCTCCTGGGGCTGGAAGGCCGTCTTGGTGTAGCCCTCCTGCGCCGTTGCCAGCACCGCGTTCGGGCCGGCTTCGACGCCGCCGTGGATCGTGCGGGTAAAGTGCACGCCCAGGAAAGGGAACTCCGGGTCTGGAACGGGGTAGATCAGGCCGTGCACGAGGTAATGCGACTCCGGGCGGATGAAGTAGTACTCGCCGCGGAAGGGGACGATGCGTAGACCCAGCGAGAGGCCCATCATGCGCGCGACCGCGTCGGAGTAGAGGCCGGCGCAGTTAATCAGATACTTCGTCTGCACGTCGCCCTTCTCGGTGGCCAGGTGCATGTGGTCGCCGCCGACGTGGATGCCCTCGACCTTGGCGCCCGTAATGATCTCGCCGCCCTGCTCCTGGACGTGGCGGGCGTAGGCCTTCGTCACCTCCGTGTAGTCGATGATGCCCGTCTTGGGCGACCACAGTGCCTTGATGCCGGCCGAGTGGGGCTCGATCTCCTTGAGACGAGCCTGGTCGATCATCTCGAGGCCGGGCACGCCGTTCGCAGTGCCGCGGCGGTGCAGCTCATCGAGACGTGGTAGCTCTGCCTCGCTGGTCGCAACGATGACCTTGCCGATGAGGTCGTAGGTAATCTCGTTCTCGTCGCAGAACTTGAGCAGCTTCTGAACGCCGTTGACGCAGTTCTGCGCTTTCAAGGACCCGGGCGCGTAATAGATGCCGGAGTGGATGACGCCGCTGTTGTGACCCGTCTGGTGTTTAGCCAGCGAGTCTTCTTTCTCCACGACGCCGACTTTGTAGCGCGGGTACTTCTTGGTGATCTGCATCGCGGTGGCGATACCGACGATGCCGCCACCGATAACCGTAATGTCGTAGTTGTAGGAGGCCATGCGCTACTCCTTGTCATGCCTGCTGCCGTGCCAGAAAGACGGGGTGGTTGGTTGTGATTCTAAGCGACGAGGGCACAACAAGCACGGTCAGGGTCGCGAGTCAGCTTTCAGCCGTTGGCAGTCACATGCCGCCACGGCTATCGCCTTCTCAAGATATACGTACCTTGAATCGAAGCGGGGTCCGCACTGCTTAAGTCATTAGGAGCCGACTGATCACGAACTGGCGTTGTGCTAATCTCGCTCCCAGCCGGTACCTTGTCTCGATTTGGGGAGGGATTCTCGTATGGCCATTCGGCCGGTCTATGACACGCCCGAGGAGGCGATTGCCGATATCCCGGATGGCGCCGTGATTGCCATGGGCGGCTTCTCGGCGGCCCTGGGCTGCCCCGACCATCTGCTCAAGGCGATGGCGGAGAGCAGCACGGCGAAGGACCTCACCTTCATCGGCAACGGCATCCCGATGGCCGCAACCGGCGACAAGGACAACCCCTTCTTCGTTATCGATCCCATTCGCGTGAAGAAGGTAATCTGCTCCTTCCCGGGCGGGCGCGGACCCGGGAGTTACGACGTTGCCTTCCAGAACGGCTCGACCGAGCTGGAGCTGGTGCCGCAGGGTACGCTGGCCGAGCGGCTGCGTGCGGGCGGCGCCGGCATCCCGGCCTTCTACACGCCTACCGGTGTCGATACCCACACCCCCTTCGACGAGGGTAAGGAAGTCCGCGATTTCGATGGCAAGCGCTTCGTGCTCGAGAGGGCGCTCACGCCCGACTACGCCCTCGTCAAGGCCTTCCGGGCGGACAAGATGGGAAACCTCTTCTATCGCAACACGGCGCGGGCCTTCAACCCGCCGATGGCCATGGCTGCCCGGACAACAATCGTCGAGGTGGAGGAGCTTGTCGAGCCCGGCGAGATTGCACCAGAGCTCATCGTGACGCCGGGCATCTACGTCCACCGCATCGTTGTGACGGGCAAGAAGTCTTAGGGAGAACGTCATGACCGCTGAGAAAGAACGCCTGCCTCGAGAGCTCATCGCTATGCGCGTGGCCGTGGAGCTGCAGCCGGGCGAGTTCGTCAACCTGGGCATCGGCATTCCCAACCTCGTCGCCGATTTCACGCCGGACGAAAAGGGCATCGTCTACCACGCCGAGAACGGCATTCTGGGCTTGAGCAAGTCGCAGATGGAAGGTGGCGTGGATATCCCGGACATGCGTAACGCCGGCGGCCAGCCCGTCCACATCATCAAGGGTGGATGGCTTATGGACTCGGCCGACTCCTTCGCTATCGTGCGCGGCGGCCACCTCGACGTCGCCGTCCTGGGAGGCCTGCAGGTCGCTGAGAACGGCGACCTGGCGAACTGGATGCGACCAAGCCGTGCCGTTGGTAGCGTCGGTGGCGCCGCCGATATCGCTGCGGGCGCTCGGAAGCTCTACATCGCCATGGAGCACACGACCAAAGAGGGCGAGTTGAAGATCGTCAAGCAGTGCACGTACCCGCTGACGGCGCGTCACTGTGTCACGAAGATTTTCACGGACGTCGCGGTGATCAGCGTGACGCCGGAGGGCCTGGTGCTGGAGGAGATGGCGCCGGGCTGGACGGCCGAAGAGGTGCAGTCGGTCACAGAGCCGAAGCTCACGATTAGCCCGAGCCTGCGCGAGATCCAGCTCATCGGATAAGCGCACCCCTGGCGGCCTTCGAGTCGGGGGTGTCTTTCGATACCTCGTTTTGTTAGGCGTTTGTTTCGTCTAGCAGTGTTTGTTCGTTTCTGTACAGTCGCTACGCGCGTCAAGCTGTAATCAAAGCCCAAAGGGTTTTTCTGGAGGGATGGGGCTTTGGTCAAACGCATCAGGAACGACATTATGCCCAACACACTTCTCGCCGGCCTGCCGTCGAGTCTGGTCGCCGAGTTGATGCGTGACGGTGACGTCGTGCCGCTGGAGCTCAAGCGCATCCTTCACGAGTCGGATGAACCGGCGAAGCCACGTCTACTTCCCACTTTCCGGCGTGATCTCACTGCTCACCGTCCTGGACGACGGTAGCGCGGTCGAGATTGCGACAGTCGGTAGTGAGGGGATGGCGGATTTCGCGGCGTATCTGGACCTGGAATCGCCTGCCCGCTGGCTGGTGCAGGTGCCGGGTACCGCCCTTCGCATCGACGCGGCTGAGTTGCGCAGAGTGGCCGAAGACTCCTCCGAACTGCGTGACGTCATGCACAACTACATGCTGGCGATGTTCGTGCTCGTCTCCCAGACGGCTGCCTGTAACCGGCGCCATCCGGTGGAAGAACGTTGCGCCCGCTGGCTCCTGATGACGCATGATCGCGTCGACGAAGACACCTTCCCCATGACGCACGAGTTTCTGGCCGACATGCTCGGTGTCCGGCGGCCGAGCGTTTCGATCGCAATGAGCATTCTGAGCAAAGCCGGTTACACCCGCTATCGAAGGGGTAAGGTCGAGATCGTCGACCGGGCAGGACTCGAGGAGGCCACGTGCGAGTGCTACGGGGTGCTCGCCTCGCAGTTCCAGAAGCGTTTCTCGATGTCGACAATGGGATTCAGTTAGCAATGTTCGATGGAGAACAGAGCATTTGATGGATCGAGTCGATGCTACGTTTCCACTCACTTTGGGGAGCGTCATGCAGCAAGGTTCAGCTAACCCAGGACTCGAAAACTACGATCAGGTCGTTTCCCGCCTGCTGGCACTTCAGCGAGACATAGCGCAGCACATGCGTAACGTTAGCGACGGCTCGATCGAGCCATCCGTGCGAGTGCTTGCGCTCCTGGAAGGCCTTCGATCGGAGCGAGATGCCCTGATCGATGAGATGAAACGCCTGGAACATCACGTGTTTGGTCGAATGGTTTCCCTGCTTGGCGGTAGCTCGCCCGATGCGTCTCCCACAGAAACTACAAAATAACGCCCTTCTCCCTCGTTCGCCTTTGTGGTTCTCTTAGGTCATGGCGAAAGGCAGAAGACGCAAGCGCGGCGGCTGGATCGAGCCGACGCGGATCAGATTACAGCTCACTGATATGGCCTATGAAGGCCACGCAATCGGCCGGAACGAGGACGAAGTCATCTTCGTGGAGTACGGCTTGCCGGGTGAGGACGTGGAGGTCGAGCTGTACAAGCGCCAGGCCGACTTCGCGAACGGTCGCGTCGTCGAGGTCTATGACGCCTCTCCCGACCGTATCGAACCGCCGTGCCCGTACTTCGGCATGTGCGGCGGATGCCACTGGCAGCACATGACGTACGAGCGCCAGCTGGAGCTGAAGCGCCATGTGGTCATGGAGCAGCTCCGGCGTATCGGCAAGTTCGAGCAGCAGCCGGTGCTCCCAACCGTGGCGGCCGATGACCCGTGGAACTACCGCAACCACGTACGCATGAGCGCCGGGCGTCACGGCGATATCGGCTTCGTGCGCCGCGGCACTCATCGGTTCCTGCCCATCGAGCGCTGTCTGATCGCTCACCCGGCAATTAATGAGGTAATCGGCAAGCTGCAGGGCAAGGTCGCCGGCCTCCACCAGGTCGAGATCCGCGTCGGCGCCAATACCGGTGACCTCATGACAGTGCAGGACCTGCGCGAGCGAGAGCCCAGTATGCCGGCACCGAGCGGCTTCTACACCGATAGCCTCCTGGGGCGTACCTTTCGCGTTTCCGGCTCATCGTTCTTTCAGTCCAACACCCACCAGGCCGAGCGCCTGATCGAGCTCGTGAAGGAGCGCCTCGACCTCCAGGGCGATGAGTTCTTGCTCGACGCTTACGCTGGTGTCGGGACGTTCGCGGCGCTGCTGGCCCCGTACGTGCGTGAGGTCATCGGTATCGAGGAGTCGCCGTCTGCGGTGGCCGATGCGCTGTTCAACCTCGCGGACCTGCCGAACGTGCGCTATCTGGAGGGCAAGGTGGAGGACGTGCTGCCGGGCCTCGACATCGAGCCGGACGCCGTCATCCTCGACCCATCCCGTGTCGGCTGCCACCCGGACGTCATCGCCGCCATCCTGCGCATGGCGCCACCGAAGCTGGTCTACGTCTCCTGTGACCCCTCCACCCTCGCGCGCGACCTGCGCCTGCTCGTGGACGGCGGCTACGAGCTGCAGGACGTGACGCCGCTGGACATGTTCCCACAGACGTATCACATCGAGTCGGTGAGCCGGCTGCGACTTTCTGGGAACGCCGGCTCCTGACGCATAGCTGCTTTCCTTAAGGCTTTACGCCGCATAGGCTGAACGCCATGCTCGGTGCCGTCCTTGCGCTCCTCGCTGCCGGCGCCTTCAGCGTCAACTCCGTCCTGATACGTCGCGGCGTCGTGCGTACTTCGCCGACTCACGCCGCGTTCATCACCGTGATCATGGGCGTGCCGATGTTCTTCATCGCCGCGCTGGTCAGCGGACAGCTGTTCAAGTTCTCGGACCTCGCGCTGCTGAGCTACGGCTATCTGGCGGCAGGTGGCGTAATCAACTACATCGTCGGGCGCCAGTTCAACTACGTTGCCATCGAGGCGCTCGGGGCGGCCCGGGCGGCGCCGTTTCAGTCACTCACGCTACCGTACAGCGTCGTCGTAGCCTTCATCTTCCTGGGTGAGAGCCTTTCGGCCCCAACCATCGTGGGCGTGATGCTGATCATGATCGGCCCCGCGATCATGGTGGAGCGCAAGATCCAGGTCCCAGTGGCCGCGGCCATCTCGCAGGAGGTCGGCGTGCCGGCCGTACCGGTGTTCATCCCTCGACAACTCGAGGGCTACATCGCGGCGACGATGGCCGCCATCGCCTATGGCACCAGCCCGATCCTGTTTCGGGCCGCACTCGAAGGGCACGCGGGGCTGTCGGCGCTCTCCGGCCTCGTGGCGTACACGGCAGCAGCCGGGGTGCTCATGGCGAGCACGATTATGCCCTCGCGGCGCTTTTTGCTGAACAGCCTGGACTCCGGTACGTTCCGCTTGTTCTTCGGCGCCAGCTTTTCGGTGTTTGCCGCCCAGATGCTGCGATTCCTTGCGCTTTCGATTGCGCCGGTGGCCGTGGAGACGGCGCTGGAGCGCATGAACAGCGTGTTCACGCTCGGCCTCTCGTACTACATGAACCGCACGATGGAGCTGATTACGCCTCGGGTCGTCGTGGGCGTGCTCATCTCTGTGGTGGGCTCACTGGTGCTGGTCATCGGCCTCGAAGCCTGACGTCCCTTTCCTTCGTCAGCAATTACGTCCTCAATGGCAACTTCGGATTTATCAATCAATAGAAGATCATGGTTAATTAATAGAGACTTTTCTATTGATGAATTTATTCACGTGAAAAATAATAGCCGGACATCTAAGGGCTGAGATTTCCACAGATTTCAGTATTTCCGTTTCACGCACCGAAGGGGAGAAGAAGGCGAATGCAAAAGTCTTACTGGTCCAATGTCCTGACTAATCGCGTGAGCCGCCGTAGGGCCATCATTGGCTCCGGCACATTTGCGGGTGCCGCCGCGTTTCTTGCTGCCTGTGGCGGCGACGACGACAGTAGCTCCAGTGGCAGTACGGGGTCGTCCTCCGGCGCCACCGGTGGATCGACCGGTTCCAGCGGTGCGACCGGAACGTCCGGCGCCACTGGTGCCTCTGGCGCCACCGGCGCTGTGGACAAGAGCGGCCTGCTCTTCCAGCCGGTTGACTCGCTAAAGTCTGCGGTAAGGGGCGGTACCCTCATCGACTACTGCACCTCGGAGCCCAGCCACCTGGACGCGATGCAGCCCCTGGCCTCGATGAACTTCCAGGCCCGCAACTTCTACAGCACGCTGTTGGTCGAAGACGCCGGCTACCAGGGACCTTCCGAGAGCGTAATCAACGGCGACGTGATGTCGAGTTGGGAGTTCTCACCGGACCACCTCACCCTCACGATGAAGCTGCGCGATGGCGTCAACTTCCACGACAAGCCTCCCGTTTCCGGTAGGGCTCTGGACGCCGAAGACATCCTTTTCACCTGGAAGCGATACAAGGAGCTCGGCGCACTGCGGGCGCTCGTCGCTAACGACGTCAACCCCGACGCACCGGTCCTTTCGTTCGACTCGCCGGATGCTTCGACGATCGTCATCAAGCTCAAGGAGCCGGTGACCTACGTCCACAAGTACTTCGCGTCTTACGGTTCGTTCACGGGCAGTATGGTCGTCATGCCGAAGGAGGCTGAAGACCCGAACGTCTGGGACGTCAAGAAGGACGCCATCGGCACCGGACCCTGGGTCCTGTCGGAGATCAAGAGCTCGGTCGGCTACACGTTCCAGCGCAACGAAAAGTACTACGACGACACGGCGGTATGGCCGGACACGATGACCATGCCGATCCTGACGGAGCACGCGACGCGTCTGGCTCAGTTCAAGGCCGGCAACGTGCACCTGCTGGACCTGCGCCAGAACGCTGAGGACGTGGTCCCGACGAAGAAGGAGCAGCCGGACGTCAACCTGTACGCCCAGGACTTCACGCCTCGTACCGAGGTCGTGACCTTCGGCATGATGGGCGACTCGCCGTACAAGGATGAGCGTGTACGCCAGGCGATTTCGATGGCGTTGGACCGCGACGCCATGATCGACGCGGCGTTCAACGTTTCGGGCCTCGAAGACGAGGGTCTGACGATGGACGTGCGCTACAACAGCCACATCCAGGCAGAGTGGAAGCCCTCAGGTTACTGGCTTGACCCCAAGGGCAGCGACTTCGGTGAGAACGCGAAGTACTTCGATTTCAACATCGAGGAAGCCAAGAAGCTGCTGAGTGCAGCGGGCTTCCCGGACGGCTTCACCACCACGATGCGCTATCCGGCGACGCAGCAGTACACCCTGTCTCGCTACGGCGAGGTGTGGGCCGGCCAGCTGCAGAGCCTCCTCAAGGTCGACATCGACGCGAAGACAGACTACACGCAGGACTACATTCCGAACCTGCGCGATGCCAACGGGAACTACGAAGGCCTGGGCATGCACTCCGTCACCGGTTCGACGGCTCAACGCATCGCCCCGGAGTCTGACCTGTCGGCGCAGTTCTGGAACAAGGGCGGCGTGACCTTCCACGGTTTCGGCGACAACGCCGGGGGCGACCCGGCGCTGAACGACATGATCGTGAAGGCGCGCACCGAGTTCGACGTCGAAGCGCAGAAGTCGCTGGTACACGACATCCAGCGTTACCTCGGCGGCAAGATGTGGGCCCTGAGCCAGCCGGGCGGCGCCAACACCTTCATCCTCGGTTGGCCGGCCGTGAGCAACCTGTTCACCTGGTCCAACTACACGTGGGGTCCCGCCGCGAAGTGGACTTACCGGCTCTGGATGGACCAGACCAAGAAGCCCTTCGTCTAGCGGGCAGGTCCCATGCATTAGAAAGGCGCCGGGTCACCGGCGCCTTTCTCTTTTGTCTCGATATGCCCATACGCAGACCGGCGCTACGATGGATGGGTGACTCCGAAGCGTCTGATCCTGGCCTCCGGTTCGCCCCGCCGCCTCGAGCTGCTGGGGCATCTCGGCGTGCCCTTTGACGTCGTTGTGTCCGGCTTCGATGAGCTGTCTATCGATCACCCGAAGGCCGAGACGCTGGCCAAACGCCTCGCCGCCTCGAAGGTCGCCTCGGTGGCGGACGCCCATCCCGAGGCTGCGGTGCTCGGCGCCGATACGATCGTCGTCTACCGCGGCGAGATGCTCGGCAAGCCGGAGGACCCGGACGAGGCTCGCGAGATGCTGCGCAAGCTTCGAGGCCACGTGCATCGCGTGGTCACGGCCGTCGCCGTTTCCATGCCGGGCCGGTCTCGTCCGCGCACGGCGCACGTCGTGTCTCGTGTGCGCATGCGTGGCTACAAGGATGCCGAGATCGAGGACACAATTTTGCGAGGCGTGCCCTTCGATAAGGCGGGCGGCTACGGCATCCAGGACCCGGCTCTTCGTCCGGTGGAGCACTGCGATGGCTGCTTTTGCAGTGTCATGGGGCTGCCTTTGTGGACGGTCGCGACGTTGCTTCAGCAGGACGGCTTCGAGCTGGATGTCGGTATCGCAGCCCTCCCGGATCGCTGCGCCGTCTGTCCCGAACGACCCGGGTAGGTTAATTCCGACACCGGGTAGGGATATTCCTCCGAGCGCAGGGCTACCTTGGATGGGTACTAACTCTCGGAGGCGCGGCCTTGCTACACCGATCTTCACCCACCACGGCAGCCAAACGGTCTCGAGGCCGCCCAAAGTACGACGACATCCTCACGCCTCGCGAGTGGCAGGTGCTGAGCCTCCTCGAAGAAGGCCTCACGAATCGCGAAATCGCCGACCGGTTGGGTATCAGTTCGGACGGCGCCAAGTATCACGTGGCGGAGATTATCTCCAAGCTCGGCGTCAACAATCGCAGGGAGGCCGTCGATTTCATGCACGAGCGAGAGCTCACGGCCGCCCACCTCGCGGTGCCGGGCTGGCTCGCCTTCCTCGGCTTTGGTAAGCCGCGCTCGATGATGAAGATGGCAGCCGGCGGACTGGTCGTGATCGCTCTGCTGGCCGCCGGTGGTTTCGGCCTCCTCAAGCTTGCGACCGGCGCGAGTGGCGGCTCGGACGTGGGTACTCAGCCGGCGCCCGGGAACGAGGACCTCTCGGCCGCTGTCTCCGACTTCAATGGCCAGCCCGGCCAACAAGGCGCAGCGTCCCTGAACGACCCCATCGCTTACTGTCAGGCCGTGGGCACGATCGACAAGCCGGACTCGCGTTACACCGGGTCGGCCCAGCCGGACTGGCTCGTGCAAAGCCTCGCAGATGCAGCCGGCATTCCGGCAGACTCCACCTTCCGTACCGACCCACCCACCATCGCCTGGCGTTGTGCCAACGGTCAGGTCCTCGCCTGCACTTACGGCGCCAATATCCCCTGCGACAGCAAGGCGAACACGGACGCTCAGCCCACGCAAGCGATGAGCGATTGGTGCGCCGACCCGCCGAGCCCGGACGCTGCGTCCTTCATCCCGGCGTTCGTCATCGGCCACGACAGCATCTACGACTGGGGTTGCAAGGACGGTGCCCCCGTCATCCTCAAGCAACTGTCGCAGGTGGACGCCCAGGGCTACATCTCGAAGTACTGGTACCACGTCCTGCCGTAGCCAGAGCACGGCGCCCCTGCGGCATGCGAGATTCGTTATACTCGGAAGCTAACCGGGGCAAGCCGGGTGCAGGCTATGGACAATCTGGAGCAACGCGTCACCGAGCTGAAGACGCTAATCAGAACGCCGAACGCGCCTACCCGCGATTGGCGGTTCGAGCGGCAGGTCGATGAACTTCTCGATGTCTTTTACGATGACATCGGGACCATCAAGCTCCTGCCCCTGCGCAGCCTGTTCGACCTCTTCCTGCTCAAGGTGATGTACGTGGGCCGGGATGCGCGTGACCCTGAGGTCCTCGACTATCTTTCCGACATGATGAACCGTTTTCTGCTCTCCCGAGAGCTCATGCGGTTCAACGCTCGCTACGACTTCCTGTTCTCGCTGCTCGACGAGATTAAGGAGAAGTCGCGCTTCCAGAACCTGTTCGAGACATCGCGTCAGATGGCCGATAACGCCCTTTTCGTCACGGGCATCTTCCCCACGGCGGGCCGCCGTCGACGCGGTTGGGGCCGGCCGCCTCGCTTCGATCGCGAGCACTTCATCGACCTCGGCCAGCGCTACTACCAGGTCGCTGCCGAAGAGGACCTG
This sequence comes from uncultured Chloroflexia bacterium, assembly GCA_963731765.1. Lineage (GTDB taxonomy): Bacteria > Chloroflexota > Dehalococcoidia > DSTF01 > WHTK01 > WHTK01. The sequence goes on from CAVSWS010000020.1 coordinate 144,801, forward strand.
GCGAGCGTGGTCGGGCAGCGCGACGTCCTGAGCAAGCTATCGACGGGCTTCAGGTTCTACGTCGAGACGCTCAACGAGGTGAGCCAACGCTACGTCATGGGCTTCGATATGGAGCTGATGACCAACAAGATGCTCGACGCTTACAACGCGTATCGGCGCACCGGCGAGCAAGCCTACATGGACGCTGCCAGCAAGTATGCGGCGCTGCTTAAGGTGGACCGCAGCTTCGCTGGGGTGAGACGGCCCCGCGGGCGCATCATCGATATCGGCGGATAGCCCGCGAGAACAGGGGCCAAATAGCCCTTTGCCCCTCCTGATGTCGATTCGATACTACAAGTAATCACCACGGATAGGAGGCCATCCGTGATTACTACAGCACACACCCCTCCCTGCGACGAGTTGTTCGATTCGGTGGGGCAGAGCATTTTCGGAATCGGCTTGCAGCTCGAGGAGTGCCTCGCCAGCGCAGACGATCCTGAAGTGCGCCGGAAGCTCGATGCATCCATCCAGGGCCTGCACGATATAATTGGGCGTATTCGGGAGCGGGGCAATCTGCACTGCAGCGATGCTGCCCACCAATGCTAGGACGAAGCATGACGACTGAAGACCTGCGCGTAATGATTGTCGACGACCACGAGGTGGTGCGGGAAGGCTTGCGCTCACTGCTGGATCGCCGGGAAGGCATGACCGTCGTTGCAGAAGCCGGCACCGTGGCCCAGGCTGTGGAGCGCGCCCTGCAGGAGAAGCCTGCCGTGGTGATCATGGACGTCCGCCTGCCCGACGGCAGCGGCGTGGAGGCTTGCCGGGAGATCAGGGCTACCCTGCCAGACACCCGCATGATCATGCTGACTTCCTACGCCGACGACGAGGCGATCATTGCTTCCATCATGGCCGGTGCGTCCGCGTACCTGCTGAAGCAGACGCGCGGCCAGCAGCTGGTCGACGCGATCTTTGCCGTCGCTCGCGGTGAGTCGCTCCTGGATCCTCAGGTGACGAAGCGTGTCCTGGAGCAAGTGCGCGGCAACAACGAAGCGCGCAAGGACGAAGCCAAGCTGACGGAAAACGAGCAGAAGATCCTCCTGCTCATTGCTGAAGGCAAGACGAACCGGGAGATCGCGGCGGACGTGTTCCTGAGCGACAAGACTGTAAAGAACTACGTCTCCAGCATCCTCAGCAAGCTAAACCTGAAGCGACGCTCCGAAGCCGCCGCTTACATCGCTCGCCGCACGCGCCCCTGAGTTCCGCAGGCTAGCGCCTCAGGACTCGATGGGTACCTCGATGAGGATGCTGGTGCCCTTTCCCGGTTCGCTCTGAATCTGTAGCGCGCATCCCGCATTGCGTGCGCGCACGTCGATGTTGCGCAGTCCGCGATGTATCTGCGGTATGTCCGCCGCGATATCGAAGCCTCGTCCGTTGTCTTGCACCTCGATCACCACGTGTTCGCTTGACTGCGTAACCGAGAGTGAGACGCGCGATGCGTGCGCGTGCTTGCGGACGTTGCTGAGAGCCTCATGCACGATGTGGTAGGCGGCCGTCGCGCCATCGTTGCTAACTCGACATTCGAGCTCGGGCACGTCCTCATTCACCTCGATCTGGGTGTTCTGACGAAACTCGCGCACCAGCTCCAGGAGGGCGCTGCTCAGCGAGCCGGTGAACTGGCGCGGTCGCAGGTCGAAGATGTAGCTACGGATGTTTCGGATGACGGCGTGAAGCTGCTCGATGCTACGCTCGATTTCGGCTTCGGCGTCGTCGGGGCGCCCCCGTACGTCGCCTGCAGCGAGCTCCAACGTGAGTCCCGCGGCGTAAATCTCTTGCATGATGCCGTCGTGCAGGTCCATGCCGATGCGGTCCCGTTCGCGTTCCATCTCCAGCTCGAGACGCAGTGCGTTGCGCTCCTCCTCCAGCCGTACGGACTCCGTGATGTCGCGCACGATGGCGGTGACATACATGTCGTCCCCCGTTTGCATGGGGCTAAGGCTGATCTCGACGGGAAACACTGAGCCATCCTTGCGACGGCCCCTCAACTCCATGCCCAGGCCCATGGGGCGAAGGCTCGGGTGCCTGAGGAACCCGTTGCGGTGCTGCAGGTGGAGCTTTCGGAGGCTTTCCGGTACCAGGATTTCAACCGGTTGGCCCAGCAGCTCCTCGCGGCTGTAGCCGAATAGGTCGAACGTCCGCTGGTTGCAGAACACAAGGAGTCCCTGGCTGTCGGCGAGCAGCCAGCTATTCGGGGATTCTTCCAGGAGACGCGTGGGAGGGATGGGTAACTGGTTCAGCGGAAGCGCAGCGGGTGTTGCCGAGCTCTCGGGAGCCACGTCACGGGGGTGGTTCTTCAAGGCTCGATCCATCGAGATCAGTTACATCCGGTACGCAAATTCGCCATGCAAGGAGCATGCAGCTCAGGTTACAAGATTAGAGGTACGTAAGGGAGACGTCCCGGCAAAATAGGGCCGAATGGCCCCCTCGGATGGCCCTCGACACCGGCGCCGCTGCGATGGCTCCGAAATTTGCTTTGCCACCTCGATTAGCTCCTGACAAGGGTGCTGCTCTTACCGTGTAGGTGATTCGAGGTCAGTCCCTCGAGTGCGAGGAGGTAGACATGAGCAAGCAGTACCTCATTCCGGTGAAAGACCTGGAGGACGGTCGCCGGGCGATCGGCCGAGTGGCGGATTTCGCATCGGAGGGCGACGAGATCGTCCTGCTGATCATTTCTGAGGTGCCGGAAGCGGAGCTCGTAGGCATGAAGCCACCGGCGACAGTGACCGACCCGCTTGCGACCACCGGCGGCGTTTCCTCCGCACCAAGAGCGGCGGACGACCAGCCTGTATTCATTGGCCGTGAGGAGCTGATGGAGACTCGAGGCCAGGAGCTCTGCGATGCGCTGAATCCTGAAATCGCGCGCCTGCATGAGCTGGGTTACAAGGCTCGCGTGGAGGCGATGTTCAGCGACGATCCGGGCGAAACAATACGGGACTACGCAGGCGACCTGGACGTCGATGATGTCTACATAACGGAGGAGTTCCGAGAGGACCTCGATGCGGAGACGCAGGAGGTCGTGAAAGCGATCTAGCTTGCGTGTGCTCACATGGAGAGACTTTATAAAGTCTTTGTCAAAGTCATTGACATGATGGCTGGTCCATGTAAAATATGGCCATGGTCAGCAGCGTACCGAAGGGAGGATGCCCCAAATGAAAAAGACTCGACGTGCTGCAAAGATCGTTCTCCGGGCCTGCCCCCGCTGCCACGGCGACTTGTTCCCGGACGAATATGAAGAGGACTTCGCCTGCCTCCAGTGCGGCCGGCGCTTCGGCACTGTTGCCGTAGCTGAGATCCAGGCAGCCATGGAAGCCGAACCGGAACGGGAGCTCGTCACGGCTGCTTAGTCAGACAACGACAGGCTTAGTTGAAAGGCGGACCATTCGGTCCGCCTTTCTTGTTGGCGACTGCGGCGCCCGGGTTTCAGGCGGCGGATGACTTCCAGCTGCGCAGACGGTAGTCGCCGGTAGAGCTGCGGTCCTGGTCGTAGGCCGCCTCGCCAGTGGTGCGACCCGGTAGCTCCCGGCGCACGTGGTAGTAGCCGTACAGTGCTTGTTCCGTGTCTTTGTCGATCGCAGCGCCACGCACCGTTGGCGCCGTCATGATCATCTCTTTCGGGTAGGGCGTCTTCAGCACGCTGCGATTGCGCGTGATGCCTTCGAGGGGCACAAGCACCGACTTCTGGGTGATCGCGCCGGCCTCCACCACGAGCCATTCCGGCTCTTTCGTGTTCTGGTCGACAAAGAAGTCGACGACGTCTCCCACCTTGGCGTCGTCAACATCGTGCAGCTCAAGCCCGGTCATGTCCTGAGGTTCTGGACTCATTTCAACCTCCCTTGCTTCTTGACATAGTCTCAAATGCCGCCCCTTCGCTGGCTCATCAGCCTTTGGAATAGCTTGCAGATCTATCGAATCTGGATGCGGTTTGAAATGGCGATGGCCTGCGGGCATGGCGCAGCTGAAAGCCGCAAGGCTCTAACGTCAAGGAAGAAGGTGATCATGAATACGAACACGAAGTTGCCGGACCTCGGCAGGCCGGTAGTCACCTCGGACGGACATCTTGTCGGGCATGTGTCAGCTCAGGGCGGTGACTGCTTCAAGATCGACAAGCCCATGGCGCCCGACGCCTGGCTCGGCGTTGACGTCGTGGCGGGCATCGACGAGGACGTGCGTCTCTCGCTCACGCGTGACGAGTTGGAGGGCACCCCGGAGGGCGTCGAGCACATGGGCTTCCACGTGCATCACGCGACCTAGCAGCGGGCGGCGCGCCAGTCAGGCGAGGCGGACCACGCCCTCCTTCTCGGGCTCCCAGTCCTTGAAGGTGGCGCTGTCCGGCGCGCGGTACTCACGCAGCGAGATGCCGTAGCCGGACGGGTCGACCACCACCGCCTGGCGACCCCAAAAGGTTGCTGCCTGAAACGGCTCGCGTCGCAACTCGACGCCGGCGCTCTTCAGACTCTCCAGCGTGGCGTCGAGGTTGTCGACGACGAGGCCGATGCGCAGCTCATTGCGGCCATCGGCTGCGGGCGTGTTGCCGGAGTGGGTGAGTTCTAGCAGCACGCCGTTCAGGCCGACGTAGGCAGACACGTTGCCATTGGTGCTGTACTTGCGGTGCAGGTAGAAACCGAAATGCTTCGTGTAGAAGTCGATCGACTCGTCGACGTCGCGCACGGGCAGATAGATGTGGCTGAAGCCTTCGATCATGGACTTACCCTCCTGCGGCTCGCCGGCCGCTACTGCTGATATACGGGACTCGACTGGTGGTGTAGCAATCGCCAGGCGCCATCCTCCCGCACAAAAACGTTTGTGGCGACGAGCGGCGATCCGGCGACGAGCTCTCGGCAGATCACCAGCGCCAGATCGCCGAATAGCGTCACAGTCGCGCCACCGCTCACGATGCGGGGCTGATTCGGGTTGGCGAGGATGTTATGCCAGCTCTCGAGGACGTTGGCCCGCCCTTCGAGCACGTTCCAGCCGGGATGCACGCATGACACGGCGTGCTCGCGCGCCCACGCGTCGTCCATTAGCCCAGCGTCCTTGAGGTTGAAGGCCTGGTAGAAGCGCTCGTTCGCGTGCAGGACATCATCTTCGGTGGTCAAGCCTTTCCCCCTGCCGGGAATCATACTTTGCGGGCAAAGGGCAAAGATGCAGAGACGGTGTAGGAGCCCGAGTTTGCCGGGAAGCATCTGCTCTGATGTTCTTTCGACGACCGGCATGGTGCAACGAGCTCCAAGTCCGTTGCTCGTCCCCGTGGGCTTTGAGGCAGGCAGTGCGTGCCTTCTATACTCAATTCCTGGAATGAAGGAAGAGCACGTCCGCGACTTCGGCTTTCAGCTTGAGGGTCCCGCCGGGGGTGAGTCAGGCGCCGCGTGGTTCGCGATTGCTGCCGATGGTACTCGTGTCGTCCTGAAGTGGTTCGATAGCGAGGGCATGAACGACCGCTACGCAGTGCTCCTACCCGCGCTCGACGTGCTGCGATCCCGAGGTGTGCCCGTGCCTGAGTACGTGTTCGTGCACGCCGTCGACGGGTGGACACTCTCAGCGCAGCAGGTACTACCTGGACGATCGTTTCCCACCTGGCCGCCCCAGCTTGTCGACCGGGTGATCGAGTGTGTCAGTGCCCAGGCCGGCATCGGCGGTCCACAACCTACACCAACGCTCCAACCATGGGGCGAGTTCTTGATCCATACGCTTACGGTTGGCATAGACGGCTACGCGCAGCATGACTCGCTCTGGACGCATTCGGATCGCGCTCGACGCATCTTGGAGGTCGTCGAATCGGTCGGTGCCGCCGCCAATCCGTCATGGTTCCCCACGAGCGGGCTCGTCCACTTAGACCTGCACACCGACAATGTGCTGGCTCTTGATGACGGCACGCTCACCGGGATCGTCGACTGGGAAGGTGCCTGCGCGGGCGATCACCGCTTCGACCTGGTGGAATTCGCGTTCGACCTCGACGGTCATGGCCAGCAGATTTGGGACCGGATCGAACCGCTAGTTGAGCCGCGTTCGCTGAGGGCGTACGCGGCGCACATGGTGCTCCGCTTCACGGACTGGGCGATTCGCTTCCACCCCGGGGACGTCCCTCGGGAGCTGGACCGAGCTGAACGGGTGCTCGACCCGCTTCTGCACCTAGCTCGTACGGCTTCTTCTGCTTGTTGAGCTTGTTGGTGCGCAGCCGTTCACCGTAATTTCGTTAGCCGCTTCTAGCTCAGTGAATACCCATTCCGGTGACGTGACGCTGCTGGAGCACCGAGGTTGCTTCGCCTCGCTGCCGCGAGGGCTCGCAACGAGGACACACAGCGGTCGGGCTGGCCTTGCTTATCACGAGGAGGCCAGTCCCCTAAGCAACAAGAAGGGGCGCCCTCTACGAGGACGCCCCTTCCGAAACGCTGCCTTGTGGCGTGCTAGCTGCCGGGGACCTGCGCCTTCGCGGCCTCCGGCGGGTTGGCCAGCGACTTCTCCCGCAGTGGCTGGCTGCCGTCCCACCAATCGGCGCTGCGAGGCATGATCACCTCACCGGAGCGCAGGCGGTAGGCCTTCGGGTTGTCGACGTTCGGGGGCAGGACGCCTTGCTCGGAGAACGCTCTCGCGACGGCGAGCCAGCGCCTGCGGGTCCGGATGATCATCGAGTCGGATGTGCCGAGGTGCTCATGTGACCGGTCATAGATCGGGCCCATGGTCTCGGTGACAGCCATGTCCTGCTGACGCACGCCAGGGATGCCTGAGAACGACTCCCAGTTCTTCTGGGCCTCGCGGTCGACGAAGTAGTCGTTCTCCAGGCTCTGCTCCAGCACCCAGCGGTCGTACCAGCCGGTGCCCTGGGGCATGTACTTGCCGCCGCGGCTGCTCTCTTCAGGCTCGGTGCCGCGGTTAATCGGCATCTTGCGCTGGGGACGCGGCTCGCCGTCCGTGCGGTAGAAGACCTCCCACTGCAAAGTGTGCTCGTCGTCCATGGGCACGTAGGCGTTCATCTTCACGTCCGGACCCATCGGGCCGGCGGCCTGCATGGCGTAGAAGGGGAAGAACGCGTAGCCGATGCGCCAGTAGTAGGTGTCTTCCTCCGCCGGCCGCCAGGCGCCGTACGCGGTACCGAAGTCCGTGTCTTTGGCGGTGAAGTGGGCGTTGGCGCGCTCGCGGTAGTGGTACCAGTCGAAGCTCTTCTCCGGCGTCGTCTTGTAATCGGTGGCGCCGAAGTGGAGGAAGGCGGCGTGGACGGTGTCGAGTTCACCCTCGAGGCCCTGCATCCAGTTGCAGCGGCGCTGCAAGATGGAGATGCTCTCCGGGTCCGTCGTCATGATGTTGGCTTCCATGTCCGGAAGCGGTGGCGGTACCTCGCGTGGGCCCATGTAGGTCCAGACGATGCCGCCGCGCTCGTGCGTGGGATACGCCTTCGCGTGTACCTTGTTGCGGAAGTTGCTCTCGGCCGGCTCGGAAGGCATGTCGACACAGGCGCCGGTGACGTCGAACTTCCAGCCGTGGTAGACGCAGCGCAGGCCTTCCTCTTCGTTGCGACCGAAGAACATGCTGGCGCCGCGGTGAGGGCAGGCGTTCTGCATGAGCCCGACGGCACCCGAAGTCGTGCGGTAACCGATCAGCTCCTCGCCGAGCAGCTTGACGCGCATGGGCGCGCAGTCAGGACCGGGCAGTTCGTCGCTGCGCACGGCCGGGATCCAGTATTCCCGGAATACCTTGCCCATCGGCGTACCGGGGCCGACGCGACAAAGCAGCTCGTTGTCGGAATCGCTGAGCATCTCTAGCCTCCTGATAATGCATTGACGTAAACGTGAGGTCTTCTGTGCGGATTCTATCACCTGTGCAGGCCTCGTCTATGCCGAAGCCGTCACATGCGATACGAAATGCTTCGCGCCCTCGTTAGCTACTTCTCTTGCTTTGCCAGGAAAGCTCGGAACGTGTCCAGCGTGCGTTCGGCGCGCACGCGGTCTCGCTCCTCCAGCGACGGGAAGGCATCGAACTCGGCGCGCGGGATCGGCGGGTCGTGGTATTCGCTATTCGGGAGGATACGGTGCAGGTCCTGCGCGGCCTTCGTCGGGTGCACGGCGTCGTCTCCGGCGACGATGCAGGTCGGCGCCTGTACGGCAGCCAGCTCAGCTTCCGTCGCACCGATAACCGGCAGGTCGCCCGCCTCGCTGAAGTAGCGCTCCCACCCGCGCATCGTGTCGATGAACTGAGCTGGGTCCATGGAGAGCAGGCGCTGCTCGTTGCCGGGGTTTGCTTTGATGCGTTCGGCGAAGAAGGGCTTCTTCGTCACGGCTTCCATGCCGCCCTGCTCGGCCGCCTCGATGAACTGGCCGTAGTACTCGTACGCCAGTCGCTGAGCCGCCTCCTGGCCTCCCGTCACCCAACCCAGGGTCAGGCCGCGCACGAGCTCGGGGTAACGAATCGCCGTCAGCAGGGCGACCCGGCAGCCTGCCGACCAGCCTCCCAGGTAGGCCGGCGCCATGTCGAGGTGTCGCAGCAGCGCCGCGAGCTCATCGACCCAGATTTCCTGCTCCGACTTGTCACCGGCGATAAGGATGTCCGATTCGCCGCAGTTGCGCCGGTCGTAGATCAGGCAGCGGTACTGGCTCGAGAGCGGCTCCGCGATGGGACGCATGAGGTGTCGCGGCGAACGAGCACCCTGCAGCCATACGATGGGCGTCCCGGAGCCCGAGACCTCGTAGGCAATCTCCAGCCCGTTGATGTTCGCTTTCGGCATATCAGTCTCCTTCGTCGCTGACGTTCAGCCCGTCCGGTTAGTTGAGCCCGCCGAATCTTAACCTGAGCCTGCAAGGAGAGTGGCATCTTTGTCAGTTCTCCTCAGAGACGACAAGATCGTAGTGCGCGAGCGCCGCTCGAACGTCATTCCCGTTTCGGACCTGTTCTCCATGCCAGCCCTGACGGATGGCGGCTTCGATGTTCGCGACACTGTCGTCGAGCAGGAGAAGACTGGACGGAGGCATGCCAAGGTGCTGGGCTGCATGTTGGAAGGCAGATGCGTCCGGCTTGCGAGCGCCTATGTACCAGGAGCAGATCACCGTGTCGAAGGCTGCCTTCACGGCCTGCAAGGGTCGGCTCAGGCACGCGTCGAGCATCGGTCCGTTGTTGGTGAAGAGCGCTCGTTGCACTGACAGGGACGCTGCCTGGGCAAGTATGTCGGGATCCGGCTCGAAGGCGAGTGCCCACGCATCGATGAGCTGTGTGAGCGGACCGTGGTAGTTGAGAGTCTGTCTGGATAGCATCGAAGAAAGCTTCAGTCGTGTAGTTGCCGAGCTCAGCCTGCTCGTCGAGACCGGAATCAAAGATGCGCCCCTGGATACTCGCCTCGGGAAGCCCAGTCAACGTTGCGAGGGCGGAAAGGCGTCGCTCTGGATGGAAGTGCGCGACGACCCCACCGAAATCGAAGACGACGACCTCAATCACGGTGCGGGGCGAGAGTCGAGGATACGCTGCATGAGCACGAGGTCCAGCCAGCGTCCGAGCTTCTGACCGGTCTGCGGCATCCGAGCGACTTCTATGAAGCCGAGACGCTCGTGGAACCGGAGCGAGGGCTCGTTTTCAGCATCGATCGCGCCAATCAGCACGTGGATGCCTGCGCTTCGTGCGCGCTCAACCAGCACCTCGACAAGAGCCCGGCCGACGCCGCGACCCCAGTGCGACTCCCGTACGTGGATGCTTAGCTCGGCCGTACTCCGGTAGCCGGGCCACTTACCTTCACCCCGAAACGGCTCATAGGTTGTGAAGCCCACGACCGTGCCCGCGTCATCGGCGACCAGCACGGGCCAGCCTTCGCGCTGTTGCCGTACGAACCATTCAGCACGGTGCTCGTAGGTTTCGAGGTCCTCTGTCCACGTAATAGTCGTGGTGGGGATGAGCGCGTTGTGCAGGTCGGTAATGACGTAAACGTCTTCGGGACGTGCATCGCGCACTACAAAGGTGGTCATTGGGTGCGAAGACTAGTCCGGGTTCGGGATCAGGTAGCTGTCGATCTCCGCGCGGTTCATGAGCTTGCCGGCTTCGACGAGGGGCTGCTGGTTGCCGGCGGCGCGCATCTCCTGCAGGGCGTCCCGGATCTGCTTAGCGGCGAATCGGAAGGTCGTCACCGGGTGGAGGACGAGTCGATAGCCCAGCGATACGAAGTCCTCGTCCGTGATCCAGGGGCTCTTGCCGAACTCCGTCATATTCGCGAGCAGGGGCACCGATACTGTCTCTCGGAACGACTGGAACATCTCTCGCGAGGTGAGGGCTTCGGGGAAGAGCACGTCGGCGCCGGCGGCTTCGTAAGCCCGGGCGCGCTCGACGGCGGCATCGTAGCCCTCGACGGCGACCGCGTCGGTGCGCGCGATGATCACGAAGCCGGGGTCGCGCCGGGCGTCCACGGCGGCTTCGAGCTTCTCGACCATGCGCTCGCACGAGATCAGGTGCTTGCCTTCGAGGTGGCCGCATCGCTTCCAGCGCGGGTCCTGGTCCTCGATCTGCACCGCCGCCGCGCCGATCTCCTCGAACAGGCGCACCGTCTCCGCCGTGCCCTTGGGGCCACCGAAGCCCGTGTCGACGTCGACGATGACCGGGATGCTCACGACCTCGACGATCTCGCGGGTGAAGTCGAGCACGCGGGAGCGTGGCAGCACGCCCTCGTCAGGCCGCGCCAACGAGTTCGAGAGCGCCGCGCCTGAGACGTACACGGCCTCGAAGCCGGCCTCTTCGACCAGTCGCGCCACGAAAGGCACGAACGCCCCGGCGGCGGAGACAAGGCCGTTCTCCAGAGCAACTCGGAGCTGGGTGCCTGCGGATGGCCTCGCAATAGTCGACGTCACGGCAAACCTCCGGATGGTTCTTCAGTCGTCAGCCTTCCGCAATTAGTTTGGTGTGCTCCGGTACCGGCTGACAACTGAGAGCTGACGATTATGCGCCTGCAGGTGCCCCGTACGTCGGCGAGTGCATAAACTCACGGGGCTGCGGGCCGGTGTATTCGCCGCGAGGGCGGAGGATCGGCTCGGCGTTAACGTAGCGCGTCTCGAGGTAGTGCGCTGCCCAGCCGGCGATGCGGGAGGCGGCGAAGAGGGGCGTGTACATCGGAATCGGGATGCCCAGCAGGTAGTACAGCGGGGCGGTCCACAGGTCCATGTTCGCCGGGGCGTTCGGTGCGCCACGCTCGACGCGAGGCTTCATGCGCTCTGCCATGTACTCCTCCAGAGCCACCAGTGTGTCGTACCAGCGCATGTCATTCTTGCGCCGCGAGAGCTCCTTCACCCAGGGGCGGAGGATCTGGACACGTGGGTCGTAGGAGTGGGGCAGGTTATAGACGGCGTGACCGAAGCCTGGCATACGAGCGCCGGACTGGGCGAAGAAGTTATCGGCGTAATCCTTGACCTTGTCCGGGTTGCCGCCCTGATCCATGAGCAGCTTCATGACCTCTTCGTTGGCGCAGCCGTGTCGAGGGCCGCGGAGGATGCATTCCCCGGCGATGACGCTGGAGTAGAGGTCGCTGTGGGCGCTGGCGGCGACGCGGACGCCGAAGCTGCCGGCGTTGAACTCGTGCTCCGTGTAGAGGATGAGCGCCATGTTCATGCATGCCGCCTCGAACTCGTCCGGCTTCTCGCCGCGGAAGAGCGTGAGGATGTTTTCGGCGTAGGTCTGACCGGCCTTCGGTGCGAGCCAGTCCATGCCTTCGACGTGGCGATGCACCTGGCCGACGAGGTAACCGATGTTCGGCGTCAGGGCCAGCGAGGCGTCGCGCTCGGCCTCGTAAACCTGAGGGTGAGGTGCATCGGCGTCGAGGCGATTGCCCAGGCTGGACATCGCCGTGCGCAGGAGGCCCATGGGGTGGGCGTTGCGAGGCTCCGTGCCCAGCGAGGTCCAGACGCCGCGCAGAAGCGCCTCGTCCGGCGGGCCGAAAACGGCCTGGCCGGCGCCCGGCATCTCGCCGAACAGGGTGAGGTAGGCAGTCTCCTCGTAGCTGTGGTGCTCGACGAGCTCTTCCAGGGAGTAGCCGTAGATGAATACCCGAGAGATCTGTTCGTCCAGCTTGCAGATCTGGGTCTCACCGGCGATGACTTCTCGCAGGCCGGGACGGCGTTCGACTTCGGACATGGGTGGCACCTCCGTGCGATAGTCTACCGCCGGCCCCACGTTAGTTGCATCGCTCTTACGATTAATCGTCCAGCGATACTGCTCTGACTGTGTCGAGTGCTACTGGAGCGGCGAATATGACGTCGGGCGCATGATCGTATTGGTCATGCGCGCGATCAACGGACCGTCTTTCTCCGACTGCGCGAAGGCCTGCACCAGCTCAGGGTCGCTGAGTGTTTCGCGCCAGATGCGTTCGCGGGCGTCCATGTCGTCGAAAGCAACCATGTAGGTGATGCGGTTGCTGATGCCGATGACGTCGGTCCAGAAGCCGACGACTTTGATGCCGTGGCGCTCGAAGACGTGCACCGTCGTGTCGGCGAAGCGGTCGTTGAGGGCCTGGAGCTTGCCTGGGATCACGTCGTAGATGCGCAGCTCGTAGATCAACAGGCGCCCGTCCGTTTAGTCGCTGAAGACGATGGAGTAGTAGACGTAACCGTCGGAGGCTGTGGCGACGCCGATGCCGATGTGACCGAGGGCCGGGTTGACCATGGATGCGTAGTGTGGCGGGCTATTGAGCCAGGCGTCCATTGCCACCTGCCACGACTGTTGCGGCGGATAACCGTAGTTGTAGTGGATGTTCTCCGAGCCGGTGACGTAGCTGTAGCCGATGGCGTTCATCATGTCGAAGACGTTGGTGCCGTCCGGGTTGTAGTGGCTGAAGTTGCCCGACGCTGCCATGGTCTCGGCGCGCTCTCGGGCGATTGTCATCAGCTTGGCGCTGACCGCGAACATCGGCAGGCCGTGATCGCTTCGAATCTGGTTGTGGGCCTGGAAGATCGCCGATTCGACGGCGTCCATGCCGCTGTAGGGCGCTGTGTTTGATGCGCGCTGCGTGGCGGTGGGCGTCAGCGACGGTACTGGCGTCTTTGTGGACGTGGGAGACGGCGTGGCGGTCCTGGTTGCCGTGGGCGTACCTGTAGCCGTATCGGTAGGATTCGGCGTGCCCGTCGGCTGCGGCGTCGTAGTAGCCGTTTCGGTTGGTTCGGGCGTATCGGTGTCCAGCGCCTGCAGTGTCGTCAGCACTCCTGTTGACGTAGCCGTCGCCGTGAATGTCGGACTGGCTGCCGGGGTCGTCGTCGGCGTCGGGGATGCGAGGGCGGCGAGGCGCGTCTCGGCCTGTGGCTGCGAAATGGGCGTCACGGTTGCGATGAGCACCAGGGAACTGCTGGAGGCCTCGGCGTTGCTGGAGAAGCCGCTGTTACCTGTGCTCTGGGGGGCTTCCTCCTGACCGCTCGCGCCGACAAGGCAGTTGAGCGAGAGGACGATAAGCAGCAGGGGCAGAAAACGTATCAGCAAAGGCGCTCTGCTCAGGGTACCAGCCCCGCAATCGTCTTTGCTTCATCGAGGTGCCAGAGCTGGTCCAATACTGCAGCGGCGTCCTTTTCGCTCAGGGTCTCAGAGGCCAGTGTCATGAACTTCTGCGCCAGGAACTCGTCCGTCATAGGATTCTCGGGCGAGCCCGTAGCGTGCTCGACGGCCTGCTCGAGCTTGCTGCCGTCCTTCATCGTCAGCACCAGCTTCACGGCATCCTCGCCCATGGAGCTGTCGATGGTGTATTCGACCTTGCGACGTAGCGCGGTCAGACGCTCGTCCTTCACCTTGGCGTCGGCGAACTGCGCCGGGTAAGCCGCGCCGTCCACGAGGCCGACGGAGATGCAGTGGGCGCAGCTGAACTTGCCGGCGAGGCCCACGTCAGGCTCCATACGCCCCATCAGCTCCGGTACCAGCGGGTGCACGTAAGCGTCGATCTTCTCAACGGCGTCCGGATCGAAGCCGGGACGCGCCTTGATGGCGATGGCCGCATCGATCGCCGGGTGGCTTACGACACCGCAGGAGTAGGGCTTGAGTCCGTTCTGGAAGATCTCCCAGTGCTGGCCCAGGCCGTCCGTGGCGCGCGAGAGGTCTCGATCGGTCGACATCACCTCGGCGACGCCCCGACGGCCCTCGAGGATCGTGGTAGCCGCCGTGAAGCCGCCGCGTGCCAGCAGGGTCGAGACGACACCGGCCTGCGCAGCGCGCCCCGCGTGCATGGGCTTCGTCATCGTTCCGAAGGCTTCGCGGACGCCGGCGGCCTGCGTGCCCGCGGCGCCCAGGGCAGCTACGAGCTGGTCTGTGTCGAGGCCCGCGATGTGGCCGGCTGCTGTCGCGCCACCGAATACACCCATCGTGCCGGTGATGTGCCAACCCATGTCGTAGTGCCAGGGGTAGACGGCGTTGCAGATGCGGCAGCAGACCTCGATGCCGAGCGCGACGGCCGTCAGGAGGTCGCGGCCGCTCTTGCCGGCCTCTTCACCGATGGCGAATGCGGCCGGCAGAGTCGGCGCAGTGGGATGGACCACGGTGGGGAAGTGCGTGTCGTCGTAGTCCTCGAGGTGGGCCAGGTAGCCGTTCGCGAGCGCTGCGTTGGCGAGCGTGGTCTTGCGGCCTGCCCCCCAGATGCTGGCGCGAGCATGACCACCCTCCGCGTCGAACATATCGGTCAGGATGCGCAGGGACGCATCGCGGGCGGAGTAGATCGAAACGCCCAGGACGTTGATGATGTCGCGTTTCGCCGCGTGGACGACGCTGGGTGGCAGCGCCTCATACGTCGTCTTCGTGACGAACTCGGCGATCTCGCGTGTAGTTCCCAAGCCGGCCTCCTCGTAAGCCCACCAATGTCCCGCACGTAGATACTACCTGTCGCGCAAACGTCAGGCGAGTGCCGGTGCATCCGCGCGTGTCGACTCTAAGCAGAACGGTCTGTAGAATCATTAATGTTTCAGTACTTAAATACGAAACTCCGAATCAAGTACTGGATTTCAGGACCGAGATCACAGGGGAGGAATTGTGGAAAAAACTTACTGGTCGAAAGTTGTGACTCAGCGCATCAGCCGCAGGCGTGCGCTGGCTGCAACTGGAGGACTGGGGCTGTCAGCGGCGCTCCTGGCAGCCTGTGGAGGCGACGACGACTCCAGCAGTACGGGTGGATCAACGGGCGGCACGGGCAGCACCGGTAGGTACTGGCGGTACCGGCGGTACCGGCAGCTCCGGACTGGTCACGAAGGTCACAGACACGACGGCACAGGCGAAGCGTGGCGGTACCCTGAAGGACTACGCCCAGGCCGAACCTCGCAGTCTGGACATGGTCAACCCCCAGGCGGACTACAACCGCATCGCGCCGTTCACCTACAGCACGTTGCTTGTTACCAAGCCGGGTCACCTCACCGCACCGACAGGTGAGCTCCAGGGACAGCTGGCCGAATCATACGAGGTCTCGCCGGATGGCCTGACCGTTACGTTCAAGCTGCGCCAGGGTGTGAAGTTTCACAACCTGCCGCCTGTCAACGGACGAACATTTGACGTCGACGATGTCAAGTTCAGCTTCGACCACTACAAGGAGTTCGGGCCGCTTGCCTCGCTGGTCTTCAACGACAAGTCGCCCGGTGCGCCGGTGCTCAGCGCGGAAGCAACGGATGCCAGCACGGTAGTCCTCAAGCTCAAGGACCCCATCGTGTACGTGCCGAACTGGTTTGCGGCATTCGGCAGCTTCACGGGTCAAATCGCTATGTACCCGAAGGAGGCCGATGGTGGCGGCCTGGACCTCAAAACCGACATCGTCGGCACGGGTCCCTTCCAGCTGAAGGAGCACACGCCTTCGATTAAGTTCGTTCTGGAGCGGAACCCGGATTACTGGGACGACAAGGCCGCCATGTTCGACACGATCGAGATGCCGATTGTGCCGGACTACACCAGCCGCGTCTCGCAGCTTCAGGCCGGCAACATCTACTACTCGGTCAACACTCGCACGACGCTGAACGCTGAAGACACCCTGAGTGTCATCAAGTCGGAGCCGCGTGTGCAGCTCTACGTCGCGCCTTACAGCACGACAGCCGGCAATGCCGTGACCTTCGGCCACCTGCCGGTGGGTGAGAGCAAGTTCCAGGATGAGCGTGTGCGCCAGGCCGTTTCGATGTCCTGGGACCGCGACCTCTACATTCGGTCCAAGTTCAACGTCGACAAGTTCGAGGCAGCCGGCCTGCCCCTGGGCACGAAGTGGAACTCCCACCTGAACTACGAGGACGCGTACGACGCCGGCGGCTGGTTCCTCGACCCGCAGGGCTCGGACTTCGGTGATAACGCCAAGTACTTCCAGTACAACCTGGACGAGGCGAAGAAGCTCCTGTCCGCCGCGGGCTACCCGAACGGCTTCGAGGTGGAGGTGCGTTACCCCAACGCGGCTCAGTACAGCCTCAGCGCCGACACACAGCCGATCATCGGGTTCCTGCAGGACCTCGGTCTGACGGTGAAGGAAAACGGGATGACCGACTACACCCAGGAATACATCCCGCACGACCGGGATGCTTCCGGGGAGTACGAGGGCATCGGCATTCACTCCGTCACCGGCGCGACGCCGACGCACATCCACGCCATCTCGTCGCTGGCGGCACAGCACCTGCCGGCCTCCGGTGTGACCTTCAACGGTTACGACATCAACGGCAAGGGCGACAAGTCCGGTGATCCGGCGCTGATCGACATGCTCCGGAAGGCTCAGACGTCTCAGGACCTCGCGACCCAGAAGAGCCTGTTGCTGGACGCTCAGCGTTACCTGGGCAAGGCGATGTACTCCATGATCACGCCCGGTACAGCCCAGGAATTCTGGGTTGCCTGGCCGGCCGTCCAGAACTTCAACACCTGGCAGGGCGGCACGGACGAGACCTGGGAACACTACGGAATGTGGATCGACCCGACCAAGGCGCCTCTGGCCTAGTCGGTTTTCAAATGCCCGGCATCGACGGCTTCTCGGCCGCCGATGCCGGGCAACCCCAACTTCTTCGAACTCTTACGTGGTGGCTTGAGGCGGTGGAGGATTGTCCGTCGCGAAGCCACGCCCACCGGCGCCTCGATAAGCAGTGAATGCCAGCGCTCCCGCGCCCCAGACCGAGGCCAGGAGCACGATAATGGCGCCCGCGGCCGGGATGATCAGCACCACCTGAAGCACCAGAACGCCGAGCAGCACCGCCAGGATGGGATGGGTGCTATCGCCGCGGTCCAACTTACCCGTGATCAATGTCCCGATGCGCGTCGCCGCGACCAGGTAGCCCAGGAAACCCAGCGCCGGCAGCACGAAGATCAGGATGCCGACGCCCAACGGGATGCCAATCACCGTAATCAGCGCAATGACGGCAAGGATGGGCAGGCCGACCCACAGCAGCACCGTGCCAACAATGCTGTTTACTACGTCACCGGTCATGGAAATCGCGGCGCTTGTCAGCTGACGCCCGCCGATGAGCGCGAAGACGATGCCGGCAACGATGAAGGCGATCGTCATGCCGATCCAGAACAGCACTGAGAAGACACCCACGGCAGCCCAGGCGCCCCTGAAGTCGCGCTCGTTGATCTTGCCGGTCACCGTAGCACCGGGGTCGCGATAGACGTCGCCGCGCACCGAGTGCACGTTGTGAACGACGGCGCCGTCCTCGAGGTGGATATCGCCGGAGACGACGGTGACGTTCTCCTCCACAGTGCCCCGGATTGTGGCATCGCCGCGGATGACCACGAGCGAGCCGGTTACGGTGCCGTCGATCGTCGCGTTCGAGCTGATGACGACCAGCGTGTCGACGGTCTCGTCAGCGGTCACGACTCCGTCCGTGTTGATTCGGATGACTGCGCTGCCATCTTTGTTATCCGGTCCCTTGGCGGCGGCGGTTCCGGGCAGTAGCGTGACGAGGATTACCAGAAGAAACATCCATTTGCGCATGCTTGCTCTCCCTTTCCAAGGTAGTCGCGTGCCATAGATGCGGAGTCCGACCAATCGCCCGGCCGGCGGTGTCGCACGGACATCACAGCACATATCTCACAATCGTGAGCACCCGCAGCCTGCCAATCGGCCTCAAACCAGGAGGGAAGGGCCGTTAGGCATGGGTAGGAGTTGTTTGCCGGGGCTTGTTACGCCAGTTCTGCTTCGATGAGCTTTCGCGCTTCGACGGCGCTTCGGAGGCCGTGCATCGGAGCGATGCCCTGATACCGGCTGCGAATGCCCAGGTGTGTCGCGCCCAGCGATTGCCATGCCCGGGCGGCGCTAACCCAGTCCTTCGGCTCGCCGCGCTCGACCTCGATGTTGACCTGCAGCCCGAACGCCGCCGGGTCGCGTCCTTCTGCTTCCAGCATGGCCCGCAGCCGGCCGATGACCTCGGGCCCTCGGGCGACGGGTAGCATCGGCATCCAGCCGTCCGCGAGGTGGGCGACGCGGCGCATGAGGCGCTCCGTGGTGCCGGTACCGAGCCAGACCGGGACCGGCTGCGCAGGCCTCGGTGCGATGGCGATGCGGTCGAGGTGGTGCCAGCGGCCCTGGAAGCTGACCAGGGGCTGCGTCCACAGCATGCGCATGACCTCGATCTGCTCTTCCTGCCGCCGTCCGCGAGTCGCGAAGTCCTGACCCAGCGACTCGTATTCCGCGTGGTTCCAACCGACGCCGACACCCAGGCGGAATCGGCCGCCGCTAAGGATGTACAGCTCGGCGGCCTGCTTGGCGACGAGCACGGTCTGACGCTGCGGCAGCACCAGGATGCTTGTCGAGAACGTCAGGCGCGTCGTAAGGGCGGCGAGGTACGAGAACAGCGCGAAGGGCTCGTGAAATTCGTCCTCGTGCAGGTAGGGAGGTGTCGCAAAGCCCGTGTCGATGCCCTCGAAGCGGTCGGGGTGGGCGCCGGCGATGTGCTCGAAGGTCGCGAGGTAGTCGAAACCCTCGCCCTCCACGGTCTGAGCGAAGTCGCGGATGGCGATGGGGTCTGAGCCGATCTGGTTTTGCGGGAAGGTGATGCCGAACTTCATCAAAGACAGGCTATTCGTCCGAGTCAGAGCGGCGGAACAATCGCTCCACCTCGCGCAGGATCTCCTCACCGGAGGGCAGCTCCTGGGGCTCCAGGGATTCGGACGGCGCCAGGAAGTCGAGCTTCTCCAGGCCCAGGTCGTACGTGGCCTCGCGCTCCTCGATGACTGAGCGAGAGTGGTCGTCGCCGGACACACCGCGGTCGAGCATCTCGCGCTGGTCGACGGAGGTCTCTTCCAGACTCGTAATGTCTGTGTCGGTGCCCAGGGCCTTATCGATTAGCCGCACGAGGGCGAGGATGGCCGCCGCATTGGGCATACGCGGGAAGTAGTCCGGCTGCACTACCGCGAGCTCCGCCGTTCGCCAGCGCATCGCCTGCACCTGCGTCGCGAGGGCGCCCGCGATGCTGCTCGGGCCTTCGTTGCGGGTGCGAGTCGACTGCACGCCGAACTGCAGCTCGAGGTCGATGTCGGTTGCCGTGAGGTAGACGGGCGCCGGCCGGGTGTGCGGGACCTCGCCGGGGCGGCCGCGCAGGCTGACGAGCGACCGCACGCCGATGCCATCGAGGTAGTTCACGAGCGCGTTGACGAAGGTCTTCCACTTGAAGTCAGGCTCCCAGGTGGAGAGAAGGAAGACGTCGCGCTTTAGCGGCGCCTCACGGGCGACGTAGATCGTTGCTTCCGGCCAGTCGATCACCGCCTCGTTGTTGGGGCGGCGGACGTAGGGACGGTGTACCGAGAGGTTGAGGAAGGGCGTCATGTCGATCCGCGCGACAGGCTCCGCCTTCCACTGCTCGACCAGGTAATCGACCGTACGCGCACCGAGACGGCCGGCGCGACGGCGCATCATGAAGCCGGTAAGGAGAACAGGGTCTCGCAGCTGCTCCAGGGTTTGTAGCTCTTCCAGGTACTCCATCAAAGCGAGATTAACACGCGTGTAACGCAGATGCAGGCGAAATCGTGGGCGAGGCGTCGATGTTGAACTAGACTGGCGCCCCGGAGATCGCGAGGCGCCCGGAGAATCGTTCGAGGTACTGCAGTGCCAGATTCAGTTTGGGCCGACGAAGTTAACGAGATCATCCGGCCGGCTGCCCGCGTGACATCTCCGGCTGCCGGCGAATCGCCGCCATTCCCCTCGCCGGTGGACTGGCGCGACTGCTGGATCTATTTCCTCCTGGTGGACCGTTTCGCACGGGGCAACGGCCCACCGGCATCGCAGCCATGGGACGGCGACCACGGCACGTTCCAGGGTGGCAACTTCGCCGGCATTGTCGACAAGCTCGATTACCTGAAGACGCTGGGCGTGGGCGCGATCTGGCTTTCTCCTGTCACCAAGAACTGCCAGTACAGCCCCTTCACCTATCACGGCTACGGCTTCCAGGACTTCTTGCGTGTCGAGCCGCGCTTTACGTCCGACCCGGCAGGTGCAGATGCCGACCCCTCGATTGCGGACCGGGAGCTCCGCGCCCTGGTGGACGCGGCGCATGCTCGCGGCATCTACGTCATCCTCGACATCGTGCTCAATCACGCCGGGGA
Source organism: uncultured Chloroflexia bacterium (assembly GCA_963731765.1). Classification (GTDB taxonomy): domain Bacteria; phylum Chloroflexota; class Dehalococcoidia; order DSTF01; family WHTK01; genus WHTK01. The sequence continues at coordinate 165,312 of CAVSWS010000020.1, forward strand.
CGTCTTCGAGTACGAGGGCCACGGCTCGTCGGCGCCCTGGCAGGACAGCGAGTACGCGATTCGCTGGCGAGATGTGGATGGCAACGGGCGGGCCGACTGGCAGCAGGCGCCCGACTCGCCTCCGGCCGACGCCGCCGTCTGGCCGGCCGAGCTGCGACGCAATGAGCTCTTCCGGCGTAAGGGCAAGGGCGGCGAAGGGGGTGGTGACTTCGAGTCGCTCAAGGAGATCGTCACGGAGTACCAGGAGCCGGCGGGCCGGTACCCGGCGCGCGCCCTCTTGATCCGCGCCTACCAGTACCTCCTTGCGAAGTTCGACCTCGACGGCTACCGCATCGACACCCTGAAGTACATCGAGCCTGACTTCGCGCGCGTTTTCGGCAATGCGATCCGCGAGTTCGCCATGAGCATCGGCAAGAAGAACTTCTTCACATTCGGCGAGGTGTACGACAACGAAGAGACGATTTCGCACTTCATCGGCCGTGTCGTGTCGGACGCCGGCGACCTCGTGGGCATCGATGCGGCGCTCGACTTCCCGTTGTTCTACCGGTTGCCCGGCGCTGTCAAAGGCGCCCAGCCGCCCTCCGATGTGGTCGACGTGTTCGAGCACCGCAAGCAGGTCGAGCGCAATCTGATCAGCTCGCACGGCGAGGCCGGCCGCTTCTTTGTCACGTTCCTGGACAACCACGACCAGCATCAGCGCATGTACTACCAGGACCCCGTCGAGCCCACGAAGTACGACGACCAGCTGACGCTCGCGGTGGGATGTCTGTTCGCGCTTCAGGGCATCCCGTGTCTCTACTACGGCACGGAGCAGGGCCTGCACGGCAACGGCCCGTCTGACACCTTCGTGCGCGAGGCTCTCTGGGGCAAACCGGACGCTTTCGCCCAGGACCACCCCTTCTACGCCAAAATCAGCGAAATCGCCCGGCTGCGGGCCGAGACGCCGGCGCTGCGCTACGGTCGTCAGTACTTTCGCCCCGTCTCCGGCAACGGCCACGATTTCGGGATTTCGACCTTCAAGGGCGGCGTCCTGGCCTTCTCACGCATCCTCAACGAGACGGAGGTCCTCGTCGTGGCCAACATGAGCACTGTCGGCAGAGGAGAGCCTTGACGTAATCGTCGATGCCACGTTGAACGACGCCGGTAGCCGCTTCGACGTTCTCTACAGCAACCAGGCCGACCCGACCGCCCCGGAGGCGGTAGCGCTCAAGCTCTACGGCGCCGTCTCGATTTCTGAAGTCGACGGCAGCCGGAGTCTCGGTCCGGCCGCGACGGTCAAGGTCAGCCTGCGCCCGATGGAGCTCCAGATTCTCGGACGAGGCTAAGGTTTGTCAGGGGCGCAGACCAGCAGGTTGGACGGCCAGTCATCGCCGACCACGAGTGTCTCGTAGCAGGACTTCGACACCTCGATGCGCACTATGGCGAGGGGTTTGCCGGAGGGCAGAGACCCGTTCCCGGAAAGCTCACCGTGGGCCGGCAGCGAGGCGCACTCGCCTTCACTGGAGAGTGTGACCTGCCCGCCCTCATCGGTCGCAAGGCACTGGTCGGGCACGGCCATAGCGACGTGCGCTTCGTAGGTCGGGGGCTTGAACGTGATGCCGAGGAAGCGATGGCCGCCGGTCTTGCGCAAATCGAAGATCACGCCCACGGAGCCATCGTCCGGCGGCATCGGGATGCTAATCGGCGTCCCCATGCTGATTGTCGAGCGAGTGACTCCGGCACCGCCTAACGCCAGGAAGAAGAGGGCAGCCCCGAGACCGATCCCGACGATCCCACCGATCACCGCGATAGTCGCCGTGTCACGATTCATGGCAGGCCTCGGTTCCACGGTGCTCGACCACCATCACGATGTCGGCTTCTGGCTCGGATGGAGCGCGGTGAACGCCCTGAGGGATTCGCCCGGCCGATTACTCATCGGGCGGAAGCGACCAGCGTGCAGCTCCTGCAGCATCGCTTCGGGCGATTCGACGGTGCGCTCGAATGCGGTGCAGGCGCATCCGATGCCCTGCGTGGAGTGGCAATCGCTTCCGGCCATGCCGGGCTTGCCAAGCAACGCTGCGACTTCGAGCGCGATCAGGTTCTCTCTGTCCGTGTTGGCGCCGTTGTACACCTCGATGGCGTCGACGTACTGGAAGACGGGCTGCCGGGCAAGCACCTCCGGCACCATCTCGATGGGCTTGAGGCCGCGTCGCGTGAAGTGCACCGGCTCGAACCAGTAGCGAAACGGATGGGCAACGACGAGGTAGCCTCCGCACTCATCCGCCGCCTGACGCAGCCGGGCGAGGTGCGGGATGCCCGAGGCGATACCGGTCAGACCGAAAGCAAGGATGTGGCCCATGTCTGTAGTGACTTCCATGCCGTTCGCCACGAACAGCCCTGCCTGCTCGTCGCAGAAGCCACGCAGCTTGTGGCTGTCCCACGCCCGGTTGTGTTCGGTGATGGCGACGCCGCTAAGCCCGGCACCGAGAATGCCTGAGGCGAGGTCGTGCGGCTGCAAGCTGCTGTCGTAGGCACCCATGACGGTGTGCGTGTGCATGTCCATGAGGGTGCCGGCGTAGGTCAATGTTTGTTCCTTACCGGCTTCCTCTTCTCGAATTCGAGAAGAGGAAGCCGGTCGAATGCTTTAATCCAGCTTGCCGAGCACGTCGGAGGCGGTGCGGGAAGCGTTTACGCCCGTGGGCCATCCGGCGTAGAACGCGACGTGCGTAATCATGCCGGAGAGCTCCTCTTTGGTGACGCCGTTGTCCACCGCGCGCTGCAGGTGGCCTCGCAGCTCGTCGGTGCGGTAGAGCGCCGTGAGCACGGCGCAGGTGATCAGGCTGCGGTCGCGCTTGGAAAGCTCCGGGCCCTCCCAGACGTCGCCAAACAGTACGGAGTCTCGCAGCTCACCGAGCTTCGGCACGAAGTCGTAGGAACCGGAGGGTCGAGGGTTGGTCATAGTTGTCTCCTTAAGCAAACAAGAATGACCGATTCTAGACTGGCGACAGCCCTGGAGCACGGACCGAACGCCGCACACATTTGTACCCTCATATCACCGCGCTCTTCCTTGCTCCGGATGGGCATCGTCAAGTCCACTCCTGATCAAAGAACCTTGGTTCAGGAATGAAAGATTCATTGAAAGCCCCCCAACTCGTGATTAGGATCGGCCGCGAACGAGGAGGAATGGCCGTGTCTGATGAGATTCGAATCGTGCCCAATGGCTCTATGGAGAGCGGACCGCCGACTGCGGGGATGTCCCGAAAGACTGCCATTGCGGGCGACAATGTCTGGATGGGTGAGGTTCGCACGGATGCGGGCGCTATGTCCGGGTGGCATCATCACGGCGAACACACAACCTACGGCTACGTTATCAACGGCAAGGTTCGGGTCGAGTTTGGGCCGCACGGGGGTCAGAGTCTGGAGGGCGAGGCCGGCGACTTCTTTGTCGTGCCTCCCCACGTGATTCACAGAGAAGGCAATCCGGGTACTGAAGAGCACGTCCTGGCTGTGGTTCGCATGGGCGAAGGGCCCTCCGTGATTAACGCCGACGGACCCGAAGCCTGATCTGGTTGCGTCCCGAAGGCCGTAAGATGCCATGCGCTCCCGTTAAGCCTTGAGCTTCTTGCACTCCTCGATGAACGCCGGTAGGAACTGACCCCAGTCGGCCACGGCGCCATAACGCGACACCTTGAAGATGTCGGCGTCCGGGTCTTTGTTGATCGCGACGACGTTGCGGGCGCCCGTGATGCCTGCGAGGTGCTGGCTGGCGCCTGAGATGCCGATGGCGATGTAGAGGTCCGGCGTCACGACCTTGCCTGTGAGGCCCACCTGGGCTGCGACCGGGATCCAGCCGCTGTCGACGGCGGCGCGGCTTGCTCCGACGGCACCGCCGAGGATGGTCGCGAGCTCTCGCAGGTCCTCGAAGGCTTCGGTGCCGCCGAGACCACGGCCGCCCGCGACGACCACGGTGGCGTCCTCGAGGCGGATGCCCTCCGACTCCACCGCGTTGCGCGAGACGACCTTCGAGACGGCGCCGCTGGTGTCGACGGAGAGCGTCGTGATGTGCCCGCTGCGGCTCGAGTCGGGGACGGACTCATCGAAGGCCTTGGCGCGCAGCGTGGCCACTACCGGCACCGTCTTGCACGTGTACTTCGCGTGGGCGTTGCCGCCGAACACCGGACGTGTCATCACGAGCCTGTCACCCTGAACTTCGAGCCCGATGCAGTCCATTGCCACGGCCGTGCCGGCGTGGATGGCGTAACGAGGCGCCAGGTCGCGGCCGATGTTGGTCTGGCCCATGAGCACGACGGCCGGGCTCACCTCGGACGCGGCGGCTGAGAACGCCGCCGTCCACGTGTCGTTGCGGTACTCGTCGAGGGCCGCGTCTTCAATCACGACAACCGCGTCGGCGCCGTATGCGATCGCTTCGTTGGCCGCCTGCGCTGCGCCACTACCGAGGGCGACGGCCGTGACGCTGTCGACGCCGGCGATGCTCTGCGCTGCGCCGAGCAGCTCTTTGCTGATGGAGTTGAGGCTGCCGTTGGTGTGTTCAGCCAGGACGAGGATGCCTGATTCGTTTGCCATTTCGGTGCTCCTTGCGTGCCCTCGGTGGGCCAAGCTTCACATCGCTCTCGCGCTGCTCCGCTCTAGATTAAGAGAAGGATTGGGGGGACACCCCCATGCCCCCCGCGCATGGGCTTCGTCCCCGCTACCCCTGTCGTTGCTTCGCAACCATGGGCGCGACCGCGGGCCTGGACGTTGGCCTCGGCCTCTCGCTGTCGAACTGACGGTTACGGTTGTGCGGCCTAGCCCGGTCGCGGCCGTTGTCGCCTGTCGCACTAGATGAGCTTCGCTTCTCGCAGGGCGTGGGCGAGGTTGGCGGCCAGCTCGGCGGGGCTGTCGCCTTCGATGAACTCGCATTTGCTCTCGACCTGGGGGATGTAGAGCGCTTCCAGCTCCAGGCGCGCGCCGGCTTTGCCGACCTGGTCAGGGCTGAGGCCGAGGTCGGCAGCGGTCCACACCGTCACCTGCTTGCGAGCGGCCTGCATGATCTGGGGCAGCTTCGGGTAGCGCGGCTCGCCGAGCTCGTTGCTGACGCTGACGACGCAAGGCGTCGGTACCTCGACGGTCTCGAAGGAGTCGCCGAGGACTCGCTCGGCCTGGATCTTGCCGTCTGCCACGCTGACGCTCTTCGTGATCGATATCGACGGGATGCCGAGGATCTCGGCGATGGCGAGGCCGGTGACGCCGAAGTCCCAGTCCGTCGCCTGGCGCCCGCAGAGCACGAGGTCGACGTCGCCGATCTTCTCGATTGCCGCCGCGAGGGCGACCGCCGTGCTATAGCCGTCGCCGTCGAACAGGGCCGGGTCGTTGAGGTGCACGCCCTCGTCGGCGCCCATCGCAAGGCCGGTCTTGATCACGTCGCGGGCAGAGTCGGGGCCAAGGCTGAGGATCGTGATCGTGCCCGAGCCGGCGCCGTCCTTCACGCGCAGCGCCGCTTCGACGGCGATCTGGTCGAACTGGCTGATCACGGGCGGGTTGCCCGGCGCCGGGATGACCTGCTTCGCGGCCTCATCGACCTTGAAGGCGCGCGCCGGCGTCTCCGGGTCTGGTACCTGCTTTACACAGCAGACGATGTTCATTGGAGTGACTCCTCGAGAGATGTCGTAAAGTGCCTGATAAATCCTATGTGAGGCTGTACGTGTGCGAAACAGCCCTGGTCAGGTAAGCGATCGGCGGACCTGCATGGTGATGTGGATGTCGCGATAGGAAGTACTTTCTCTGTTGGTTGGCAAACGGGTTCCGGAAGGACACGGAGGTGCGCATGCGAGTATTGATGGTCTTGATCTCGTTGATTGCAGTCGTCGCGATCGTTGGAAGCGCGTCGGTTGTTCTCCTCAAGAGCTACCCGGAAGAGATTCCGGTAACCCTCAAGGAGTGGAGTGTGACGCCGGCGGTGTCTACGGTTAAGAGCGGTAAGCTCGATTTCGTCGTGACGAATGCCGGTACCAGGCCCCATGAATTTGTCATCTTCAAGACGGACCTCGCTCCGGACGCTCTGCCCATCGTCAACAATGAAGTGGCGGAGGACCAGCTCGACCACATCGATGAGCTGGACGTCTTCGCAGTGGGCAAGACCGAGACGCTGACCGTGAACCTGCCGCCGGGGAACTACGTCTTCATTTGCAACGTCCTGGAGACTCCACCCGGCCAGCCTGTAGTGAGCCACTACCAGGAGGGCATGAGGGTGGGCTTTACCGTTACCGAGTAGCCGGCAGGTTTGGCTGCGCTCCTGGTACTGGCGAAGTGGCATCTCAGTCTCCGGATCGCTTGCCAATCACCGTCAGCTCCAGGAGCTCGGCGAGGTCCATCGCCTTGGCGCGCTTCGATTCGTCCGGCTCTACGGCCGCGATGCCGTCGTCGAACATCTGGACGCAGAACGGGCAGTTGGTGCCAACGATGGCGGCGCCGGTGCTCTGGGCTTCTTCGGCGCGCAGGTGGTTGATGCGCTTGCCCTGGGTCTCTTCCACGAACATGTGACCGCCACCGGCGCCGCAGCAGAAGCTCTGCTTCTGGTTGCGGGGCATTTCGGTGAACGTGACGTTGGGCAGGGCTTCGATGAGCTTGCGCGGCGCCTCGTACTCGCCGTTGTGACGGCCGAGGTAGCAGGAGTCGTGGTAGGTGACTTGCTGGGCGAGGTCGTGCTTCGGCGTCAGCTTGCCCGCCTCGACGAGGTCGGCGAGTAGCTGGGTGTGGTGGTAGACGTCGAACTCGCCCTCGAACTGGCCGTACTCGTTGCGGAGGATGTTGAAGCAGTGGGGGCAGTTCGTGATGATCTTCTGCACCGACTTGCCCTTGAGGTTCTCGATTGTCGCCTGCATCTGCATCTGCGCCAGGTACTCGTTGCCCATGCGTCGGGCCGGGTCGCCCGTGCAGGTCTCGGCTTCGCCCAGGCAGCCCCAGCTCACGCCGGCTTCGGTAAGCAGGCGGGCGACGGCGCGCGTGATCGGCACGTTGCGCTCGACCAGGGCGCCGGAGCAGCCGACCCAGTACAGGTAGTCCTGCGAGCCGTCGAACTCCGGCACTGCCACGTCGAGGTCTTCCATCCAGGTCGTGCGCGTGAGGTTGGTGCCGCGCCAGGGGTGGCCGCGCTGCTCAAGCTGGCCCATGACGGCCTGCGCCGTGGGCGGCATGTCGCCCTCGGTGAGCACGCGGTAGCGTCGCATGTCCTGCAGGGTGCCGATGTGCTCGATCATGACGGGGCACTGGGTCTCGCAGGCGCCGCAGGTCACGCAGTCCCAGATCGTGTTCACCGAGATCACATCGCCAGCGACGACGCGCTCGTTCTCGATTGGCCCCTTCTCGCCCTTTGCCTGCTGCTCAAGCTTCGAGGGGCCGATTTCGTGCAGGTAGGCGCGCAGGTCCTGCATGACCTGCATCGGGCTGAGCTCCTTGCCGGAGATCGTGGCGGGGCAGTTGACCTCGCAGCGGCCGCAGCGCACGCAGACGTCGGTGTCCATGAGCTGCTTCCAGCTGAAGTCAGCCACGTAGCCGGAACCGAACGATTCGGCCGTCTCGAAGTCCTTGATTGGGGCGAGGGTGGAGCCGGCGATGATGCCCTTCGGCATGGAGAGGTTGCGCATGAAGATGTTGCCGGAGCCCAGGATGATGTGGGAGATCTTGCCGTAGCCCACCCAGGCGACCCACAGGGTCGCGAGGGGCAGGTGCAGCCACCAGATCACCTTGTGCACGTCGAGCATCGTCGCCGTGCTGATGCCGAGGCCGTCGAACAGCTTGGCGAGGGCGTAGCCGACCGGGGACCAGGGCGCCCAGTCCGGGTTCGCCACGATCTCCTTCTGGTTCTGGGCGATGCCGAGGTCGTTGAGGAAGGCGGCCCCGTGTGCCTCGATGCTGCCGGAGATCAGCTCCGTGGCGCCGATGCGCAGGCCCTCGATGAGGAAGCCGGAGACGACGATGGCGAACATGAGCCAGAGCAGCATCTCGTCGTCCCAGAGGCTGCCGAGTCGCATACGCGGCGGCTTTGTGACATAACGCCGCCACAGCGCCATCGAAAGCCCGATGAGGGCGATGACGCCGAAGAGGTCGAGCACGGCCGAGTACGCCAGGTAGACGCGGCCCTCGAGGAAGTACACGACGTCGGCGTGGATGGCGATGATGATCGTGCCGATGAAGAGGACGACCCAACCCCAGAAGATGAAGAGGTGCATGAGGCCGGCGTAGAGGTCGTTCGTCAGCTTGCCCTGGCCGATGCCGTAAAACGCGAAGACCTTCAGTCGCTCGCCGACTCGGTCCCAGCGCTGCTCATCGTGACGGCCGAGTCGCCAGAGCTTCGCCTTGCGCAGCGGGCCTGTCGCGACGACAGCCAGCAGAACGAAGCCGCTGAGGTAGAGCAGCCAGCGCAGCCAGTGCCCGACGTTGAACAGCACCTCGCGCGTCGCGTCGCCGGAGCTATCGACGGCCAGCGTGAACGCCAGCACGGGTACGACGATGACGATGGCGGCGAGCGCGCACCAGGCCGCGGTCGTCAGCGCCTTGCGGGCGGATGGGCGAAAGCCGCGCCTGGGACGGGAAGTAGCTCATCCGGGCAACACCTCATTCTCGAGGTCGGCGCGGCATTGCTCGAATATCTCCTCGAGCGAAATCACCTGTGCTTCGGGATGATTGATGCCTTCGCAGAATTCAGCAGCATCAGCCCAGTCTTCCGGGTTGAGGATGTTCATCAGCCAGAAGGGATAGGTGCGGCACTGGGTCGGCCGCGCGTCATAGACGCTGCAGGTCTTGCCGGAGAGGAAGATGCATTCCGAAGACTCCGGCTTGTCTGTGAGCGCGAGCTCGGTATCGCTCCATTGCGTGTAGCGGCCGATGAACTCGTCCCGTGAAAGCTTCAAGGCCGAGGACAGTCGCTCCACGTCGAGCTCCGACAGATAGACGGCACCTGAGGCGCCGGTGCAGCACTGGCCGCAGCCCGTGCAGGTGAACCGGAGCCCCTCGCCAAACCAGGGAGCCCGCTCGAGTGCTGCCAGTGCCTGCGCTTCGACTTCCCTCATGCGCCGTCCGCGAACTTTGCTGCTATCTCGGTGAAGTAAGCCCGTGAGAGGCGCATGAAGGCGTCTTCGGTCAGCTTTATCTCGTCGCCGAACGCGAGACCGAGGACGGACTTCTCCGGCACTAGCTTGATCGACTTCTCCGGGGTCATGACGCCGTGCTCGTTCAGCAGGGAGTTGGTGAGAACGCGCACCTCGTTCATCGGGTTGCCGTCCTTGCCCTCAACAGTGCGCAGGCGGTGGACGAACAACGCGTCGAGCAGCACGACCATGTCGTTGAAGTAGCGCGCTTCGAACGTGGCGAGGACTTTATCGCCGGCCCCGCCCTTCGTCGCAGCGGTGACGACGTCGCGGTAGGCCGCGACGTCAGCGTCGATGCGCTCACGGCAGTCGTCGATGTAAGCCTGGGTGTAGTTCTTAACGCCGAGCATGTTAGTGATCCTTCCTCTTGCCTGTGGAGTCGGCACTGCACCGGCTCTCGCAGACTAGACGAAAGGTGGCAGCCGATTTCGACAGCATCGGCGTCAAGAAGGGCACCGGACTGGTCATCAACCCCTCGGCATGCCCAGGCCGCGCTGGGCGATGATGTTGCGCTGGATCTCGCTCGTGCCGCCGGCGATCGTCGCCGACACGGAGGAGACGTAGCTGCGGGAGAACTGGCCGTCTACCGGCGCCCAGTCGGACTCGCGGTCCCAGACCTGGCCGTAGAGGCCGACGGTCTTCATTGCTGTGCGGTAGATGCGCTGCGTCAGCTCCGTGGCGAACAACTTGGCCATGGAAGCCTCGTGGTTCGGGATGATGCCCGAGTTCTGCATGTGCACCACGCGGTACGACAGCATCTTCGCCACCTTGGCCTCGATGTAGCGGTCGATCAGCTCGGCGCGCGCCACCGGATTGCGGGAGAGGGTGGACTGGGGGTTGCCGGCGTTCTTGCGGGCCCAGTCGACCATCTCGCCGACCACGTGGGTGATGCCGACGGACGTGCCGATGCTCGATCGCTCGAAGTCCAGCGTTGTCGTCGCGACGTACCAACCGCGGTTCTCCTCACCGACGCGGTTCTTCACGGGCACGCGCACGTTGTCGAAGAACACCTGGTTGAAGCCGGCGCCGCCCGCCATGTTCACCAGCGGCTGCACCGTGATGCCGGGGCTGGTGAAGTCGAGGAGGAAGTAGCTGATGCCGCGGTGCTTCGGTGCGTCCGGGTCGGTGCGCGCGAGCATGAACATCCAGTTGGCGTTCTGGGCGCCGGAAGTCCAGATCTTCGAGCCGTTGATCACGTACTCGTCGCCGTCGCGCACGGCGCGCGTCTGCAGCGACGCGAGGTCGGAGCCGGAGCCGGGCTCGGAGAAGCCCTGACACCACTGCACCTCGCCCTTGAGGATCTTCGGGAGGTGCTCGGACTTTTGCTCATCGGTGCCGTGGGCGATGATCGTCGGCCCCGCCATCGAGACGCCCATACCGCCGACCTGGGGTGCACTCGCCTCGGCGAACTCCTCGTTGAGAATGAACTGCTCCATGGTGCTGAGACCGGCGCCGCCGTATTCCTTCGGCCACGCCGGGGCCACCCAGCCGCGCCCGGCGAGCTTCTCGCGCCATTCGCCCATGGCGCCGCCCTGGAGCTGGAAGCCGGAGCCGCCCGCCCGTGCGACCGGCCGGCCGCCCTCCTGGCCGCTCTCGTAGCCGGCGAAGGGGGCGTTGCTCAGCCGGCTGCGGTTGCGGAACTGGGCGGGGAGCTCCTTGTTGAGGAACTCACGTACCTCGTTACGCCATGCTGCTTCTTCGGGAGTGTCGGTGAACCTCATTGGTGGGTCCCTTCTTGTGTGTGGGTCTTTTGGAGGGTCAGGTGACTTCGAGAACACTTTGGCGGGGAGCCGCTGCGCATCGCTTTCGCGCTGCTGCGCTCGATTAAAGAAGAGGGATTCTGGGGGGACGCCCCCCAGGGCCCCCCGCGCATGGGCTGCGCCCCCGCTACCCCTGCTTTAACTCTGAACATCTCAGTCGTCCTTAGAGGTTGAAGCTCGCGGCTTGCCGCTAGATGCCCAGCGCCTGGCCGACCAGCTCGCGGTGATATTCTGCATCGCCCCAGGCGAGCTCGGCAGCCTTCTGGCGGCGGAAGTAGAGCTGAATTTTGTAGTCCTTCGTGAAGCCGATGCCGCCGTGCATCTCCTGCGCCTTCGCGACGACGCGACGGCTGGCCTCAGACGTCCACGCCTTTGCAACGTGCACCTCTTCTTCGGCGTCTGGCTGGCCGTTGGCTACGGCCCAGGCAGCCTGATAGGTGATGTAGCGGGAGGAGTCTACGTCCGTGACCATGTCGGCGGCCATGTGCTGCATGGCCTGGAAAGTCGCGATCTTGACGCCGAACTGCTCGCGTTCCTTCGTGTAGTCCAGGGTGATCTCGAAGGCCTGCTGCGCAAGTCCGACGAGGTAAATCGACTCGAGCACCGTCGCCTGGCGGGCGATGCGCTGGAACAGGGGCCAGCCTTCACCCTCGCTTCCGAGTAGCTGGCTCGCCGGGACGCGCACGTTGTCGAAGCGCACGGCGTTCTGCTTGTCCGATGCGATGGTGACCAGGGGCTCATGCTTGATCCCGGGCGCCTTCGCGTCCACGTAGAACAGCGAGATGCCGTCTTCGCCTGCTCCCGAGGTCCTCGCGACAACGACCATGTTGTCGGCGACGTGGCTGTCGCGGATGAACAGCTTGGTGCCGTTGAGGACGTAGACGTCGCCGTCACGCGTCGCGGTGAGCTGCACGCCATCCGCATCGAAACTGGCGGAGGGCTCGGTGAAGGCGAGGGTCCAGATCCTGTCGCCGGTTGCGATGGCGGGCAGGAGGGACTGCTTTTGCTCCTCGTTCGCTGCCTCCAGCAGGGCAATCGTGGCGGTGACGGTGGGGATGAAGGGGCCGGGCACGATGGCGCGTCCGAACTCCTCGACCAGCACCATGAGGTCGAGGAAGCCCATGCCGACGCCGCTGTACTGCTCCGGCACGATGAGGCCCATCCAGCCTTGCTCGGCCATCTTGCGCCAGACCTCCGGCAGGTAGCCGGTGGCGTCCTCTTCCATGTCACGTACGTAGGCTTCGCTGCACTCCTTCTCCAGGAAGTCGCGCGCGAACTCGCGGAGCATCTGTTGTTCTTCGGTTAACCCCAGGTCCACTACGAACCTCCTCTGCCCGTCTGTCGGGCATGCTGCTTCACAAGAGAGTTGTGCGCAATGTAAAGTAGTAAATCCCTGAGGTCAACGTATTTAACGAGTTGGCGTTTGGCAATTTTAAGGTCAGGGACGGCAAATTGAAGTTTACACTGTGAAGTAAAGGCGACGGGGAGGGGCAGGCTTTGTCGGAGTTCTCGGTCGATGGGGATGGCTTCATGCGAGAAGAGATGGGTATGGCCTCGAGCCTCGACGGGGCCTTCGACCCGCTGACGCATGAGGCACATGCCATGCTGGTCCGATCGTACACCTCACTCACAGCCACCGTGCGTCGCAACAACCCATCGAGCCAGAGCCTGGGGCGGTATAACGTGCTGCGACTGCTGCATCGCGCAGCGGAGCGCCGGTTGCTGATGAGCGAGATCGGGGACGGCCTTGAAACGAGCCCTACTGTTATCACGCGCCTCATCGACAGCCTCGTTGCGGATGGGCTCGTACGCCGCGTCGAGCACCCTGGGGACAAGCGTAAGACCTGGGCGGAGCTGACGGAGGCCGGCGTGGCACTCTACGAGACGGAAGAGCCTGCGATGATGCACCAGATCGAGCGTCTGTGGGCGGGAGTGACGCCGGACGAGAAGCGAATGCTCACGCACCTGCTCTCAAAGCTCCGTCTCAGCCTGCTCACGGCACCCGTGCGCGATATCGCCGAGGTCGACTGACGTACTGCGACCGGCGGGCGATGAGCCATCGCCCGCCGGTCGTGTGGCCTTAGCTAGTCCTTGAAGCGGGTGAACACCTTGCGGGCGTTGTCCTCGAAGATGTTCTTCTTGTCCTGCTCCGTTAGCCAGTCGATCTCATCGATGAGGGGTTTGATGTCGTCCAGCAGGCGGCCGGTCTTCGGGTAGCGGTAGGTGCCGGTGCCCGGGTTCTCTGTGCCGAACAGGCAGCGGTCTGTGCCGACCATGCGGAACAGGAAGTCCAGCGACTCCGTGTTGTAGAGCACCGTATCGAAGTAGAACTTGCGCAGCTCCTCGTCGAAGTCGATGCCCTTGTGTCGCCCGAAGTTCGAGCGCCAGCGCCCGATCTGGTACGGGATCGAGCCGCCGCCGTGGGAGACGATGATCTTGAGGTTCGGGAACGTGTTGAACACCTGGTGCTCGACCATCGAAAGGATGCAGCTCGTCTCGGTGGTGATGAAGTAGTTCTGGTAGGTGTCGTACGGGTTCCGCGTGCCCGCCGAGTGGATCAGCGCGGGCACGTCCAGCTCGACCATCTTCTCGTAGAGCGGGTACCACTCCTCTTCGCCCATGCCGGGGTAGTAGTCGCCGCGCGCCTCAGTGGGGTCGGGGTTGATCATGAGGCCAATCATGCCGAGGTCGTTGACGCAGCGCTCCAGCTCCGGGATCCAGTCCTTGATCGGGATGTCCGGGCTCTGGGGCAGGCAGGCGACGGCTCGGTAGCGGTCCGGCGCAATCTTCACCGTCAGCGCGTCGACGTCGTTCGAGGCCTGGGCGTACCAATCGACGATCTTCGCCGGCGTTTCGGAATGCATGAGCTGGAAGGGCCGGGGCGAGATGAACTGGATGTCTGTGCCGACGGCGTCGAGGATGTTGGTCTTATGGTTTTCGACAGCCCTGGCCAGGGCTTCTTCGTTCTCCTGGAAGTGGGCGCCATGGTAGCCGCGGGAAGCTAACAGACCGGATTTGAAGTTGCCGAGACTACCGCCATTCGTATGTGCGTGCGCATCGATAATCATGTTGTCCTCCTGTCACTTGCTACAGCGCTCGAACGAGCGCGCTAACAATAGACAGACCATTAAGGACTTACAAGATGTTTCTAGAGATTCAGTGAAGCAGAGACCGGTTTACGGCCGCCGGCGGAAGCTAATCCTGGTAGCGGGTGTCGGCGTTGTGGCGGAACTTCTCCAGCAGGCGGATGAAGGTTGCCTTCTCTTCCTCCGTGAAGCCATCCAGGGCGCCGTTCATGAACTCGACCATGATGGGGACGAGCTGCGCTGCGAGCTCCTGGCCGGTGGGGGTGAGGCGCACGTAGCTGAAGCGGCGGTCCTCTTCGTCCTGAACACGCTCGACCAGGCCTTCGCCCACGAGCCCGTCGATGAGGTAGGTGACGTTGGCCGAGGTTGCGCGGGTCTGGTCGCCGATCTCCTTTTGCGAGATCAGGCGTCCTTCCGAGAAGTAGAGGATGCGCAGGATGGTGTAGCGGGCGATGGACCGCTCCTGCCCCTTGCTGCGGAAGAGTCGCATCTGGGAGGCGCGCTGAAGAGCGGAGGTGGAGGTCAGCCGCATAACGATTTCCATCGATGGCTGATCACCCCAGGGGAATCGCCGCTTGTACTGGTCGGCGACTGCCTGGATCGAATCTGGGGCCGGTCCCGTTCCCGGGCTGTCGTTAGTGTCACTCATGCGCCCGTATTCTAGTCGATAAATTCCCTCGATACAGCACCTTATTGGAGTAATTTGTGATTGGCTTCACGCATCCGGCGCAAATATTGCGGCGGTTGCCTGCGGAAGGCCGCTGGCTTACGATCTTGCAATTCCGATCTGATTACTCACGGCTGCTGACGGCCATCGATTCGAAAGGCTCTGCATGAACGCCGAAGACCCCCATCAGATAAAGCTAACGATCAACGGCAGCCCCTACGAGGTGAGCGTCCCTGCGCGGCGCACGCTGGTTGATCTCATTCGCTACGACATTGGCCTCACCGGCACGAAGGAAGCGTGCAGCGTCGGCGTGTGCGGCGCCTGTACCGTCATGCTCGACGGCAACATCGTTGCGTCCTGCATCACGCTCGCGGTCCAGGCCGACGGCGCCGACATCCAGACCATCGAGGGGATGGGCACGCCGGAGCACCTCAGCCCGGTGCAGCAGGCGTTCATCGAATGCGGCGGCTTCCAGTGTGGCATCTGCACCCCCGGCCAGATCGTTGCGGCAACGGCTCTCCTGAACGAGACGCCCGTGCCCACCGAGGACCAGATCAAGGAGTGGCTGATGGGCAACCTCTGCCGCTGCACCGGCTACTACCAGATCATCGATTCGGTGAAGAAGGCATCCGGCCAGCCGGTGGCGCCTCCTCCCGGCACTCCTTAGAACGGCAGGACGATGCGAGACTTCTACTTCTACACGCCGAACACGCTCGAAGAAGCGCTCAACCTGCTGGACGAGCACCAGGAAGACGGCCGCCCCATGGCCGGCGGTACTGCACTCGTCGTCATGATGAAGCAGTCCCTGCTGGACGCCGACCACCTGATCAGCCTGGCGCGCGTGCCCGGCCTGAGCGGTGTTCGACTGGAGAACGACGGACTGCACATCGGCGCCCTGACCCACCACCGTGAGGTCGAGATGTCGCCGCTGGTGAAACAGCACGTGCCGCTGCTGGCCGACGTCTACCACCACGTCGCCACGGTGCGCATCCGCAACGTCGCGACGGTAGGCGGCGGCATCGCTCACGCCGATCCGGCGCAGGACCCGCCGCCCGGCCTCATCGCTCTCGGCGCCAGCGTGAAGCTGCAGTCGAAGAACGGCGAGCGCATCGTGCCGATCACGGACATGTTCGTCGACTATTACGAGACGGTGATCGAGCCCGGTGAGCTGCTGACGGAGGTCATCGTGCCGGTGACGGCCGCCGACGCCAGGACGACGTACATCAAGTTCCTGCCCCGAACCGCGGACGACTACGCGACCGTCGCGGTCGCCGCTCACGCTCAGCTGCAGAACGGCAAAATCAGCAACCTGCGAGTCGCTCTCGGCGCCGCGGGCCCGACGCCGGTCCATGCCACGGCCGTCGAGGAGGCGCTCGAAGGTCAGACTGCTACGCCGGAAGCGATCCGCCAGGCCGCCCAGGCCGTCGCCGACGAGGTGGACCCGATGGACGACTTCCGCGGCTCCTCCGACTACAAGCGCGACATGGCCGTGGTGTTCACGCGCCGGGCACTCGAAAGGGTGCTGCTGTAAGCGAGTAACAGATAACAGAGAGCAGATAACCGGCACCCGCCATCTGTTATCTGCTGTTTCATCCGGAGCTACTGAATTTTGCGATTCGAACACAAAGTCACGATCGATGCGCCGAAGCAGACGGTGCAGGACTTCCTCAACGACTTTCACAAGTCGGCTTACTGTGTGCCCGGCCTCAAGGACCTGAAAGACCTGGGTAACGACGCTTACGAGGGCACGATCCGCGTGCGCATCGGGCCCATCGGCCTGAACGTGGGCGGCAAGGCGCAGATCGAGCGCCAGACCGAGGGCTGGCACGTCAAGGGCGAGGGCAACGACCGTCGCGTTGGCGCCAGCATGACGGCGGACGTTGAGGCCAAGATCGAGGAGCTCGCCGCGAACAGTACGCAGGTCGAAATCATCGCCGACGTGAATTTCGCCGGCCGGCTGGCGGAGATGGGCCAGCCCCTGATCAAGCGCAAGGCTGACTCCTTCGTCGGCGAGTTCGCCGAGAACCTGCGCAAGGCGATCAACGCCGCCTAGGAGCCCAAGCAATACGAGGAGAGGGGCGACATGGCTAATGGCCAGGTCGCCCCTCTGCCGTTTCATTCGCCGTACCAGTCAACCACGCGAAGCGAGAGCTTCAGGGCGCTGCCTGAAGGTAGTGCGTTGTGAGCGAACTCCTGCTCCCACGCTTCCACCAGCCGCCCGATCGCCGTCTCCGGCTCCGGCGACTCGATCCAAAGGTCGAGCGCTATCACCGCGGCTTCCTCAAGAGCGATATCTTCGCAGATCGCCGCAGCCTCGACGCGGTGGATGCGCAGCCCGAAGCGCGGAGCCAGCACGTCCTTGATGTCGTTCACCGCCGAGGCCGTGAGCTTCGCGAGCATCGATGCATCGGGCCTTTCCTGATAGCGGCCGGCGAACTCCGAAACGTCATCGTGGCGAAGGTGCAGGCTGCCGACGTGGACGTGAGCCCCTTCGCAGGTCGAACGCGCTCGTACCGTTATGGCGGTTCCCTTGCTGCTCCCGGCCCTGGTCCTCGTTTCGGGCGTTATCGATTCAACCGTCTCGATTGTCATGTTGCCCCTCCTGCTCTTATGCCCCTGCTGCGGCAGCGAGGTTGGCGCGCGCGTTGTCCAGGAATTGCTGGTGCAGCTCCGGTGGCGCCACCTCGATGAACTCCGTGTCCTCCTCGGCGACGCCGGTGTGGTCGGGCGCGAGATAATAGAAGTCGCCGGCGTTGAGCACTTCTTCCCCGGCGGCCGACTGGATGCGGAGCCTTCCTCGGAGCACGTAACCCCAGTGTGGTGCCTGGCAGCGGTCATTCGGCAGGCCACGAAGCAGCGGGCCGAAATCGGTACCCGCGGGCACCGAGATCAGGCTCACGCGCATCTCACCCCACTCGATGCCCCGCACGGAGGCGGGGCCGGCCTGGAGCATCACCGGCAGTTCAGAACTCGTTGCGTGCATTGCAGAACCTCCTGGTTAAGTCGCCGACCGCAGGAACGGCCGTCGATGGGGAGTATGCGGAGTCAGGATCAACATTCGATCAACGGGCGCTAACGGTTGGATTAACGATGTCCGGAAGCCATCTCCAGGCCCTTCCGCTGCCGGATGGCGTGCGTATCATCAGCAGCACGAGGGAAGCTGTATGGCGAGTGTCCTTCTCATCGATGACAATCAGCTCGACCGCAAGATTGCTGTCGATGTGCTGGAACACGCGGGCTTTCAGGTCAGCCAGGCCCAAAACGGACGCGACGGTCTGAAACTGCTTTATGACCACCGTCCAAACGTCATCGTTTTGGACGTGATGATGCCGGACATGACGGGATGGCAGGTCTGCGAGCGCATTCGCGAGCTCTGCGACACGCCGATAGTCATGCTGACGTCGCTAGACCGGGATGAGGACATGATCCGGGGTCTCGAGCTGGGGGCAGATGACTTCGTGTCGAAGCCCGTCTCTCCGAGGGTTCTTCTCGCACGCATTCGAGCCATCCTCCGCAGGTCGGCGCGCCCCTCTGTCGAAAGCGGCGGCTTTGCCTACGACGATGGCGTGCTGCGCATCGATGCCGACCGGCACGAAGTAAGTCTCAACGGCGAGGTTGTAGACCTTACGCCGACCGAGTTCCGTCTTCTGCTGACCCTCGCCCGCACGCCGAACCGAGTGCATCCCTACGCCGAGCTTCTGTCTGAGATCTGGGGCGCGGAGTACGTGGATGACATCGACTTCCTGCGCGTCTACGTCTGGCGGCTGCGCAAGAAGCTGGAATCCGGTGCCGAAAGTCAGAGCTGGATAAGCAATGAGCGCGGTTTTGGATATCGCTTCAAAGGGGCAGTCAGTGGAAGCGGCTGAGCCGATGGGTATCAGAGTCCTCGTCGTCGAAGACGATGCACTCGGCCTCAAGCTGATGCTGGATGTGCTGCAGGTCAGCGGGTTTCAGACCCGCGCTGTCGGCGATGGGAGCCTGGCCCTGTCCGCTGCCATCGAGTTCGCAGCCGACCTCATTGTCATGGACATCGGTTTGCCAGGCGTCGATGGCGTGGAGGCCACCCGGCGCCTCAAGCTGGATCCTCGAACCCAGACCATTCCGGTTGTTGCCGTGTCGGCATTCGCGATGCCTGCCGACGAGTCTCGCATGCGTGAGGCCGGTTGCGATGCCTTCCTGACCAAACCGGTGAGACTGCGGGACCTTGTCGCGACAGTCAGGGCTCTCGCCGGGTCAGGCGCTTCCGGTCGCCTGGAGAGGTAACGAAAAGAAGAAACGCGAGCCCGAGGGCTGCCGTTCCTCTACCCAGACGCGTCCGCCGTGCAGCTCAATCAACTGGCGCGCCAGCGCGAGCCCCAGACCGGTTCCCTCCTGATCGCTAGGCACGCGAAAGAACTGCTCGAAGATGCGTTGGCGGTAGGAGGGATCGATGCCCGGCCCTTCGTCCTCGACCACGAACACGGCTTCGTCTCCCCGTCGGGTGGCAGCGAAGTTTACATGTCCACCTTCCGGCGTGAACTTGAGTGCGTTGCTCAGGAGGTTGCAGGCCACCTGCAAGATGCGCCGTTCGTCCACGTGGAGGGTGAGGGCGGGCTGCGGTGGAATGACTTCCAATCGTTGTGACTTGGAGTCGGCGAGGCCGTGCACCAGGGCGCAGGCGGACTGCATCAGCGCCGCAGCGTCGATTTGCTCACGGCGAAGCTCGATCTGGCCGGCTTCGATGCGCGAGAGGTCCAGGACGTCCTCGATCAGACGCAGCAGATGGTCGCCGCTGCGGTGGATGTCCTCGATGTATTCTCCCTGCTTCTCGTTCAGCTCACCGAAGAGACGCTGGCCCAGCAGCTCCGAAGCGCCGAGGATCCCGTTCAGCGGTGTTCTGAGCTCATGTGACATGGAAGCGAGGAACTCGCTCTTGTTCCGGCTCGCCAGCTCGAGTCTCTGGTTGAGGCGTCGCAGTTCGGCATCCGCGCTCTCCATCTGCATCGCGGCAAGTCGCAGCTCCAGCTCATCGATGACGATCTCGCTGAGATTGAGAAGAATTTGCCTTTCTTTGTCGCTCACCATCCTGGGCTCGGGATCGATGGCGCAAACCGTGCCGATCTTGATCCCTTCGCGCGTCCTCAACGGCGCACCAACGTAGAACCGAAATCCGGCATTCAGAAGCGGCCTTACGAGGTCTGGCGGCGCCATCAGAGAATCACTGATCACGAGCACGCCATCCTGGGCGATGACGGCTTCACACATGTTCTCGTCTGTGGGTGTGCGCGGCGGAAACGGCACGCCGGAGAACGCCTTGTAGAAGGAGCTGTCTCGATCGACGAAGGTGATGGCGGCACCCTGGATGCCAAGGACGGTCCGCACGATGTCGAGCACCCGATCGAAGCTCGCTTCGGGTGGGCTATCGAGGATCTCGTAACGCGCGATCGCCGCCAGGCGTTCGTCCTCGGATTGGGCGGGTCGAGACTGCTCTTCCACTGCCTCACCAGATTACGCGATCAGCCGATGCTTGATGGCAGCACCGGCAGGGGCGTCAAGCCGGGTGCTAGTTGTGGCTCGGCACCTGGCGAAGACTACCGGCCGGGCAGCCACTCTCCAGTGGTGGACGAAGTGTGCGAGGCCGCTGCACCGCGAGGTGTTTAAACCTGGTGATGCCAACCCAGCG
>CAVSWS010000021.1:0-145184 GCA_963731765.1 uncultured Chloroflexia bacterium
CTATCCGGAAGGCGTCCCGGAAGGCGTCATCCAACATCTCGGAAAGACCAGCGCGAGTTCGGCCGAGCTCGTAGGATAAGAGCATCCGGTTACGGCCAGCGATAGTCATCCCGCCGTACGCAGCACCACCGGCTGAAGTACGGGCTGACCGTCGCTCCAGCGACCCATTCTGAAATTTAGGCGCGTATTGCCGGCAAGCACCGCGTCGAGTGCCGCCTGATAGAAGCGGTAGTCAAAGGCGTCTTGAAGTCCAAACGGCGTAAGCGGACCAACATGGTCGGCTTTGAGCGGAGGTCTGCCATGATCGTCAGACTGCGCCATCACTACTGCTCGGAATTCTGCATTATTCAGTGCCCCAAACAAA
Source organism: uncultured Chloroflexia bacterium (assembly GCA_963731765.1). Classification (GTDB taxonomy): domain Bacteria; phylum Chloroflexota; class Dehalococcoidia; order DSTF01; family WHTK01; genus WHTK01. The sequence continues at coordinate 365 of CAVSWS010000021.1, forward strand.
TCAAGCGCTTCTGAACGCGGCGCTACGGTGTCAGCGTCCCCAGTGAGGATCACCACGGGACACCGTGTGAATGCGGCACGATCGAGGCTTATCTCCCTGATTGGAAACAGCGCTCGCACCCAGTCGGGGACACCACCACCTAGCGAAGGGTGGGCCGCTACGATGGCCACCGGTCGCGGCCCTCCTGCCGAGACCCATGTGGCAGCCATCAAGCCACCCAATGAGTGACCGTACAAGTAGAGATGCTCTCTTTCCCCTTGCGTGCCTATTCGGCGCAGGGCGAGGCCTGTCGAAGCAACGGCCCGCCGCAGCATCTCGTTCTGGTCAGTGTCTCCCAGGAATGCCGCGCCAGTCTTCTGAAACTGTGGGAAAATAACGATGTAGCCCTGCTTGGTAAGGTGATCAATGTGGCCCTGATAGAGTTCAGGCGTGAGAGCGCTGAAGCCGTGTAGAAACACGACGATCGGGGCCGAGTCTCCGTCGCGCAAGACGGAAGGGATATACCAGTAGACTTGGGTTCCACGTTCCGCCGCACCAGCTTCAAGGCGCGTTGCTGAAGCGGAAATGTAACCGGCGCTAGACCCGAAGCCCTGTTCCGCCCGCCCGGGTTGCCACACAAGGCCGGCCCCCTCCGCACTCCCCAGGAAGCTCGGCAGTGCGACCAGCGAAACGACTAAAGCGATGACGAGAAGCTGGAGTAAACGGTCCCTGCCCGATCTCATGCACTGATAGCCTTTCGACCGGCCGATTAACATTGAACAACGCGGCCCATGACGAGCATCTTGCCACAACTCCAGGGGAGGCTAAGTCCTTCGAAGAGCGCCCCTAGGGTAAAAGCCGCGGCCGAGCACCCAAAAGGGAGGTGGCGAAGCCCCTCGCTCTGCATGGTGGGTGCACAGACCATCACACGACAGCCAGGCAACCTGCAACGTGATGGCCATTCGCACTCCGGAGGCCCACCGCTTTGCGCAGGAACCCAGGCGCCTCTGGCGCCGCTATCTGCTATGCAGTCGATTTATCTGGATGGCACTAAACCCCTTCCGAAGCCGCACGGATATGCCCGAGTAGCGGTCGCTCCCGGGGTCCGTTCAACCCAGGAACACATCCAAAGCTGACGAGCACGCCAAATTCGATTCCACCGGTGCTGGCATTCGCGGCGCGGCTGATCGGCTTCTGCCGCCTGGCAGTGAGTCCGATTCTCCGACAATTGACGCGGGATCGGTGCTTCGTGCGGACAGGGCCAAGAGCTACGGACTCAGGCTCGGATCGTCTTCCTGGGGTGCGATGAGCTCTGCCAGTAGCGAACCACTGTAGTCGACCCACTGCATCCCGGCCTTTCGGCCGAACTTGTCGTCCGTCACGCGCACGCCCCAACGTCCTTCGAAGCCGGGCACCGCGTCTTTGACGTTGCCGCTAGCGGGAAACCAGACCTGGAGATGGGCCGGATCCGCTGCCGGCCTGGATCGGTCGATGACCTGGAAGTACTCGCGCCCATCCGCGTCCGGATCCTTGAAGATTCCCGTGGTCGGATCGGTTAGCTGGGACGATTGCCAGACTTCCATCTGTTTCGCCGAAAGGGTGGCGTTCTGACTGGCAAGCTGGGTCGCGAGGTCCCCCGTGAGTGCGCCGCTCAACGAGACGCCGGGCGGCAAAATCGCGAGGCCGACGCCGGGCGTCATGCTGCCGGTCGGAGTGGCGGCGGGTCCGGGTTCAGTACCCTTGTTGGCGTCGGAATCAAGTTTGTCCTGGACCGCCTGGTTCACGTCAGGCGCAGAAGTTGTGAGTGCCTCGATGACACCGGCGACCAGCCCGACCACGGCACCCAGCGGCCCGCCCGCAGCGAGGCCCGCGAGCGCCTTCACGGCAACGACGATCTCGTCTTTTGTGGTCTCAGCGTCGTCGAGCTTGTCCTGTGCCTTGTCGACTACGCCTTGTATCTTCTCGTTCAGCTTGTCCTTGACGGCATCCGGCAGGCTAGGGCTAAGTGCCTCGTGATCTCCCGGGCCGAAGTAGTTGCTGTGCGACCCTTGCGACACAAAGAGCACGGGGTGGGTGGCGCCGAGTTTCGCCAGTCCGGCGTCATCCCAGGCCAGCAGTTCCGGCGTGTGTCGCAGCTTGGAGCTAAGCTCGAAAGCTGAGAATTTGTGTCGCGTGGCCCCTACCATCTGGCCTTCCCACGGGCTACCCGCGGCCGGCCTGCGAGACACCAGGACCATGACGCTCGTCCAGTCACCGCCATACGTGAGGATCTCGTTGGGCGGTGTACCCTGAGGGCTGTCTTTGGGAATGAGCAGATCCTGGTGGCCGGGATAGAAGAAGTCATAGGCGATCAGCTCCACCCTTTCGAGCAACCCAATCTTCTGTACGAGGTCGTCGATGAGCCGCTGGCGATCGTCATCGATCCGGGCAGAGAGGCCGCGCAGAATGAGAATGAGTGCGGTCTTGTCCGTCACCTCGGCGCAGTACCAATATCTGCCCTTTTGCAGGGGGTTGGAGCTTGAGGCGTCGTCCCACTTCTGCTGCAGCTCAGCCAGGTCCGCCGCCGCATTCGCCGTCGTGCCGGTGACATCGTCGCTATCAACCCATCCCGATGGGTCTAGCCAGGTTTCGAAGTTTTTCGGATCGAATCCCAGGAAGGGGTGTACGACGGAGCCCTCAGCGCCGGACGGATCTGTGGTCGAACCGAGCCAGATCATGCCGGGCCCGGCCTCCTGCGAGAGACCGCGAAGCGAGCCGGAATCGACAGAAGGCTTGCGCGGGAATCCGGCGCTGCTGCCGCGAGGCGGCTTGCCCCAGAGGCTCTTGTCTGTGAAGTCCGGTCTCAGGAATGCGGTTCCTTCACCTTCCTTCTCACCGGCCGCTCGCCAGAGAGCACTGTCCTCGAGGAATCGCTTGGGATCGACCGGGTAGAACTTCTCATCGGGGTGAAAGAGAAGCACAGGTGCGAACATCTCTATCAAAGCGCGTTGTTCGGCAATCGTAAGGTCCGCCACGCTATCGCTCCCTCTGCTCTTCCGTGGGGCTCACACAGTCTTTGAGACCCTCGAGCGCGCTTTCGATCAGCTTCAGGAACTGGAGGAGTTCCGGATCACATTCACGATCGCCCACCCGTTCCTGCAGGGAGCCAAACTGCAAGCCTGGCCTCGGCCTCTCGCTTAACGTTGGCGATGACATGGAGGCCGCGAGCGCCCCCAGGTCGACGCCTGCGTACAGCTTGAGCCAGCAGAACCAGTCGGCGAGCAGCTGCGCCATCTCGTCAGACGCCATGCCACCGGACGACCAGAGATCGAGGAATTTCAGAGCGAAGTCCTCGTTTTGCTGGACGACCGATGCGTCCTGGCTCAGAAGTTGCCGCAGGACGTTATCTCTAATCCAACCGATGACTGCCAGCAGATCCAGGGCCGTTTCGTCCCCGGCATCGATTGCATCCTCAATCGCCTGGAGGAGGAAAGCCCAGCAGTCTGCGTCGGTTCCTCGCCATGGCCGGAGCAAGACCTCCTTGCCCAGGGCATCCGGGTCATATTTCTCGATGACAAGGTCGTCGATGCTGCCCATCAATGCGTAGGCGTTCGCATCCGGCCAGTTGCCGATGTGCACACCCAGGGCTCCCACGCTGGCCACCGGGGCGATGAGGTCTCGCCGTTCACCCACGACCTGGCCATCGATGCTCACCCGCATGCCGGCGAAGCCATCGTGTTCCAGGCCCAGAGTCACCCACCGGCCGACGGGGACCGTGTGCAGGCGGCTGTCCGGCGCGTACGGCGGAGCACTTGAGACGCCATGCCAGACTTTCGGGCCGCCCACCACCTCCGGGCCAAGCACCGTCGCGGTGAGGACTCCGCCACTGGTGACGAAGAAGGCAAACGAAAGATGGCCTTCGACGAGGTTGGACCGAGTTGGATTCAGCGCGTCCAGTCGCACCTGGGCCGTGATTCGCAGAGCACGAAGGGAGCTCCATGATGGATTCGTGGCGATGCGAATACGGCTCGTAGGATCGCCGAAGTGAGATGCGCCACTCGCAACGGCTACGCCGTCCGGTTCGTAGACCGTGTCGTAGCTCTTTCCGTGGTTCTCGAAAGATGTATCGTCCAGCGCCAACCCCTGGCGGCTGTAACTGTGGTGGCAAATGCGTATGAACATCGTATCCGCTCCCAATCCGCGAACCGACGAAAATAGATGAGATGAACGGTAGTGGCTGCCTTTGCCGATGACAAGCGAAGTGCGCTTGATTTCGAGAAATTAACATCCGACGTTAGGCTTCCCAGGTCCTGGCGTCCGATGTGGCGCCACGCACCCGGCGCAGGAAGGAAGCTCGCAACGCGGGAGTGCGCAGACCTCACCATTTCTGCCACTAACCGGCAATCGCCGATTACACGCCTGCAACCCCTGCTGCGTAGGCTCTGAAGAACAAGCTTCGTGGGAGGACGACTATGTGTGTTTCTTGTGGATGTGAAATCCCGGACGACGACCACGGCGACGCGCGAAATATTACTTTGAGCGATCTTCGAGCAGCGGCGGAGGCGGCCCAGATCACTATGCTGCAGCTGTCCGCGAATCTTCAGCACGGATCAAGTCTTCAGTCTCCGGAAGCTGAGGCGCTGGTTGAGAACGCAGAGTCGATGAACAAACCGCTTCCGGATGGTCAGTTCGCGAATCGACTCGAGTCCACGCCGTACAGCGAGTGAGGACGGTCCCGGCGAACCAACTCCAAAGAGGAGCCGACTGCCGGATGGCCTCCAGTTGGTCCCCTAGGAGCGCCTCGCCAAATAGGATGGCCTGGGCGTGCTGAGTTACTCGGGCACGCCCCAGGCCATCCTATTTGTCCGCTCGCCTCGCGTTATATCGTGCTAGCCTTAACCCCAATGCGACTCGGCATTGTCTCCGACATCCACTGCAACGCCGCCGCGCTCGAGCTGGCCATCACGCGTATGGGCCATGTCGATGAACTGCTCTGCGCCGGCGACGCCTTCTACGAATATCGATTCAGCAACGAGGTCATCGGCCTGCTGCAGTCCTACGGCGCCCGCTACGTGCTCGGCAATCACGAAAACGTCCTGCTGGACCCGCGAGGTGTGCGCGCCCGCGAAGCAGCGACCGTCGAGCAGGACAAAGTCGCCTGGGTCGCTGAGCAACCCCTGAGCATCGAAGTAGACGTCGGTGGCGGTAAGAAGCTGGTCATGGTCCACGCCAGCCCGCTGGAGCCCAACACGCAGTACGTCTTCCCCAAGTCGCCTGAGCTGGCCCGGCTCTCGCAGGTCGAAGCCGACTACGTCATCCTGGGCCACACCCACACGCAGATGGTCGAGCGCGTCGGCCGCGCCCTCGTCATCAACCCCGGCTCTACGGGCGAGGCCCGCGACCATTCAAACGGCCGCCGGCTCTCCTACGCCGTCCTCGACACCGCCAGCGGAGAAGTCCTCATCGACAACTTCCAGGTCGGCGACGCCTCGGACCCCGAGTTCGTCACCTTCAACCGCTAACGCCCGGCAATCGGGCAATCGGGCAGTCCGTGCATCGCGCGTCCCCGCGTTCCCTATCCTGCCGTTGCGAGGAGGCGCTAGCGGGCGCGGCAAACTTCAGGCCGCATCCGAAGCGGTCCCGCGGCACTCGAGCAGTCCTGAAGGCATGCAGCTACGTGCGCTAGAAGGAACCTTGAAGCCTGAGACCAGGTGGGAAGCCCGATTTGCCGGGGCGAAGAGGAGGGGTTGCACCAGAGGGGAAGGAAGAAGGTAAGTGCTGTGGCGGAGGCCGTTAGAGGAGGAGAACCGTTACCTCGCTCTGAATGACCAGGACTGCGGACAGCTCAAGTGGAGCCGGCGGGGCAAAGGTTGACTCCAATCGTGCTGCTGGTCAACAAAGCGCGACCTGGATCCGCCACAGCGACGCAATAATAGCACAACAAGTCAAGCACTTATGCAATTCCAGATTACAAATGCTCGCCAAATTTCCGCCCCTTCATTCCCCCTTATACTGGCCCTAAGCCATGCAGGTCCTCAGTGTTTCCCAGGCCCTCTCTTACCTCCGCGAGCTGCTGGAGACGGACTACCTCCTCGCCGACGTCTGGATCTCCGGCGAAGTATCCGGTCCTCGCACCCAGCCATCCGGCCACACGTACTTCACCCTGAAGGACGCCTCGTCGCAGATGCGCGGCGTGCTGTTTCGCTCCGCCCTCGTGCGACAGCGGCGCATGGCAGAGCACCTGGAGCACGGCGCCCAGGTCATCGTCCACGGTCGCATCACCATCTACGAGGCGCGTGGTGAGCTCCAGATCGTCGTCGACTTCGTGCAGCCCGAGGGCGTTGGCCTGCGTCAGGCCCAGTTCGAGCGCCTGCGCACCCAGCTCGAGGAAGAGGGCCTGTTCGCGGCGGACCGCAAGCGTCCCCTGCCCCAGTTCCCCAGGCGCATCGGCGTCGTCACCTCACCCGCCGGCGCGGTCTTCCACGACATCTGCAATGTGCTCACGCGACGCTGGCCCATGGCAGAGGTCGTCCTCGCGCCGACGCCCGTGCAGGGCCCCGAAGCACCCTACGGCGTGGTCGGCGGCATCGAGACTCTGAACGCCGAGGGTGACATCGACGTCATCATCGTCGCCCGCGGCGGTGGCAGCATCGAGGAGCTCTGGACCTTCAACGAGGAGGTCGTCGCCCGCGCCGTGTTCGGCTCCCTCATCCCCGTCGTCAGCGCCGTCGGCCACGAGACCGATTTCACGATCTGCGATTACGTCGCCGACCTGCGCGCCCCGACACCGTCCGCCGCCGCCGAGCTCGTCGTGCCGGACGCGCAGCAGTTCCGGGCTCGACTGCAGAGCGTCGCGACCTACGGCGTCAACGTCCTGCAGCAGCGCATCGACCGCAATCGCAGCAACGTCGAAGGGGCCCTTGCTCGCGCTCGCCGCGCTGCCGTGGACGTCGACCGCTTGCGACAGCGCATCGACGATATGGCCCGACGCACCCTGCGCGCCGTCGAGTCCACCGACCGCCAACGCCTCGACCACCTGCGACGCTGTGTCGCACAACTCGATGCGCTCAACCCGCAGGCCACGCTGGACCGGGGTTACGCAGTCGTGCACAAGGACGGCCACGTCGTGAGCAGCATCGCCGGCGTCACCGCGGGCGACGGCCTGGTCATCAAGGTGGCAGACGGCGGCTTCCCCGCCCGCGTCGATGCCCCCGGTCAGCGCCGCCCGCGCTCCAAATCCACCGTCCGTCGTAACGGTAACAGTGGCGGGAACAACAGCGGCAGCGGCATCCAACCCGTCCTGTTCCCATAACCGGTACAGAGGCCGAGGGCGCGCGCACTTCGCACCTCTTTCACGGCACGACCATGGCATGCGATGGATGGTGGGTCGACCAGGTGGGAGTTCGCTGTTTCGAGCGCTTGAACTTCCTGACTCTGCCCTCTGTCTTCGGGTGCCTAAATCCCGGATGGCGCGCAGCACTCCGCCCGGCACGTCCGCAGCCCGAACGCACACCGAGCGCAGAAGCACGGTGTCAGGCCGTCGAAGCAGTTCTCGGCTCGGACGCCCTCCAGGCCCTCTTTGACCAGCCACGGCACCATCAGCAGGGCGGCGACCGCATCGATCCACCACCAGCCCACCGCATAGACCGCGACAAGGCCGATCAGCGCCGTCAGCGACAGATACGAGCAGGCGATGGTCTCCTTCGCCTCCGCCGCAAGCACGGCCATGCCGGTCTTCGCCGCCCACCAGAGCTTCGCGAGAGAAAGGATGGGCATCAGCGTCAGTGATACGGCGATGAGGATGATGCCAAACAGCGACTGGCTCGCCGCTTCTCCGTTGACCAGCGAGACGGCGGCCTGAAAGACGATGCCCACCGCCAGCGCTAGAAACGTCGCTCCGATCACCCGCATCGCCCGCGCCTCGGCTCGCTCCCCTTCCTCCTCGTCTCGATAAGACAGCCGCCACAGCACGGCTCCAGCCGCCAGCACCTCCAGGTAGCTGTCGGATCCGAACGCGATCAACGTCAGGCTGTGCGCGTTCACGCCAGCAAAGATCGAAGCGGCGCCCTCAAACACGTTGTAGGCCAGCGTTAGGGACAGCAGCAGTACAGCCAGCGACGTGCGATGTTCCTGCATTCTCCTGTCTCTCTCCTTCCCTACGGCGATAATCGCTCCATCAGCGCCGGCAGTTCCAGAAAGCTCTCGAACGCCATGACGCGCTCGTGGGTAAGGCCGTTTCCAAGTCCGCCAGGACAGTAATGAAGAACGGTCATGCCCGCGGCGATGCCCGCCTCGACACCGCGAGGGCTGTCCTCGATCACGACACACTGCCCCGGAGAGAAGCCGAGTCGATACGCTGCCTCAAGAAACAGGTCCGGGTAGGGCTTCCCCCGCGGAACATCGTTAGCACTAACCACGTTTTCGCCGAAGTAGGATCGCAGGCCGGTCACCCGAAGGGTCACGTCCATCTTGCTGTGCGGTCCGTTCGAGGCAACACAGAGCTGCATTCCCATGTCGACCACGTATCGCAAGGCCACCTCGACGTGTGGCATCGCCACCGTGTGAAGTTCCAGCCGTTGAAGCATGAGCTTGTTGTATCGCTGTCGAATCTGGGTACCGATGCGACGTTCGTACTCGACTTCGAGTGCGTCCCACATCGCCTCATCCGTCATGCCGAGCGAGACACGCTCGACGTCTTCGGCTGTAACCGGAATGCCCTCTGCCTGGAGGACCTCAGCGACCACCTCATCCTCTACACTGCCGGAATCCACGAGGACGCCGTCCGAGTCGAATATTGCGAGGCCGAACATCGACGTTACTCTCGAGCGCTGAGCCGATCCGCCAGCGCTGTCAAAAACGCCTCGACCTCGCTGACGCCCTTCAGCTGCACGTCCGTCGTCTCATACACGGCCAGGGGCGTCTCGTCGTCGACCACACCCACGGCCAGCCCCGGCAGGCCATCAGCCGCTCGACGGCGCCTGATCTCCCGGAAAATCGTCGTGTCCGCCAGGTCGTCACCGATGAACATGGCGCCCCGGACGCCGGCGTCCTCCATTAGCGCCGCGAATGCCGTGCCCTTGTCCGGCAGCGCTTTCGGCGCCACCTCCAGCACCAGCTTCCCCTCCAGGAGCTTCGCGTCGGCACTGGCAGCGATCGGCTCCAGCAGCGTCAGCAGCCGGGAGCGCATGGCGGTCCGGTCCGGGCTGTTGCGGTAGTGCAGCGCGAAGCTCACGTCCTTCGTCTCCAGCGTCACGCCGGGCAGCCGCGATAGCAGCGGCTCCACCGCCGCCTTCGCGCTCGCGATCGCCGCAAGCGTGCCCTCCGGCATCACCGTGTCGCTCAGGGCGTAGCTGCCGACGTAGGTAAGGCCTTCGACGCCGACCATCCGGCGCGCCACCTCGTTCTCCCGCCCCGTCACGACGGCAACGAGGTCCAGCAGCGGCAGCAGTCGCTCCAGGGCGATCCGGGCCGCCTCGCTGACCTGCGCATCCTCCGGCCGCGGCACGATACGGCTCAGCGTCCCATCGACGTCCGTCACCAGCGCCGACGGTCGTTCGGCCAGCACGGCCATCGCCCGTTCCACCACATCTCCAACGCTGCTCACTTGCCCTCCCGAACCATCACTTCTCAGGTTGCCGCGAAACCGCCGCGCCGTCCACCTGAGGCCCCGCCCAAACCGGGAACAATCCGGGCGCTGCGAGCGTAACAGTGGCAACGACCCGGCACGCATGGTAACGTGCCGCCATCATTCGCTGGCGACCTAGCAGGAGGCTCGATTTGAAGTACGTCGCGCTTATCGCCATTGCGATTCTCGCCACAGCACTCGCCTTCTCCCCCGGGATCGATACTGCTCTCGCTGAAGGTGGCACGATCAGGGGCCAGGTCTGGGAGGACCTCAACGGCGACGGCGTGCATCAGGCCAACGAGCAAGGGATCGACGCCTCCATCCAGATTTCGGGCCCGGCGGGCGACCTGCAAGGCGAAGCCAAAGGCGGGACCTACGCCTTCACGGGCCTGGAACCAGGACGCTACACCGTGACGGTCCTGTACGCCGATGCCGCCTACATCCTGACTGCACCCCAGGTGCTCACCCGCGCTCCCTACGAATCGACCGTCATGCTGGCCTCTGACTCCGTTGAGGAGCTCGACTTCGGCCTCTACGCCCTTCAGCATCTGCCGATCTTCCTCGGCGACGCCTGGAAGGACGCCGAGCGAATCGACAATCCGTCCGTAGAAGCGGTCATCGGCAACAAGAACTGCACCGGTCCCGGCGGCGTTCACCCGACCGACCAGGGCCTTGCCTTCTATCAGATCTCCGTGATTCCCGCCTCCATCGTCTCAGGTTGCGGCGAGCCTGGTTCCGTCATCCATTTCACACTGAACGGCGAGACCGCGAATGAGACCGCAATCTGGCAGGACGAGGGCGCCGGCGCCGCCAACCACCACCGCCTGACGCTGACGATTGGCCCTGCGTTTGCCTGGTGGGTGCCTGTCGTCGAGCCGATTCAGCAGGCGATCGAGGACGAGGACCTGCACGTCGAGGCCTTCATCGGCGACACGCTCTGCGGTCGAGCCGATCGACCCGGCCTTCCGGGCGTGCTCCTCGTCGTGCCTTCCGCCGAGCTCGTACCGGGCTGCGGCACCGAGGGCGCGACGGTCACCTTCACCGTCAACGGCCAGCCCAGCGATCAGACCGCAACCTGGACGGCCGGCTACGGCGACTACCTGCCCTTCACCTTGCCGGACACCACGCCCGAGCCGGACCCGACCGCCACGCCTGGCTCGGGCTCACTCATCACCCCACCGGATACGGGCGACGCCGGCCTGCTGAACTCGAGCCGCTGAGCCGAAGAAGGAGGAGATTTCGCTGCTTCGTCTGGTCGCTCTTACCGGACTGACTGGCTATACTCGCTTCGATGCCGACTTTGCAGATCGTCTCCGGCCAGCCCGTCTCCGGTAAGACCACCGTCGTAATCGCGCTTGCGCAGGGGTTCGCCCAGAGCGGCCAGCGCGTCCGCATCGAGCGCGCCGGCACGAGCGACGCAGCCACGACGGACGCTGCGACGTTCTCCGAGATGCTCTTCGCCTCATCGAGTGGCCAGCCCGTCTCCCAGGCACCAACCGCGGCAGCCAACGAAGTCGTCCTCATTGAGCTCGACGCCGCGACGCAGCCCCTGACCGGCATCCCTGCCCTCGTCGCGGTTCGCGGCGAGCCCACCGACGCCGACAAGGCACTCGCGGCCTCGCTGGGGGACCGCCTCGTCGGCACCATCGCCGTCGCGGTAGACCCCGAGAACATCGAGGCAGTCGCGCGCGACCTCACGAACGGCGGCCTGCGACCACTGGCGCTCGTACCCGAGGATGTCACGCTCTCGTCGCCCAGCGTCTCCGAGATCGGCAAAACGCTCGGCGCCTCTGTGCTCTACGCCGCCGAGAACATCGACGATGTCGTCGAGGACGTGCTCATCGGCCCCGTTTACGCCGATCCGGCCCGTCCGTTGTTCCGCCGCTACGCCCACAAGGCGATCCTGGCCCCCTTCAACAAGACGGACCTCCACCTCGCCGCCATCGAGACCGAGGCGGCTTGCCTCGTGATCACCGGCGGTCAGGACCCCAGCCCGTACATCATCGACCGCGCCCACCACGGCAACACCACCCTCTTGCTGTCCGCAAAAGACACCCCTGGCACCGTCGCCTCGCTCAGCCCAGCCTGGACCAGCAGCCGCTTCCGCGGCGAGGCCAAGACCGCCGCTGCATACGCCCTCCTTGAGCCCCGCCTCGACTTCGCAGGCCTGCTCAAGAAGCTCGAATCCTAGTCAGAGCCTCAACTCCCGTTCGCCGGCGACACGCCGCGCATAGCCTTGCCGCGTCCGCCACACACGAAGGAGCTCAGCATCCCGCCCGAGATGCTGAGCTCCTGAATAGCGATGCGTTATCGCGTGGGCGACGCCACCTCGCCTAGCTGGCGGTCGGAGGCGGCGTGCCGTCCCACGTGAAGTTCACGATGCGCACGATGTGCGTCTCGAGGAACGTGTAGATCCGCGCCGCTTGCAGGCGGTCCAGCTTACCGGCCTCTACCATGTGGTCCAGCACACCGTGCTCGCAGCGCAGAATGCCGTTCTCCAGCACCACAGGCCGTACGCCCGCATCGATACCGATTTGCTTCAGACTCTCGCCGTTGCGCAGGTCCGTCTTCACCGTTTCGATGTCGACGCCCGTCGTCTGCGCCGCGCAGTAGACGATGCTGTAGCGAAGCCGGGGCGGCATCCCTGCATCCTCCGAGTAAAAGTACTGCGCATCGACATCGCCTGACATTGCCGGGTCGTCCTGCGCCGATGCGCTCCCGACAGGGCTCAACACGCCGATCGCCACCGCGGCGACCGCCAGCCCTGCAACCAGCATCCCGATCTTCAGTTTCATCTTCCATCCTCCTCTGATTCACGGGCCCGATTGCCCGTCCAGAGGCTTAATCCCACCGGCGACCGAGAAGGTTACGGGCCCTTTGCGGCGATTGCCGAAACCAGACGTACCGCCTGACTTCACAGACCAGAGTTCAGCTTTCCGGCGAAGCCAGGATGACAGTTGAAACGCATGGAACTCCCTCCTCCACGTAAACGGGGAGGGGCCGTCAGCGCGAGTCGATGTGCTCCCGCACACGGTCGACCAACGGCCGGGACTCCCCACCTGCCGTCGATGCGTCGCTAGCCGGCGCCCCCGGCGAAGCATCCTGAGGCACCAGGCTCGACGGTGTGCTCTCTGGCGTCGCCGAACCGTCGGGACGTAAGGGGCTGTCGACCGGACAAAGGTTCGGGTACTGCTCGCAGGCGCCTGCAAGCCTGGCACACGCCGACTCGTCACCCTGCAGGCACGTGCGCAGCAGCCCGGCGACACGCGATCGTATCGGTTGTGCGTCAGAACCCTCGGGCGGCGTCGTTCCGCCGCAGAGCACGAGGTGCGTCCGGCAGAACGTGACGAACTCCCGGCACGCTGCCTGGTCGCCGTTTCGACAATCCAGCCGAAGCTGGTTCACCTGCGAAGCGTCTACCACCTGCGACCGCACCTGCTCGATCCGGTTCGTCGCCACCAGGCAAGCCGCCGCCGACTTCTCGCAGGCGGCCTGCGCCTTCTCGAGCCCGGTCACCACGCCCTGGCATCGCGCCGAATCGTCTGAGCACCACGTCTCCAGCGTTTCGATGCGGCGCTGGATGCGCTTCGCCACCACCTCGTGACGGGTGCGCTGCACGTCGATAACGACGACCTCACCGGCCTCGATGCCGTTCAGGTCGGCCGGCGCGCCATCCGTATCCGAGACCTGCGTGCCGGGCGGCACCGATACCTGTTCCAGCGCATCGGCCGTCTGCACCGTCAGCATGCCGCTACCGTTGTCGACCACGACGCCTTCGATCGTCGCCGCCTCAACGCCAGGCGTTCCGCCGCGCCCCAGCACCAGTGCTCCGCCAATCACGACCAGTACGACAACGGCAGCGGCCACGGCGTAACGAGCAAACCCCAGACTCCCGAACGACCACCACGGCTTCGAGCTCCCGGCACCTCGCTCCGTGGTCATCTGCGCCTGCATGCGCCGGAATGCATCCGCTCGTGCCGCGGCACTGGGAGCGGGCGCCGCGCTCGCAAGCCGCGTCACGAGGCCGCTCACCCGCACGTCTTCTCGCAGCGCCGCCTCGTGCTCCGGGAAGCGCGCGATGACGGCATCGAGGTTCTCGCCGCCGCGCAGCGACTCCAGCACCTGCTGCAGGGCGTCTTCGTAGGACACCGTCATGCCGCACCTCCCGCCGTCATCTGACGTCGCATCGCTGCCAGCGCCCGATGCTGTAGGACTTTGATTGCCCCCACCGTTTTGCTCATCGCCCCCGCCGTCTCCTCCAGCGAGCAATCGCTGAAGAACCGCAGCAGAAGCACCTCCTGCTGCTCATGTGTCAATGCCCGCAACGCCTTTGCGATGTCCGCCGCGTCCTCGACCGCACCATCCCAGGCCCCCGATGCGACATCGACGTCATCCAGCGCCACGGTTGGCCGCTTGCGACGTCGCTCCAGGTGGTCCGCCGTCAGGTTGCGGGCGATGCGATACAGCCAGGCCGCGAAGGGTGCGCCCGTCTCCCGGTACCGCGCGATGCCCTTCGCCGCCGCGACAAACACCTCCGCCGCGATCTCCTCCGCGCCGCTCGTGTCGCCGGTGCGTACGTAGGCAAAGCGATACATCTTGTCGTAGTAGCGCTCGAACAGCGACTGCCAGGCGTCCGGGTCATGCGCAGCCAGGGCGGCAACCGACTCGCCCGCCATCGCTACCCCTTGCCCCAGCTCACTTCTCGTTTCCGTCACTGAGAGCATTCTCACCGGTTACATCGCCGCCACGCCCCGAAAGGTTACGGCCTCCCAGTGTCATTTCGATTTCCCGTTAAGCCAAGAACCGCAGCAACCGGCAAAACCGCCGGCGGTACTCCGAAACGCATCGGCGCTACGACTCCCGTCTCACTCACCCTGTCCTGAGGCTTGCGGCGGAGCGAGGGGTGCAGAAGGGCGGGTCGTCCAGCGCTCCGAATCCACATCACCGATCGCCAATTACTCTGCCGGCCAGGCGAATTAGTCCACTAACGTCCACTAGTAGTACATACTAATATCATGTACACTCCTCGCAGTTCTAGAAATCGAGGGTGCTCGTATGACTAACCAGCAGACTCAGGCACCGCGTCGCGTCCGTCCCAGGCCGCGCATGGTCACCGTCAAGACCGCCGATCACATCACGCCCGGCTGCGTCCGTGTCGTCTTCACCGGTCCGGAGCTCGAAGGCTTCGAGCGCTCCGGACCCGCAGATCACATCAAGGTCATGTTCCCCACACCCGGCCAGTCCAACGTCGTCCTGCCGGAGTGGGGACCGGAAGGCCCCATCCTCGCCGAAGGCCAGTCCATGCCGGCCAGCCGCACCTACACACCGCGCTTCTGGTCGCCCGAGACCCTGGAGCTGACCGTCGACTTCATGCTGCACGAATCCGGACTGGCGTCCGACTGGGCGCGCGCCACGAAGCCCGGCGACGTTCTGGCAGTCTCGGGGCGTGCCGGCGGCCCCTGGAACATCGACCCCGAAGCGGACTGGTACCTCCTCGCCGCCGACGAAGCCGCCCTGCCCGGCCTCGGCACCATCCTGGACGACCTTCCCGCCGGCAAGCGTGCCCGCGTCTTCGTCGAGGTGATGGACGAGCACGAGCAGCAGCCCCTCCAGTCGCCCGCAGACATTGAGGTCACCTGGCTGTACCACGGCGAGGCGCAACCCGGTCCCGCTCTCGACGCCGCCATCCGCAACGTCGAGATTCCTGAGGGCAACGGTCGCGTCTGGGTGGGCTGCGAAGCCGGCGCCATGCGTAGCATCCGCCGCCACCTCCTCGAGGACCGCGGCTTCGACCGCTCCCGAATCCACACCCACGGCTACTGGAAGCTGGGCGCCGCCAACCATCCGGACCACGACGTGGGGCAGGACGCTTAGACCGTCGAAACGCGCCAGGGAGGGGCATCCATGCGCATTACCATCGCCGGTTACGGCTCTATCGGCCACTATGTCGAATCGGTCTTCTCAGACGGCAACCAGATCACGGTCTACGACCCTCCCCTCGGGATCGGCACCTACAACGACCTCGTCGACACCGACTTCGTCTTCATTTGCGTGCCCACTCAGCCACGCGAGGACGGCTCCTGCGACACCTCTATTGTCGAGGAGGTCGTGCGGCTCTCGAACCCGCGAGTCGCCATCGTCTGCGAGAGCACCGTCTCCCTCGGCACTACCGAGCGCCTGATCCGGGAGACGGGCAAACCCCTGGTCTTCGTACCAGAGTACGCCGGCGAGGATGCCTCCCACCCCTTCCGAGACGCCGGCGCTCGCCGCTTCTTCATCTACGGCGGCTACGAGCCCACCGCCGGCCGAGTACGCGACCTCTACGCCTCGGCCTACTCCCAGGACGCGAAGCACCTCATCGTCCCGCCCGCACAGGCAGAGATGGCGAAGTACATGGAGAACGCCTTCCTCGCCATGAAGGTCGCCTTCTGCAACGAGTTCTTCGACCTCTGTCAGGCCTTCTCGCTGGATTACGAGGCCGTGCGAGCCCTCTGGCTGCAGGACTGGCGCATCGGCGAGAGCCATACAGTCGTCACGGCGGAGCGCGGCTACGGCGGCAAGTGCCTGCCGAAGGACGTCGCAGCCATCTGTGCCACCGGCCGCGAGACCGGCGTGGCGATGGAGATCATGGAAGCTGTACAGCACGCCAACCTGCGTCATCGCAGCGCCGGCAAACTCGTCTCAGGCGCGCCGCAACCTGAACCTGCCGGCCGTCGATAGGCGCTTCGGCAGGCCGCGCAGCGAAAAGCCGTACTCCCGACGTACCAGCGCCCAGGTCGCGAGGACGTAGAACGTCAGCCACCCGATCGTGAGTAGCCACGTCGTCTCGGACCACGACTGGTAGTTCGGGAACACGTGCCCTGTGTGTTTGAACGCCCAGGTCTGAATGTCGAACGGGTTCACGGCCAGCGTCACCTGTCCGGGCAGCACGCTGTCGCCCTTGGCCGTCGCCTTATACAGCACCATGGTGAACCGCAGCGTGAGAAACGCTCGAAATAGAGTGGCCCATTGCAACCAGCGCTTCATGTCCATCCACAGCAGCGTCATCGGCATTGCCGAGAGCGGCAGGATCGCCATTAGCGTGCGGCCGGGGAACCACCATCCCATCATCGTGATTGCCACAAACGTCGCGATCAGGACCTGCGCAACGATCAGCGCGAGAACTGTCCGCTTCACCAGCGAGCCCCGCAGGAGCAATGGCAAGGAGATTGGCAGGAACAGCAGCAATGGCGCCCACCGCCCGATGCCGAATCGCCGGTCGATGAACAGCCCCCACAGGCGATAGATGCGGTCCGTGACGCCCACCTGAGATTCGAGCACGTTGGTCGCATTTGCGCCCTCATAAACCGTGTTTACGGAGTACGCAGTCAGGTCGTGGAACACGGCGTAGTGGAACCAGACGTAGGCGACGCCAGAGATAACGCTCAGCGCTACCACCGTCCCACGGCCCCGCATATCGGCCTGCCAGAAGTACGCCAGCCCGACGATCGCGCCCAGCGGCGCATACTTCTCCCCCAACCAGAGGAGCGCCGTCACCGCCAACGCCATGCCGACTGCGGACCACACTCCACCCTTCTTCGATTGCAGGATCAGCGCAGCCACCACCAGACATAAGGCTGCCGGCACCTCCGGATAGATCTCCGTGGAGTACACAAACGCCGTGGCGCTGATCGCCACGCCAAGTGTCATCCACCAGCTCACCAACGGCCGGTCGGTCTCCCGCGCCACCAGCACGTAAGCCAGCGAGAACGTCAGCGCCGCGATGAACATCAGCTCCACTTGCACACCGCGCAGCTTGTCGACGAGGTAACCCGGTATCACCAGCACGGAAAGCCCCGGCTCGTGCGGGCTCAGCAGAAGGCCGTCGCTGGTCTCTACCGATTGGCGCCACAGGCCATCGGGATGGTCGAAAAACTCCCGATACGATTGGCGCTCGTACTGCGCTTTCAGGTCCAGGTTGCCATCGTCGATCAGACTGACCGTCGTCATCAGGTAGAACGGCTCGTCGCCCGTGATCGAGGCGCTCCGAGTTGCCCGCAGGTTCACCGAATAGCTGTAGAGCAGCGACAGCACCAGGAACATCAGCACGCCGCCGCAGATAAGGGGATGCCGCTTGAACAGCCCCCTCACGAACCCGGCCCCAGACACCCACCGGCATACCCAGGCTGCACCCGCCTCGACGCCATCCGCCCACCGCGGTCTCGCCCTGCCCCCGACACGAGAACCGGCGCTTCGATGCCCCGGGATTCATCCCAGGGTGTCGTCAAACCGCCCCCAGGCGCCTGAACTGCTGATCGAAGGTCTTGAATAAGCGTCATCCCTGACGCGGGAAGACGAAGCACTCGCCCTTTACGAGGACGCCGATCTTCTGGCCCGCCGTCACCGCCGACGTAAGCGTGCGGATGCGGACGAGGTCGCCGCTCTCCAGTCGCGCCGTGATCATCTGGTCATGCCCGTAGTAGTCGACGTCCACCACCTCGGCCGGCACACCACCCGCCTCGCTCACGGCCAGGTCCTCGGCCCTAAGCATCGCGTCTGCCGCACCCTGAAAGCTCGCCTCTACCGGCACCGCGCCTAATGGCGTCAGGACCACACCGTCCTTCACGTCCCCGTCCAGAAAGTTCGCGGCACCGAGAAATTCACCTACGGCGCGACTGGCAGGATGCGAATAAATCTCGGTCGGCGAGCCAACCTGCAGCACGTCGCCGTCCATCATCAGCGCCACCTCGCCCGCCAGGCTCAGCGCCTCCTCCTGGTCGTGCGTCACGATCACCGCCGTGATGCCGACCTCCCGGATCAGCTGTCGCACCTCGCGGCGCACCTCGGTGCGTATGGCGGGGTCGAGGTTGGAGAACGGCTCGTCCATCAAGAGCAGGTCCGGGCTCGGTCCCAGCGCGCGGGCCAGTGCGACACGCTGCTGCTGCCCGCCGGACAGCTCATGCGGCATGCGCGACTCGTAACCTCCGAGCTGTACCAGGGAGAGCAACTGGGCCACGCGCTCCGTCTTGTTCGCACCCTTCGGCAGGCCGAAGGCGACGTTGGCGCCCACGGTGAGGTGAGGAAACAGTGCGAAGTCCTGGAACACCATCGAGACCTTGCGCTTCTCCGGCGGCACCGACTTTCCGCCCGAGGCGATAACCTGACCTCGCAGCGTGATCTCCCCCTCGTCCGGCGTCTCGAACCCGGCGATCAAGCGCAGCATGGTCGTTTTGCCGCAGCCGCTCGGGCCCAGCAGTGCCAGCAGCGCACCCTCTTCGACGCGTAGATCGGCGTGCTTCAGGGCCTGAACCGTCCCGAAGCGCTTGCTAACGCCCTGGCAGATCAACAAAGGCTGGGTCAAGAAAGGCGCTCCCTCCGGAGCATCAGCAGCACGGCCGCACCGGATATTGCTAAGAGTATAAGAGACGGTAGCGCGGCCCTCGTGAAGAACGCCTCCGTGGTCGATGCCCAGATCTCCGTCGCCAGCGTGTCGAAGCCAATGGGCGCCAGCAGGATCGTGATCGGCAGCTCCTTCATCGCCGTCAGGAACACCAGCACCATCCCCGCCGAAACGCCCGGCACGATTTGCGGCACCGTCACCCGCGCGAACGTCTTGATCGGTCCTGCCCCCAGCGTGCGCGCCGCCTCCTCCGTGCTCGGGTTCACCTGCAGCAACGCCCCACGTGTCGCGCCCAGCGCCTCGGGCATGAAGCGCACCGTATAGGCGAACACCAGCACCCACAGCGTCTGGTACAGCGGCGTCACGTAAGTGGCCGAGAAGAACACCAGCGCCAGGGCTATCGTGATCCCGGGCAGCGCATGACCCGAATATGACGCCTTCTCGATCAGTCCGCTGAGCCAGCCCGGGAAGCGCACCGAGAGCAGCGCGATCGGCAGGCAGGCCAGCGCCGCGCAGATCGCCGCAATGCCTGACGCCCGCCCCGAGTTGTAGATGCCCTCCATGACGACGCCCGTCGTGTTGTTCTGCGACAGGCCGTGCACCAGCCAGTACACCACCACGCCCACCGGCACGCCGATGCCCAGCCCGGCTACGATGGTGCAGAACCCGAACGCGGCCCACTTCCAGGGCCCCAGGTCGAGCTGGCGCGCCGGGCGCTGGATGCGGGAGTAGTACCTGCCCCGCCCCCGTGTCATGCCGTCGACCAGCACAAAGAGCAGCGCCAGGCCGATTAGCGGCAGCCCCAGCGCCGCTGCAGCCGCCCGGTCGAAGCTCGTCGTGTACTGGATGTACACCAGCGGCGTCAGCGTGTCGAAGCGCAGCATCGAGACGGCGCCGAACTCGCTCACCACGTCCAGCGCAATCAGCAGCGCCCCGGCCGAAATCGCCGGTTTGAGCTGCGGCAGATTAACGCGCCAGAACGTCTCCCACGGCCCCTTGCCCAGGCTGCGCGACACCTCCTCGAGTGCCGGGTCGACGCGTCGCATCGCGGCCCGCACCTGGATGAACACGTACGGGTACGTCAACAGCGTCAGCACCATCCACGCGCCCCAGAAGCCGTAGATCGAGGGCAGTCTTTCAACGCCCAGCGGCTCCAACAGGTCCTGCATCAGGCCGCCGGGCCCCATCGCGCTCACCATCACGTAGCCGCCCACGAACGACGGCACCGCGAGCGGCAACGCCAGCAGCAGCGTCCACATCCCCGACATCGGCATGTTCGTCCGGCCGCTGAACCACGCCGCGGGCACCGCGATCGCGACGCAGCTCGCACACACCGTCGACGTCAGGAGGACCGTGTTACCGAACGCCCGGACCGTGTCGCCGTCCGACAGCGCCGCCCATAGATCGGAGCTCTGCGATGCGCGCCACACCAGATACACCGGCGCCAGCAGCACCCCCGCCACGACAAGCAGAGCCAGCGCGAGCACCCCCAGGGGTGCTCGCGTGAGCTGTATGCGTGCTCGGTTGAGTGCTATCGCCACGGCTTAAGGCAGAATACCCGTCTCCCGCATCATATCCAGCGACCCCTCGAGGTCGGTCAGATTGCTCAGGTCGATCTCCGGTGGGTCGATCTCGGACAGCGGCTGGAGCTCCGGGTCCGTCTTCACGCCTTCGACCAGCGGGTATTCGTGCGTCTGCTCCGTAAAGTAGGCCTGCGAATCGGGCGATAGCAGGAATTCGATGAACTTCGCGGCGGCGTCCTTGTGCTTCGAGGTGTTCAGAATCGCTGCCGGCGAAACGAGGAACAGCCCGCCGATATCCCCGTTGTCGAAGTAATAATTGCGTGCCTTGAAGCTATCACCCTGCTCGGCCAGGAACCGGAACAGGTAGTAGTGGTTGAGGAACGCCACGTCCACTTCGTCGTTCGCCACGGCCGTAATCGCCGCGATGTTGTTCGGATAGTCGATTGGGTTGTTCTTCTTCAGGTCAGTCAACCATTGCCGCGCGAAGTCGTCCCCCTTGGTGAGCCGCAGCGCCGTCACGAACTCGGGGAAGCCGTCGCTCCTCGGCACGATGCCGAGACGGCCCTTCCACTGCGGGTCGGTGTAGTCGAGGATCGAATCTGGCAACGTGGCCGGGTCGATCTTGTCCGTGTTGTAGACGATGACACGCTGGCGACCCGAGATGCCGACCCACTGCCCGTCCGGCGACCGGAACGCCGGTGCGACTTTGTCCAGGATTTCCTGCGGCAGCTCGGACAGGCGCCCGTTCGACTTCAGCACACCGAATGCGCCGACGTCCTGGCCGTAGTACACGTCAGCCGGGCTGTTGTCGCCCTCCTCCATGATGCCCAGCGCCAGGTCGGTGCCATCGCCGTAACGCACCTTGATGTTGATGTTGTTCTCCTTGGAGAACTTGTCCAACAACGGCCCCACCAGCGTCGATGATCGTCCGGCGTAGATCGTCAGCGTCTCGTTATTGCCCCCGCCGCACGCCGTAGCACCAACAGCGAGCGCCGCCAGCACCAGCGTTGCGACCAGAAGCTTTGCTTTGAACTTGAACCGAGTCACTTGCCCCTCACAATGTCAGCCCACAGGGGCCTGTTACTCGACCGTAAACGCCGCCCGCATGCCTAGCTCGTAATGGCCGGCGATGTTGCAGATGAAGACGTAGTGCCCAGGCTCCAGATCTAACGTCAGGGAGGCGCTGGAGCCAGCGGCGAACGGCTCTATCTCATCGACGATGTCGATCTGGTCCTCCGGCACCCGGCCATCCACCACCGGTAGAGCGTCCGCGGCGGCATCGGTCTTCACCACAACGAACTCATGCGGCTCGCTGGGGCTGGCGTTCTGGGCCAGGAAATAGACCTGCCCTGAATTCACCGTCGTTTCGCTTGGCGTGATCTCCCACTCCTTCAGCCGGACATCGACCTCGGTCGCGTCCGCCGGTTTGTCCTCGACAACGCCGGCAGACGCCTCGCCGGTGCCGCTGGCACTGTTACTCGCGCTGCTGCTGCCGGAATCTTCGATGACATCAACGCGCGGACGATCTTCGCCCTTACACGCCACCATTAGCAGGCCGCCCGCTACCACTGCGCCTACGGCCAACAATCGCAATCCAGATAGCTTCACTTTGACTCCCCTGTCCCAACGACTTCCCGTCGTTAGTCCGCCAGCATCTCCCGCGCCATGCCCAACGGCACGCGCCAGAGATACTGCAAGCTGATGAACGAACTCCCGCGCTGGCGCACCCGATACGAGATCGGCACCTCCTGCATGCGCATCCCTTTGCGCAGCAGGTCCAGCGTCAGCACCTGCGCGTAGTTGTAGTCGTGCACGATCTCGGCAACCGCAATCGCCCGCGCCGAAAACGCTCGATATCCTGTCTGCCCGTCCGAGACCCACCGCCCGCAAGCCAGCGAGAGCAGCAGACTGAACACCCGGTTTCCGACCCGCCGCGACAGCTTCATCGTCTCAACACCGCCGCTCCTGTCCCAGAGTCCCTCCGGACTTGGCTCCCTCTCCCTTGAGGGAGAGGGCTGGGGTGAGGGTGACTTCCGAAACCGCGAGCCCAACACGTAGTCCGCCTCGCCCCGCTCGATAGGCTCGAGCAGCTTCCGCGCCTCGGCCGGGTCGTACTCCATATCGGCGTCCAGATACACGGCGGCACGCGCATTGAGACGGCGCGCCTCCAGCAGGCCGGTGCGCAGTGCCGCGCCCAGACCCCGGTTGCACTCGTGCTGCACCACGAGAGCACCCAGACCCCTCGCAACCTCGGCCGTAGCGTCGGTCGAGCCATCGTCCACGACAACGGCGACCGCGTTCGCCGGTGCCGTTGCGTTGAGACGCGAGAGCAGCTCCTGCAGGTTGTGCTCCTCGTTTCTTGCCGGGATGACGAAGACCGTGGGGCGGCCTTCGTCATCCGGCGCAAGAGGGAGCAGGGGTGTGCCGACGCTCTGAGTGGGGACATCGACACCGAGAAATGCTGTGATGGTGGGCGCTATATCGGTGATGAACCGCGGCTCGTCCACCACGACGCCGCGTTCCACGCCTTTGCCCCAGGCGATGCAGGGGATGGTTATCTCCGGCGGGCTCATGTGCCCGTGGCCGCCGATGCCGATGCCCTGGCCGTGGTCCGCCGTAATCAGCACCGTCGCGTCTTCGTCCAGGTAGCCCACGGACTCGCACCAGCCCAGAAACGCCTCGATCTTCTGGTCCGTGATCTCGATCTTGCGCAGATACTCCGGGTAGTAGCTGCCCCGCGCATGCCCCGTCTGGTCGACGCTGAGCAGCTGCAGCACGAGCAGGTCCGGGTTCTCTTCGAGCACGACCTGCTTCGCCTGCGCCACCAACCCATCGTCGATGTCGTCGTTGTCCATCACCGCCGTGACGGTGCGCACGTCGTCGCCGAAGGCGTCGATCAGGTGGGCGATGCCAACGAGCCTGCCCGAGAGCCCCGAGCGTCGCAGCGAGGCGAACACGCTGTCGCACTTCACGCTGAGGCTGGGCACGAAATTGCTGCGCATGCCGTGCACCAGCGGCGAAGCTCCCGTGAGCATCGAGGAGAAGCAGGTTACCGTGCGCGCCGGGTACACCGTGCTCACGTCCGTGAAGTCGACGCCCTCGCGCCGCAGCTTGTCGATGAACGGCGTGTTCGCCTCGCGCAGCCGGTCCGCCCGGCAGCCGTCGATTGCGATAACGATGAACCGCCGCGACGTTCGCCCTTTCGGCGCGGCGACCGGCGCCGGCGACATCGGCAACGCGGGCACCCAGCGGAAGAACCACTGGTGCACCAGCACGGCGCCCACCGCACCGAACAACGCGAACGCCTCCATGCCCGCGACGGAGCCGGCGCCGAGGTTGTCGGTCAGGTAGGAGACACCGAGGATCAGCATCAGCAGCTTCGGCATCTGCTCCTGGAAGTTGCCGCTGGTGGGGTCCGGGTTCTCCAGCACCAGGCGCCAGAAGCGCAGGAAGTTCGTCCACGGCGTTCCGATGCGCAGGTGGTAGTACACGGTGCCCCACATGAACACCGTGAACGTCAGGTACAGCGCCAGCACAATGCCGGCCGCGGCCCAGTCGATGTACTGGAAGGCCGCGAAGAACACGATGAGGTACACCCACAGCGCGCTTCGCAGCTTCAACGGGAAGTCATAGCGAAAGAACACCAGCGCCAGCGGCGTCATCGCGAGCAGCGCCGCACCGAACCGGGGCCAGTACGAAAGCTCCAACGCGCTCGGCACGCTCAGGAGCAACAGGATCAGGACCGAGAACACCGGCGTGAACGGCTTGCCCTCGTTGAACACGTTCCATGTGCGCGCTACCACGATTTCGAGGCGCGAAGCCGTCTTCGGCTTGTCGGCGTGCCCCTGCAGCGCCAGCACCGCCTCTCGCACCGCGAACGGCACGCTCACCGTGAACGAGTAGGCAAACTTGAAACCGTGCGTTACCAGCGCCAGCGTCAGCGCCTCTTCCGCGCTCAGCCCGTGCAGCGCCAGCACCGAGGTCATGCTCGTCTCGTACACGCCGATGCCGCCCGGCGTCAGGTGAATCACCTGGAACAGGATCGTGAACGCCGTCGCCCCCATCGCCGTTGTTACCGAGACGTCGGCGTCCAGCAGGTGCGCCGTGCCGTACAGCACGCACGACTCCAGCAGCCAGCTCCCAAGCACCAACGGCGTCGCGGCCGCCACCTTCGCGATGCTGATCGCTCGTAAGGATGCCTGCGCTCGCGACACGAACCGCATCGCTCTCTCGGGCACGAACGCCGGCACGGTGCGTCGAACCGCCACGAGCGCCAGCCCTGCGCCGAGCACCAGAAGCCCGACCACTGCGATGGGCACTGCCAACTCCGGCGCAATCACGCCCAGCGGGATCGCCACAGCGGCGATCAGCGCCAGGCACGCGAAGTCCAGCAGCCGGGCTACGACCGTAGTCGCCGCCGCCTCTTCTAACGGCAGACCGTGTCGCGTCGCGAGGTAGGGCCGGACCACCTCGCCCGCCTTGAACGGCGCCAGGTGGTTCACCAGTAAGCTCGCCTGCAGGATGGCGAACAGCTGCCCCGTAGCGACCTTGCTCGAAACGAGCATGCGCCACGCCAGCGCCCGCATCCCAAACGCCAGCGTGTAGCCGATGGCCATCAGCGCGACCGTCGACGGGTTCTCCGGCAGCGCCCGGAACGCCGCCCGGAGGTGCGAAAGGTCCAGCTGCATCACAACGTATGTCGCCAGCGCCACAAGGATGGCGAAGCCGCTCAATCCCTGCCATAGCAGGAATCGCGGTTTCGAGGGGGCTCGGGGTGCTATCGCGTTGCCGCTGACGGCCATTCCAAGGGAATCCTTAGTACAAGAATTAGTACATACTTATTTACTTGCACAGGCTAGGCGAAGGCATTTTGTCAGTCAAGCCCTTTTCCCTGAGAAGATCGCCTCGGAGGCGCTATCATTGCGTCACCAGACTCAGAAGGAGCAACCCACCCAGTGCTGAAGACCGAGTGCAACCACTACGCCGAGTTCGTCAAGACCGACGTCACGCCCCACACAGAGAAATGCGAGGTGTGCAGCATCAACGGCCCGTCCCGTATGTGCACCGCCTGCGGCTTCGTCGGCTGCTGCGAATCGATGAACTCGCACGACACGGAGCACTGGCGCGAGACCGGCCACCCGATCATCGCCCGCATGCCCATCGGCGAAGGCTCCTGGATCTGGTGCTACGAGCACAACGACTACCTGACGGACGAATAAGCGGTACGAGTCGCGGTCGAGCGCTTCGAGCGCAGGATGGCTCCGATGGGCTGGCCGTCAGCGATCAGCCATCGGCTAACAGCACGGCGAGACGAAGGACCTCGGTGAATGGAGATGCCGTTCTAGAGGCGAGGCATGCCTCGCCCTCCGCACGATGACGCCTAGATGTACGGAGGCTGGCGTCACGGTGCTGAACTGATCGCTGATTGCCGACAGCTACAGCGTCGGAGCCGTCCCGCACTCGAAACGCCCCCGGCGAGCCCCGAAACGCCCTACTCCGCTAGCCGGAAGCCCATGAACTGCCAGCGCAGGTTCGGCTGGAAGAAGTTGCGGTACGTGTCGCGGATGTGGTTCTGCGGCGTCGCGCAGGAGCCGCCTCGAAGCACCATCTGGCTCGACATGAACTTGCCGTTGTACTCGCCCACGGCGCCCGGTAGCGGCTCGAAGCCCGGGTACGGCAGGTAGGCGCTGCTCGTCCATTCCCACACGTCGCCGTAGAACTGCTTCGAAGCCTCGGCTGCCGCGTTTGCGGGTACGGGGTGGTAGCGCTCGTTGTCCACGAAGTTGCCCTCGTAGGGCATCCCGGCCACGGCGTGCTCCCACTCCGGCTCAGTCGGCAGGCGCTTGCCGGCCCATCGCGCGAAGGCATCTGCTTCGTAATGTGAGACGTGGACCACCGGTTCGTTCGGGTCCACCTTGCGCATGCCGGAGAGCGTGAAGTTCCACCACTCGCCGTCTCGCTCCTCCCAGTACATCGGGCAGTCCCAGCGCTCCTCGTTAACCGTGTACCAGCCGTCCGACAGCCACAGCTCCGGGCGCTGGTAGGCGCCGTCCGCCATGAACTCGAGATACTCCCCGTTGGTCACGAGGCGGTTGGCGATGCGGTAGTCCTCCAGGTAGGTCTTGTGCCGCGGCAGCTCATTGTCGAAATGGAAGGCATCACCGTTGCGATCGACGTCGAAGCCGATCTCGTGCACGCCGCCCTGGAACTCGATCCAGCCCAGCGGCGCCGGCGACTCCGTCTGCTCGACCGTCCGCTCGCGATACACCGGCTCCAGCGGGTTACACCAGAGGATGTGCTTGATGTCGGTCACCAGGAGCTCCTGGTGCTGCTGCTCGTGGTTGATCCCCAGCGTGACGAGCTCGCCCAGCGACTGCAGCAGCTCCTCGTTCGCCCGCTCCAGCAGCGATGCGGTGCTCTCCGTCACGTGCTTTCGGTAGTCGTAGATCTGCGAAACGGTCGGCCGGGAGAGGATGCCGCGCTTGACCCGAGGGTGATACTTGCCCGCCAGGTTGTAGTAGGAGTTGAAGAGGTAGTGGTACATCGGGTGGAAGCGCTCATAGCCAGCTCTCGTTCGGGTCGAGGACGAAGTTCTCGAAGAACCAGCTCGTGTGGGCCAGGTGCCACTTCGGCGGGCTCACGTCCGAAACTGATTGCACCACGTAGTCTTCAGTCTCCAGCGTCTCGCACAACTTCTCGGTCTGCGCGCGCGTGGCCAGGAAGGCCTGAAGCAGGGCTTCGCGCTCGTAACCGGCTGCGTGGTCTGGTGGCGTAAGGGTTTGGTTGCTCATTTTTCGCGCCTCCTCCGCACTGTAGGGGCGATCGCCGCCGGGGCTGGCGGCCGAGGAATGTCCCCATATTGTACGCAGGCAGGCACTGCAAAGGCTTACAGGGAGCTTACGAGATCCATTTCTAGCGAATTTCGACCGTCACACTGAATGTCTTCGCCGGCGCCACGCCGGGCTCGAACGGCCGCCGGTACTCCAGTGTCAGCTTCGCCGTACCGCTATCGACCGCCTTGAACGTGAACACTTCGGTCCCGCCCGCACCGACGACGGGGGACGTAGAGCCGGCCGGCACGTACTTGGGCTCGCCCTGCAACACGAGCTGAGGATCGGACGACTCGCTCACGGACCACGAGAAGCCCGTGGTGGGATTGCTCGCCAGCGCCACGATCAGCTGACCGCCGTTGGCAAGCTCTACGGTCTTGCCGTCGTCGTCCTCGGTTAGCTGCACTTCGTCCGGAGCAGCTGTCTGCGTCGCCCCAGCCGTAGCTGTCGGCTCGACGGTCTGCGTCACGGCCTGGGTAGGAGTCGCCCCGTCATCATCACCGCCACAGGCCATCGACAGGCCGAGTGCCATTACCAGAGCGGCGCCGGCTGCAAGCCGCAGGAATCGTCTCGTCATCTCGTCCTCCCAGCTTCGATGCTAGGAGGCGCGAACCAACGAAGTCAGAGCCCTACGGCCCGTTTGAGACGAGGCTGATGGCCTGACGTCGCTAGGCGCAGCAGGATAGCGAGAGGCCGAACATGTTGCCCGGCGCCGCATACCACTCGCGCAGCTGTAGCCCGGCAGCCTGCAGCATCTCCGAGACGGTCTCGCGCGAGAACTTGTGCGAGCACTCCGTCCAGATCGTCTCCTCTGGCGTCACCACGACTTCCATGTCGATCGCTTCCAGCGTCACGACCTGTTTCGTGCGCGGCCGCAGGTGCATCTCGATGCGCTTCTCGTCGTGGTTGAAGATCGCCTCGTGCTCGAATGCATCCGGGTCGAAGTTGCCCTTCAGCCCGTGATTGATCGAGCTCAGCATGTTGCGATTGAATGCCGCGGTCACACCCGCAGCGTCGTTGTAGGCCGGCACGATGATCGACGTGTCCTTCACCAGGTCGGTGCCCAGCAGCAGGTAGTCTTCCGGCCCCAGGATCCCTTTGATCTGCGACAGAAGCTCGATGCGCTGGTCCCGGTACAGATTGCCGATCGTGCTGCCCAGGAAGAGGACAAGGCGCCGTCCCGATGCCGCCGGTATCGTGTCGAGGTGGCGCTGGAAGTCGCCTACGATGCCGTGCAACTCCAGGCCGGGATAGCGCTGCTCCAGCACCTCGCCGGCCTCTTTGACTATCGATGCGCTCACATCGAACGCCACGTAGGACTGCAGCGAGCCATCGGCCCGGCCTGCGTCCAGCAGCGCCCGCGTCTTCGTCGATGACCCCGAACCGAGCTCGACAACCTGCGCCGGCCTCAGCGAACCCATCAGCTCCTCGGCGATGTTCACGAGGAGCTTGCCCTCTTCACGCATCGGGTAGTACTCGGGCTGCTCCGTGATGCGCTCGAAGAGGTCGGAGCCCAGATCGTCGTAGAAGTACTTGGGGGGAATCGTCTTCGGCTTCGAAGAGAGGCCCTCGCGCACGTCTTCCGCCATGTGGTCGAAGAACCCCTCGTCGTTCAAGTAATTTTCGATATCGATCGCTGTCATCGACAGCTCCTTCCAGCTCACTCCACCCCACGCCTGGCAGAGTCACGCCATAGGGTATGACACATGAAGCGCAAATGCTTCCCTAAAGACCAGTGCGGGCCTTTCATTCCTGCTACGATCCGGCAGTTGTATTTTCGATTTCAGCCTTGAGAGGGAGCGAACCATGAACGGCGTGGAAGCCCAGAAAGAGACCCTAGCGCTCGTGCACGACTACCTGGAGGGCGCCTTTTCCGGCACCGAAGGCGAGGCCCTGACCCGGACCTTCCCCGGCGCCACCATCGGCTCCATCGGCTCCATCTACCTCCACGCCCTCGCCTCCGAGGACTGGGCCATTCAGGAGCTCATTCAGGGCAAACCGAAGCTCATCGACTCCGGCGACTGGTTTGCCCGGCTCGGCATGGAGCCCGCCAAAGACCCGGACTGGTCCAGGGCCAACATGGACCTCGCGGTTATGAAGGAGCTCGCCCAGGCCGTTTACGCTGCCACCAACGCCTACCTCGCGACGGCCACCGATGCCGATCTGGACAAAGAGATCCCGTGGCACAGCGGCCTCACGCACACGGCCGGCTGGGTCCTCGCCGACGTCGTACACGCCCACCTCGGTGAACATTCCGGCGAGATCGCGGCGCTGAAAGGCATGATGGGCCTTCAGGGCCTGCCCTGGTAACGAGAACCAGCGATCAGCTCGAGACGCGCCTCATGACAGCCGTTTCAGACAACGTCTCCTCTGCGTGATTGCAATTGGAGGAGCGTTATTGGTCATCGCTCTTCCCATGCTGCAGCACGACAGTCAGGAGCCGGGCCGAATTGACATGAGGTAACCGGACGAACGATCCTGAACATCAGAATTGTTCATATTTCGCACTCAAAGACAGGAGTACACAGCATGCTCAGTGCTCAAGATAACGACCTTCTTTGTCGCGTCGGCCCCGGCACTCCGATGGGCGAAACGATGCGCCAGTACTGGATCCCGGCCGCACGCGCCGACGAGCTTCCCAGCCCGGACTGCGCACCCCTGCGGGTCAAGCTCCTCGGCGAGGAGCTCATCGCCTTCCGCACCACCTCCGGCGCTGTTGGCCTGATCCAGAACGCCTGCCCGCACCGCGGCGCTTCCATGTTCTTCGGGCGCAACGAAGAAGAGGGCCTGCGCTGCGTCTACCACGGCTGGAAGTTCGACGTCACCGGCGCCTGCGTCGACATGCCCTCAGAGCCCGCCGAGAGCAACTTCAAGAACAAGGTGCGCACGAAGGCGTACCCGTGCATCGAGCGCAACGGCGTGATCTGGACCTACATGGGACCGCGGGAAGTGCCCCCTCCGCTGCCGGAGCTCGAGCACAACATGATGACCTCGGACACCTCCCGCATCACCCTGATCCACCGTCCCTGCAACTGGATGCAGGGCTGGGAGGGCGAAATGGACACCGTCCACGCCGCCTTCCTCCACTACGGCGCCGCGAAGTCGGAGGACTACGAGCCCGGTACCTTCAACTACTACCAGTTCAAGACCCGCTCGCCCCGCTTCACCGTGATCGACACCCCGATCGGCACCTCGTACGGCGCCTACCGCCCGGCAGAGGAAGACACCTACTACTGGCGCACTGCCCACATGATGTTCCCGTTCTACGCCGTCATCCCGGCCGGCTGGCTCGGCATGTACGTGCCGATGGACGACGAGCACACCATGCACTGGGAAATCCTGGTGCGGCCCCAGTTGGAGGACAAGAACGCCGGCATCACCGTCGGTCCCGGCTCCGTTCCGACCACGGGTGGCACTCACGGCGGCACCACCTGGCTGCCCAACGGCACCGGCTGGTACGACCGCTTCAACATCGACCAGACGAAGGCTAACGACTACCTGATCGACCGCGAGGCCCAGAAGGAGATGAAGAGCTTCTCCGGCATCCGGGGCATCCGGCAGCAGGACATGGCCGTAACCGAGAGCATGGGCCCGATCTACGACCGCACTCGTGAGCACCTCGGCACCACGGACGCGCTGATCATCCGCACCCGCCGCAAGGCCATCAAAATCGCCAGGGACTTCAAAGAGCACGGCATCCTGCCCCCCGGCGTGGACAAGCCCGAGCTCTACCACATGCGCTCCGGCGAGTTCATCCTGCCGCGAGAGTCCGACTTCTGGACGGCCCTCCAGGACCGTCGCGAGAAATTCGAAGGCGTGAAGGAACCTCAGACCAGCCAGGCCTAGTTCCGGCAGCCCTCTAGCTGCGTCACCAGAGCACCCGCGCCCGGACCGTTGAATCATGGTCCGGGCGCGTTGATTTGCCGGAACGTTGCAGTTTCCTTCGGGACGTAGTCTCGGACGAAATATTGCCCACGGTTCCTATATACTTGATCGGTGAAGCAGCCACATTCAGCCGACCCTGAATTCGGCATTCGGGTCCTCGGTGGCTTCCACTTCTTCGGACGTGGCGAACCGCTTCCCGATCTGCCTCGCGGTTCACAGCATTTGCTGGCGTTCCTGGCAATTCGCGACCGCCAGGTCACTCGTACGGCCGTCGCCGGCACCCTGTGGCCGCAGGCATCTGAGTCCCACGCCTACTCCAGCCTGCGCTCAGCCCTTTCACGGCTCAATGAAGTCAAGCAGGCCATCGTCCACACCACCTTCCAGGAGCTCTCCCTGACCGATGGCGTATTCGTTGACATCCGTGAGGCTCGCCTACTGGCGCACCGCATCCTCGATCCCGGCGGCGAGGGCGACGCCGACCTCGGTAGTGACGCAATTGCCACGCTTTCCCTCGACCTCCTGCCAGATTGGTACGAGGACTGGGCCATAGCAGAGGCAGAAGAGTGGCGCCAACTGCGTCTTCATGCCCTGGACGCCCTCACGGAAAGGCTGACGGCGGGCGAGCGCTACGGCGAAGCCACCAGCGCCGCCCTCGCGGCGGTGAAGGCGGAGCCCCTGCGAGAGACCGCACACGCTGCACTCATCCGCGTCTACATAGCCGAAGGCAATCGAGCCGAAGCATTGGCAGCCTACAAGAACTACTGCGAGATGGTCCGGAAGGAACTCGGCCTGGAACCGACTCCCCTGATCAAGTCCCTCGTGAAAGACATCGAGCAGGTGTAACGACTTCGTGACGCCCGCTTTCCTAACTTGTGAGCCATGGCTCTCACACGAACCGGCCTCATGATCGTCCGCGCATGGCTGGAGGATGGCTCATCGAGACCCCTCCGCGCTCACATCCGGCTCACCACCGACATCGCGGCAGGCTTCGAACGCGAACTCACACTGGTGGACGTTTCCGACGTCTGCGGAGAGGTCGACGCCTGGCTACGCGAAATCCTCGGAGATGAAGCCGCAGCCTGACCAGATCGCCGTCACGCTTATGTCACGCTGCCCCATGCAGTATGAGTTTGCCCCCTTCCGTCGCCATCAAGGATGACCCAGCGACCCACCAGGCATTCGCCTCTCAAGGACGAGACACAGCGAACGGCCGCAAAGGACGTTGATGAAATCCACCTTGCTCGACGCACAGGATCCAGGTTCCAGACATCAATCACTACTCCGCCGTTCGGCGCTCTTCTTCGCTCTCCTCGTCGCAGCAGTCTTTTTGCTCAGCACGTTTGCTAACAACAGCGAAGCCGCCACCGCCCCCTCTCTGGGGACGGCCGCGAGCTTTGCCATCCTGGCCGGCTCTGGCATCTCGGACGACGGTACCTCGAACGTCTCCGGCAACGTTGGCCTTAGCCCTTCGACCGGCGCCGCCATCACCGGCCTGACCTGCGATGAGGTCGGCGGCACTATCTACGACACCGATGGCGGCTACACAGGCGGCGGCGGTGTGGGCACAAGCTGCCTCACGACAGACGCCGGACTCCTCACCACCGCCAAGAACGACCTCACAACCGCCTACAACAACGCCGCGGGCCAAACCCCGACGACCATCGCCACTGAGCTGGCCGGCAGCCCCATCACAGCCGGCACGTACGACTCCGCAGCCGGCACTTTCGGCATCACCGGTACTCTGACCCTCGATGGCGAGAACGATCCGAATGCCGTGTTCATCTTCCAGACGGGCACCACGCTAATCACGGCGTCAGACAGCAACGTCAGCTTGATCAACGGTGCCCAGGCCTGCAACGTGTTCTGGCAGGTCGGCAGCGCTGCCACCCTCGGCACCAACTCGAGCCTGTCAGGCACCATCCTTGCCTCACAGTCGATCAGCCTTTCCGCCGGCGCCACCGTCGACGGCAGGCTCCTGGCCTCAACAGGCGCCGTGACCTTACTGGGTAACACGATCACCGCCTCAACCTGCGACGTTTCTACCAGTACACCGGTGCCGGAGACGAGCACGCCCACACCTGTTAACACGAGTACGGCCGTCCCGGACAGCACAAGCACTCCGGTACCAGACAGCACCAGCACGGCCGTGCCAGACAATACGAGTACCCCGCTGCCGAGCAGCACCAGCACGCCTGTACCCAACAACACAAACACGCCGGTGCCCGCTGCCACGGCAACCCAGATTGCAGCCGCAACGGCAACGCAGGCAGCAGTCGCCACAGCAACTCAGGCGGCCGTCGCCACCGCAACCCAGGCAGCGGTAGCTACCTCAACTCAGGCGGCCGTTGCCACCGCAACGCAGGCAGCAATAGCCACCTCGACTCAGGCGGCCGTCGCCACCGCGACGCAGGCCGCGGCCTCCACCGCCACCGCAGTCGCATCGACATCGGTGCCGGCCGTAGCCTCAGGCACTCCCTCCGCGGGCATATCCATCATTCCCAATACGGCTGGTGGTCCGCCGCAGGCGCCGGTCGAAGGATTTCAGCCTCCAACAGCGGGAGATGGCGGCCTCTTGCCGCAGTCCAGCCACGGCAATAGCGCCCTGACCGCGATCGGCGGAGGATTGCTCGCCGCGATTGGCGCCGCCATCCTCCTGTACATGAAGCGCCACGAAGCATAACTTTCGCCTGATCAACAGCCTCACCTGACACGTAGGCAACAAGAAGCCCGCTCAATGAGCGGGCTTCTTTGTTGGCCTGTTCGCAGGTTCGTTAGCTAATCGAGCCCGATGCCTTTGCCGTATTTGCCCGGATGCTGCAAGGCAAGATTGCGCTGTATACGGTAGAGGTAGTCCTTGAACTGCCTCGTCTCCTCCCTGGAGAAGCCGTCCATGTGGTCCAGCATGAACCGCGTCATCTCCGGCAGCACCTCCAGGCAGGCCTGCTTGCCCTTCTCGGTCAATCGAGCGTAGCTGACCCTGCGGTCCGCCGGGTTGGGCACACGCTCCACGAGGCCATCGCGCTCGAGCCCATCGATGAGATTCGTGATGTTCGTACGGCTGACGCTCAACTCGCGGCTGATCTCGTTCTGCGCCAGCAGGTTGTCACGAGAGAAGTACAGGGTCAGCAGCAGCGTAAACCGAGCGCCTGTCAGGCTGACGGGCAGTTCCAGTGAATCGAGGTGTCGCGCTGCTGCCACTCGGTGCATACGTTGAAGTCGCACGAGCGCCAGCGCCGTTTCGATGGTCTCTGGGTCCGCCCAGGAAAGCTCTTCCTGGTATCGCCTTGCCGTAGCGGCGAGTACGTGCTCGGAGACGCGCTGCGCTTCATCAATGTCCGCCTGGTCTTCAGAAAGCTCAGTTTCGCTCTCCGTATTCACCTCTCGCATCCAACCGACCTTTCACTACAAGCACCTGGGAAAACCTGAACCGAGGCAATCATTAAGGCCCCAACTGTTGGCATCTTAACAGCTTCCCTCGGTTCCGAGTAACGGAGTGGCATTAAGACGCCGTTACTTCCCCCAGAGCTTCCTGGTGGCAATCGCCGCACCCTCGGACATCGCCTTGAACTTTTCCCACACGATCTCGGCATGGCCCACGCGTGGCCCGAGGCCGCAGTCCGTGCCTGCGATCACGTTCTCACGCCCCACGATGTTGGCATATCGCACCAGACGATCAGCCACCAACTGCGGGTGCTCAATCATGTCCGACGTGTGCCCGATCACACCCGGCATCACGGACTTGCCCTCCGGCAGCTTAACGTTTTCCCACGCCCGCCACTCGTGCTCGTGTCGCGTGTTCGCCGCTTCGACCGAGTAGCACTCAGCCTTCACCTTCAGGATCAGGTCGATGAAGTCTTCCAGGGGAAGGTCGTACTTGTGCGGCCCGTGGTGGCTGCCCCAGCAGATGTGGAACCGGATCCGGTCTTCCGGAATGTCCCGCAGGGCATGGTTCAGCGCATCGATGCGCATTTCCGCGTACTTGTGGTAGTCCGCCGTGCTCATGTCCGGGAACATCTGCCAACCATCGCCAAGGTCCGGGTCGTCGATCTGCAGGATGAAGCCGGCGTCGACGATTGCCCGGTACTCCTCCGCCATCGCATCCGCGATCGCGTACACGAACTCCTCGTCCGTCTTGTAGTACTCGTTCGCCATCCAATGCTCGATCGTCCCGGGCGCCACCGCCGGCAGGAATGCCTCTTCGTAGCGCTTCCCGGCGAGCGCTGTCTGGAACACTTCGATGTCCTCGCGGATGGCGTCATGGCCGATGTACTTCAGGGGCTCCACGCAGAACACGTGCGTCGCCGTCGTGTTGAAGCTCGCCGCCAGGCCGCTCTGCCCCCCGAAGGCTGATCGACCGCCGCCGAAGAAGCCCGGAAAGTCCACGAGGTCGCGCAGGTAGATCGTCGGGGCGTCGCCCGTCGTGTCGACCTCGCGCTCCACGTAGCCGCTTATCCGGGTCCGGGCGTAGCTGGAAAAGCTGCGTTTCGACTCCTCGCCGTCGTTCACGATGTCGATGCCCGTCTCGACCTGCTTCTGGACGACGTCCGAGACGGACTCCCGCACTCGGCGGCGGAAGGCCGTCTCGTCATACGGCTTACCGTCTTCTTTCGCGATGAGGAGGTCCCGCAGGTCGGCCGGACGCGGCAGCGCTCCAGCATGCGATACGAGAATGTGGTCGGTGCTTCGCTTCATCAGGGTTCCTTTCGCTGCCCGTCGCGCAGGAGGGTGGACGGAGACTCGTTGCCCCGAATAGTACAGGTGTCGACCAGTTAAGACTCCGCCCAGGCACCCGGCTTGCAGCTATCGCCGTCCCGACCTATGTTGAGGCCGCTTACCCGAAACACGTTTACAGCTCGGAAAGGAACCGATATGAGCATTGCATCGCCCTTCCTCGTGGCGGACGAGTTCGCCTTCGAGGCCGATGACGACTGGGCGAAGATTCCGGAAGGCTACGAGTTCAACGAGGTCGCCGGAGTCTCCGTCGACGGCGATGACAACGTCTACGTCTTCGTCCGCGGCCCCCACCCCATGCTCAAGTTCGATAAGAATGGCAACTTCATCAAGTCCTGGGGCGAAGGCTTCTACGGCGGCCGCGCTCACGGTGTCCACGTCGGCCCCGACGGCTTCGTCTATGTCGTCGAGAACACCCGCCACGCCATCGACAAGTGGACCCGCGACGGCGAGCTCGTCTGGACTCTTGGCACGCCCAACCAGCCGGCCCCGAAGTGGAGCGGCCAGGCCTTCAACCTGCCAACTCACATGGCCGTCTCTGCCAAGACCGGCGACATCTTCGTCGGTGATGGCTACGGCAACAACTCCGTGCACCGCTTCTCGAACGACGGCAAGCTCCTCAAGACCTGGGGCGGCCATGGCATCGAGCCCGGCAGCTTCCAGTGCCCTCACAACCTCTGCCTGGACGAAGACGACTACGTCTACGTCTGCGACCGCGAGAACAACCGCGTGCAGGTCTTCGACCAGGAAGGCCACATAGAGATGGTCTGGCACGACATCTACCGTCCCTCGGGCATCTGCTTCCACGATGGCCTGATCTGGGTCGGCGAGCTCCTGCACGACCCTCACCCGCTGCTCGCCGACTGCACGACCATGGGTCACCGGCTCTCCATCTTCACTCCCCACGGACGCCTCGTCGCCCGCCTCGGCTCCGAGGTCGAAGGCGACGGCCCCGGCGAGTTCATCGCTCCCCACGGCGTAGCGGCAGACTCCCAGGGCAACCTCTACGTCGCCGAAGTCTCCTTCACGGAGAAGGGGCGTCGGGCGGACCCACAGACCGTTTACAAGTCTCTGCGCAGACTGAAGAAGGTACGTTAAATATCTTCAAATCATGACGTTCGGACGGACCATTGGGCCCGTCCGAACCTTTCAATGCGCTCCGAGGAGGGCTACTCTGGATCCATAACTGGGTAAGTTGAGGTGGTTCCAGGGATGGGCAAGAAGAGCAACAAATTCGTTACGGTTCGCAACAGCGCCATCGTCGCGGCATCCGCGGCGGCGGCGGTCGCATCGGCCTGGGACCGCACGCACAAACACGTCACGGGAGCCGTTCTCACCGAGTCTGACCTGCGCGTGGAGCGCCTCTCCGACCTGCGAAACGAGACGGCCATGCTGGATGAGATCCAGAGCGGCCTGGAGCGCGAGTGGGGCAGCTTTGCCTTCCTCGGCTTCAAGGACGTCTACGAGATGGCCGCTGAGGCCGGGCGCACCATCTTTGTCGTCGTCGAGCGCAGCGAGGAAGAGACGACCGCCCGCGGCATCGTCCAGACTACCCTCGCCGACGTGCACGGCGACCCCGAGCTGCTGGAGGAGGCGTACCCCAGCTTCCAGAGCTTGACCGCCCTCGAAGCGTGGAAGAACGCCCGCCAGCACGGCGGCGATACGGCCGTCTTGCTCCAGATCACCACCCTCGGCCCGACCGAGCGCGGCGGTGGCATCGGCTCGCTCCTGCGCAACGCCGTGCTCAACATGCTACCGAAGCAGGTGCAGTACGCTCTCACCACGACACCCGTCGACGGCACGAAGACTGAGAGCATCGTCACCGAAGACCCGTCGACTTACACGCCGGCGATGCGCTTCCACGCTCGTGGCGGCGCCAGCCCTTCGCGCATCCTGCCCGGATACAAGACGCCGGTGCCGGACGCGAGAACAACGGCACACGGCCAGGACATCGTCGTCATGCGCTACGCCCGCGACGACGATGGCAACTGGCCCGCCAAGCGGCCACCCATGCGTGTACGCTCCCTTGGCCCTCTGCAGGAGCGCATGCTGCGCACCGGTCGCCGCCTGCG
Organism: uncultured Chloroflexia bacterium; assembly: GCA_963731765.1. Classification (GTDB taxonomy): domain Bacteria; phylum Chloroflexota; class Dehalococcoidia; order DSTF01; family WHTK01; genus WHTK01. The sequence goes on from CAVSWS010000021.1 coordinate 38,368, forward strand.
TGTACGCGGCCTCAAGGCGCCCCGGCCCAAGATCAGCTTGCCGGCAATCCACCGGCCCTCCATTTCGACGCCATCGATGCCATCGTTCTCCCGCCCCCACGTCACCGTACCCAGGGTCGATGTTGTCGGCGGCATCAAAAGCGGCGCATCTCGCCTCCGCCACCGCGAAGACAAGCCCGAGGAAGACGAATCAGACGACAACCCCTCGGACGACCTGCCACACGCCGGAGTCGCGAACGCGTAGCCTGCTCTCGCCGGCCACCGCAGCGTGTCACGACCTGCGGATTCTTGTCGCTGTCGATAGAGCGGTCGTAGGATCGATCTGTTCCGAGCTTCCGAAACACTCCACGAAAGGGAATCCCAGTCATGGCCGACCAGCGAGTACACGCCGCCGAAGCCGTCGTCCAGTCGATGCGTACCGGCGAGCGCGTCGCCTCTAACCGAGCCGCAGAACACCTCGCCGATGACGTCGTCCTCGACACAGGGCGTGAGCAGGTCAAGGGCAAGGCCGCCGTCCTCGAGCGCATCTCCGGCGAATGGCCCTTCACGCCGATCTACAAAATCGGCGGCTGGAGCGATCCGAAGCCCGACGGCGACAAGCTCAAGGTCACCGGTACCTTCCCGCCCCTCGGCGCAGCGCCCGCCGGCATGAACCTCACCTTCAGCTTCGATGGCGATGGCAAGGTCTCGCTCATCCAGCAGGAAAACGTTATGGGCGGCCCGCCTCAGCAGGTCGACAAGATTCCGGACCACATCAAGGGCCAGATCAACAGCGCCCTCTACAACGGCACCCCCATGGTCGTTTGCTACGTGGACGACGACGGCCAGCCCCAGCAGTCCCTCCGGGGCTCCACCGTCGTCTTCAGCGACACCCAGCTCGGCATCTGGGTACGCAACGCCGATGGCGGTCTGCCCACCCAGGTCCAGAAGGGCAACAACAAGCTCTCCCTGCTCTACCGTGATAGCAAGACCCGCTCGACCATCGTCGTCCAGGGCCGCGGCCACGTCTCCGACGACCCCGAAGTGCGCCGCCGACTCTACGAGCTCAGTCCGGAGGTCGAGCAGCTCCACGACACGGAGCGCAAAGGCGCCGCCCTCATCATCGACGTCACGCGACTTCAGGGTGGTGGCCCCCGCGGCAACTACCGTATGCAGCGCGAGGACTAGAAGCCACGAGCCATTAGCTGCGGGCTGCGAGCGAATCCCGAAACGGCCCGCACTACCAGCCCTCTCCTTACTGGGCTAAGGGCGTCTTCCCCCGGTGCTAGACTCCCACGCGGGAGGTGCCCCCTGCGCAACGACGTCCTCAAACGCGGCAACCGCCTCAAGCTCGCCCTCTTCGGCGCCAACGTCTCCAGCGGCCGGAGCTATAACCTCGCCCCGGAGCGCTGGGACCCAACGTGGCCCAACAACCTCCGGCTCGCCCAGCTGGCCGACGAGGCCGGCATCGAAGCAATGATGCCCATCGCCCGCTGGAAGGGCTACGGCGGCGACAGCAACCCCAACGGCGAGAGCTGGGAGTCGATCACCTGGGCCGCCGGACTTCTCGCCGCCACACAGCGCCTCAACGTCTTCGCCACCCTGCACGTGCCCCTCAACCACCCCGTCGTTGCGGCGAAGCAGATGACCACCGTCGACCACATCGGAGATGGGCGCTTCGGCGTCAACGTTGTCTGCGGCTGGAACGAGGATGAGTTCCGCATGTTCGGCGTCAGCCAGCAAGAGCACGACGCCCGCTACGAACAGGGCGCCGAATGGTGGCAGATCGTCACGCGCATCTGGTCCGGCGAGCCACCCTTCGACTTCGATGGCGCTCACTTCCAGCTCCGAGGCGTGGAAGGCTCGCCCCGGCCCGTCGATGGCGAAGCGCCGATCATGATGAATGCCGGCACCTCACCCGCCGGCCGTGACTTCGCTCTCCGCTACGCCGACCTCCACTTCGACGCCGTGCGTATGCCCGAAGACAGTACTGAGCGCATCGCTGACTCCAAGCGCCGCGCCGCCGAGCTTGGCCGCGACCTGCAGGTCTGGACACCCATCGGTGTCGTCTGCCGTCCCACCGATCAGCAGGCCGCCGACTTCACCCAGCACATCATCGATCACGCCGACCGCGCCGCCGTCGGCCAGCTCATCGAGATGCATCGCCGCACGACCCACCACGAGGACACGGAGAACGCCTTCCGCCACATGGGCGAAGGTCCACTGGAACGCCAGGTGCTCGCCCGGGGCAACTTCTGCGCCATCGGCGACCCCGACCACGTCGCCGGCGAGATCGCCCGCCTCGCCAACGCCGGCTTCGACGGCCTCGCTCTCAACTTCGTCAACTACCTCGACGAGTTGCCGTACTTTGTCCAGGAGGTCATGCCCCGCCTCGTCTCGATGGGGCTGCGCACAGCGTGACCGGCATCCCCTCGCCATTCGATGCCTTCGACCTGCCACCGCCCTGGCCCGAATCGCTCCTCACCGCCATCCACGACCACAACGTCGCGACCAACACGCGCCTCGTCGTGCTCGACGACGACCCCCTCGGCGGCCAGTGCGTGGCCGGCGTGCCGGTGCTCACGACCTGGCAGCCCGCCCTGCTCGCCGAAGAGCTAACCCGCAGCCCGGTCTTCCTCCTGCTTACGAATAGCCGCGCTCTCACCCGCCCGAAGGCCATCGAGCGCGCATGGCAAGTCGGCACCGCCCTGCGAGAAGCCGAACGCGCCACGGGGCTCACGGTCACCCCGATCTGGCGCAGCGATTCCACCCTGCGCGGCCACTACTACTGGGAGATGCAGGCCTTCGAGGCCATGTTCCGCGGCGACAACATCCCGGAGCCCGCCTACGTCTTCCTGCCCTACTTCGGCGACGGCGGCCGCCATACGGTCAACGACACCCACTACGTCCTCCAGGACGGCGTTCTCGTTCCCGCCCACAACACCGAATTCGCCCACGATCCCGCCTTTCCCTACGAGCACGCCCACCTGCCCTCATGGCTTGAAGCTCACACCCAGGGCCGCCACCGCGCCGACACCGTCATCTCCCTCACCCATGCGGACCTGCGCATCTACGGCCCAAACCGCGTCGCTACCCTGCTTTCCGAGGCTCCTCCAGGCGCTGCGGTCATCGTCAACGCAGCGGACGACCGCGACCTCGAGGTCTTCGTCGCAGGCCTCCAGATTGCCGAAGCAGCGGGCAAGCGCTTCCTTTGCACCGGCGCTGCCTCCTTCGTCCGCGTCCGGTCCGGCCAGCCCGTCCATCCCCTGCTGTCACGAGCGGACCTGGGCTTGGGCACAAAGGACCCGGGCTTCGACGTAGCTTCCCAGCATGCAGGGAAGCTACACAACGGCCCCGGCGGCCTTACGATCGTAGGCTCTTATGTCGACAAGACCAGCGCCCAGCTCGCACGCGCACTCGACATCCCCGGCGTCCAGGCTTTCGAAATCCCTCCACCGCGGACGCACGCCGTTCCTGCCCTGCCCGACGGCATCTCGGCCCACCTCTCGGCCGGACGCGACGTCATCCTGTACACGTCGCGGACCCGGATGCCCGGCGCGGCACAGACCTTCGCCGAAGCCCTCAGTCGCATCGTCGCCGGCCTCGACGTGCGCCCGCGATACCTGCTGGTCAAGGGCGGCGACACGGCCAGCACGCTCGCCACCGGCGTCCTCGGCGTCCAACGCGCCGTCGTACTCGGACAACTGCTGCCCGGCGTGCCCGTCTGGCAACTCGGGGAGGAGAGCAAGTGGCCGGGGTTACCCTTCGTCATCTTCGCGGGTAACGTAGGCACGGAGGAGAGCCTGGCAGGGGCGCTCCGTATCCTGCGCGAGGTCTGAGAACAATGCTGGTACCGGGACGAGAGCTTCTGGCGCACGCCGTGGAAACCGGACGCGCCGTCGGCTCCTTCAACACCTACAACCTCGAGATCACCAGCGCCATCCTGCGCGCCGCAGAAGTCCGCCAGGCCGGCGTCTTCCTCGCCATCGGCCGCGGCGCCTTCCTCAACACGGGCTTCGGCCCCCTCGTCGCAGGATGCGTCCAGGCGGCGAAAGAAGCGTTGGTGCCCGTCGCCGTCCACCTGGACCACGGTACGAACACCGCCCTCGTCGAGCAGTGCGTCAAGGCCGGCTTCACCTCCATCATGATCGACGGCTCCTCCATGTCCCTGCGAGAGAACGTCACGCTCTCCCGCGACGCCGTGCGCGCCGCCAACGGTGTCGCCGTCGAAGCCGAGATCGGCGGCATCGGCGGCCTCGAAGACCGCAGCGGCCACAACGCCTCGAACATCCCCATGACGGACCCGGAGCAGGCGCGACAGCTCGTCGAGCAGTCCGGCGTCGAGAGCCTCGCCATCGCCATCGGTAACGCCCACGGCGTCTATTCCGGCGAGCCCCACCTCGACTTCGACCGCCTGGCCGCCATCGAGCGCGCGGTTCCCGTCCCCCTCGTCCTCCACGGCGCCTCCGGCATCCCCGATGCCGACATCCGCCGCTGCATCGAGCTCGGCGTGCGCAAGATCAACGTCAACACCGAGATCCGCCAGGCCCTCTTCGCATCGCTGGAAGCCACGCTCCCAGACAGCGGTTCGTCCTACGACGTCACGAAGCTCTGGGCCACCGCCATCGATGCCATGCAGCGCGTCGTCGAAGAAAAGATCGCCGTCTTCGCGGGTCAGTAGCCCGTAGCGCCCTCTTCCCAACTGATCGTGCAGCCGCTGGCACCCCTTACGCGTTCCCCGGCAGGTCCGGAACCGGTACGCCCGCATCGATAGCTGCGCACTTGGCGTCTTCCGCCGCCGACTTCGCCCGCGCCAACTCCAGCACCTCGGCCGCACGCGACGCTGGCACGAAGCACACGCCGGTGTCGTCAGCCAGCACGAGGTCGCCGGCAGCCACCCTCACACCGCCGATATCGATGTCGCCGTTGATCTCGACCGTCTGGATGCGCCATTTGCCCGTCACCGGCGTGACCTCCGTCGACCACATCGGGTAGCCGACGCTGCGGGAGTGGGCCACGTCGCGCACGCCGCCCCACACGATGGCGCCGGCCTCGCCCTGTCGCTTGCCCGTCTGCGACGAGATGCCGCCCATGTTCGAGACGCCAGACACGCCATCGATCACGATCACGTCGCCGGCACGGGCCAGGTTGTGCGCCTCGAACTCGGCCATGCCGTTCGCGTGCGCCTTCGCCGCCTCGTAGGGGTTGGCACGCTGGGCGATGTTGCGCACCGTCAGCGCCCGCCCGACGATCACAGCGCCAGGCATGGTCGGTCGCAACGTCGAAGCCGGAAGCACACCCGTAATCCCGAGCTCGTCCATGACGTCTGAGACCACGCCGGACGCGTCGCCCAGCGCCTGAAACCCTTCGATGATCCCGGCCGGCAGGTCCGGCGTCTCCATGAGCCGGATGCGCTCGCGGGCGATCTTGCCGGTGAGCTTCTTCTCCGTAACCATGCTCGGACTCGCTTTTCTAGCTAAGGATTCGCGCCGCTAGTCTGTAGCTTCGCCTCAAGGTTCTAAGCATTAGCTCGCAACTCGCAGCTCCACTACCAGCTCGGCCCGCTCGGCGACTTCGACTCCACGTAGTCCGTACGCGCCTTCTCCAACGCCGCCTGCCGTACCGCCTTGAGGTGCGCCAGGTTCGCCGACGCGTCTGCCTTAGACGCCTCGATGCCGCTGAGGGCATCCTGGAACTGCGGCATCACGTAGCGCGCCAGCAGCTCGTAGCTCCGGTGCATATCGGCCGTGTCCGCCCAGTCCACCGTCTGCACCATCAGGCCACCGAAGCCGCCGGTGTAGTGCTGCAGCGCCTCGATCTTCTCGATCAGGTCGTCGGGTGTGCCGATGCACCAGTCGCCCGACTCCTGCGCGTGTGCCGCGAACTCGTCGATGCCGTACTCGGTGGGCGGAGCCGCGCCCGTGGTGCCCTCGCTGTACTCCTTGCGGTATCGGCCGCCCCGGTGCGACATCTGGCGCAACGCTTCTTCGCGCGTGTCGGCAAGGTGTACGTGCAGGACCACGCGCCAATTGTTGCGGTCCATCACGTTGCCGTTCTTCGCCGCCGTCTCCTCTGCGATGCCCCAGAAGTCGGCCAGCGCTGACGCGTCCCGGCCGCGCGGCACGTTCATCGTCAACACGCCGGAGCCCGTCTCGCCCGCCGCGATCATCCCGGACGGCGAAGTTACAGCCGCCACCGCGATCGGCATGTGCGGCTTCGTGTACGGCCGCAGCTGCAGGCGCGCATTCTTCAGCGTGAACCAGTCGCTCTCGTACGTGATCGGCTCCACCTCGGTGAACAGGCGCTTGATGATCTTCAGCGCCTCGTTCATACGCGGTCGCTGCAGGCTCGGGTCAATGCCCAGCATTACGGCGTCCGTCGGCAGCGCGCCCGGCCCGACGCCGAACAGCGTCCGACCGCGCGTGATGTGGTCCAGCAGCACCATGCGGTCCGCCACCATCAGTGGGTGGTGGTACGGCAGCGAAACCACGCCCGTGCCCAGCTTGATGTGCTTCGTCCGCGCGGCTGCCGCTGCGATGAACACCTCCGGCGATGCGATCAGCTCCCAGCCAGCACTGTGATGCTCGCCGATCCACGCCTCGTCGTAGCCCCAGGCATCGAGTTTTTCGATCAGCTCGAAGTCGCGCTCGAGCGCCAGCGTCGGGTTCTCGCCGACGGGGTGGAAGGGCGCCATGAATATCCCGAACTTCATCCGGCCGGGCTGGGTCATCTACTTACCTCTTTCCGAGCCAACGGATAGGCTCTCGCAGCGGTTCAGACGCTACAACCGCCGCGCCAGGCGTTGCAAGCCACCACCTATCGAGCCATTAATCCACCTTGCGCACGCCACTCTGCTCTTCGGGATTCGTGTTATGAATGTTGCAATTTTCACAATCGAGTCGCATTTAGGTGTCCCTTCGGCGAAATCGTCGGTTAAGATAGCCCCTGCTTGTTTGGGAACCCGCCGACCCAATGGGCGAAAGCCGCGCTTAAACGAAAGCAACTCCGAACTGCCTGCGTCCTCGTGGGTTTGGTCGCTGTGCCCGCCATTCTCGGCGCCACCGGCCTCGACCGCGGTTCCGGGACGGTCCAGTCGTTTATACAACCGCCCACCTCGTTCCAGACCTTCAACCTCTCCCAGCTGACAGGCAGCCTTCAGGCTCCCGACTTTGCCCTCACCGCCGATGTCACGGTGCAGCCCGCCTTCGCCTGGCCCGCCCGCGGCACCATCACCAGCTACATGGACCCGACCCACCCGATGGGCATCGACATCGGTCTCGACTACGACGAAGACTCCCCGATCATGGCCACCGCGGCCGGAACCGTCGTCTACGCCGGTGGCAGCGACGCCGACCCCTACGGCTACCACGTGCAGGTCGACCACGGTGGCGGCCTCAAGACGCTCTACGCCCACCTCTCGGAGATCTTCGTCACGCAGGGCCAGTCCGTCTCCCAGGGCGACCTGCTCGGCTACGGCGGCTCGACCGGCAAGGCGACCGGCAAGCACCTCCACTTCGAGGTGCGCCAGGGCGACTACCTCGCCAATCCGCTGGACCTCCTGCCGCCTGCCGCACAGAAGCCCCAGCAGTCCATCGTAAGCTGCGAGTCCGATGTGCTAAGCGTCGAACGCGGCGCCTCCGCCCACCTCGACTTCGCGCGCACGCTCCCATCCGGGACCCGGATCACCGGCGCGACGCTCGAATCAACGGACAACGCACCATCCAGCGTCATCCCCTCCGCCCGGCTCATCGACGGCACCGCCATCGACTTCGCAACGCCGCCGGTTGTCGACGCGACCGAGGACGACGCCAGCTTCACCCTCGACCTCGTCATCGGCGACTCACCCCACTCCGAGAAGCACTGCACCATCGCCGTCGTCGCGCCCGCAAGGGCCCTGACACCCTACAGCGACGCGAGCATCGCCGAGACTATGCTCCCCAGCCCGTTTGACAGCTTCACGCCTGCGGAATCGACGCCAGAGGAGACCTACGTCGAGCCTACGGCCACGGCCGAACCAACCGAGGCACCGGTCGAAGCCACTCCAGTCCCCAGCGAGACGCCACTGGCTGTTCCCACGGGCATCCCGATGCTGGGTGAGCTCGCCTCCCCAACCGCATCGCCCACAACGGCGCCCCAGACGCCGACCGCCACCCCGATCGCCACGGTGTCACCCACGCCCGAAGCCACCACGCCTGCAGCGACGCCAGAGCCTGCTACCGCAACGCCCGAAGCCACTTCAGCCGCCCAGCCGAATCAGACGCCCTCTGCCCAATAGCGCTCGGCTCCTGCGTCCCGTGCTCCCATTCCCCCTCAGCGCGCTCCTGGCTTAGACTCCGGCCCGAAGGAGTAACCATGAGCACCAACACATACCGCATGTACACCGACTCGAACGGCAAGGCCCAGTGGGAGGCCATCGACCTCGATCAGCACCCTGAGTGGCTGGCGGGCTTCGATGTCACCCAGTGCAAGTTCGGCATCCGTCCCCCCGGCGTCATGCAGGACTGGCACCCCGCGCCCCAGCGCCAGTTTGTCTTCATCCTCTCCGGCTCCCTCGAGATCACCTTCGAGGATGGCTCCAAGAAGGTCTTCAAGACCGGCGACGCCCGTCTCGTCGAAGACACCACCGGCAAAGGCCACCAGACCATGGCCCTCGGCGACGAACCCTGCGTCACCGCCACGGTCGGCCTCGTAGACCAGGGCTGAGCGTCCCACCGCAGAACCAAAGGGGGCGCCGAGTAATTCGGCGCCCCCTTTCTTGCCACCGTCGACTGTTGCCTGGAGCGTGTGCTACAGCGGCCGCACGCTGCGTTCCCGGCCGCCGCCGAATCGCTGGTGCCAGTACGGGTACGGCATCGGGCGCTCGCTGGCAGCCGAGAGCTTCTCGACCTGCTCCGGCGTCAGGTTCCAGCCCACGGCGCCCAGGTTGTCCTGCAGCTGCTCCTCGGTTCGTGCGCCGAACACGATGCTCGTGACCGTCGGCCTTTGCAGCAGCCAGTTCAGCGCCACCTGCGACACCGTCTTGCCAACTTCCTCCGCGATCTCCACCAGCGCATCGACCACGTTGTAGAGCACGTCATCCGGCACGTCCATCGCCCGCATGCCTGCGCCGGGTAACGTCGCAGCGCGAGTACCCTCGGGCGCGGGACGGTCACGGCGCACCTTCCCCGTCAGCCTGCCGGAGGCGAGCGGGCTCCACGGCATCGTGCTCACCTTCTGGTCGATGCCCAGGGGGAACAGCTCCCACTCCGCGTCCCGCCCCAACAGCGAATAGGACACCTGGTGCGCCACATAGCGTGGCATGCCGGACTTCTCCGAGATCCCCAGCGACTTCATCAGCTGCCACCCCGCAAAGTTGGAGCAGCCGATGTACAGCACCTTGCCGGATCGCACCAGGTCCTCCATCGCTCGCAGTACCTCCTCCACCGCCGTGAGGTTGTCGAAGGCGTGCAGGTAGAACAGCTCCACATGGTCGGTGCCAAGGCGGCGCAGGCTGGCCTCGCAGGAACGCATCAGGTGGTAGCGGCTCGAGCCAAGGTCGTTCTCGCCCGGCCCCGTCCGCGAGTTCGCCTTCGTCGAGATCAGCACCTCGTCGCGCCGCCCCTCGATCGCCTTGCCGAGGATCTCCTCCGACATGCCCAGCGAATACGCGTCCGCCGTATCGAACATGTTGACGCCCGCCTCGAGACAGAGGTCGACCATCCGAGTCGCCTCCGCCACGTCCGTCGAGCCCCAGGCCTTGAAGAACTCAGTGCCGCCGCCGAAGGTTGCCGTGCCAAACGTGAGCACCGGCACCTTGAAGCCGGTGTTGCCGAGTATTCGATATTCCAAATTCGTCCCCATCTAGCGCTGTGATATCTGCACCATATGGGTCGCCCGTCCTAGGGCATAGACGCCTGCGCTGACGATTGCGTTACGCCTCGCCTCCAGACCGCCGTTCAATGTCCTAGAATGACGCCGCCCGCCATCGGGCCTGGAATCGAGACCCACCATGAAGCGCAGCGAGAACCGCATCCTTACCACCCATACCGGCAGCCTGCCCCGGCCGGACGATCTCCTCGACCTCCTCATGCAACGCGACCGCGGCGAGCTCACCGACCTCGCCGCCTTCGAGACGCACGTGACCGAGGCGACCAGGGAAGTCGTGCGCAAGCAGCGCGACATCGGCATCGACGTCGTCAACGACGGCGAATGGAGCAAGCCCGACTACTCGACGTACATCAAGAACCGCCTTACCGGCTTCGAAGGCCCGCCCACACGCCAGAACACCGGCCGCGACATGGTCGACTTCCCGGAGTTCGCGCCCTACCGCAAGGGCGGCGTCGATAAGGTCGCCGTACCCATGTGCAGCGGCCCCATCGCCTGGAAAGACTTCGAAGCCGTCCAACGCGACATCGACAACCTCAAGGCTGCCGTCGCCGACCCGTCCGATGCCTTCATGACCGCCGCCTCACCCGGCCAGGTCGCCCGATTCCAGGGCAACCAGTACTACAAGACGGACGAGGAGTACCTCTGGGCCCTCGGCGCCGTCCTCAAAGACGAGTACGAGGCGATCGCGAACGCCGGCTTCATCCTCCAGCTCGATTGCCCGGACCTGGGCTCCGGCTGGAACGGCCAGTTCAATTCCCTGACCGTTGATGAGTTCAAGAAGGTCGTCGCCATGCACCTCGAAGTGCTCAACGACGCCATCAAGAACATCCCGCCGGAACAGGTGCGCCTCCACCTCTGCTGGGGCAACTACGAAGGCCCCCACAACCACGACATCCCCCTGCGCGAGATCATCGAGCCCGTCCTGGCGTCTCGACCCACCGGCATCTCCTTCGAAGGCGCCAACCCGCGCCATGAGTGGGAGTGGGCCGTCTTCCAGGACGTCAAGCTGCCGGAGGGCAAGGTCGTCATCCCGGGCGTCATCGACTCCACCACCAACTTCATCGAGCACCCGGAGGTCGTCGCCCAGCGCATCGAGCGCTTCGCCTCGGTCGTCGGGCGCGAGAACGTCATCGCCGGCAGCGATTGCGGCTTCGCCACCTTCGCCGCCGCACCCACCGTCCTGCCCCAGATCACATGGGCCAAGCTCGCCTCCCTCGTCGAAGGCGCGCGCATCGCCAGCTCGAGGCTCTGGTAACAGATGCCGGGCCAGCGAGTGGCTCCGCGGACGCATCCGCCAACGCAGGGGTCGCGGGGGCGCAGCCCATGCGCGGGGGGCCGTGGGGGGTGTCCCCCCAAACTTCTCTACTTTTCCGACGCGGAGCAGCCCGACAGGGATGCGCAGCGCCCAACCACCCCGTAATCAGAGAAGCGCTATCTCCCCATTAGCAAGTAAGGAACCACCAATGGACCTCCAGCTCACCGACAAGACCGCACTCGTCACGGGCGCCAGCGCCGGTATCGGCCGTGCCATCGCCCGTGGCCTCGCCGCCGAAGGCGTCCGTACTGCCATCGTCGCCCGCCGCACCGAGCTGCTGGAGAGCCTCTCACTCGAAATCGTCGCCGCGGGGGGCCACAAGCCCGTCGAAATCACCGCCGACGTCATGGACGAAGAAGCGATTGCGGCCATCGCCATGCAGGCCCGCGAAGGCCTCGGCGGCGTCGATATTCTGATCAACTGCGCCGGCGGCAGCCGCCCCATGCCCGTCGACGCCCCCGAGGAGCGCTGGGAAGAGGCGATGACCCTCAACTTCACGCGCGTGCGCCAGCTCACTCACGCCCTGCTACCCGGCATGATCGACCGCGGCTGGGGACGCATCGTCAATATCACCGGCAAGTCGGAGCCGGAGGGGCTCAACGCCGCCTTCTCCGCCAAGGCTGCCGTGCACGCCTGGGCCAAAGGCCTCTCGCGCGAGATCGGACAGTACGGCATCACGATCAACTCCATCCCGCCCGGCCGCATCATGAGCGAGCAGATCCGCCGCAACTACCCGCCGGAGTACCGGGCAGAGCACGCCGCCAAAGAGATCCCCATGGGCCGCTACGGAGAGCCGGAAGAGCTGGCCTGCCTTGCCGTCTTCCTCAGCTCCCCCGTCGCCCAGTACATCACCGGCACCGTCATGCCCGTCGATGGCGGCCTGCGTCGCTATTCGTTCTAGGCAGCCTCACGTCAGAAGGAGCTCCCGGATGAGCGAAAAGCCAATTCTCTACACAACACCGAGTTGCAACGTCTGCGATCGCGCGCGGGCCGATCTCATCGCCGACGGCGTTGACTTTGAAGAGCGCGACGTCATGAAAGAGAAGGCCTGGTTCAACGAGGCCCTGCGCTACGCCGTCTCCGTGCCAATCCTCGTGCGCGACGGTAAGGCCCAGATCGGCTGGAAGGGTGCCCACGGCTGAGCCATCACCTGACCGGGCCGTGAGCCCGGCGCACGATCCCCGACTCGTTACTCCACCCTGAGGTGGCGACCGCGCATTCTATGGTCGCTCTCGGCTTCGCCGCCATCGACTCGCTCATATTCACTCCAGCCCTCTGCATAGCCAGGCTGACCACTCCCTTTCCAACACAGCTTGTTAACACTCCCACGCCCGGCCGGTTGTGACCCGGTGCTAGACTCGAAGGAGCGGGGAACCGGACCGGGAGGACAAGAATTGGCCGAGACCCAGGACCTTCAACTCGAAAGCAGGCGCCGTGTGGCCGAGCAGGCCTGTCGCGCCGCCGCCGAAGTCCACCTCAAGTACCGGCAGCCCGCCATCCCCTTCGAGACCAAGAACGGCAACCGGCGCGACCTCGTCACCATCGCCGACACCGAGGCACAGGTCGCAGCCATCTCCGTCATTCAGAGCGCCTACCCGGACGAGCCGATCATCGGCGAAGAGGGTGCGCCTTCCCGTGACCGCATCGGCGACGTTCTGCGCGAGCATGCCTGGCTCATCGATCCCCTGGACGGCACCTTCAACTACGTCCACGGCTTCCCGGACTTCAGCGCCACCGTCGCCTTCGTGATCGCCGGCCAGCCCGTCGTCGGCGCCACCTACGCCCCCATCTTCAACGAGATGTTCAGCGCTTCCCGAGGCCACGGCGCCACCCTCAACGGTGAGCCCATTCACGTCTCGGAACGCAAAGGTCTACAGCAGTCGATCGTCAACGTCTCGCTCGGACGTCAGGGCGACCCGTCGCTGCTGCCGCGCACCAGCCGCATTCAGCAACGCGTGTTCCAACAGCGGACCTTCGGCGGCACCGCCATCGTCATGGCCTACCTCGCCGCCGGACGATTCGACGTCTTCTACGTCGCCAACAACCCCCGTATGGGCGACTGGGACATCGCGGCCGGCGCCATCCTCATCGAAGAAGCCGGCGGCACCGTCACCCACGCCAACGGTGAGCCCCTGCGCTTGCCCTCGCAGAACATCGCGGCCGTCGCCGACCCCGAGACCATGGAAGAGCTCCGCGCCCTCCTCGCCGAATAGCGCGCGCAGCCGTTCGTCAGAGACCCGGCCCCACCTTCGGTTTGATTGTTTGATTGTTTTCGAGGCTCTGCAGTCTACAGATCCTTCGACTTCGTCTCAGGATGACAAGCCATGGGGCGGAAAACGCCTCCAACAGGCGATGCTTTCCGTGCCGCTGTGCCCGTACGCTCGGGCCCTACAACGCAGCGATCGCCAGCCCCAGCGCCAGCAGCACCCCGAAGCGCATGTGCAGCCGCGCCGAGTTGCGCACCAGCAGGTTGAGCCGCACCGGCTCCGTCTCCTTCAGCACCTGCACGGTCTGCCACGCCGTCGGCAGCGCCAGCAAGACCACCAGCGACCAGACCGAGAGCTCGCCCACCACCGCGCACACCACGACCACCGCGAATGAGCCGACAACCAGCGCCCACAGGATGTAGTCCGCCATCGGCCGGTCGACAATGGTCGAAATCGTGATCTTGCTGCGCGAGCGGTCGTTCTGGATGTCGCGCAGGTTGTTCGCGTGCAGCACGTTCGCCACCAGGATGCCCACCGGCAACGACGCCAGGAACGAGGGCCAGGTCAGCGATTCCACCTGCACGTAGAAGGCGCCCATCACGATCACCGGCCCCATAAAGAAGAACACGCCGACCTCGCCCAGGCCGCGTCGGCCGTACTTGATCGGGCTCGCCGTGTAGAAATAGCCCGCCAGCACCGCCGCAACGCCCGCCGCCAGTACCGGCCAGCCGGCGACAGCAACCAGGATTAGACCGCAAATCGCACCCAGCCCGAACGCCCCTATGGCAGCGATGTGCACCTCTTTCGGCGTCAGCAGCCCGCTCTGGATCGAAGCCCCGAAGCTCGCGCCCGGCTGCACCCCATCCACGAAGTCGAAGAAGTCGGTGGCAAGGTTCGTCCCGCCCAGGATCAGCACCGACCCCGCCAGCGCCAGCAAGAACAGCACCGGGTCGAACGACTGCTCGGCAGCCAGCGCCGTCCCGACCAGCACCGGAATAATCGCCGTCGTGTAGGAAAACGGCCGTAGCGCCATGTACCACGCCCGCCGCCGCGTCAAAGCCGCCTGCGCCATCAGCGGCAGCTCCCGTAGTAACCGAGCGGGTCCAGGAAGCGGAAGCAGCGACACTGGCAACCGGAAAGCGACCGCGATACAAACTGAATCCCCGTAGCAGGCTCCCTCTGTCGGAGAGTCGGAGAGGGGTGTCGACCGCAGTCGACGGGGTTGAGGTTGAATAGGCTCGGACCCTGCCAGCATGCACCTCGGCGGCCGACACCCCTCACCCTGACCCGCGCGCGGAAGCGTGCGAGGGGAGCTGAATGACGGTTGGGCGAGCTGGTCGCGAGTGCCCTATCTTTAGGGCAGTCATTCCCGCACCCTCACGCTGCGCATCAGCAACGGACGCAGCGCCGTGTAGGCGTCTTCCAGCCGCTCGGGCTCGCCCTTGATCAGCCAGTGCAGGATCACCTCGTTCAGCGCCCCAAACCAGGCTCGGCTTGCCAGCAGCGTGTCCGGCGTCTCAACCACGCCCGCCGCCACCGCCTCGTCCAGGTGCTTCTCGATCAGGCCGATGAAGTCATCGTGCAGCTGCAGCAGCCGCGTCTGGAACTCGCTCCCCGCGCCGAGCGCTTCGACCATGAACAGGCGCGCCATCGTCTTGTGCTCCGCGAACTCCCGCAGCACCGTCAGAAGCGCCGCGTCCGCTTTCGCGATCGGGTCGGTCTCCAGCGCAATCGCCTCCTCGACCTTGTCCATCAACCGCTTGGAGGAGAAGTCCAGAAGAGCGCGAAACAGCACCTGCTTGCCCGGGAAGTGGAAGTAGACGCCGCCCTTCGATGTCTCCGCCGCCTCGGCGATCTCATCGACGCTCGCTTCGCGATAGCCACGGCGGCTGAACACCGATAGCGCCGCATCGAGAATGCGACGTTGCCGGTCTCGTGATCGCTCCTGGCCTGCCGGTTGCTGCTGCGTCATCTCAAAACCCGACCGACGCGTCGGTCGGTTCCATCCTACCGCCTGGCACCTCTCACAACAATCAGCCTGCAACCGTCCCCGATCCTGTCAGCTTCCTGACGCCACCCTTGTTGAGTCGTCGTAAGCCCTCTAAACCAGATTCCCTCTCCGAAATCGGAGACGGACCAGGGTGGGGTCGACCTCACACCGACGCGCCTCAGCAGCCTTTTCAACCCGCCCGCACCTACACTTGCAGCCCCTAACGCCAACGGCCCTTATAATCGTGGTCGGCCCGTCCCGAACCGGTAAGTCCCGGCCGCGTCCTGTCTTCACACCCGGCAGACGCTGCACACGGTGCGGCAGCCGACTTTCACCCATTACGGAGCCGCCCCACATCAATGGCACTCACCACCTGGGTCGCCAGGTTCGTCGTAGACAACGGTCGCGTCACTGAGGAAGGCAAGCGCTTGCGCAGCTTCCAGCGGCGCCGGCTCGACGAGCCCGACGTGGACCTCCACGTCCTGCACGAGCCCAACGGCGAAAAGGCCGAGGAGCTCGGCACCCAGGCCCTCGATGCCATCGGCCGCTCCTTCCTCAACGACCGCCTGTCGCTCACCGGCGCCCTTACTCGTGCCCTGCGTGAGACGCACGCCACCCTGCTGGACTGGAACCGCCGCAGCCTCCCACGCGATCAGGTCGGCCTCGGCATCACCGCGGCGCTGGTCAGCGGCAACACGGTCTACCTCGCCCAGGCCGGCCCCAGCCTCGTCTATCTGCGACACGGCAACTCCCTCATCCGCCTGGAACCCACCGCGGACGCCACGCAACCTCTCGGCGAAGGCACCACGGAGCCGGCCCTGCGCAAGCTGGAGCTTGAGGACGGCGATATCCTCCTTGCTGCATCGCAGACGCTGCAAGACGTGCTCAGCATCCAGGAGCTCACGCAGCTTCTGGCGCGCTCGGCGGATGACGCGCTACCGGAGCTCTACCTCCGCACCCGCGACCTGCCGGCTTTCGGCCTGTTCGCCGTCACCTGCTTCGAAGAGGAGACGCCCGAAGAAGCGCCTCAGACCTACGATGCCGGCACCGGGCTCCCGCGCGAGCCCCGCTACGAGCCCGGGCGGCCGGAGCAAGTCGGCTTCACCCTCCCAAACGAGAACCAGCCCTGGCGCCGCCCCAGCGAGCGCCGCCCCGGCACCAACGAGCCGATCATGGTCTATCCGGAGAAGCCGAAGCCCATCGACATCTCCCGCCCCGTAGTCAACCTGCGCAACGGCAGGCCCTCGGCCCGCAACGAGTACGCTCGCACCACCGGCACCGACCGCCGTTTCAACTTCGACTTCACGGACCGCCGTCTGATCCAGATCGCGGCAGTGATCGCGATCGCTCTCATCCTCATCTACTTCGTCCCCGGGCTCGTCAAACAGAACCGGTCTAACAACCTGGGCGACTTCATCACCGCGTCCCAAACCGCCCTCAACATCGCCCAGAGCGAGACCGATCCGGCGCAAAAACGGTTCTATTTAGAAGAGACACGTCGCCTGGCCAACGAGGCGCTGCGCATCGACGAGACGAACGCAACGGCCAACGACTTGCGTACGCAGGCGACGAATTCTCTCTCGGCCCTCGACGCCGTCTTCGACCTCAGTCCCATGACTTCGCTGCTCACTTTGAGTACGCAGATCACGGGCGACGTTGCCATCACCGGCCTTACGGTCGATGCCGGTGTCGCCTACCTGCTCGATAGCGCCGGCGGCCGCATCATCGCCGTGCCCCTCGATGGCACCGCGGCCTCGATCGTCTACCAGAACGGCGAGACCTACGGCGATTCCATCGCCCGCGCCCCCACCGAGATGGTCTGGGACGGCAACGACTTCGATGGCCGCCTCCTCATCCTCGACCAGGAGCGCAAGCTGTTCGAGCTGCGCCCCGGCACCACGCCCCTGCCGGTGCCACTGCGGCGCACCAACACCTGGGCCTCCGTCGCCGCCATCGCGACCTATGACGGCAATCTCTACGTGCTCGACCCCGCCGGCAACCAGGTGCACCGCTACCTGCCCGCCGCCGAGGGCTACGACTCCGAGCCCGAAGACCTGCTCAACGCCGGCGCCACCCTCACCGGCGCCGCCGACTTCGTTATCGACGGCGATATCTACGTCGCCTTCTCGGACGGCCACCTCATGAAGTTCACCAACGGCCAGCCCAGCGACTTCTCCCTCGGCGGCATCGACCGCCCCATTACCGCTGCCAGCGACATCGCCATCCTGCCCGCCACCAAAGAGCTCTTCATCGCCGACACCGGCAACAAGCGCATCGTCGTCGCAGGCACCGATGGCACCTTCCGCCGTCAGCTCGTCGCCAACGCCCTCACAGACATCTCCGCCATCGGCCTCGATGCCACCGGCGCCCAGCTCTACGTCATCGTCAACGACGAGCTCCTTACCGCCCCCATCGTCCGATAGCCCCTTCGCGCATTCGGGCATCGCCATCCCCGGCGGGCTATGTCCACTGCTCTCTGCTCTCCCAGATGCTACAGTCGTCACATAGCCACAACGCATTAGAGGAGCACCACCGTAGGCGTCATCGCACTCGAAAACGTCGCTGTTTCCTTCGGCGCCGTCGATATCTTCCAGGACATCAGCGCCGAAGCGCAGCAGGGTGACCGCATCGGCCTTGTCGGCCGCAACGGCGCCGGCAAGACCTCGCTGCTGCGCGTGCTCGCCGGCATCGAGTCGCCCAGCGCCGGCCGTCGCCACATCGCGCGCACGGCCAGCGTTACGCTCGTGGAGCAGATCCCGCCCCGTTCGATGGCGCACGCGACCGTGCGACAGGAAGCCCTTGGCGCCCTCAGCCACGTCCTCAACCTCACGACGGAGATGGAGCAGGCCGCCGAAGCCATGGCCACGGGCGATGAAGCCGCCGCCGATCGCTACGCCCATTACCTGGAGCGGCTCGAGCACGAAGGCGGCTTCAGCTACGAATCGCAGCTCTCGCAGGTGCTCATCGGCCTTGGCCTGCCGGAAACGCAGTGGGACAAGCCCGTCTCGTCCCTGAGCGGCGGTCAACGCAACCGTCTCGCCCTCGCGAAAGCCCTGCTTTCCGGCCCGGACGTCCTCCTCATGGACGAGCCGACAAACCACCTGGACCTGCGAGGCCTGCAGTGGCTGGAAGGCTTCCTCAACCGCTGGCCCGGCACCGTCATCGTCACCTCGCACGACCGCTACTTCCTCGATGCCATCGCCACGCGCATCTGGCACCTCGACTTCGGCCGCCTGAAGACATGGCCCGGCAACTACACCAAGTTCGAGGAGCTCCAGGCCGCCGATATCGTGCGCCAGCAGAAGGAGTTCGAATCCCAGCGCGAGTTCATCGCCAAAGAAGAGGCCTTCATTCGCCGTTACGGCGCCGGCCAGCGCGCCCGAGAGGCCAAAGGTCGGGAGAAACGACTCAACCGTCTCGAACGCCTGCAGGCCCCGCGACAAAACCGCACCACCAGCCTCAGCTTCGCCGCCAGCCGCAGCGGTGACATCGTCCTCGCCTCGAAGGGCCTCGAGGTCGGCTACAACGGCCACACCGTCCTGACGATCCCGGAGCTCGACCTGTTCCGTGGCGAGCGCATCGCCCTCGTCGGTCCCAACGGCACCGGCAAGTCCACTCTCCTCAAGACCATCGCCGGAGAGCTTGTGCCGGTCGAAGGCAGCATCCGCCGTGGCGCCGCAGTCAGCATCGGCCACTACTGGCAGGAGGCCGAGAACCTCGACCCCAACGCCACCGTGTTCGACGACCTCCTGCGCGACAGCCAGCTGGAGATGCAGCAGGCCCGCGACATGCTCGGCCACTTCCTCTTCAGCGGCGCCGAGGTCGATAAAAAGATCTCGATGCTCAGCGGCGGCGAACGCTCCCGGCTCGCTCTGGCAAAGCTCGTCCTTTCGCAGGGCAACCTCCTGCTCCTGGACGAGCCCACCAACCATCTCGACATTCCCGCCCGCGAAGCCGTCGAAGACGCCCTGGAGGACTACACCGGCACCCTGGTCTTCGCCTCCCACGACCGCCGTCTCATCAACCAGATCGCCACCCGCCTCTGGGTAGTCGAAGATGGCACCCTCGTCTCTTTCGAAGGCACCCTGGAGGAGTACGACGCCTCCCGCCAGCCCGCGAAGGCGACCGACCGCACCACCGAAGCGGCTTCGAAGCCGTCGCCCGCCATGAGCAAGAACCGCCAGCGTGACCTCGAACAGCAGGTGCTCGCCATCGAGATCCGCGATCGAAGAGCAGGAAGCGCTCATCGAGAAGCTCGGCGCCCAGATCAACGAGGCGTCGGAGCGCGCCGACCTCGAAGCGGTCATGGAGCTCGGCGTGAAGTACGAGACCGCGCAGCTCAAGCTCGACACCATGCTAGAAGAGTGGACCGCGCTGGCGGACTAACCGCAAATCGAATCGGGCACTAGTCGGCCTCGACCAGGACTTTCTCAGCCGAGCGCTTTCCCTCTCGCCGTGCCTCTTCCCAGCGCGGGTCATGGATGAAGAAGGCGATAACGACGCCAACCAGGCTCATCACGGTCATCAGGTAGAAGGCGTAGTGAAAGGCCGTGATCATGTTCGGCAATGGCGCCGTGCCTTCAATCACGGAAGTGCCGGCCGGGGCGCCCGAGTGTGCCAGGCTAACGACCAGCACTGTCGTGAGGATCGCTGTGGCAAAGGCCGAGGTCATGCGCTGGCCGACGTTGACCAGCGAGGTCGCACGCGGCATCTGTCCATCGGGCACAGCGTTGTACGCGACCACCTGCACCATCTGGGCGAACAGACCCAGCCCCAGGCCACGACCGGCAACAATGATCATGATGACGGGAATGCTGGTGTTTGTGTCCGTCAGGCTCCAGGCGACCGTGGTCAGAGCGAGGAAGAACAGACCGGAAACGATCAGAGGTCTCGGCCCCGTAGTGTAGTAGAGCTTGCCGGAGAGATTCATCGTGATGAAGGCCACGATACCCATGGGAATGAGCACTCGTCCGGTCTCCGCGGCCCCCATGCCGTACACGGACTGCAAGAAGATCGGCAGCATGAAGTTCAGCCCAAACAGCGAGAAGATGCCGATCCACTGGACAATCACCGAAAGCTTGAAGTTGCGGTCGGCGTACAAACGCAGCTGCAGCATTGGATCGCTCGCCGACAGCTCTACTTTGACGAACGCGATCAGCGCCGCGACGCCGACGGCCAGGATGGCGAACGCGAGCGGCGAGGTCCAGTCCGTATCGGTGCCGCGACTCAGCCCCAGCAGCAGGCAGGGGAAGGCGATCGAAGAAAGCACGAAGCCCTTCTTGTCCAGTTTGAGGTGAGACTGGATCGGCGTTTCCTTGAGCAGGTAATACGCCAGGACGATATCGATCAGGCCGACCGGTACATTGATCAGGAACACCCAGCGCCAGCTGGCGTACTGCACGATGTAGCCTCCGAGCGTCGGGCCGAGGATCGGCGCGATCAGGGTCGGCAGACCGAGAAGGGCCAGGAACTTCGGGCGTTCCATAGGCGTGATCATCGTGAAGACGATCGCCATACCCAGGGGCTGCTCGAAGCCGCCGCCGAGGCCCTGGAGCACGCGGAAGAAGATCAGGCTCTGGATGTTCCAGGCAATGCCGCACAGGGCAGAGCCGACGACGAAGGCTGCGAGCGTGAGCATGTACAGGCGCTTCATGCCGATGCGTTCGCCCAGGTAGCCGCTGAGAGGAATGACCACGCCGAGAGCCATGACGTAGAAGGCAACGACGAGCTGGCCGTTAACCAGGTTCGAGTGGAAGTCGCGCAGGATCGTCGGTAGGGCGATGTTGACGATGTTGGTGTCGAGGAAGGTCATGAACGCGCCGACGGTGGTGACGATCAAGGGGATCCAGCGCGGATCCATACCCGAAGTCTTAGTCTGGGCGTTCAAGGGTCGAGTCTTCTCTCACTAGGACACAGAAGCGCTCGAGTCCGGCTGAGTTTGCGTTGATTAACGGCAGTTCAGTGGGGTAACGCTTACGTAAGAAGCATACCCTTTGCGGTTTGCTACGCGCTCTTGATTTCGCTGCAAAATTTCCTGAATTTCAAGTTCCTATAAGCACGTCCGGCTGCTTCTATCCCTAACCTTCCGATGCGCGGGCCCTTATCGAAATCGTGAGTACGGCGCAATGAACGCAGCCCTGCGTTGCGTCCGTGGCGCCTTGTTCTTTGCTCCGGCTTGCCGTCATGATCCCTTCGACTAACCACAGGAGGCATCGCATGGACCTCGGACTCAAAGGCAAGCGCGCCCTCGTGCTCGGCGCCACAAAGGGCCTCGGCCGCGGCATCGCCGAAGCGCTGGCTGAAGAAGGCGCCATCGTCGCGCTCACCGGCCGCAAGTTGGCAGACGCCACCGCCGCCGCCGCTGAGGTCGCCGCGAAGTACGGCACGGACTGCTACGGGCTGCAGTTCGACTCCATCGATGCCGCATCGGCCGCGGCTGTGGTCCCTGCTGCGAAAGCAGCACTTGGGGGACGTCGATGTCCTCGTCCTGAACTCGGGCGGCCCGCCTCCCGGCAACATCAGCGCTGTCAGCAGCGAGACCTGGGAGCAGCAGTTCCGGGCCCAATTCCTGAGCTTCGTCGAGATCACGAATGCCTTCCTGCCCGGCATGCGAGAGCGCAAGTGGGGCCGCATACTCGCCTCCTCCAGCAGCGGCGTGATCATCCCGATCCCAAACATCGGCATCTCGAACAGCCTGCGCTCAAGCCTCCTCGCATGGGCAAAGACGCTCTCGTTGGAAGTCGCGCCGGACGGCGTCACGGTCAACACGATCCTGCCCGGCCGCATCCAGACCGACCGCCTGGACCAGATCGACGCCGCCAACGCAGCGCGCACGGGCCAGACCCTGGACCAGATCAGAGCCGCCTCAACCGCCGCCATCCCGGTCGGCCGCGTCGGCACTCCGGAAGACTACGGCGCCATGGCCGCCTTCCTGTGCAGCGAGAAGGCGAGCTACGTCACCGGCGGCACCGTCCGCGTCGACGGCGGCACCATCCGGGCGACCTAGGGAACCATCGAGAGGCCGCCTGCGTATTCCTATCAATGCGCAAGGCCTTCTTCTTCGCCGCCCTGCTCGGCGTGCTCCTTCTGCTCTCCGCCTGTAGCGGTGACTCGGGCGACGACGGCACCCCGCAGCCGGCTTCCACCCCCTTGCCGACGGCGCCAACCGCGGCTACCGAGGCGACGACTACGACGGTATCCTCGTCCGCAACCACATCACCGCCCGCCACGACCGCCGCCACAAGCGCGACGGCCGGCGTTCCTCAGGGCAGCCGTACCGGCATCCCAGCAGTCGACACCGTCATCGAGGCCATCGAGACCCAGGACGCAGCCACATTCCAGTCGTTGCTCCGGTTCACCCAGACGCCCTGTGATAACGACCATCCCCGCGACGGAGAAGGCCCACCCCAATGCTCCGACATCCCCGGCCAGCCCTCTACGGGTACGCTGGTGGAAGCCTTCTATCAATCGGACTGCGCGGTCCACTGGCGCACCGATGTCTTTCCGGTTGTGGATTCCTTCTTTCTCTCCAAACCTGAGCTGTTCGCCGTCTTCAAGCTCAACCTGAACCAGCCTCTGCGCGGAGAGAGCTACCTGCCTCGGCCCGAATACGGCCTGGTCTATGAGATGGGTGGAACCGCTAGCGGCGGGCCGATCGAGTATCGCGTCAGCCTCCTGCTTGGTGTCGAAGCAAACGGCGGAATCTCCGTCGCGGATTATCCTTGCGATCCGTTTCGCACACCCGACCACTTCTTTTCGTCGGACGCTGTACCCGTCTACGGCAATCACCTCGAACTCATCCTGCTCGGACCGGCCTTCCAGCACAGGGTGGGCACTCAGACGGGCATCGCAGGCGTCGATCAGGTCATCGAGGCCATCACATCCGGCGACCGTGCGGCAATCGAGAGCCTCTTGCAGTTCACGCCCATCGCCTGCACGGACGAACCCGGCCTGGGCGGTCCCCCCAAATGCGCCGACGCTCCAGATGCGCCCTCCCAAGGCACGGAGGTCCACGCCTTCCCGACCGGGCAGTGTGAAGGAGCGTGGACCTACGACCTGACGCCCATAGTCGATGGTCTGGTCTCAGCTTCGCCGGAGCTCTACGCAGTGCTCTGGAACCGAGCCGCACAGCAGACCGACGCGTTTCCTCAGACCGAATACAATCTCGTATTCGCCTACAAGATGGAGAGCACTCCGCCATTCGCCACTTGGCCTGGTCGTCGGCGTGAATGCCGGCAAGATCCGCAGCGTCACGTATCTCTGCGGTGAACCGCCGTCATACAGGGTCGAGCACAAGAATTTCGGCGAGTTCGTCATCCTCTACGGCCCCGCCTTCCCGTAGCCTACGAGACCGTCAGCACCGCCTTGCCCGGGTACGTCCGGTCCAGCAGCCCCCGCGTCACGTCGCCGATCTGCTCCCACGGCGCCTCGACAGAGATCAACGGCTTCAGCGAGCCCTCCGCCACCATCTTCGCCAGGCGCCCGAGGCCCACCGATGGCGTCTCGCGCATCATCTCGGTGAACACCGCGAGGCCCGACACCGTGCCGCGACTACGCAGGAACACGGTCGAGTCCAGCTCCATCCGGCCGCCCATCGAGACGCCGTACACGACCATCAGCCCGAACGGCGCCAGCATGCTGATCGCGTTCGCCAGCACCGAACCGCCCACCGACTCCAAAACGACCCCGTAGGGCGCGAACTCTCGTGCCGCCTCGCCCGTCTCGTCCGCCACCACGTGGTCTGCGCCAGCGTCGCGGGCAGACTGGGCGTGTCGCTCCTGGCGCACCAGCCCCGTCACCGTCGCCCCGGCGTGCCTGGCGATCTGGATGCCGAAGTTGCCCACGCCGCCGGACGCGCCCGTAATCAGCACGTTGCGACCCGAGAGCCCCGAAGCGCGGTCCAGCGCATACAGCGCCGTCAGTCCCGCCACCGGCAACGTCGCCGCCTGCGCAAACGACACCGCATCCGGCAGCACGGCAAGGTGCGTCGCCGGGCATGCGACCAGCTCCGCCCACGCACCCGGGTTCAGCACCCCAACGACGCGCTCGCCGGCCTTGGGCCCTGCCCCGTTTGCCGCCGCCTGCTCGATCACCCCCGAGAAGTCCCAGCCCAGCAGCATCCCTTCCGGCGAGTTCTGCGCCCGGTTGCACTCACCTCGGTTCAGCGAAATCGCCCGCACCCTCACGAGTGCCTCGTCCGCCCGAGGCGTCGGGCTTTCCACCGTCGAAAGCGCCAGCTTTCCATTCACATTCGGGTTTACGAGCGCCGCTCGAATCGTTGCCATGTAAGTTGCCCCGTTTCTAGTTGTTAGTCGTTAGTCGCTAGTTCTTAGTTGTCAGTAGACAGTTCTCAGTCGTCAGTAGTCGGGACTTGGCTCTCGAAACCGTTCGTCCTGAGCCTGTCGAAGGACGCAGAGTGCCCGATGGCGCTCCGTTTGGCATTCGGTGCCCTGTACTGACTCGCGTGGTTCGACAAGCTCACCACGAACGGTTTCGGACCTCCCGCAGCAGGCTCCCCCTCTCCGTCGGGACGGAGAGCGGTGGTCGCCGCAGCGACCGGGGTGAGGTCACGAATGCTTCTTCCCAAACTCCACAAGCTGCTCCGCCACAAGCTCGGGCGCCTGTTCCGGCGGCATCACGTTCCAGAACTCCACCTGCGGCAGCAGCTCGTTCAGGTAGTGCGCCGCCGAAAGCCGGTGCGCCGGGTCGTTGCCGGGAATAATCAGCGACGGCAGCTTCATCGCCACCAGCTCCTCCGGCTCCGCGCCCGCTGCCGTGTCGCGGTCGAATAGCGTGCGCGCGTTCAGCTCGCTCAGCGCCATGTAGCGGTCGAGGTCCTGCTTCACGAACCCTGCCGCGAACTCCTCGTCGTGGGCCAGCACCGCCGACCACAGACCGCCCTTCGGCTCCGCCCAGAACCCCGGCTTCTCCCGCGCGGCGTCGACTGCCCCTTGCAGACCGTGCGCCCTCACGTGCTCGTAGTGCTGACGGAACCGCTCGCGCACCGCCGTCTTCCAGCTGTAGCCCCCGACAGGCCAGTGCAGCAGCAGCCCCATCACTCGCTCCGGGTGTCGCGCCCCGATCGACGTCGCCACCGAACACCCCATGCAGCCACCGATAACGAACGCCTTCTCGATGCCAAGGTGGTCCAGCAGCCCGACGCCCTCGTCCGCGTACAGCCCCCAGCTCAGGTGCTCCACACGCCCGCCCGAGAGCCCGGCCTCCCGGCGGTCATAGGCGATGCAGCGGAAGTGCTTCCCCAGCTCGCCGAAGGTGTCCATCTGCCCCCAGACGCCCGCCGTCCTCCACTTGTCGATCGTGGAGTCAAACCCGCCCGGCGCCAGCATCAGCAGCGCCGGCCCGGACCCATGCTCCTCGTAATTGATCTCGATCCCGTCGATCGTCGCCTCAGGCATCGCGCCTCTCTCTAGCTTGCGGAACCACGCTTTCGTGGCCGGATTCTAGTTGCCCACGCCCACCGTGACCAGTCTCCTCCCCGGAGGCGTCTGGCATCGAGTCGAGCGACAGCCATGAGACGCCAACACACCCCCCGAAGCGCTCAGGACAATGCGAAACGCCACCAGGCGCCTACGCGCTCGGTCGCTCGATACCCGCATGGGTTATCCCGTGCCTGAACACCCGCGCTCGCGGCCCCAGCTTCGATTTCGCCAGCAGCTCCCCGAACTCCTTCGGCGTATACGCCGCCGCCACCGAGGCCTCATACAGGCGCTTCATCTCGCCCTCGTAGTGCCGCCCGAACACGCGCACGTGCAGCGCGTACGGCAGCATCAGCGAGGGCCGCTGCAGGTCGCGCACCAGCACCGCCCCGTCCGGCTTCGCTACCCGCGCCATCTCGTCCAGCGCGCCCACCGGGTCCGTCAGGTGATGGATCACGGAGTTGCACGTCACGATGTCGAACTCCCCGTCCCCGTACGGCAGGCGGGCATCCCCCTGCGGTCCCACGCGCAGCACCTCGTACGTTATGTCGATACCTGCGTCGGCGGCGTCCCGGCGCGCCTTCTCGATCATCGCCGGACCCGCGTCCAGCCCTACGATCTGCATGCCCGGCCAGCGCTGCTTCATCATCACCAGGATCTGGCCCGGCCCGCAGCCCACGTCCAGCACCCGCGCCGTATCGATGCGCGGCGACGGCATCAGCCCCTCGACGTGCTGCAAGAAGCTCCGGTCAATCGCCTCCAGGTACGCCTGTGCCGCCGCGCCCGCGTACGCCTCCACCTCGGAGTCATCGTCCATCAGCTCCGGCTCCGGCACCCGCTTGAGACTCAGTAACGCCATCGCACACCCCCGGCCGAGATTGCCCCCTAGTTTGCCCGTTTCCAGTCCCAATTTGCAGCCATCCAGGTCGTGCTCTCGTCGACCGTAGCGCCGCAGCATGCTGCGGTCCCGCGGGATGACTGTGTGCCACGTCCCGCGCTTTGGTCTAAAGTGTGGCCCGCAACCAACTTCAGAAAGGGGCCTATTCGCACCATGAAGGGCATCTATCGCGCCGACCACGTTGGCAGCCTCCTCCGGCCACCTGAGCTCCTCCAGGCCCGCATCGACTTCAACGAGGGCCGGATCAGCCGGGAGCAGCTCACCGAAACGGAAGACGCTGCCGTGCTCAAGGCCCTGGACCTCCAGAAGCAGGCAGGCATCTCCATCTTCACCGAGGGCGAGTACCGCCGCTCGGGTTGGAGCAACGCCATCGGTGCCTCCATCGACGGCCTCGTCGAGCAGCCCGCCAGCGTCAACCCGATCACGACCATCCTCGGCCAGTGGCAGGGCCCTCACGGCGAAGAGGCCACCAACGTCCGCGTCGCCAACCCCGGCGTCATGGGCAACACCTACGTCGTCGGCGAGAAGGTACACCAGACGAAGCGCATCGCCGGCGAAGAGTCCGCCTTCCTCAAGGCCCACGCTCCCGGTCCCTGGAAGATCACCATGCCCGGGGCCATGTCCGCCGCCGGCCAGCTCTATCGCCCCGGCATCACCGACAAGGTCTACACCCGCGAAGAGTTCGTCTGGGAGATCGTCGAGATGCTCAAGCGCGAGGTCGAGGCGCTCATCGCCGAAGGCTGCGCCTACATCCAGCTCGACTCCCTGCACTACGTCGAGCGCCTCACCTACGACATCGTGCGCAACAAGATGATCGAGGACGGCGAAGACCCCGATAAGTACCTCGACGACCTCATCGCCATCGACAACGCCGTGTTGGACGTTGCGCAAAAGGGCGATGTGACCGTCGGCATGCACATGTGCCGGGGCAACAACCGCAGCAGCTGGCACGCCGAAGGCAGCTACGAAGGCATCGCCGAGCGCGCCTTCAATCAGCTACACGTCGACCGCTTCCTGCTCGAGTACGACACCAACCGCGCCGGTGGCTTCGAGCCCCTGCGCTTCATGCCGAAGGACAAGATGGTCGTCCTCGGCCTCATCAGCTCCAAGGAGCCCGCCCTCGAGTCCATCGATGACCTTCGCCGCCGCATCGACGAGGCGTCGAAGTACGTCCCCATCGAGAACCTCGCCATCTCGCCCCAGTGCGGTTTCGCGTCCACGGCGATGGGCAACTTGCTCACCTGGGATGAGATGCGCCGAAAGCTGGAACTCGTCGTCGAGACCGCCCAGAAGGTCTGGGGCTAATCGTTCGGGAGCGGCACGTATCAGCCCCAGCAATCGTCATTTATTTCACGGCTATTAGCTTATTGCCGATGCGATTATGTGGACCAATCATTATAGGAAATTTCGTTCATCTATTTTTCTGGCTTGGTTCGAATCGGTACGCACTGAGCCGGAAAAATGTGCAATCCTGCCGCTAGACCCTTCGAACGGCTTTACCGTCCAGTAGTCCGTTACCTCCTAGGCGGGGCGGAGGGTTCAGCTGATTGAGTTCCGAGGTCATTCACGAACGACGGCGGACTCAATCAGCTTTTCTATTTTCTCCTCCTCGTAGCCCAGGACGTCCCCCAGTAGCTGGCGCGTGTGCCCGCCGGGACGGTCGGCGCCCTCCTCGACCTGCACCGGCGTACGCGACAGCTTCACCGGCGAATTCACCACCCGCATCGAGCCGCCCTTCCAGGTCGGCAGGTCCAGGAACATCTCGCGCGCCTCTACCTGCGGGTCAACCGCCATCCGGTCGATCGTGTTCAGCGGCCCGATCAAGAAGTGTTCACCCAGCAGGTCAAGCCACTCCGCCGTCGTCTTCCGCTCGAACGTCTCGTTCAGCATCGGCTCCAGGATGGGGTGATGCTTCAGGCGACCGGCGATGGTCGTAAAGCGCTCGTCTGCAATCAGGTCCTCTCGGCCGATCATGCCGCAGAACAGCTGCCAATCCTTCACGCCCGCGAGAACGATGTGACCGTCTGCCGTCGGAAACGCCTGAAACGGCATGTTCAGAGGATGGCGAGAGCCGATGCGCGAAGGCACCTCCTTCGTCGCGAAGTAGCGCACGACGGCGTTCTCCAGCAGGTTGATCTGCGCATCGAGCATCGCCACGTCGATGTGCTGGCCTTTGCCGCTGACGCCTCGCTCCACCAGCGCTGCCAGGATGCCCTGCGCCATGTATAGCCCGCCCGCCATGTCGCCGATCGAGTAGCCCACCCGTGCCGGCGGACCGTCCGGGTAACCCGTGATGCTCATAACGCCGCTGATGCCCTGCACGATAACGTCCACGGCGCCCCGGTTGGCATAAGGCCCCGTCTGACCAAAACCGGACAGCGACGCGTAAATCAACCGCGGGTTGCGCGCCGACACCGACTCATAGTCGAGCCCGAGGCGCGCCATTGTGCCGGGCGAGAAGTTCTCCGTCAGTACGTCCGCCTCCGCTGCCAGCGACAGGGCAACTTCTTTGCCCTCGGGATGCTTGAGGTCGACGAGGATGCTGTGCTTGCCGCGATTAATGCTGAACCCGTACGTGTTGATACCGTCGACGATCGGCCCCGAGCCGCGCCCTTCCTCCTCGGACACGTGCATCGGCTCGACCTTCCAGACTTCCGCCCCCAGGTCGCACAACTGCATCACCCCAAAGGGCCCTGCCAGCGCCCACGTGAAGTCCAGAACCTTGATACCCGTTAGCGGTCCAGCCATAAATCGTCCTCCTGCAGGTTTCGTCAGCGGCGCCTAGCATAGTGGTTTTCGGCGCCCTTGAGAGGCTTTGTGCCATACTTCGAATCGATTGGACCTATGCAGCAAGACATTCGCTTCTGCACCGCCGCCGATGGCGTCCGCATCGCCTATGCCGCAATCGGCCGGGGTCCACCGCTGGTCAAAGCCCCGAATTGGCTAACCCACCTCGAATACGAATGGCAATCGCCTTTCTGGCGTCACTGGTGGGAAGAGCTCGCCCAGGACCACACCGTCATACGCTTCGATCAGCGCGGCTGCGGGCTCTCCGATTGGAACGTCGAAGACCTCTCATCCGAAGCGTGGGTCAGCGACCTGGAGGCCGTTGTCGAAGCCGCGGGCATTGATACGTTCGACCTGCTTGGCATCTCGCAGGGTGGCGGTGTCGCCATCGAATACGCCATACGCCATCCCGAGCGGATCAAGCACCTCGTCCTTTACGGCACTTACACTCGCGGATGGCGCAAGCGCGGCCAGTCCCTCGAAGAGAACAATGCTCTACTCACCCTTCTGCGAGAAGGCTGGGGCCGCGACAATCCCGTCTACCGCCAGATCTTCACCCTGACTTTCATGCCGGAAGCCACGCAGGAGCAGATCGCCTGGTTCAACGACCTTCAACGTGCCTCGACTTCACCGGAGAACGCTTACCGTACCCGCATCGCCACCGGCGACATCGACGTGCTCGACAAGCTACAGCGCATCACCGCCCCCACCCTCGTCCTCCATGCCAG
Organism: uncultured Chloroflexia bacterium; assembly: GCA_963731765.1. Taxonomy (GTDB): domain Bacteria; phylum Chloroflexota; class Dehalococcoidia; order DSTF01; family WHTK01; genus WHTK01. The sequence continues at coordinate 68,575 of CAVSWS010000021.1, forward strand.
GGGCGACGAGCGTATCCCGGTCAGCGAAGGCCGCCTCATTGCCTCCCTGATTCCCGACGCCCGGCTTGTCGAGCTGGACAGCCGCAACCACCTCACCCTCGCTGATGAGCCCGCGTGGCAGGTCCTCGTCTCAGAGGTACGTGCCTTCCTTGCTACCGAGGCTTCGGCATTCCCAGCGCCCCTCCCCGAGTCACCCGACCTCCTCACCGCGCGCGAGATCGAAGTTCTGCGCCTCATTGCCCAGGGCAGAAGCAACCGCGAGATCGCCGAACAGCTCGTCATCAGCATCAACACCGTCACCAACCACGTGAAGAACATCCTCGGCAAGACCGGCGCCGCCAACCGCACCGAAGCCGCTGCCTACGCCCATCGCCACAACCTCACAGGCCCCGCCACCACCTCGACCTGACACGTTGCCGCCGTCCTGAGCAGCAGCCATCGAACAGCCTCCAACTCCGAATCTGGCATAGCCACTCCTGGCTATCGGCTGCGTCCTGAATAGCCATCCCGGCGCGGCACAAACAGCCATTCGTGGTCATGTAGCGCACCTGCCCGCGAACCTACCGTGATCCCGACGGTTAGCGACGGCCCTCAGCCGTCCGCCAGGAGGATTCGAGATGATTTCACAGGTCGCAAATCCCAGTGTCGAGCGGGCAATAGCACCGCGCACGCCAGCGAGAACTGGCTCGGCGTCCGCACAGCGATCACTCCTCGCCGTGCGCGGGTTCGCGAGGCTCTGCGCCGGCAACGGTCTCGCCTTGTCGGGGCTTCGACTGCAGAGCATCGCCATCGCCTGGCTGGTGCTGGAGATGACGGGCTCGAACTTGATGCTCGGCATCGTCGTGGGCGCACCCGCCGCCGCGGTCGTCGGCGCCTCGCTGCTGGGCGGCGTCCTCGCTGACTCGCCGCACGCTCGCAACGTCCTGCGTTGGACCCGGACTGGCCATGGCTCTGTCTGCCCTCGGCGCAGGCGTCCTCGTTTCTACAGGCCACGCAACGATACCGCTTCTCATGCTCGTTGCTCTGGTCACGGCCTTCGCCACGGCCGTCGACATGCCCGTGGGCCGCACGCTGATCTTCGACATGGTCGGCCGCGAGCGCCTGCTCTCCGGCACTGCCATGAGCTCCATGGCCATGAACCTCTGCGCTGTCGCCGGCCCTCTGCTCGTCGGCGTGCTGATGAGCCGCGCCGGCGTCGACGTCGCCCTCTTCGCGATAGCCGCTGCCTACCTCGTCTCCTCGCTACTCATCCCGATCACGCAACGACACGCCGCGCAGCGTCAGATCAGCCCGCTGCAAGAGCTGCGTAATGGCTTCGCCTACCTGCGGGGCACGCCGTGTGTCGCCTGGCTGATCTCGCTCTTCTTCCTCGTGCCCCTGGCCGGCGTGTTCTTCGCCATGGTGCCGGTTTACGCAAAAGAAGTGCTCCACGTCGGTCCGTCCGGCCTCGGCGCCATCATGGCAGCGTGGGGTGCAGGCACGGTCACCGGTTCCGCTTATCTCGTGCTCAACGGCCAGATGCGCCACCGGGGTGCACGCGTCACTCTGCTGGGTGCAGTCTTCGGCGCCGGTATGATCGCCTTCGCCGCCTCGAACGTCATCATCGTTTCCGGCGCCATTGCTTTCGCCATGGGTCTGATCGCCATGCTGTGGCAGAACACCCTCAGCGCCATGGTCCAGACCGCCGCTGCTCCCGAGATGAAGGGCCGGGCGATGAGCGTCGGTACCATGGGCATCCAGCTCCAGAGCCTCGGCTGGCTGATCGGCGGCGCCCTCAGCGCAGTCGCCGGCCCGATGCTGACGGTCGCTCTCGCAGGCATCGCCTTCGCCACTCTCAGCGCCTTCGTCTTCGCCAAATCCCCGGCCGTACGCGCCATCGACTAGCGCGCCGGTCGCCGGCAACGAAAGCCCCATTTCGAGCTGAAGTGGGGCTTTTGCTCTGGACTGAACTCACAGGCTTGACCCTGACGTAACGTCAGGCTTTACGGTTGCTGCATGCACGGTGAACTCACGGTTGGCAAAGTCGCACGAAGCGCCGGCCTCACGGTGCGCACCCTGCACCACTTCGACTCGATCGGTCTTGTCGTGCCGCACGGACGCTCACCCTCAGGCTACCGGCTCTATAACCGCGCCGACATCGAGCGCCTGCAGGAAGTCCTCTTCTTCCGCGAACTGGGCTTCGGACTGGAGGAGATCAAGGCGATCCTCGACCGCCCCGACTACAGCCGAGCCGGCGTGCTCCGGCGACAGCGACGACTGCTCCAGGCCCGCTCAGAGCGAGTCAACCGAATGATCGAGGCGGTAGACGCCGCCCTGGAAGGACAACGCATGAACCTGAACCTGACGAACGAAGAAATGCTCGAGGTCTTCGGCAACCCGACACATCGGGGCAAGGTGCGCGAGACGTACGACCTCGGCGACGGTCGCCTGCTCCTGGTCGCCACGGACCGCATTTCCGCCTACGACGTCATCCTGCCCAGCGGCATCCCCGACAAAGGCGCCGTCCTGACCCAGATGGCGGCGTTCTGGTTCGATCTCACATCGGCCGTCGCCCCCAACCACTTCATCCGCGTCGCCGATGGCACCGCCGCTGACGAGCTTCCCTTCGACCTGCCGTCGGAGCTCCGAGGCCGCAGCAGCATCGTCAAGAAGGCCCAGCGCCTCGACGTCGAGTGCATCGCCCGCGGTTACCTCACCGGCTCGGCGTGGGCGGAGTACCAGGAAACCGGTCGCGTCGGCGGCATGCGCGTCGCACCGGGCATGACCGAATCGGAGCAGTTCCCGGAGCCTCTGTTCACGCCGACGACGAAGGCGGCCCAGGGCCACGACGAAAACATGAGCTACGCCGACGTTGTCGACCTCGTGGGCGCCGAAGTGGCAAACGCCATCCGTCAGCGAACTCTGGCGATCTACCAGTACGCCGCCCAGTACGCCCTCGAGCGAGGCATCATCATCGCCGACACCAAGCTCGAGTTCGGCATCCTGGACGGCGAGCCGATCATCATCGACGAGATGCTGACACCGGACTCGTCCCGCTTCTGGCCCGCCGACGAATACCGCACGGGGCAAGTCCAGCACGCCTTCGACAAGCAGTATGTGCGCAACTGGCTCACGCAATCCGGCTGGGACCGCGAGCCGCCGGCCCCAGCGTTGCCCGCAGACGTCATCGAGATGACACGCCAGCGCTACTACGAAGCCTTCCAGCGCCTCACCGGCCGTGAGCTAACGAGGTACTGAACCCGAAATCAGGAACGAGAGTCGCGGGACGCAGGCCCTCGCGGTCGCATGTACGTGGACGACGAGCGCTTCAGGCGCAACATCGACGCGGCGCCAGAGAGCCTCGACGCCTATGTGGCCAGGGCCTTCGAGGCCAGCGCCGCCGCCTAACTACTCCAGCACCGCCGCGCTGACGCTGCTCACGGGCGGCAGGTCCGGCGTAATCCGGCGCCACGTCTCGCCCGCGTCCGCGCTCGCGTAGACCTGGCCCGTGTTCGTGCCGAAGTACACCCCCGCCTCGTCCAGCGAGTCCGTGCTCATCGCCTCGCGGTACGTGCCCATGTAGGCGTTCTCTTGCGGCAGGCCCTTCGTCATCGCTTCCCACGTCTTGCCGGCGTTCGTCGTCCGGTACACCCGCAGCTTGCCTTCCGGCGGGCAGCGGAACTCGGCGCCCTGCAGGGGCAGCACGTACGCCGTGTCCGGGTCGCTCGGGTGCGCCGCCATCACCATGCCGAAGTCGGACGGCAGCCCCTCCGTGATCTCCGTCCAGGTCTGCGCGCCATCGTCGCTGCGATACGTCCCGTAGTGCGTCTGCGCATACAGACGACCGCTGTCGCCCGCCGCCCCGACGAGGTGGTGCACGCACTGGCCGTACGGCGGATACAGCTCCGCCGTCGGGTCGTACTTCGCCATCACGTTCTTCAGGCTCGCGTTCGCCGGCTCCCAGCTCTCGCCGCCGTCATCGCTACGGAACACGCCCGCCGCCGATATCGCCACCCACATCCGCTGCGAGTTCGTCTTGTCCAGCACGATCGAGTGCACAATCAGTCCACCCGCGCCGGGGAACCACCCGTCTCGGGTCGGATGCGTGTTCAGCGCGACGTTCTCGTCCCACGTCTGAGCGCTGTCGTGCGAAACGAACAGCGAACCCGGGTCGACGCCGCAGTAGACCACGCCCGGCTCGGACTCCCGTCCCGGCTCGATGCGCCACAGCCGCTCCACCGCGCGCTCGCCGCCTTCCGGGAACTTCGGCACCGAGGTCGATTCGCTCCACGTCTTCCCCAGGTCCGGCGAGCTCGCCACCTGGTGCCCGAACCACGGGTTATTCGCCGTCGCGAACAGCGTCCCGGTACGCCGGTCGATCGTCGCGTGGTTAATGTCCGCGCCGTTGAGGAAGGGCCCGTGCTGCTCCCAACTGTCCCGATCAGCGTCCGAGGTCAGCAGAAACAACCCCTTGCGAGTACCCACTGAAACGACAACCTTTTTAGCCATCGCCGTCACGTTCCCTTCCGGCGCTTGTTACCGGCGCCGCCCAATAGTTTAGTTACTAAGATATCTGGACGATAGGAGGCCCCGCGGGTGGTGTCAAGCAACTTCGCGGCCATCGCGCGAGCACGACGCCCCTTCGCCTTAGGCATGCCGAAGCGTACTCTGGTTACGTAATGATCGACGTAAAAAGCCGCCTCCAGGGTCGCGACGGCCTCCTCCTCATCGGCGACCTCCTCTGCTTCACGATCTTCGCCGTCCTCGGGCTACGCAGCCACGAAGAAGGCATCACCCTCAGTGGCTTTGTCCGCGCCGCGGTGCCGTTTCAGGTCGGCTGGCTCTTCGTCAGCCTCCTCCTCGGCAAATCCGGTCATGCCGCTACCGACGCCCGACAGGTCGGCCGCCTCTGGGTCCCCGCCTGGGCCCTCGGCCTCATCATCCGTATCGTCTTCTTCGACCGCACCTTCGCCGCCACCTTCGCCGTCGTTGCCCTCCTCTTTAACGGCGTGCTCCTGATGATCTGGCGCAGCGTCCTCGCCCCCTTCGTCCTCCGGGACCGCTAACGGCGGGCCGTCACCATTTTCGAGCGGATGCGAGCACCATCGTAGGGACTGAACTTCAGTTCGGTCCGGTCAGCGCCTCGCGGTCCCACGACATGCGTGCCCCGCAACCATCACCTCGTCGCGTATCATGGGCGCCGGACTCAACCTGGAAAGGCACTGCACAATGCGAGAGCTCATCCCGTTCTCTGGCGATCCCCTCGACCGAGCCGGCAACGAGAAGCGAAACCCCGAGTGGGTGGCCCAGAAGCTGGCCGCCCCCGAGACGCGCTTCCTCCCCTTCTGGAAGCTCAACGCCCTCACTACTCTGGACGATGACCCCGAGCTCCTCTGGCTCGACCGCAGCGTCCTTGTCCACCAGGACGAAAACGCCGCTCCGGTGCTCCTCGGCCTCAAGGACGACGTCGCCCACTTCGCCGTCGACCTCTCACAGCTTGCCGACCCCATCGTCGAGCTCGGCGTCGAAGGTGGCGCCTTCAACGACACGCGCGCCGTCGCCCCCAAGCTGGGTCCGGACGCCGGAACCCTGGCCCACGCCCGCTCCATGCTGGACTGGCACGCCCGCCATCGCTTCTGCCCCCGCTGCGGCAACCCGACCGACCCGCACGACGCCGGCGCCTTCCGCAAGTGCGAGTCCTGCGAGACGGAACACTTCCCGCGCACCGACCCGGTCGTGATTATGGTGGTCTGGCGCGGCAACAAGTGCATACTGGGTAGGCAGAAGGCGTGGGCGCCCGGCTTCTACTCGGCGCTCGCTGGCTTCATCGATCAGGGCGAAACCATCGAAGACGCCGTACGCCGCGAGGTAAAGGAAGAAGTGGGGCTGGAGGTCGACGAAGTGCAGTACCGGGCATCGCAGCCCTGGCCCTTCCCCTCATCCCTCATGATCGGCTGCTTCGCCCACGCCATGGCCGACCAGGAGACTGTCGACGCCTTTGAGCTCGACGGCGCCCGCTGGTTCACCCGCGACGAGATCCGCAAGGCGATCACCGACCCAGATCCGTCCCTGGGCTACCACGTCCCCGGCAAGGTGGCGATCGCCCACCACATCATTAAAGACTGGAGTGAGCAACCGGACGTCCGGTAAAAGGTAGGGGCACCACTTGCCGGTGCCCCTGGACCAGCGGACTTGCCAGGTTCCCCGCCTGCCACTTGATACTTTTCCGACTCGTCTTTTTCGTAATCTCCGGCTTCTTCTTCATGGCCGTGACCGCCACCGCGCTGGCCGGCTTCCTCGTACTCACCGGTGCCCCGCATCCCTGCGTCGACCGCGCCGTCTCACCCGCGCCACCGCCGAACCAGGCCCTGCAGGCGAACTGGGACGACGTCGTCTCTCGCGTCGACGCCGGCGAAGCCGTCGCCCTCAGCCTGACCGAGGATCAAGCCAGCTCCCTCGCCCAGAATCACCTCGATACCACCAATGTGCCGGTCGAGAACCTGCAGGTTTACTTCTGCCCCGACGGTACCGCCGAAGCATTCGGCAAGGTCAAAGTCGCCGGTCTCAGCAGCGATGTCCTTGTCAAAGGCCGTATTGACATCGATAAGGCGCAGCCCCGCGTCGAGATCGATTCCATCGAGGCAGGCAACATGCCCAGCTTCGTCGCCGAGCACCTCCTCGACCTCATCTGGGACGGCCAGGCCGCGCGCACCATCCCCCTCACCATCAGCATCCTCTCCGTGGACGTCCACGACGGTGAAGCCATCGTCGTAGTCGGGCCTTGAGCGCGAGTCTGAAATAACTCCGGTCTCACTCCAGTTCGACAACGGCGACGGATGAGCTCACGGCTCGATTAGCCACCCCTTGAACTCATTCTCCGGGTGCGGCAGCAGGAAGTGCACCGGCTCATCAATGCCGCAGCCAAGCGCCATACCCGTGATTAGCCCGTTGTCACCTTCGACGCCGACTGCCATATAGCGCTTCAGCCCATCGTCAGCCACGCGCGTCTCCGTCCCTTCGAACACGACGCCGTACTCGCCATCCACGTAGAACGCGTCCGGCGACCGAAACGCCGCATAGACCGCCGGCTGCAGCACCATAACTTCGTCCAGTACCGGTTCCACGTCCTCACGACGCAGCCACTTCGTTTCACACTCGATGACGGGAAACACGTCGACGGTCGTCCCGATCGGTTCGCTCGCGCACTGGGGCTGCGTCAGGCTTCCCGCCTCCGCCGTGCAAGGCAGGTTCGTGAACTGCAGCAGGTCGCGCAGCTGATCTCGGTCCTGCGACGCCACCACATCGATCACGGAGTCCACCTGCGAAATCTCCGTTCTCGTCTGAGACTTGTCGCCATCGCCGCCGCACGCCACCACCACGCTCGCCGCGACAATCACCGCCGCGATAGAAGGAATACTGACTGTTCTCACTCGCACGCTCCTGCCACCCACTGTCGCCGCCAGGGACAGCGCAGGACAAGAGCCGGCCGGCCCCTCCAACGGGCGAGAGGTCCCGGAGACGAAGGTAGCTGACCGATCGGAAGGAAGCCCCCATGTTTGGCGAACCCCTGACAGAGCGTGCGAGCCAGGCCAGCAATGGGGTAGCGCGGGGCGAAGCTGCATCTTGAGGTTCTCGAAGGGCCATGCGCGGGGCGCCGTGAGAGGTGCCCCCCACGTGTTTCTTCTACTAATCAGAGCGGAGTAGCCCGACAGGGATGCACAGCGCCAATCTCAGTCAGCCCAACAGGGCTCTCTCCTGCACAGGAAAGAAGACTCCCCTACAACCCCAACTTCGAAGCCATCTCACGGAAGTCCGATGCCACAACATCGAAGTCACCCTCCGCTGGCATCGCCGGCGCCGTAGGCCGCTCGAGGGGCCGGTGAACATACGCCGTCCGCAGCCCCACCTTGCGCGCCGACTCCAGGTCGCCGGTGTGCGCCGCCGTCATCATCACCTGCCCCGGCGCCAGACCCAGGATCTCCGCCGCGCCCAGGTACGTCTCCGGGTCCGGCTTGAAATGCCGGAACACATCCGAGCCCAGCACGCAGTCCCAGGGCAGCCCCGCAAACTTCGCCATCTCCGTCAGCAGCGACAGGTTCCCGTTTGAAAGCGGCGAGATCACGTAGCGGCTCTTCAGTCTCGCCAGCCCCGAAGGCGCGTCCGGCCAGGCATTCAGCCGGTGCCACACGAAGTTCAGGTGCTGCTTGTCTTCCTCGCTCAGGTGCGTAACGCCGAACTCCTCCAGGCACGCATCCAGCGCCATCCGATGCAGGTCGTCCAGCTTCATCCATGGCAGCTCGCCCGTCCGCACTCGGTTCATCGACGGCCCGTACTTCGAGCGCCACGAATCCGCGAACGCCGCCCAGTCGACCTCCATCCCCTTCACCGGCCCCCAGTACCGCTCGCCCTCCGCAACGATGCTCCCACGCCAGTCCACCACGGTCCCGAACGTATCGAACACCATCGCCTTCACATCCAGCGGATCGAAATCGCGAGTCATACGGGAACCCCTCCTAGAGTGGGAAGCATTGCTCGGGTGGAGCCACGGGATTCATCCCGTACTCGTTGTTAGTGCCTTACGGGCGGTTGGCGGACTGTCGTTGCGAGCCATCGCGGTAGCGAGGCGCGGCAACCTTCCAGCACCCCTTGATCACCGAAGCTGCCCTCTCCCGGGGAAGAGCGCCCCAAAACGTAGCTGCCGGATTCATCCCGCACTGGCGAATACGCCGATTGCGTCCCGAGAGCACCCGACGCGCTGAAGTCCTCGCCCGAACGTCCTACCGGCGCGTCGGTGCGACGTTCGGCTGAGTGCGAGACCGGAACGGCTTCACCTCACCCGACTCCAGGTCGAACTGGTAGCGCCACTGCTTGTACAGGTCGTTGCCGTAAACGTGGATCGCCAGCGTCTTCCCCGCCGGGATCTCGACAGCATGGATGTCGTTTGGCGGCAGGTCCAGCGCCGTCGTCATGCCCGTCGTCACCAGCGTCGGCGCAACTTCTTCCAGCTCCGCCACCCACGGCTGCGACGCGTCGTCCATGCGTGCATAGTTCCGGTTGCGCTCCGTGCCGCTGATGATCCCCTCCAGCGCCCAACCGTTGTGGTTGTGGATCGGCGTGCCGGACTCCGGCTGCCAGATCACCGCCAGGACGCTGAGGTCTTCCGCCCGGTAGATCGGAAAGCCCTTCTCCGGGTCCGGGTTGCCCTCCGGGTGCACGTCCGCCAGGCAGTCCTGGCGCCGGATCAGGCGCTCCAGCGGCTCCGAGATCGCCTCCAGCGTCTTCTTCTCATCCCAACGCTTCGAGATGATCTCGCGCGCGTCCTCCACGAACTGCTGCACTGTGTATACCTGCGCGACCATGTCGTGCCTCCCGTATCTCTACTGCTAACGAAGAGGCCTCGCGCTCATGGCCGCTACCTCTATGTCGCTGCCCTGTCGTGCTTGCCCCATCGTGCTTGGTTGCTTGAATGTAGACCCGCCCCCACGCCTTCGCAACCCGAGCTCGCAGCACCCTCCCTCAAGCACCGACAGCTCGCAACGTCTAACCACCAACAACTAACTACGAAATCCCCCGAAGCCGCTCGTAACCCTATTGCAACAACCGAAACACCGCCTTACACTAACCTCCGTTAGCACTCGATGCACTTGAGTGCTAACCTCCCCGACGCATCGAACGAATATCTATCCAGTCAAGTCAGACACTAGGAGGTCAGAATGGCTTCAAAGCTAATCCCCCTCGCCGACAAGCTCGTGCTGCGGCCCATCGTCCAGGAAGAAGTTCTCTCCAGCGGCATCGTCATCCCTGACACCGCCAAAGAAAAGCCCAACCAGGGCGAAGTCATCGCCGTCGGCCCCGGCCGCAAGGACGACAACGGCAACATCATCCCCGTCGACATCAGCGTCGGCGACCGCGTTCTCTACGCCAAGTACACCGGCCAGGAGATCAAGGTCGAGAACGAGGAGTACATCGTCCTCAAAGAGAACGACATCCTCTGCAAAGTCCAGGTCTAAAAAAGCTGTCAGCTAGCTGCTCCGAGCTAACAGCCCGAGGCTCCCGCCTCTAACTGAAAGCTCGCAGCTCAAAGCTTGAAGCTAGGAGCTTTCTATGCCGAAGCAAATCATTTTTGACGAAGAGGCCCGACGCTCTCTCAAGATGGGCGTCGACGTCCTCGCCGAGACCCTCAGGGTCACCCTCGGCCCCCGCGGCCGGCGCGTCGTTCTCGACCGCAAATACGGCCCCCCACTCATCGTTGACGATGGCGTCTCCATCGCCAAGGAGATCGAGCTCCGCGACCCCTTCGAGAACATGGGCGCCCAGCTCGCCAAGGAAATCTCCTCCAAGACCAACGACGTCGCTGGCGATGGCACCACCACCGCCACCGTCCTCGGCCAGGCCATCGTCCGCGAAGGCCTCAAGAACGTCGCGTCCGGCGCCAACCCCATGGCCCTCAAGAAGGGCATCGAGATGGCAGTCCAGACCGCCGTCGAGACCCTGCGCGACATGGCCCGCCCCGTAACCGGTAAGGACCAGATCGCCCAGGTCGCCTCCATCTCCTCCGACGACACCGAGATCGGCAACATGATCGCCGAAGTCATGGAGAAGGTCGGCAAGGACGGCGTTATCACCGTCGAAGAGTCCCGCGGCATCCGCATGGAGACCGAGTTCGTCGATGGCCTCCAGCTCGACCGCGGCTACACCTCCCCCTACTTCGTCACCAACACCGAGCGCATGCAGGCCAACCTTGAGGACCCCTACATCCTCATCACCGACAAGCGCATCAGCTCCGTCCAGGACCTCCTCCCCATCCTCGAGAAGGTCCTCCAGGTCACGAAGAACTTCGTCATCATCGCCGACGACCTCGATGGTGAGGCACTCGCCACCATCGTCGTCAACAAGCTGCGGGGCACCATCAACGCCCTCGCCGTCAAGGCACCCAGCTTCGGCGACCGCCGCAAGGAGATGCTCGAAGACATCGCCATCCTCACCGGCGGCACCTTCATCACCGAAGACATGGGCCGCAAGCTCGAAAACGCCCAGATCGCCGACCTCGGCCGGGCCCGTCGCATCATCTCCTCCAAGGAAGACACGACAATCATCGAAGGCTACGGCTCCGACGAAGCCATCCAGGCCCGCATGAAGCAGGTCCGGGCCCAGATCGACGAGACCGCCTCCGACTTCGACCGCGAGAAGCTCCAGGAGCGCCTCGCCAAGCTGTCCGGCGGCGTCGCCGTCCTCAAGGTCGGCGCTGCTACCGAGGTCGAGCTCAAGGAGAAGAAGCTCCGAGTCGAGGACGCCCTGTCGGCCACCCGCGCGGCGGTCGAAGAAGGCATCGTCCCCGGCGGCGGCGTCGCTCTCATCCGCTGCTCCGAAGCCCTCGACAAGCTCGCCGCCACCCTCGAGGGTGACGAGCGCACCGGCGTCCTCGCCCTGAAGAAGGCGTTCGAAGAGCCCCTGATTCAGATCGCCAACAACGCCGGCGCCGAAGGTACCGTCGTCGTCGATGCCGTCCACAAGTCCAAGGACCCGGAGTTCGGCTACGACGCCATGTACGGCGTCTACGGCAACATGATCGAGCGCGGCGTTATCGACCCGGTCAAGGTCACCCGCAGCGCCCTCGAGAACGCTGCCTCCATCGCCACGATGATCCTGACCACGGAGTCCCTGATCACGGACATCCCGGAGCCCCCGGGCTCGATGCCCGCCATGCCCCCCGGCATGGACCACATGGACTACTAACTGCGTTAGAGCTGATCGGGCTTCGCCTTTTGCTGCGAGGCCCCGTCGACACAAAGCGGCCCCGGGAGTGTTCCCGGGGCCGCTTCTTTTGGGCCACTGCGTGGCGGCGATCGGGCTTCGCCTTTTGCTGCGAGGGCCGGTCGAGACTGGGCGGCCCCGGGAGTGTTCCCGGGGCCGCTTCTTTTGGGGCCACTGCGTGGCGGCGATCGGGCTTCGCCTTTTGCTACGAGGGCCTGTCGAGACTGGGCGGCTTCGGGAGTGTTCCCGAGGCCGCTTCTTCTTGGGTTTCGGGGTTTGATTGTTTGATTGTTTTTCGGGCTAAAAATTCGAGTTTTGGTTCGAGGTCTGTGAGGACGTGGTTGGTGAGGAGGATGTGGAGGGCGGTATCGTGGCGGGTGAGCCAGGCGGTGTGCTTGAGGGCGCGTCGGAGGGGGTCGCTGGGGAGCGAGGGGGCGGCGAGGTGGTTGAGGATGGCGTCGTAGGCGCGGCGCCGGCGGGCACGGGGGTGGAGGCTGGCGACGATGAGGGCCTCGAGCTCGGCGGCGAGGTTGGGGTGGGTGGCGATGACGTGCTGGGCGGCATCGATGAGGTTGCGCTGTCGCTGGTGGGCGCGAGGGCCGGTGCGGGCTCGCAGGGTCTGGTAGTAGGTGTTGAGGGTGGGGATGGCCATGATGAGCTTGAGGGCGTTACGGGTGCGGCGGGCGTAGGCGCCGGTCTGGAGGGCGTTGGTGTTGCCCCGGGGTGCGCCGGCGCCGGGTCGGGCTCCTCCCCTTCGACGGGGCTCAGGACAAGCGCGTCCCATGCGCTCCACCTCCCCCTCGGTCGGGCAATCGGGCAGTCAGGCTATCGGGCAGGGGCCTGGGTGTCCGTTGTCAGGGTAGTGGGTGGGGTCGGGAGGTCTTAGGGGTTGGTGGCACGGAAAGGCTACCCTCCAATGAGCTGTTACCTTGCGTCAGTACTTCTCAAAACAGTCAAATGAGGACGAATTGGGGGAAGACTCGCTATATCTTTATGGCATGATCCAGAACTGAGTCCGCAACTCATAGCCTGCTGCCTCAACAACTCGCCTCATTCCGCCGGCAGAATCCAACGTCAGTAGCAGGAAATTGTACTGTTTTGCAGTACTCACAATCCACAGGTCATTCTCTTGAATACCCAGTTCCTTACCTGTAGCGAGGTCACCAAGGTCCTCAACATACTTCGTGGGAAGCCTCCCCTTAGCAGTTCTTGGTGCATATTTCGCGAATAATTTAGCCTTTATTTCACCGTATATTGGCGCTGTATGTCTATCAACATTTATTACATTGAATTGAGTAGAGCGCGTTGCGCACCATGGCGTGTTTGACTTCATCTACCCCAGGCGCAATAGAAAGACCAGATCCGATCTTAGCCAGAGCAATTACTGGAAGATAAATGACGGCGTCCAGCTCCGAAAGACGTTGACGCACCTCGGAATGTCGGTCCGACCCTGCGTTCAGGATTGCACTCACAAGCGAGGTATCTAGCAAACAACCTTCCAGAAGAACCATGAACTTCTTAAAGATCAGCCAATGCCTTGAAGATCATGTCATCCTTCAAGACCGGTATCCTTCGGAGAGTTTCTGCAGGAGTTGACCTGCCTGCATAGTCGGACAGGAAACGGTATAGAGGTAAATATGGCTCAAATCGCAGGAAAGTATTCCTTGAGCGGAATCGTGCCGGGTCTCTCATACCCAAAGAAAATATCCAAAAGACGCCTCTCTGCACGGGGGGTAGGTCGTACGCCTTTAGCACTTCAGCGTCAATCAGTCGAAGAAGATAATCGCAACGCCAGAAAGCATCATCGTTGAAATCGCTTTTCAAGCGCTCTCTACTACGTACGTGCTCACCAACGACTGGATTAGCCTCTGGTGCTCGTCCGTGAGGTTAGGAACAGGAATCTGTTCGAGTGCAGACTTTCGAATATGTTTTTGGCTTCCTATCGCAGCGGAAACATATGCGTTTGCCACCGGCCCATTCAAAACAGCCGATAGTACCTCAATACTGAGATTCGCTTTGGGCCAAATAGCGTGGAAATTCTGATAGCAGACTAGGCCGCTTGTGATCGGGTGCTGCTCGACTCTCTCAATGCCCTCGGGATCGGCTGACAGCATTAACGATCACTTTTGGCAAATTCCACGGCCATTTATAGCTGTGCCCCCGCTGTAGGGCAGGATCCATATTGAGGTAGACATTGGACGTTATGAAATGAGGCTCGATTGAAGTGTCAACGCGCTGCAAGCCTGGCTTGAAGCCCGGCCAGGGCTATGACTGACTAGTTCTTCTTGGTTTTCACGAAATGGTATTTGAAACTCAATCCCTCTGTGGATTTCGGCAACACTTGCAAGGGTCGGCAGGTTCTCGAGATAAGGCCAGTCCCGCCTAGAGCCGCTGCGGACGTTCTCTTGGATGCAAAGACTTCCTTGGCAGGATCGAAGATTGTCTGAAGGCTGCTGCCCTCTGACCGGGTAGAACGCCGGCAAATCCTCGCCATAGACTTCCTCATAGAATATTTCGCGTGCCGGTACACCCGGGTGGGCGGCAAGTACTATGACGGTTTCTGCCTCTGAAAGTTGAATAAACACTTTGTCTGGTAGAGCGCAGAGTTTAATGTATCCATAACATTCAAACAGGGCCTTACGAACTTGTGCGTAGGAGCGACCTTTCAAGAAAATGCGCGGTAGAATCAAGCCCAGTATCTGAGGTGGGTCTTGGAGGATCCTATACAAGAGCTCTGCTGGCTTTTGTACGTTATGGGTTTGATCATAGGTACTGCGTTCTTCTGAAGTAAAGGCCTCAAAGGGAGGATTACTAACAACAATCGATGCTTTTTTTAATTCGGAAGAGAAAATAGTGGACTTAAATACGTCACCGTTGTACAGACGCCAACCATCGGGATCAGGGTAGTCAGCTAGCATGAGCGAAAGGCGAGCGACTCCGGCAAAGTCATCTAGTTCGAGACCCGACAGCATTTGTACAACAGGAGTGTCGTTGCTGTGGCGGTAGATCACTTGGCAACAACTCTCGAAGGCGTTGCATTGCCGCAACAAGAAAGACCGCGTGTCCTGAAAACGGCTCGAATATCTTGCGATCATTAGCCTCTAGAGCTTCCAGAGGCAAATTCCGCATAACGTAGGCAGCAACCTCAGGTGGCGTGCTATGAATTCCGTATGTTCGACGCGCCTCGCGTGTCACCAACGTGTTCTCGTAAACGAATGCCAATGCATCGAGGGATAGATTCTGGAAATAGAAAGCACTGCGAATTCTATTCCAGACGTATTCCTGCACGGGTCTATCGGAGATTACAGGTTCGGGAACTTCGTTCCTAAAGTAGAATTCCTCGACGCGTTCTATAGCTGTTGCGGGATTCGGATTAAGCCAGTCGCCTGGTTGTCCCCGATCCCGAAAGTAATTTCGCCGCAATTAGGCGAAATAAAAGACGGTAGAGTTGCGGAAGCTTGAGATCATCGTAGGAATCACCAAGGGTTTCGATTGCTCCGGCGATAGTGTCGGCCAGCAGCCGGTGGAGTTTCGTTCTTACTTCGTTCTCAATGAGAGGAAGAAGGCCTATGTCGAAGAAATCCAGTTGGTAAGCCGAAGCGCTAGGATTGGTCTTCGTAGCCAGTAGACGAACTGGCATCCATTCATCGTGATGTTCTTCAAACAGCTTGGCAATTCCATCAAAGGCGTTTTGTCGATGAGTTCCGGATCGCCGCTGCTCGTCATTTTCCAGCGGAAAAGGCTTCTGTCACCGATCTCGAAGATCTGCGGTGCCCCTAGTGAACGACATGACTGCACCAGGGTATTTTCGATGGCGATTGTTCGACGCAACTACCCCTGGAAGCAGGCATTTCTATAGGAAGGCGGATCCTGAGCAAAGACTGCGAGGGGAATGGTTAGTACACTGAGGCTCTCACCCAGAACATCAGCAAATGGATAGCGCTCTTCAATCAGTTCCTCGGAATATCCGAGTTTCCTGAACTGATTCTTCAAATCATCGAGAACACTAGCGGTTTGCGTATTCACTCCCTGGCTGATAACGTAAGTACGGCTACATCCATCGTCCCCAACCGTGGAGGTTCGGCATACTTGCCATGGCATTGGAAGGAAAGTATCCCAAGAGAACGCACGTTCGTCAACTTGGGCTACTCCGTCAGGCGGCGGTAGAGCGTCGGCAGGCGGGACGGCAGGAGCTCGATGTCGCCGAGGACTTCGTAGGCGATGTCGCCGCACATCTGGCCGAGGTAGTCGTGCCCTTCCTTATCGACGGTGAGGGCGAAGGGGACGATGCCCTTGTGCTTGGCCTCGACGAGGGCTTTGTGGGTGTCGTGGATGGCGTATTCCTTTTCGGTGCGGTCGCGGCCGTAGCCGTGGTCCTGGGGGCGGCCGTCCGAGACGAGGAAGAGGATGCGGGCCTTGGCGTCCGACTGCTCGAGCTTCCAGGTGGTGTGACGGATGGCGGGGCCCATGCGGGTGCTGCGGATGGGCGTGACTTTATCGATGCGGCGGCGGATGCGGTCGTCGAAGGGCTCGTCGAGGTCTTTGATGACGAAGTATTCGACGTTCTCGCGACCGTAGCCGGAGAAGCCGTAGATGCCGTAGCGGTCATGGATGGTCTCGAGGGCGCGGGTGAGGAGGACGAGCGACTCTTTCTCGAGGTCGATGATGCGCTTGGGGGGCTCCATGAGGGCCTGGGTGCGGTTCTGGGCGAGCCACTGGTAGTAGCGGCGGGGGTCTGAGGTGTCGGTGCCGGCGTTGCGGGGTCGGCGCTTGTCGATCTCTTCGTCGGTGGAGGCGGACATGTCGAGGAGGAAGGCGACGGCGACGTCGCGCTCGATCTTGTTGCGGCGCCAGTAGATCTTGGGGACGTCGCCGTGGCCGGCGCGCTTCTGGGAGAGGAAGTCGATGGCGGCGTCGAGGTCGACGTCTTCGCCGTCTTCGAGCTTCTTGATCTTGCGGAAGGTCTCGGGGCGGAGGAGCTCGAACTGGCGCTGGGTCTCGTTCACGAGGCCGGAGTACTCGCGCATGATGCTTTCGTAGTACTCGTCGGCGCCTTCTTCGATGATGCGCTCGCGGACGGCGCACCAGCGGGGTTTGTAGTCGGTGGCGCGGAAGTCCCATTCGTCGTAGTAGTAGGTCTTGACCTCGACGGGCTGGCCGGTCTGGGAGGAGGGCACTTCCATGACGGGGGCGTCGTCGGGGAGGTCGCCGTCCTGGGGGGCGCCGGCTTCCTGCTCGAGGTTTTCGAGGAAGGCTTCGAACTGGGACATGTCGAACTCGTCGCTGTCCATGTCGACTTCGACGCTCTTTTCGAGGAGCTCTTTGATCTCTTCGGGGGTGAGGTTGGCGAGGTCTTCGAGGGCGGAGGGGTCTTCGTCCTGGTTGCGCATGCGCATGAGGAGCTGGACGAGCTCGGGCTTGAAGTCGCCACGGAAGTCGACCTGGGCGGGGGATTCGTAGGGGGCTTCTTCGCCTTCGGGGAGGTCTTCGAGGGCTTCGGAGGGGTCGCCCTGGGCCTGCTGCTCGAGGCTTTCGAGGTCTTCTTCGGACATGGCTTCCCAGTCCATGTCTTCCATGAGCTCTGGGGGGATGTTGGGGACCTGCTCTGCGATCTCGTAGAGGGAGAGGGTGGCCTCGGCGGCGTCTTCGACGGTGGCTTCGGGGTCGTGGAGGCTGCGGAGGGTGAGGATGGCGCGGGCGAGGAGGGTCTCGAGGGGCTTGGGCCACATCATGGTGGACTCGCCATCGAGGCTGGCGCGGATGAGGTTCTCGATGAAGGCCTGTCGCAGGGGGAGGGTCTTGACCTCGGGGCGCTTGGAGAGCTCTCGCTGCTGGACGAGGCGGTTGGCGCGGCGGATGCCGGAGTACTCCTCGTGGACGCGGCGGTCGATGCGGAGGTCTTCGACGACGGCGAAGAGGTCGGAGGCCATCTGGCGCTCCGGGAAGAGGTCGAAGAAGCGCTCCATGTCGGCGACCCAGCGGGTCTTGGTGACGGCGCCTTCTTCGCGGCGCTGGTCCTCGTAGGCTTCGCGGCGGCGGGGGAGGACGTGACCTTCGGCGCGGAAGCTGAAGTTGAAGCTGCCGAACTCGATGTGGGCGGTCTGGTGGGTGGCGTAGACCTTGAAGATAGCGAAGTTGTCGTTCTTGTCGTCGTACTGCTCGATGAACTCGGGCAGGTAGACGGCGGTGCCTTCGGTGGAGGGGCCGCTCTCGTTGACCCAGCCGATGCCCTTTTCGGTGAGGGCGGTGACGGGCTGGACGCTGATGTTGGCGCCGGTGAGGGCCTTGCCGTAGAGGCGCAGGAGCTCGCTGACGCGGGAGAGGTCGACGCGGGCGGAGAGGGTCTGGATGTTCTGCTCGGCGCGACCGGACTCGAGGCGGAAGTAGGCCTCGCCGCCTTCGGGGGTGCCGCGGAGGATGTCGACGCCGATCTCGTGCCAGGCCTCGAGCTGCTCCGGGCGCAGTCGCTCGGTGAGGGCGGGGGCGGACTTGAGGAAGGCCATGGCGGCGGTGGGTGAGATGGCGACGATGCGCTCGCCGAGCTCGATGAGGCGCTTGTGGCGGCCGGGATCGACTTCCTTGAGGGCCTGGGTGCCGTCGGCGAAGAGGGAGTAGGACTGGCGGCCGATGCGGCGGGCAACTCGCGTGGCAAGCTCGAGGTAGGCGGCGCGCTGGGTGGACTCGACGCCGCGCAGGAGCTCGGGGCCGCGCTGGAAGTAGAGGCTGGCTTCGGGCCAGGCGGAATCGGAGATCGAGGCGGCGAACTCGATGAAGGCGACGATCTCGGCGTGATCGAGGGAGTCGACGGCCGTAGGGGCGGCTTCGAGGCAGGCGGTGGCGAGGTCGGCGGAGCGATCGGAGATGCCTTCGAGGACGCGGGCGAGGCGGCCGAGGTCCTGGAGGCTGAGGCCCTGCAGCAGGGAGGGGCTGAGCATGAAGAACTCGCTGGCCAGGGAGATCGACTTCCAGGTGGCCTTGTAGAGACTCTCGCCGAGGCGGGCCCACTCGCCGACCTGAGCGCCGGCGAGCTGGGGAAGAACACTCGGGCTGGAGCGATAGTAGGCGCCGGCGATGGGCGTGGCGAGCTCGGCCAGGGCGCGGCCGGAGTTGGCCCACTGGCGGAACGAGGCCTCGTCCAGGCCGGCGACGAGGCGCGCGCTTGCCTGGAGGTAATCGGCACAGGCTTCCCACGAGCGCGGAGACTGCTCGGCTACGGCGACGGCTTCTTCGGCCCACTCGCGGGCGCGGCCGTCCGGCAGATCGGCCGGGAGCGTGTTGATGGCATCGCGGAAGGCGGGGCCGAGGTTCTCGGACTGCTGGTTGAGTCGGGCCTCGACGTCCTGAATGTATTGCTGGTCAAGTGGCATAGGTCTGCGCTTCTTGCTATCGGGGCTGTACTGCACGAGCCCTGCAGTGTCATCGAAGAGATTCGTTCTTAATTGTATCTGCGGCCGGGGGCTGAACGCGAGCGACGCCTGTCGAAGGTGCAGGGTACGAGCAGACTGATCGCGATGTTCTGCCCCGGCCCTTATCAAGGAGCGAGGATGGGCCGAGCATTTATGAAAGCGAAATCTAGGGAAAGACCTAATGGTCGCGCGCGAGTGCTTAACTAAGATCGTCTATGGGCAGCAGGAAGTTGTCCCGGCCCCAGCGCCCAAGAACCACTACATTTTTTGAGGAGAGCCGCCCCCGATGTCCGAAGGTATGGAGCAGTTTGGTACACCATCGTCCCCGAACCAGAACCTGCAAGCCGCAGCGTCTGAGTTTCGCAGCAAGGTTGAAGATGCCGCTAACCGCCTGAGCGGTGCGGCCGAGCAGTTCATTACGATGAGCGACAGTCTGCTGGCCGCCGTAGAAGAAGCACGCCAGTCGGCGGACCGAGCGCAGCAGGCGCAGCGCTCGGTTGAGGAGCTGAAGGACCGCATGGCGTCCGATTACGGCAATGTGAGTAGTCTGGTGCGCGACCTGCAGCAGCGTATCGGTGCGCTGGCGACGCTGGCACAGCCGCTGCCGAGCGAGTCGCAGTCGTCCGAGCCAGAGCATCGCGAGGAGCCGCAGCCGATCAACGCGGGCTACGGCAACCCCGGCGAGAGCTCCTGGTAGGGTCTTGCAGACCGCAATCGGGCGGTGCCTTTTGCTACGAGGTGGTTGCTGAAGCCTCGTAGCGGGATCGCCTTGCTCACGGGAGTTACCCGGCTGAACAGCGTCTGAGCTGCCGGCCGGGAGTCTGTCTAGAACTGGGAAGGGCGTGAGATTTCTCTCACGCCCTTTTTGATTGGTGTCACCCTCACCCTAGCCCTCTCCCTCCGGGAAGGGGAGCTGACTTCGGAAGGGCTTCGATCAATTGGATTGGCTAAAGATGGTCGACCCTCGGTCGGCCTGGGTTAGCCCTGCTCCTCGATCTCGACCTTGTTGATCTTGTCGCCCTGGCGGATGGCCTGGACTGC
The DNA here is from genome assembly GCA_963731765.1 of uncultured Chloroflexia bacterium. Classification (GTDB taxonomy): domain Bacteria; phylum Chloroflexota; class Dehalococcoidia; order DSTF01; family WHTK01; genus WHTK01. The sequence goes on from CAVSWS010000021.1 coordinate 88,755, forward strand.
GTCCATGCCGGAGGTGACTTTGCCGAAGACGGAGTGTCGGTTGTCGAGGTGGGGCTGAGCGGCGAGGGTGATAAAGAACTGGCTGCCGTTGGTGCCGGGGCCGGCGTTGGCCATGGAGAGCATGCCGGGGCCGCTGTGGCGCCACGAAGGGCTGAACTCGTCGCCGAACTGGTAGCCGGGGCCGCCGGTGCCGGTGCCCTGGGGGCAGCCGCCCTGGATCATAAAGGGCGGCTCCGTGATCACGCGGTGGAAATTGAGGCCATCGTAGTAGCCGACGCTGGCGAGGTAGACGAAGTTGTTGACGGTCTTGGGGGCATCCTTGGCGGCGAGCTCGATGGTGATGTCGCCCTTGTCCGTCTGCATCTTGGCGACGTACTTCTTGTCGGGGTCGATGACCATTTCGGGGTAGGACTTGAAGCGGCGCTCACCGGTGCGCTTGAGGTCGGCGATGGTGGTCATGGGGTTTCCTTTCTTGGTTGGCCATCCGCGCTCTAAGCACGAATAGGCTGCGCATCGCTGTCGCGCTGCTCCGTTTCAATCTAAACAAAACAGCGGTGAGGCGACACCCCCGTTGCCCGGCGCAGGCTGATTGGCGATATCACATCTGGATGATGACACCCTCACCCTAGCCCCTCTCCCTCCAGAGAGAGGGAACTGAGTAGGGAGGCCGGAGCTTCGGCGAAGGGGCTTTCGAAGAGGGCTGGTTCGGATTGCCCTAATTCGCTTCGTGGATGCTGACGGCGAGGATGAGGTCGCCTTGCTCGATGGACTGAGCGACATCCATGCCGTCAGTGACATGGCCAAAGACGGAATAGCGACCGTCCAGATCGGGCTCGTCCTGGAGGCAGATAAAGAACTGGCTGCCGTTGGTGTTCGGGCCGCCGTTGGCCATGGAGATGGCGCCCGTGACGTGCTTGAGGTCGCTGATCTCGTTGTCGAAGACGTAACCGGGGCCACCGGTTCCATCGCCCCGGGGATCGCCGCCCTGAATGATATCGAGGGTGGCCTGATGCACGACGCGGTGGAAGGTGAGGCCGTCGTAATAGCCCTTGCAGCTGAGGAAGACGAAATTGTTGACGGTTGCCGGCGCCTGGGAAGGGTCTAGCTCCAGGGTGATGACACCCTTCGAGGTCTGCATCTCCGCCACGTAGGTCTTCGATGGATCGATGACCATGTCCGGGGCTGCGCTGTAGCGGCGCTGATTGTCGCGCACGATATTGCTGATACCGGTGCCGTCGCAGGTCGGTGGTACGGCGGTCGGGCCTGTGTAAGGCGTGACCGCCACCGTCGGCGTGAGTGTCGGCGATATGGGATCAGACGTGTCCTTCTGGCCACAAGCAACAAAGAACACGCCAACCAGCACCATGGCGAGCCAGGAGGATGCGATTCGTAACGACGGGGCGAAGCGCTTCTTACTCAAAGATTGAGGTGACAACCTCTTCGAGTGTGCGCTGTACCTCCACGTCGTCCGTCAACGCCCAGGTGATGGCGGACTGACAGGCAGACCGAGGCGGGATGCCCTTGCGGATCAGCTTGCCAGCGTAGACAAGGAGGCGAGTGCTGACACCTTCGGCGAGGCCGTGCTCGCGCAGATTACGAACCTTCTCACCCAGCTTGGCGAGATCGTTTGCGGTGCGGTCGTCGACGCCGGCCTCGTGCTTGATGATGTCGGCTTCCTGCTCTCGGGGCGGGTAGTCGAACTCGATGGCGATGAAGCGCTGGCGAGTGGAGTGCTTGAGGTCCTTGAGGGCGCTCTGGTAGCCGGGGTTGTAGGAGATGACGAGAAGGAAGCCCTCCGCCGCCTCGAGGACCTGGGCGCGCTTCTCGATGGGGAGCAGGCGCCGGTAGTCGGTGAGGGGGTGGATGAGAACGGTGGTGTCCTTACGGGCCTCGACGACCTCGTCCAGGTAGCAGATGGCGCCGGCCTTGACGGCACGGGTCAGGGGGCCATCAATCCAGCGGGTGGTCTCACCCTCGATGAGGTAGCGGCCGACGAGGTCGCTGGCGGTGAGGTCTTCGTGACAGGCTACGGTGACGATAGGCAGCGCCTGCTCGACGTTGTCGCCGTCCGGGGCCGAGACTTCAAGAGGACGACCGAGGCGCCAGGCCATGTACTCGACAAAGCGAGTCTTGCCGCAGCCGGTCGGGCCTTTGAGAAGCACCGGAACGCGCTCCTGAAAGGCGGCTTCGAACATCTCGACTTCGTCATGGATCGGGAGGTAGTAAGGCTCCAGATGGGGTTTGTACTCTTCGATGGCGTACTCGCGGTAGCCGCCACGTTCTTCCGTAAAACTGAATTCGCTGTTAATGATCCGCCTCCACTAGCAAGCGTGTCCTTCGAAACGGCAGGTCTCACGGGGCACCAAAATATTGTACTCTCTCGCGCCGCTAGAGGAAGGATGGCGCGGCGTACCTTCGTCCAGGATTCTCGCACGAGATTGAGAAGTGCGCATCGCCCCTGGTATCGCCCCTTACTGTCGCCCAAGGTCCCGGGCTGTTCAGTTCGTGAAACAACGTTCACGTTGCGAGATGCCGTTCATCGCTCCCCGAGGTGGTAGTCATGGCAGGGCGGTTGCATTACGCTCTGGCGCATGGAGCCGGAAGCAGTACTCGATAACGTAAGGCAGGTTGCGGCAGGATTCGCGGAGCGGCGACGGGAGCGCCAACAGCGCACGTACCTGGACCGGGCGGACTTCGATGCGCTCGCCGAGGCAGGGATGCTGCTGACGGGCGTACCGGAGTCGCTGGGCGGGCTGTGGGTGGACGTTGCGAAGTCCACGCGCCCGATCTGCGAGATCCTGCGCGTGCTGGCGACGGGCGACCCGGCGGTCGCGCTGGTATCGGCGATGCATCCGGCCGTGCTCGGGTTCTGGCTGACGCGGCCTGAGGCCCCGGCACCCTATGCGGAGTCGTGGCAGGCCCAGACCGCGGCGCTTTATCAGACGGCGCTAGACGGGCACTGGTGGGGCACGGTGACGTCGGAGCCGGGAAGCGGCGGCGACGTCACGCGCAGCCGGGCGACGGCGCGTCGGGAGGCCGATGGCAGCTATCGCATCAGCGGGCAGAAGCACTTCGGCAGCGGGTCCGGCATCTCGTCCTACATGCTGACCTCGGCGGTGCCGGAAGGGGAGACGGACGCCGACTTCTATTACATCGAGACTCGAGGTGCGCTGGACAGCCACGGAGTACCGCTGGAGAGCGCCAGCAATATCAGGCTGGTGGCGCCGTGGGACGGATACGGCATGAGCGCGACGCAGAGCCATGCCTTCGAGCTGACCGATTACCCGGCACAGCGCATCGCCTGGCCAGGGAGCCAGTCGGTGGTGAGCGGCGCGGCGGGGGCGTTCTTCAGCGCCCTGTTCACGGGGGTGATTGTCGGCGTGGTGCAGAGCGCGCACGCGGCGGCGTTACAGCGTATCGCGCCGCGCCACGAGAGCTTGCGGCCGTACGAGGCGGTCGAGTGGGCGCGGGTGGAGACGGAGTTCTGGACGATCGAGCAGGCGTACGAGCGGCTGCTGCAGCTGGTCGAGGCGAAGGGCTCGGAGGCGATGCGGGACGCTCAGCACGCGAAGCTGGCGATCGCGGAGCTGGCGGAGTCGGTAACGCTGCGGATGTGCCGGGTTATCGGCGGCGGGAGCTTCTCGCGGTCGTCGCACTTCGGGGCGGCGTTCGAAGACGTGCGGGCACTGGGGTTCCTGCGGCCGCCGTGGGCGCTGGCGTATGACCAGCTGCTGGCGCGGGTTTGGGGGGAGGCGGGCGCCTCAGGCGGACCAGCGAGGGCGTAGGACCGGGCAGTCGGCAGTCGGACTCGGAGAGCAGCAGGGCTCTGCGGGCTGGGCGCCGTTGCTCCGGTTGTGCCGCTACTCGGGCTACTCCTGGTTGGGGCCGCGGCGGAGGAAGTCTTCGATGTCCTGGACGATGGTGCCGGGCTCGGGGAGCTCGCCGTCGTCTTCGGTGCCTTCGTCGTCATCGTCGTAGTCGAAGGCGTCTTCGCCCTCGTTGTCGATGCGCTCTTCGAGGGAGCGAACGTAGTCGGAGACTTCGGTGTTGCGGGAGGTGGCCTCGTTGAGCTGCTGATCGAAGGCAGCAGAGGCGCGCACCATGCGACCGAGAGGGATCTCCATCTCCAGCATGGCCATGAGGGACTTGAGCAGGGCGAGGCTGGCCGGCGGGTTGGGCGAGGCCGAGACGTAGTGCGGCACATTGGCCCAGATGGTTCCGGTGCGGATCTCGCTCTCGCGGTAAGCGACGTTGAGGACGCCGTTGATGCCGGTAGGGCCTTCGTAGCGGCCACCACGGGCACTGAGGCCGGCGCGCTCCGCCATGGCCTCATCGGGCGCCTGACCGGTGACGCGCAGGGGCCGGGTGTGGGGGTAGTCGACAAACATGGCACCCAGGTTGAGCACGAGGCCGACGTTGAACTGCCTGATCGCTTCCATCATGGTCTCGCGGTAGTCCCGCCAGTGGAGGTGGGGCTCGATGCCGTTGAAGATAATGAAGTCGCGGTCGGCGACGCGGTGGTGGTAGAAGGCGTTCTCGGGCCAGTCGATACGGCGCTCGTCGCCCTCCCAGCGCACCGTGGGGCGGAGCTGAGTGAAGTCGTAGAAGTCCTCGGCATCGAAGTCAGCGAACTTGGTCGCGTGCCAACGATCGATGAGGTACTGGGCCGCACCTGTCGCCGCGCCGCCAGCATCGGACCAGCCGGCGAACGCCGCGATCATGGTGGGCTCGTTCAGTTCGGGTGTCTGTAGGATCTGAAGAGCGCTCATGCTGTGGCCTCCCATCGGCGTCCATGGCCACTGTTCTTGTATTGGTTACCCGATTCTAGCACGGGGTCAATGCGTGGCCGCAGAGATTGGAGCCGGTCGCGTTACTTGCTTGTTTCAATGGCGTGAAACGCAGCAACTGGCAGCGTTCGGGACACTGCGGGGTAACTTCCGGGACTAGGGCTGAGCTGGCCTGGGGAACCCGTCGGTGGCGAGACGACGAGCTGCGCATGACATATGCCCGCTTTGTCGGCGGGTGGGGGTGATGGGAAGTCATCCTCACTCCAGCTCCCCTCACTCAAAGGAGAGGGAGCTGCTCTTTGATGGTCAGGGGAGGGCGGAGGAGCCGCCCAGCCAGAGCTGGCCATCGACTTCGATGCCGCGGACGATGACCTCCCAGTGGAGATGGGGGCCGGTGACGAGACCGGTGCTGCCAATGAGGCCGATGGTCTGGCCGGCCGTGACTGTGTCGCCTTCGGAAACGTCAATCTCGGAGAGGTGGTTGTAGGTTGTGAAGATGCCGACGCCGTGGTCGATGATGACGGCGTTGCCCCGGACCTGGAGGGGGCCAGCGAAGACGACACGGCCAGCCGCTGCGGCATAAGCGGGGTCGCCCTTATCGCCGGTGAAGTCGGTACCGCGGTGGTAGCTGGTGACGGGCCCGCCGTTGTAGGAGCGAGCGATGCCGTAGCCGTCGCCGACGGCGGCAGTGGAGGGCGCCTGGAAGGGGCCGTCCCAGAGTCGCTGCATGGTGTAGCCGGCAAAGATGGCGGCGCGGAAGGCTTCTTCATTGTTGACGATGCTGGGGTCGAGGAGGGCCGAGGTCTCAGCGTCGAGATCGATGTTCTCAACGGGGTAGTCGCGCTCGACGATGGGGATGCTGCCGGACGCCTGAGCCTGCGACGAGCCATCGGCCGGGTCATACGTGACGGTGACGGGCGCTACGCCGGGGTCAGCGAAGGCGCCGATACCGATGATGGCCCACCAGCGCTGGCCGTCGAACAGCATGGGGTATTGCTTGCCGCCAAAGCTCATGGTGGCGGCGGTGGCGGCCTGGTTGAAGTAGACGATGGCGGAGCCGCCCTGGACGAGCTCTTCAGGCGCGAACTGGATGACCTCGCCTGGGACCTGGGTGGGGTCGGCCTGTGGCACCTCGGTGGCCTCCGGGGTAGGCGTGTTTTCCGGCTCCGCGGTAGGGGAATCGACAGGCTCCAGGACAGCGGAGGGCACCTCGGTCGGGGTGTCGGTAGGTGGGACTTCCGTCACCGTAGGCGCCGGTGTAGGGCTGGCGACCTCGCTAGGGACGGCAGGGGCGGTGGGCGCGAGCACGGCGGCCCGCGTCACGGTGGGCGTGGGGACGTCAACCTGCAGGTCGCCGCCACCACAGGCGGTGAGCAGGGCCGCGGCGAAAGCAGACAGACAGAGCGAGATGAGCAGGCGGGGGCGAGTCATCACGCAGAGATGGTACACGGCCAAGGCAATGGGAGACATAAAGAAGGTGTTCCAGATGCTCCGTTCGAGGGCTGCGTGGCATAGGATTCATTAATGGAACCGTAAAGATCCTTTGTTATACTGCGCGGCAAGTTCGCAATTAAGAATTCCCCTGTTGGACCGCATTAGCCACCTATATAGTGGATCGGTAACCGAGTGCGCGGCGGGGCAAGCAGATTCGGGAGCTACGGCGTGGAAGACCCCAAGATCATCGCTGAACGCATCATCGAGAACGTTCAGAAGGTCGTTATCGGCAAGGAAGGGGAGGTCCGGTTAACGGTCGTCTCCCTGCTGTGTGCCGGCCATCTACTGATCGAAGACGTCCCAGGTGTGGGGAAGACGACGCTGGCGCGCAGCCTGGCGAAATCGACGGGATGCGACTTCAAGCGTATCCAGTTCACGCCGGACATCCTGCCGAGCGATGTCACCGGCGTCTCCGTTTACAACATGAAGACGTCCGACTTCGAGTTCCGGGCCGGACCGATTTCGGCCCAGATCGTGCTGGCGGATGAGATCAACCGCGCGACGCCGAAGACGCAGTCGGCGTTGCTCGAAGCAATGGAGGAGCACCGGGTGACCGTCGACGGTGTGACTCGGCCCCTGCCGGAGCCGTTCATGGTACTGGCGACGCAGAACCCGATCGAATACGAAGGCACCTTTCCCCTGCCTGAGGCGCAGATGGACCGCTTTCTGATGCGCGTCCACCTGGGCTACCCGTCCACCACGGACGAAGTGCTGATGATGGACAGCCAGCAGACATCGCACCCGGTGGAAACGCTGGTGCAGGTGACAGATGCGAGCGAGATCCTCGGGATGCAGCGCGCGGTGAAAGAGATTTATGTCGACCCGTTGATCAAGCAGTACATCGTGTCGCTGGTGGACATGACGCGGCAGCACGAGTCGGTGTACCTGGGCGCATCGCCCCGCGGCTCGCTGGCGCTATACCGCACGTCGCAGGCACGAGCGCTGCTGGACGGCCGTGACTACGTCATACCGGACGACGTTAAGGAGCTTGCATACGCAACCCTGGGACATCGTGTGATCGTGAGCCCTTCGGCTCGCGTGAAGAGCATTTCGTCCTCAGATATCATCCTCGGCTGCCTCGAGCGCGTGCCGGTACCCGGTACCCGCGCCCGAGGTGGGCAGCCGCGTTAGGACGCTACTGTGCAGACGCTTCGGCGCGGCTGGGCCTTCTTCGGTCGCAAGCACCTTTCCCTGACTCTGATCACGATCATCTTCGCCGTGTGCCTGCTGGCTGCGCTGGCGACGGGCTATTGGCTGCCCACGCGTTTGGCCTACGTCATCCTGTTCGGCGTTCCGCTGGCGTGGGTGTGGGCGCGACTGAACACCCGCGGCCTTCAGGTGACGGTGGAGCGACCGGTAGACCGGCTGCAAGAGGGCAACGAGTTCTACGAGCGCATCACGGTGAAGAACAACAGCTGGCTGGGGAAACTGTGGCTGGAGGTCGACGACCCCTGCGACATGCCGGGCTACAACGCGAAGCAGATCCTGACGCTGGGACCGCGGGAATCGCGGACATGGCGTGTGAACAGCCTCTGCCGCCTGCGCGGGCTGTACAGCATTGGTCCTCTGACGATCACGACGGGCGACCCGTTCGGGTTCTTTTCACACACGGTTACGTTTGGGCATCCCTCCAACGTGTTGATTTACCCCAGCGCGACGGAGCTGCCGAACTTCTACGTTCCGCCGGCAAACCTACCGGGCGAAGGCCGCTTCCGCAGGCGCACGCATTATGTCACCCCAAATGCTTCAGGCATCCGGGACTATGCCCCCGGCGACAGCTTCAACCGCATCCACTGGCCAACGGTGGCGCGCACGAACAACCTGATGGTGAAGCTGTTCGAGCTGGACCCGGCGTCGGACATCTGGATCGTCCTGGACCTGGAGAAGAAGGTGCAGGTCGGCGAGGGCGAGGACGGCACGGAGGAGCATGCCGTGAAAGTCGCCGCGTCGATCGCGCGCTACTTCCTGGTGGCGAACCGCAGCGTGGGCTTCATCAGCTTCGGCAACCGGCTATTCGTGGAGGACGCAGAGCGCGGCGCTCAACAATACACTCGCATCCTGGAGGCGCTGGCGCTCTCACGGGCGGAAGGCGACGTGCCGCTGGCCTCGTTGATCAATGAGGAGGCGAAGCGCTTCGGGCGGCACACGACGGTCGTCGTGATCACGCCTTCGACCTCGGAAGACTGGGTGGGCTCGCTGCAGTTCCTGGTTGAGCGTGGCGTGAAGGTGGCGGCGGCGCTGCTGGATCCGAGCACATTCGGCGGCGAAGAGAACGCGCTGATGGTGTTCGGTGCGCTTGCCGCGTCAGATGTCTACACCTACCTTGTCCGGCACACGGACGACCTGACGGATGCATTCGCGATGGGACTGGACGGCAGCGAAACGGTGGGGAGGCGGTAGGCGATGCGACAGGCATCCTGGGAAGAGATCTTCCAGAGAGACCGCGAAACCGTCCCAGTCAAGCCGTCGCGGTGGTCTCGCTACTTCGCGTGGGCATCGTGGGAAGAGGCCGTCACGCTGGCGATCGTACTCGTCGGCTTCCTGACGGTCGTACGCTCGATCGACAACGCCGACTGGGTGTCGGAGATGCCATCGCTATACCCTATCGGCTTTTTCGGGCTGATCCTCGGCATCGTTCTGGCGCACATGCGGCGCGTGCCGAGCATGACGCTGCACCTGGTCGGGCTGGTGGCCGGGATAACGTCTGTCGCTTTCGTTGTAGGGCGGGAGCTGCAGGGCCCCTTTTACGACCGAGGCTGGGAGATCCTGTCGCGGCTTTACGACTGGGGCGACAGAATCTGGACGGGCGGCATCTCCAACGACGACCTGCCGTTCATCGTGCTCGTGGTCTGCGCCACGTTCCTGGCTGCCTATCTGGCTGCCTGGGCGGTGTTCCGGTGGTACAACGCGTGGCTGGCGCTGGTGCCCGGCGGGCTGGCCCTGCTGACGAACATCAGCTATCTGCCGGGCCAGAACAGCCTGCCGCTGTTCATCTACCTGTTCTGCGCAATCTTGCTGCTGGCACGCGTGAACCTGCTGCGCCGGATGAAGACGTGGGAGGCGACGGGTACAAGACATCCCGACTTCATCAGCCTGAGCGTGCTGAACGTGACGGTGTGGGTCGGCCTCGGGTTGCTTGCGGCGGCTTGGGTGATGCCGATGGCGCACAGCGGCGGCGTCTTCTATTCGCTGTGGGTGAAGATCACCGACCCCATCGTGGCGCCGGCGAACGACCTGGCGCGGGTGTTCACGGCGATCGACGCGAAGAAGGGCGGTTCGGTGCACCAGTTCGGCTCGGCGCTGCCTTTGCAGGGCGGCATCTCGTTGAGCAACGACCCGGTGCTGGAGGTCACGACGAGCGAACCGGGATTCTTGCGGGCGCAAAGCTATGACGTGTACACACCGCAGGGATGGCTTATCGGCTCTCAGAACAAGATCACTTCAGACACGTGGCCGGCGCTGCAGCAACTGGGTAGCCCGCAGGACGCGCTGAACCAGGTGCGCCGTCAGGTGTCGATCCAGGTGACGACACTGAAGAAGTCGAACGTGATCATCAGCGCCGGTGAGCCGATCGACGTGAACGTCGATACCCGCGTGGTGTTTGGGCCGGTGACGAACGACGTGATATCGCTACGGCCGGCGAGCCAGTTCCCGGAGCAGGCGCAGTACCGGGTCGATAGCACCGTAAGCAACGCATCGGCGAACAACCTGCGACAGGCGCCGGCGACGTACTCGGACGAGGTCGCGCCGTATCTGCAGCTGCCGGACTCGCTGCCGCAGCGGGTGCGGGACCTGGCGGCGCAGATCACGGCGGGCGACGACAACCCGTACGACAAGGCATCGGACATTCAGGACTACCTGCGCGGTTTCGGCATCGATACGAGCATCAGCGCCGCACCGCACGACCGCGACTCGGTCGACTGGTTCCTGTTCGACACGAAGGCGGGCTACTTCGACTACCACGCATCGGCGATGGTGGTGATGCTGCGAGCGCTGGGGATCCCGTCTCGGCTGGCGGTGGGCTACATCATCCGGCCGGATGACCGTCAGACGCAGAGCAGCGTTTACACGCTCCGCGAGAGCAATGCGTACGCCTGGCCTGAGGTTTATTTCCCCGGTCTCGGCTGGGTGGAGTTCAACCCGAGCCCGGGGGACGCGGTCGTGGCGCGCTCCGGCATCGACTCTGACTTCGTGCCCAGCGGCGGCGACGACCCGTTCTTCGAGGACCAGTTCCTGCCGCCGGATGCGTTCGGGCCGGTCAACCCGACCACGCCGGACCAGATCGACACGTTCGTGGTGCAGGAGGACTCGCACATCATCAGTCGCGTGGTGCTGACGGTGGTCCTGGGCCTGCTGGCGATTACGGCGCTGCTGTTCTTCATCGTGCAGATGAGCTGGCAGTGGGGCCTACGCAGCTACAGCTACCCCGTGCAGATCTGGGAGAAAACGCTGCGACTGGGGCGATGGGGACGGATCAAACCGCTGCCACAAGAGACGCCTCGAGAGGTGATCGCGCGGCTACGCAAGGAGCTGCCGGAGGTCGAAGACCTGGATTACCTGAGCGAGAGCTATATGAAGACCCGCTACGGCAACCGGGAGCTGACGGACGAGGAGCGCAGCCGGCTAACGCAGGTGTGGAACAAGGCGCGCAACAACCTGCTCACCCGGCTTCTGCACTGGCGATAGGACGAGCCGTTAGCCTCAGCAGTCAGTTGTCAGCACTGCGGGAGGAATCCCGCAGCTGCCCGGCGCCAGGTTCGGTACGCCACTTTTTCATGACTGGTCGTTAGCTGTCGGGGTCGACGCCGAGGATTGCCCGGGCACGCTCGAGGTCCTCTTCCTGTGCGCGGATGCGGCAGCCCACGGCGCTGATGCCGAGGAAGGAGATGGCATCGGAGGGGTGCACCATGGCGCCTATCCCCTCCTGGCGCAGGATATCGACCCAGATCTCGGCGGTGATCTGATCGGGGGCCGTCGTGAGGTGCACCCACTTGCTCATGGCATTGAGTGTAGGGCATTGGGGGTAGCCAGGTGGTTCGCGAGCGGTCACCGCCCAGTGGCAGGGCAACTCCGACGACTGTCGGGCGCATGGAAGCGGGACCGAGATTGCTTCGCCTCCCGCTATCGCACGATGGTCTCGCAACGAGGTGTGTGAGCAAAGCGGCGGGCCGTCAGGCGCATGTGGGCGCGCCGCGGCCTCGCCTCTCGGTGGCCCTCGATAATGCAGCAACGAGGTGACTTTGGCTCGTTTGAGGGGTTTGGGTGCTAGAGGGAGACGGGCTTGAGGTCGGGCGATACGTCCAGGCGCGTGCCGGTGAGGGCTGCGACTTCTTCCACGCTGTAACCGGGCGCGATCTCCAGGATGCGAAACGCGTCGCCCGTGGGCTCGAAGAGACCGAGGTCGGTCATTACGCGCGTCACGACGCCGGGAGCGGTGATGTCGAACGTGCAATGGGGCAGCAGGCGGGGTGAGCCCTCCCGGGTCGTGTGCTCCATGATGGCAAACACCTGCTGAGCACAGGCGGCAATGTCCATGGCGCCGCCGATACCACCACCCCTGTTGCCGGGGATCCGCCAGTTCGCGATGTCGCCGCCGGCGCTCACTTCGTAGGCGCCGAGCACGGCGACGTTGATCATGCCTTTGCGGACGAGGGCAAACGAGTCGGCGTGGTGAACGAAGGCTGCGTACGGCCGCAGGGTAATCGCCTGGCCGCCGGCGTTGGTCAGGTAAGGGCTTGCTTCGTCCAGGGTGGCTGCCCGCGGCCCGTAACCGATGACGCCGTTTTCGGCATGGAAGACGACGGTGCGGTCCGGCAGGACGTGGTCTGAGCACATCGTCGGCATGCCGGTACCGAGGTTGACGATCCAGCCGTCCTGGAACTCGCGCGCAAGACGCGCCGCCATTTGCGACCGGCTGATACGTGGCTTTTCGGGGCTCGTCGTCTCGCTCATGTCTCTCCCTGCGCTTAACCCAATCGCGATTCGAGCTGCCAAACGCCATCGGGCGGTATCTGGACGATGCGGTGGACGTAGACACCGGGCGTGTGCACGAAGTCGGGGTCGATCTGGCCGACGGGAACAATCTCTTCGGCTTCGACAATCGTGCAGTCGGCCGCCATAGCCATGATGGGGTTGAAGTTGCGCGCCGACTGGTGGAACTGGAGGTTGCCGAACTCGTCGGCCCTCCTAGCTCGAACGAACGCGTAATCGGCCGTGATGGCTTCTTCCAGTACGTGCATGCGGCCACGGAACTCTCGGTGTTCCTTGCCCTCCGCGAGCACGGTGCCGACGCTGGTAGGGGTGTAAAAGGCGGGAATTCCGGCACCGCCTGCACGAATGCGCTCTGCCAGCGTGCCCTGGGGCACCAGCTCCGCCTCGATCTCGCCCGCTTCCTCAAGCTTCTGGAGTGTGACCGGCCGCGAGGGGTGAGTGCCGGCCGTAAAGGCGAACACGACTTTGCGCACCCGCCTGTCGTCGATCAGCGTGGCCATGGTGAGAATGTCGTCGCGAGGGGTCACGCCGCTATTGGCGATGATCGTGAGGTCCCTGGCGCCCTGGCGGTGAAGGGCCGCGACGAGGTTGTGCGGCACGCCGACGTGGGAGAAGCCGGGCACGAGGATACTGGCGCCATCGGGAATATCGGCGACCGCACTGTCCAACGTGTCGAAAAGCTTCGATGCCATGAGAACCCCTTCAACCGTCTGCCTTAGGTTGGGCAGATGCTACGAGGCCCGCGAAGGGATAGCAACCGGCGTTCGTGCGGTTAATATGGCAGCCGGATTCGGGAGGTTGGCAATGAACATCAGAGGACAGGCCGCAATCGTCGGCATCGGCGAGACAGTACACAAGCGCTCATGGCCGAATCGAAGCTCGCTCGGGCTGGCGGCGGAGGCAGCAGCGGAAGCGATCAAGGATGCCGGTTTGAGACGGGAAGAGATCGACGGCATGATCACGATCTCGACGTCGTTCTTACCCCAACGCGTCGCCGAGTACATCGGCGTCCGGCCCACGGGCTTCGCATCCGCGGTCGGCATGAACGGCGCAACGTCGGGGGCGGCGCTAACGATCGCCGCGGCGATCGTGACGGCGGGCATCTGTAACTACGTGCTCTTCGTCAACGGCAACGCTCGGGACCCCGAGAACCCGGAGTCGTTCTCACCGCTGCCGACTCGTCCCGACTTCATCAGTGAGTTCAGCGCGCCCTACGGGCCGGCCGTCGCGGCAAACACGAATTACGGCCTGCTCTACAGCCGGCATATGTACAAGTACGGCACGAAGCCGGAGCAGCTCGCTCGTATTGCCGTAAACCAGCGCTTCAATGCGGCAAAGAACCCGCTGGCCGCATTGCGGGAACCCATTACGGTGGATGACGTGCTGAACTCGCGTTATGTGAACTCGCCGTTGCACCTGCTGGAATGCGTCATGCCCAGCGCCGGCGGCATCGCCTTCATCGTTACGACTGCCGAGCGGGCGAAAGCGTTGCGGCGGCCACCGGTCTACCTGCTGGGCGCCGGCGTGGCGCAGGGCTACGACAATAGCTGGATGACGCCGGACCCCTGCCAGACGGCGACGGCGTTTTCCGCGCCTGCTGCCTATCGGATGGCCGGCTATGGACCGAAGGACTTTCAGTTCGCCGAGTTCTACGACTGCTACACGATCCTGGAGGCCTGCTGCCTGGAAGACGCCGGCATCTGCCCGAAGGGAGAGATCGGCGCCTTCTTCGAAAGTACAGACACCACCTACAAGGGCACCTTCCCCATCAACACCGATGGCGGGCAGCTCTCGGCCGGACAACTGATTGCCGGTTCGAGCGGCACCCAACACGTCGTCGAAGCCGTACGCCAGATACGGGGGATGGCCGGGGAACGGCAGGTCGAGCGACACGACCTGTGCGTGGTCAACGTCAACGGCGGCTCGCCCTCACAGGAGTCCACGCTTGTACTCGGCAGCGAGAACGCGCTGTAGCTCAGGAGAATCGAAATGACCTCACAGACATCGAAGCCTATGCCGCGTCCTGAGAGCCGCTGGCTGACTGCCCCGTTCTGGGAAGCAGCGAAACGACACGAGCTAGTGTGTCAGCGATGCCGCCAGTGCGCGTCCTGGATTTTCTATCCCCGCGAGCAGTGCCCCACGTGCTTCTCGACCGACCTCGAGTGGGCGGCGGTTTCGGGCAAGGGGCGGGTATTTGCGTTCACGATCGTCTACCAGCCGGCAAACTCCGCGTTCGAGCCGGACGCGCCCTACGCATACGCCATTGTGCAGCTCGATGAAGGCGTGCGCATGCCGACGAACATCGTGGACTGCGAGTTGGACAGCATCCGTGTTGATATGCCGGTTTCGGTCGTCTTCGATGACGTGTCGGCGGAGTGGACGCTGGTCAAGTTCAAGCCCAGCTAGCCTGGTCCTGACGAACCTGGATCCTCGAAGGTTGGTGGGCGCATAGAGCGGGGCCAAGATTGCTTCGCCTTTCGCTGTCGCTCCATGGTCTCGCAACGAGGGGCGTGAGGTGGGGCTAGTAGTCCGGGCCGGAGGCGCCGCCGGGGGCGGGGAGCTGCTTCTCCTGTTGCTGTCTTAGCAGGTCGAGAATCTTGATTGCGTCTTCATAGCTGAGGTTATCGTTGACGCCGGAGAGGGCATCGGCGAGCTCTCGCTGGAGGGCGCTGGCACTGGGCCCTTCATCGGCGGGGGTGCCGGACGGCGATGGGGTGCCGTCCTGGGCTGAGGGGGTGCCACTGGCACCCGGCGTCGTCGAGGCGTCCGCGGTACCTTCGCCCGGTTGACCGGTGGCGCCGGCCTGAGGCGTGCCCTCCGTGCCGGGTTGGCCCGCACTACCCGGCGACGGCGTGGCGCTACCTTCGCCTTGATCGGGTGGCGACGCGTTTCCCTGCTCCGGCGGGGGATTGTCACGCTCCTGGACGAGGAGCAGGACGTACTCCAGGTTGTATTTGGCGTCTTCGTCCGTCGGGTCCAGGAGGAGGGCGTTGCGATAGGCGACGTAGGCCTCTTCGAGTCGCTGGAGGGCGAGGAGGTGGTTGCCGAGGGCGTAGTAGGTCTTCGCACCGAGAGCCGGATCGAGAGGCGGCAGGGCACGCTGGGTCTCGGCGACGGCGCGCTCGTAGTTACCGAGGCGATTGAGGGTGTTGCCGGCGTTGTAGCTGAACTCGTCGATGTCGGGGCGTTCGGAGATGAGCTGCTGGTAGGCAGCGAGGGCGTCGCCGTAGTCGCCGGTGTTGTAGAGCTCGTTGGCGGCTTCGTTGCGCTTGCGGAGGTCGCTGCTGCCGCAGCCGGCGATGAGGAAGGCGAGGAGCAATACGGCCATGACGGGCCCGTGGCGACCTCGTCGCAACCAACGGAAGGACGGACGGGGCAGGCCAGACGGCGTGAACCAGCTGAACAGGAGCAGAACCAGGGCGGCGGCGACGAAGTACTGGAAGCGCTCGATCGGGATCTTCTGGGTTTCGGCGCCGAGGGGGGTCTGGTCGAGGCGGGCGAGGTCGTTGCGGATGCCGAGGAGCGCCGTCGTGGAGCTGCCGTCGAGGTGGACGTAGCTACCATGGCCGATCTGAGCAATCGAGCGCAGGGTGTCCTCATCGAGGCGGGAGACAACGGGAGCGCCGGTGGCGTCCGTCTTGGGTGTGCGTACACCGTCCGGCGAGACGTCGAAGAGCTGGGCGCCCTGCGGCGTACCGACGCCCGCGGTGTAGACGACGATGCCCTTGTCGGCGAGGGCCTGCGCCTGGGCCTCGTAGCTGCCGACGTGGTCTTCGCCGTCGCTGACGAGGAGGACGGCGCGCCCGCTGTTCTCGCTGGACTCGAGGATGACGCCGGCCTGTTGAAGCGCCGCACCGAGATCGGAACCAACGCGGGTGAGACCGGCTTCGCGGTCGGCGCGCTGGATGAGTTCCGTCATGGCCTGGCTGTCCGAGGTAAGGGGGGAACGCAGGAAGGCGCTGCCGGCGAAGAAGACGAGGCCAAAGTGGCTGCCACGCTGGGCCTGCACGAGGGTCGAGAGGTTGTCTTGCGCCACCTTCATGCGCGTGGGCTGGACGTCATCGGCTGTCATGCTCTGGGAGATATCGAGCACGACGACGAGGTCGATGCCCTCGACCTCGCGCGTGAGCTCTTTATGGCCCCACTGGGGACGGGCGGCAGCGAAGACGATGAGAGCAGCGGCGGCGAGAAGGAAGAGCGAGCGGGGCCAGAACGCGATGGAGGGCCAGCTGCTGGAGCGCGGGCCGGCGAAGGCCTCGCGGGCCCTGCGACGCCAGAGGGCGAGCCGAAACACGGCGAAGGCCATGAGCACGACGACGATGCCGAGGGCGAAGTAGGTGCTGTCGCCGAAGGTCATGTCGCCTGCCTCCAGACGGTGTTGCGCAGGAAGAGCTCGAAGGCCAGGAGAGCAAGGGCGCCGACGAGGAAGTAGACGGCGTACTCGTCGTAAGTCGCGAATACGGAGCGGTCGATGCGGGACTTTTCGAGCTGATCGATGCTGCCGTAGATCGCCTCGAGGGACTGCTCGTTTTCGGCAGGGAAGTAGCGACCGCCGGTGAGCTCTGCCATCTGGGTGAGGGCCTGGGAGTCGACGGTCCGGGAGCCTTGCTGGATGACGCCGATGGTGTAGACGCGAATGCCGAGTGTCTTGGCGACCTGAGCGGCGGCCAGCGGTTCGATGTCGCCTGCGTTGTTCTCGCCGTCCGTGAGGAGGATGGCGACGCGACTGCGTGTCCGGGACTCTCGCAACAAGTTGAGGGCATCGCTGAGACCGACGCCGATGGCGGTACCGTCCGGGAGGTTGACGTCACCCACGTCTTCGGTGATGGCGGTGAGAGCGCCGTAGTCCAGGGTGAGGGGCGAGAGAACGAGGGAGCCTGCGCGGAAGATGACGAGGCCAAGCTGGTCGTTCTCGCGGCCGTTGATGAAGTCGACGAGCACGCGCTTGGCCACGTCCAGGCGGGAGTCCTGCGAGCCGAAGCTGGCGCTCATGCTGCCGGAAGTATCAAGGATGAGGGCGATATCGATGCCCTGACCGGGCAGCTCGCTGTCGGCCTGGCCGACCTGGGGCCGAGCGATGGCGATGACGAGCAGGGCGATGGCGCCGGCTCGCACGATCGTCGGGACCCAGCGATAGCGGATGCGCCACGTCGGTCGGAAGCCGGAGAGCAAGTCGACGTTGGAGAAACTGCCGGCGCTCTTGCTTTCACCCAGACGCGCTTTTAGGAGTAAGGCGACTGGGATGGCAAGAAGAAGGAGGAGTAGACCGGGATCGGCGAAGGTCATGAGACCGGCACCTCCTCCGGTTCATCGGCCGCGTCGGGGGCTGGGCGCGACATCTCGACCACCTCGTAGGCGGCGGTGAGATCGGCGTCAGCGCGCTCGGCGGCGGGACGGTAGCGGGCGTAGATGACGGCGTCGCACTGCTCCAGGAGGCCGCCGGCGACGCGGACCTGCCAGCGGTCGAGGCCGCGGTGCATCATCTCGGCCTCCAGCTCCCGCGTGGTAAGGGCGAAGGCAGGGAATTCGTAGCGCTCCGTGAGGTAGCGGCGCATGACGTTGCCGAGCGCCGTGTAGTAGGCGATAAGATCGCCGCTTGCGCTGAACTCAGCACCAGTGGCATCGAGGGCGTGGCGGGCGACATCCTCCGGCCCGGTAATGACGGGGATTCGCTGCAGAGCGCGGGTCGTGCGGTAGCGAGCAAGACGGCGTCGCACGAGGGCGGTGACGATCAGGAGTAAGAGGACGGCAACGAGGGCGGCGATAACGGGTGCGGGCCATGTCGGCGGGGGCGTGCCGACCTCGGCCTGGGGTTTGAGGCCGCGCGGCGTAACCTGGCCAGCCGCGGGCAGGACGCTGGAGACCTGGATGGCGCTGCCGGCGGTCTGCACGGTGCCGGTGCTGCCGTCCGGGTTGGTATATCGCACTTCCAGCGGTGGCAGCGTGACGTCGCCGGTGACAAAGGGGGCGAGGTCGAAGCTGAGCGTGACCTGCTCGCGGCCGTCGCTCATCGATACGCGATCGATCTTCGGCGAATCGACGAGGGCAACCTCGGCAGGAAGGCCGGCCGCGGCGAGAGCGACACCTGTACCCTTATCGACCTCGAGGAGGATCTTGTAGTTGACGCGGTCGCCGACGGTGACGACATCGGGCGAGTCGATCTGGAGGTCAACCACCACCGGGTCCTGGGCGTGAGCAGGCGCCAGCGTCAGGGTGAGTGCGACGATGGCGAAAAGCGCCAGGAGGCCGGCGCGGATCAAGTGATCCTCCGGTGAGCGGCACGGGCGCGGAAGTAGGCCATGAGAGGTTCGACGTAGGAGCGATCGGTGCGCAGGGCAACTTCGTCCACGCCGAGGCTGATGAGCAGGCGGCGGCGATCTGACTGACGGCGGACGGCGTCTTCGGCGTACTGCTGACGCTGGCGCTGGTCGTCGGTGTCAACAAGGA
This sequence comes from uncultured Chloroflexia bacterium, assembly GCA_963731765.1. Taxonomy (GTDB): domain Bacteria; phylum Chloroflexota; class Dehalococcoidia; order DSTF01; family WHTK01; genus WHTK01. The sequence goes on from CAVSWS010000021.1 coordinate 107,474, forward strand.
GGTCTCGGCCGGTCTCAGCGTCGCGCAGGCGGACGAGGCCGGCACGGGGCAGCTCCAGCTCGCGGGGGTCCGTGAGACTGATGGCGGTTATATCGTGCTTCTGGGCGGCGAGACGCATCGATCCTTCGAAGCCCGCAGCGTAGAAGTCGGAGATGACGAAGGCGACAGCGGGGCGCTTGGCGATGCGCATGAGAAGGTCGGTGGCGGCGGCGATGTTGGTGCCATGACCTTCTGGGCGCAGGTAGAGCAGCTCCCGGGCGACGCGGAGCATGTGCTGCAGGCCGCGCTTCGGGCGCAGGTAGGCCTCGATGCGATCGGAGAAGGCGATGAGGGCCGTCTTGTCGTTGTTGGCGTCGGCGGCGAACCCGAGCATCGTGGCGATCTCGGCGGCGATTTCTCGCTTCGTGAGGCCGGTGGAGCTGAAGCCCGCGCTGGCGCTGACGTCAACGAGGAGGTAGACGAGGAGCTCTCGCTCTTCGACGTACTTCTTGATGAAGGGCTCACCCATGCGCGCGGTGACGTTCCAGTCGATCGTGCGGACGTCGTCGCCGGGGAGGTATTCGCGCACTTCGCTGAACTCGAGGCCGCGACCACGGAAGGCGCTGTGGTACTCGCCAAGGAAGAGCCTTCGGGCGAGGCGGCGAGAGCGGATCTGGAGCCGCCGGACGCGAGCGAGCATCTCCTCCTGAGAGAGGCCTGTCGTGAGCTCGGTAGTCGTCGTATCCGCCGTCATGTCGACGGATCCATAGTACAGATTGGGAGCGTCGAGGAGCTTACGGGGTTGGTGAGCGACACCGGGGCGCTCTCACGCGAGCACATGAAGGGCAGCTAACCTTTTCGCGAGATAGCCGCGCCCACTTCTGGCGTCGGGCCTGGCAATGACGGGGTGGGGTTATGGAACGGCGACGCCCTGGAGGATGCGCTCGATGATGGTGTCGGGCGTGAGCTCTTCGGCTTCGGCTTCGTAGGTGGTGATGACGCGGTGACGCAAGACGTCTTTGGCGATGGCTTTGACGTCGTCGGGAGTGACGTAGCCGCGGCCGTCGAGGAAGGCCATCGCTTTAGCGGCCTGGGCGAGGTAGATCGTGGCGCGGGGGGAGGCGCCGAAGGCGATCAGGGGTCGCAGCGACTCCATGCGGTAGGAGGCCGGATCGCGCGTGGCGAGGATGAGGTGAACGATGTAGTCGCGCAGGCCCTCCGTGAGCTGGACGGCCCTCACGGCGTCGCGCGCGGTGACGAGGTCGGTGAGTGTGGCCACCTGGCGTATCGCGAGCCTGGTGTTGAACTCGTAGCGCTCCAGGATCTGGCGCTCTTCCTGCCGGCCGGGGTAGTCGACTACGACCTTGAGCATGAAGCGGTCGAGCTGAGCCTCAGGCAACGGGTAGGTGCCTTCGGACTCGATGGGGTTCTGCGTGGCGAGGACCATGAATGGGTCCGGCAACGGGAAAGTGGTTCCGCCGATGCTGACCTGGCGCTCCTGCATGGCCTCGAGGAGGGCGGACTGCACTTTGGCAGGAGCACGGTTGATCTCGTCTGCGAGGACGATGTTGCTGAAGATCGGACCTTTGCGGGTGTGGAAGTCGCCTTCCTGAGGGTTGTAGATCTGGGTGCCGGTGATGTCGGCGGGAAGCAGGTCTGGCGTGAACTGGACGCGCACGAAGCCGGCGCCGATGGTCTGGGCGAGGGTGCTAACCGAAAGCGTCTTGGCCAGCCCGGGCACACCTTCGATGAGGACGTGCGCTTCACAGAGCAAGGCGATCAAAAGTCGATCGATAAGGCCGGTCTGTCCGATAATCGTGCGGGCGACTTCGGCGCGCACGGCGTCGACAAAGTGTGATTGTTGCTTTACACGGGCGTTGATTTCATTGATTTCCGCCACGCCGCCTCCCGCACAGTGCTTAACGAGTTGAGAATCGAGTATATACGAGGTAACCGTGGCCCGGACTTATTCACGCATACGCCGACCATCCTCGACGCGCAGGGCATCCAGCACAGCTCCCATCTACCAACGCCCGTCCCGGCGGCGCCGGTTCGCGGCACGGGGCATCGACCTGCTGGTGGTGTTCCTCGGGTCCCTGTTTCTGTACTGGGGCGCTGCGTTTCTCTACTACCTCTTCGCGGGCTGCACGAGCGGCGGGTTCACGGATGACTGCGGCGACAGCGCCATCGGCAGCTACGTGGCGATAGGCATCTTCACGCTGGCGTTTGCCTTCCCGCTGATCTACGAGAGCCTGTTCCACCGCACGCCCGGCAAGCACCTGCTGAAGCTGGACATCGTCAACGAGGACCGCCAACTCGCCCTGCGCTCTCGCCGGCTGAAGCGCTCTTTCGCTGTATGGGTCCCCGTGCTGGCGCTGCTGGCGGGGACGGCGGAGGCTTCGGGCTCGTTGAGCAGCCTCATCGGCACGTTGTTGCTCCTCTATGCCGTGGCGCTCGCGGGCGCCGTTATCGCGGGCGGACGGCCATCGCACGACTGGTTCGCGGGCACGGAGGTGGTGTGGGTGCCGAGCGAGGGTGACGAGGACTAGCCTGCTGCCTTTCGTCCCCTGACGGCCCATGCGCGAGCCGAGAGCAGGATGCGGCCATCGGGATCGGTGGGTATCGAGTGTTGCAGACGGTTCCGGAGCGCTTGACGGGCGGCGGGATCGAGTGACACGAGGTAGCCGGGTGCCGGTCCCACTCCCGACGTGAACGGCCGCCAGTATTCGTCGAAGCTCGCGAACGGCATGGGAATGTCGATGGGCTCGATCTCGACCTCCTGCAGGCCTGCCGATAGGAACAAGGCACGCAGCGCATCGGGGCGACAGAGCGGGAAGCGCACGCCTTCGTGAAGGTCGCGGGCAGTCGGGTCAAGCGCGGCGGCAGTGTCCCAGAAGAGCCGTATGAACTGGGCGTGGCCAGCGTAGTCCCACACATAAGCGGCGAGAGTGCCGGATGGGCGGAGGACCCTGAGCTGCTCCGCCATGGCCTTCTCAGCGTCCGGCACGAAGTTCAGCGCGAAGCCCGAGACTACGATATCGAACGAGGCATCTGCGGCCGGGACCTGCTCGCCGTCGCCGCTGCGAAAAACGACGCGCGAGTCCGGTAAGTCCTTCTCCGCGGCGGCGAGGAACTGCTCCGAAGGGTCCACACCGAGAACACTCTCGGGAGAGCAGGTTTCGAGGATCTGGGCAGTGAGGGCGCCCGTACCGCAACCGAGGTCAAGCCATGTCGCCCCGGCAGCAGGCGACAGCCAGGCCAGGAATGATCGACCGATCCGGCGGCTCCAACGGCCAACGTAGGCTTCGTAAGCGTTCCCTCCGGCCCAGTTGTCCGGCACGTCGACGCTCCGATCTGAGTTAGCTGCGCCACTCCGTTGCGGGCGTGAACTCGCGCTGGCGCGGCGGCATGGGACCGAGGGCCTCGTCCGGGTAACCGAGGTAAAGCACGCCGGCGATCTCGTCGTCCGGCTCGAGGCCAAAGTGCGCCTTCACGCCTGAATCCAGGATGCCTTCACCGGTGCGCCAGATGGCGGCGAGACCGAGCGATTCGGCGGCGAGGAGCATGTTCTGCAGGGCAGCGGAGGCGCTCTGGAAGTCCTCGCGCCGGGTCATGGCGTCTCGTTCTTCCGAGTGCACCCCGACGACGATGAGCACGGGGCTACGCATCGGCTTGGCGCGCTCGGCGAGGAGGAGGCCGTCCAGCTTCGATGCCTCCATGCCGGCCATGCGGCGTTTGACGGCGTCAGCCAAGGCATCGCCGAAGCGGGCGCGGGCATCCTCGGTGAGCACGAAGAAGCGCCACGGCTGGGTGTCGTGGTGGTTGGGGGCGTGCACCGCAGCGTGCAGCACCTTCTCGATGAGCTCACGGGAGGGCGCATCGGGGCGCATCTTGCCACGGCTACGACGGGACTGAATGGCATCGAGCATAGTCATGGTCTTTCTCCCTGAATCCGCTGTCGGCCGTGGCCCGGCCGGAACATCGAGGACTCCTGCTGTCACAGGAGAGTCTTAGTTTAAGAGCAGGCCCTCGGGGACACCCTCGCGCCCCGCGAACATGGCCTGCGACAACGTCAGGATGCAGCTGCCTTATGCCTTGGCGGGCTGCTGCTCCAGGACGGTCTCGTAGAGGGAGACGACGGGGTGACCGGCGAGGATGCCCTGCACAGAACCCTGGGCGTGACCGCGCGTGAACTGGTCGGAGTTCGTCCAGTTTTCGAAATCCTCGCGGGAGCGCCAGGTGGAGTGCGAGATGTATTCGGTGGTGCCGTCATCGGCAATCCAGTTCTTGAGAAGAGCGAAGGCGACGAAGCCGGGGACCTGGTCGAGGTAGGTCTCGCGGGTGCTCCACATCTCCTCGAAGGCGCTCTCTTTGCCGCGGTTGACCTGGAAACGGTTCATGGCGATGAACATTCGGGACCTCTTTTCGATTGTGGTTGGCTTGATTTGAGCTGGCGTTGTCATGATGGTGATTAGCCTGTACTAATCACATATATCTGTCAATACTTAATTGATGTTGGCCTTCAGCTCTCGGCCGTCAGCTTGAGTTGATCGTAGCCCTGCAGCATGTGGTTTGCCAATCAAACGTTGCGGATGGTCGAGGATGGCGATCCTGCGTCGAACCGCGAGGCCCGGATGTCAGTCGGCGCGTGCCAGAGCCCACGGAAGCGCGGCGCAGATGCGTTGGGTCAGTCCTTGCTCAATAAAGGGGCATAGCGGTCGCAAATCCGGCACAGAGAACAAAAACCTGCTACCGTCCTACATAAGAAGCATAATTCCTTAATTAAATTTCATTTATGAACGCAGTCTCCGCGGTCTTTGCTTCCTACTCCGGAATCTACCCGCAGTTCCTGTGAAGTCTTTACTGCGGCGGCCTGTGAAAGGATTTCAGGCGCACCTCAACAGGCTTCCGCGTTTCTCGACGAGTACGGGCTGACTGCTACTTGCCTGCAGGCGACCCCAAAAGAAAGGTCTGAGATATGACTTCCACTCGAAACATTGCCCTGGTCACTGGATTGCTCTTCGTGATGACCTTCGTCTTCTCAATTCCCGCACTATTTCTCTACGCCCCCATCCTGGACCACCCAGACTACGTGCTGGGCAACGGCGCCGATACGCGGATAACCCTCGGCGCGCTCTTTGAGGTGATTCTCGTGATCGCCAATATCGGCACTGCTGTCGTCCTGTTTCCAATCCTCAAGCGCCAGAGTGAGAGCATCGCCCTGGGCTTTGTGGCGAGCCGGACCATCGAAAGCGCAATCATCATCATCGGGGTGATTAGCGTGCTATCGGTGGTCACGCTACGAAGCGACCTGGCAGGTGCGACAGGCCAGGAAGCCGCGTCACTCGTCGCTATCAGTACGTCGCTCATCGCTATCCACGATTGGACGTTCCTGCTTGGTCCTGCCTTCTGTTCCGGCTTCGGCAACGGGCTGTTGCTCGGGTACCTGATGTACCGGTCCAGGCTGGTTCCGCGACCTATGGCGCTATTCGGCGTCGTGGGCGGCCCGCTTCTCTTCGCTTCGGCCATCGCGGTGCTGTTCGGCGTCTACGGGCAAACCTCGGGAGTAGCGTCCCTGCTGACGCTGCCGGAGTTTATCTGGGAAGGATCGCTTGGCATCTGGCTGATCGTGAAGGGCTTCCAGCCGTCTCCGATCGCCACCGCTTACGATGCAGAACGCGCCGCGATAGAGGCGGAACTGCCGACGAGTGCTGGTGCTCCGATTCCAGCGATCGCGGGAGCATCCATATAGTCGCGACATAGTCGTCACGCGTGATGAGCGCTGCCAAGAGCGCCACGCTTGCTAGCGATGGGGCAACAAAAAGGGCGGTCGAATCGACCGCCCTTTTTCTCGTTTCGATGGCGGGGTCAGGCCAGGAAGTCTCCGACTTCCTTGGCGAACTCCTTCGGGCGCTCCTGCGGGACGCCGTGGCCGGTGTCCGGGAAGATGACGAGCTTGGAGCCCTTGATGCCCTCGTTGAGGACGTGGCCAAGAGAGACGTCGTTGACCTTGTCGTTGTCGCCCCAGACGACGAGGGTGGGCGCCTTGATGTGGGGCAGGCGGCGCACCGTGTTGTAGCGCGAGCGGGTCATGGGGTTGGTCATGTGCTTCATGACCTTGGCGAAGGCGGCGGTGTGCTCCGGGTCGGTCACCTTCTTGACGTACTGCTCGACGATGGGCTCGCCGGCGACGGGGGCGTTGGCGACGCGCCTGGAGATGCGCTCGCGCACGCCTTCGGGGTCAGGAGGCGTCCAGTCGACCATGTTCTGCAGCGGTCGCGTCGCGGCGCCACCGGCGGCCACGAGGACGAGCTTGTTGACGCGCTCCGGGCTTTCGTAGGCGAAGAGGGTGGCGAGCCAGCCGCCCATGGAGTGACCGACGATGTTTGCCTTCTCGATACCGAGGACGTCCATAAACTCGCGAATGTGGTCGACCTGGTAGGCGAAAGAGAACTCCTGGTCGAAGACATCGCCGGGGCCCCAGTTCAGGCTATCGATGGAGATGACGCGCAAATTGGCGGCAAGGTCCTCGAAGACGCCGAGCCAGCCGTCAGCGCCGCTCTCGATGCCGGCACCGTGGATGAGGATGGTGGGGTAGCCGGTGCCACCTTCGAAGTAACGAGTCTTGCCGTGACTCATTTCGGCGTACTTTTCAGTGATCTGGACCTGAGTTGCCATGAGGTTCTCCTTCGGTACTTGCGCCCTGTCAAACGCCCCGGCGGGAAGGTACCCGCGGCGATTGGGGATGGATGCCTGTGCACGGTACAGCCTAGCCGATCTGCGAAACGGATCAAGGGTTAGCAAAGGCTGCTTCAGCCACTTCCAACAGGCCGTCGTATCATCGCCGGGGCAAGAGACAGTCGAACACGGGAGGCCAGCATGCAGGACTTCGAGGGCAAGGTAGCGGTGGTTACAGGCGCGGCCAGCGGCATCGGCCTGGGGCTGGCCGAGCGGTTTGCGCGTGAAGGCATGAAGGTCGTGCTGTCCGATATCGATCCGGATTCGCTCGATGCGGCCGTACAGAGGCTGCGACAGGCAGAGCACGACGTCATGGGCGTGGTGACAAACGTCGCGAGCCCTGAAGCCGTCGACGAACTGGCCGCAAAAGCTCTGGAGGCGTACGGCAAGGTGCACGTCGTGTGCAACAACGCCGGCGTGCTGAACTCGGCCTCGACGCTGTGGGACGCATCGGTGCGGGACTGGCAGTGGATGTTCGGGGTGAACATCTGGGGCGTGATCAACGGCATCCGCACCTTCACGCCGATCCTGCTGGAGCAGGACGAGGAGGGCTGGGTGATCAACACCGCCTCGATGGCCGGGCTGGGCCCTTCGAACAGCATCTACAGCATCACGAAGCATGCCGTGGTGGCGATGAGCGAATCGCTGTACTTCCAGCTGAAGGCGCGCGATTCGAAGGTTGGGTGCTCGGTGCTGTGCCCGACGTGGGTGAACACGAACCTCAAGGAGGCGGAGGCGCACCGGCCGGAGGAGCTGCGCAATCCCGGCCAGGCCGGCAACGCGACGGGCTGGGACGTGCTGTGGCAGCGACTGGAAAAGGGCACCCTGCCGGAGGAGCTGGCGGACTTCGTGATCGAGGGGATGAAGGAGGAGCTGTTTTACCTGATCCCTTCGGACTATCCGGATGACGGGTTGCGAGAGTGGGCGGAGAACGTGCTGAAGCGTCGGGGGCCGGTGCCGATGCGGGGTCGGGCTACGTAAGGCGGGGATGACCCGAAGAATCGTGCGGTAAAAAGGGCCTGCTTGCAGTTACGGGGTTGATCGGAGGGCACCCTCACCCCTGCCCTCTCCCTCGAAGGGAGAGGGGTATCGGCGGCGATTCGGCGTTCAACGCGGGAGACGAGCTGAAGATTATCGCGGGCTGAGTAGCCGGACGACACATCGGCGCTTGTGGCTTTCGGCCCGGCGCTTGAGGCTCTCCTAGGTGTGGACGAGGACGGGCATGCCGATTTCGGCGAAGTCGTAGATGGCCTGGATGTCACCGCTGCGGATACAGCCGTTGCTGACGCGCCCGGTGGAGCCGTCGACGACCTTGCCGTTGGCATCGAGGAGGAGGGAGTGGAAGCCGTTGGCACGCTCGGGGTCGAAGCCTACCCAGTACTGGATGTAGGTGTCGTAGGGGGCGTCATAGGTGAGGTCGGGCGTCTTCACCTGCACCTGGAAGAGGCCGGTCTGGGTCGACTCGTAGTTGCCGGTATCGATCTCAGCACCGACAGCGACGGGGCCGATGGTGCGGAGGACCTGCTTGCCCTGCATGAGCTGGACTTCGAACTTGGTGACGTCGACGTCAATCCAGCGACCGTCAGTCGGGGCGTCCGGTGAGTTGGGGGCAGGTGTCGGCGTCATTGTGGGCGGCGCGGCCGTCGGCGTTGCCACCACGGAGGGCGACGCAATCGCCACAGCCGGGTCGGATTCGTTGCTATCGCCGTTGACGCCGCGGTTCAACAGCAGGAAGGCGAAGACGACGATGACACCGAGAATGATGATCAGCGGCAGTGGGTTGGCGTTCCGGTGGTCGGACTTCTGCGCCATGACCCCAACAGAATAGTAGGTCATTCCGTTCTGCGCATTAGGGATCGCCCCGATACGGAAACACCAATCGACGTCATAGAGAAGCCGAGTGGCCCTTGAAAGCGCTTTCGTACGTCGCTAACGTTGATCTTGATGTTGAAGCGAATTCGGCGTACCGGCACGATGCTGGCGCTCCTGGCGCTGGTTATCCTGCTGTTCCGCCCGATCATGTTGGACGCGATCGGGTCGCCTTTTGGTTCCCACAACTCGGCCGACGTACAGCTTCTGCAGCACTCGAATTCGCCGCACTGCGAGGTCATCGCTGACTGCGAGACGATCAGCATTTCCAACGTGGGCATCGATTTCGTGCAGGGCGCCTCCGTGCTCATCCTCGCAGGCATCGTGTTGATGTTCGCGCTGGACCGCCCCAGGGTGCTCCACTCCTGGACAGCGTTGGTGCCCAACCCGCCGCCTCTAGCCGCTCTCTCCTAACGACTCGCGGCGCAGGTCGCATCGTCGTCACGGTCCAGCGCGGGCCGGCGGACGAGCGACCGATATCGAGGGAGAGACACAAAGATGTCCCGTATACGAAGTCGAAGAGACCATGAGGCCGCCAAACAACGGCGGGAGGCTGACAAGCGAAAGAAGCGCCTGATCTGGATCGCCGGCGCAAGCGCGGTGGTGGCAGTGGTGGCGATGATCATCGTCGGCGGCCTGCTCCGCGGTGGCGGTGGCAGCGACCAGGTTGTCACTGCGACCAACGCGCAGCGTGACGGCCGCGTGCTGGGCAATACGACAGCACCTGTCGTGATCACGGCGTGGGAAGACTTCCAGTGCCCGGTCTGCAAGGCGGCGAACTCCAGCGTGCTGCAGACGATCATCCAGGAGTACGTCGACACGGGTAAGGCACAGCTGCAGTACCGCTACTTCTCGTTCCTGGGGGACGAGTCCGTGCGGGCGGCAGAGGCGGCGGAGGCAGCTTCCGCGCAGGGCAAGTTCTGGGAATACCACGACGCGCTGTTCAACTACCAGGGTGCCGAAAACAGTGGCGCCTTCAGCGACGACCGACTGATCAAGCTGGCTCAGCTCGTGGGCCTGAACATCGACCAGTTCAAGCAGGCTCTCGACTCTAACGAGTACGAGGACGTGGTGAAGGCGGAGCTGCAGGAGGGCAAGGACCGCGGCGTCACGGGCACCCCGACGTTCTTCGTCAACGGCGAGAAGGTGAACGACTGGCGCGACGTTGACGCCTTCCGCAAGCAGATCGATAGCTTCCTCCCGGCGACGTCATGAGCGCATCACTCCATCGGAAGATCCCGTACGTGCTGATGTTGCTCGGTGTCGTCGGGGTGGCCATCGGTAGCTACCTGACGATTGCACACTGGGGCAAGCAGCCCATCGTCTGCGGCGGCGTAGGCGACTGCAACACGGTGAACTCGAGCGAGTACGCGTCGGTGGCCGGCCTACCGGTCGCGGGCCTGGGAGCGCTGCTCTACCTGACGATGACGCTGACGGCGATCGCCTGGGCAGCTCGACGCGACGTCGACTGGCTGCCTATCGCCTACTGGGGCCTGGCACTGGCGGGCGCCGGTTATGCAGCGTACCTGACTTACATCGAACTGGACGTGCTGCACGCGATCTGCGTCTGGTGCGTCAGCTCGGCGACGATCCTGACGGTTAGCTTGATCCTGGGGTCGATTGCCGTGTTCGTGGAGCCGGATGAGACAGAAAGTGAGGCCGTCCTTCGGGGGAAGGACGGCCTCAAGATGCGAACCGCGGCACGAGGGAAGTAGGCTGGGGCCCGCGGCGTTTAGTCAGGGCCTCGCAATGACCCTTGTCGGAGTCCCCTGAACATCAACCCGTCAGGACGCTTCTTCGGCCCCCTGGTCCGGCGGATGGTTGCGCAGGCTGCGAAGGAAGGACTCTGCCTCATCGAGGACTTCGTTGGCGTCGAGCTCCTGGGGCGGGGCTTCCGGTGCTCCGAGCAGGGGCCGGTTGCCACCGGCGCGCTCCTCAAGGGCGATGACTGTTTCGCGCAGCTGCTCCGAGTTGGCAACGGCGGCGTCGATGGCCTGACGCTGGGCCAGGGCGGCCTGCTCCAGGCGTTCGGTGTCGACGTTGAGGCCGAAGACGCTGTGCAGGGTACGCAGCAGGCTTAGCGTGGCCTCGGCGTCGGGAATCGCCGTGGCGTAGAACGGCTCCATGGCGTACACGTCGATGGTGGGGACGCCCTGCTCTGCGAGGTGGAGGTTGAGGACGCGGCCGATATCGGCGGGGCCTTCCTGGTCCTCCATAACCTCGATGCCAATCTGCTCCACCATGGCCTCGTCGGAGTAGATCGCCTTGATCGGCGCCTGCAGGGTGTGCGGCACCGTGGCCGGCACCGATTTGAGGTTCACGGCCAGACCGACCTGATGCTCCGACGCGAACTCGCCGATGCGGGCGACAAAGCTGCGCCAGTTCAGGCTCGGCTCCACGCCGACGAGGATGAGGAAGCTACGGTCCTCGCCGTCGACGCGGTAGACGACGTTCTGGGGCCAGTCGAGCACGGTCTTATCGCCGTCGCGACGCACCCAGGGGCGCATGCGGGCGTTGATGTAGCAGTCGTCCGTGTCGATCTCGGCCGCGAGCCTGGCGTCCCACTGCTCGAGGCCGTAGGCGATGGCCGAGGGCGCCGTCTGGCCTCCCTTGAGCTGAGACGAGAAGGTCGTGATCAGGACGGGGTCCTTGAGGTTCTGAAGGTTAGTGTTCTGGTTGATCGGTTCGATGGGCATTTGTGCACCTCTCTGAGGTTCAGATCATGTTCGAGACGATTACAGCTCGCCGAAAGTTCCTGCCATGGCGAGGGCCGCGGCCAACGAGCCCGGGATGCCGGAGCCACCGAAAGCGGCGCTCTGCCATAGCGGGGCGTCCCACTGGCGCAGCGACGGCATCACAGCCCTGAGTCGCTCGAACTCGCGGTAGCTGAGGCCATCCATCACCGCGTCTTCTTCGGTCTCGCGAACGGCGTGGCGCTCTTCCGGCTCGAGCTCATCGAGCGCGGCGTCGAAGGCAGCGGCGATGCGACGGGCTTGAGACGTTTCCAGCAAGAGCCAGGCACGGAGCCTGCCGATGACACGCCGGCGGCGCTCATCTGCCGGGAGATCGAGCTCGTAGCGCAGGGCTTTGAGAGCCTCGATGTGGAGTTGGGGCTCCGGCAAGGCGGCGAGCGCTCGGTGGCGAATCAGGACGCTCTCATCGACAGTCCCGATCTCACCGGCGATCACAGGTGAAGCGAAAGTAGTCGACGACATGACCTCTGGTTAATCCTCCCTGTTCAGGTAGTGGTGGACTATAGATGCCATTTTAGCACTCTTCTGTCAAGAGTGCTAATGAAAGGACTTTCATCGGGATATTCGGCGAAATCCGATAAGACTTGATAACAGGGATAGCAAGAATGCAAGGACGGTCGGGGCCGTTCCTGCCTGGACGTGGGGTTCGGAGGCGATTTAGAACCTGCTTAACAGTCCCTTCGCCGTGGTTTGACACCTGTAAGTGGCGAACGCGCGAGATTACCTCTGGGGATGTACGTCGACGATTCAGCGTACTGCTACTGGTGTAGCCGGAAGTGACAACCGAAGGCGGAAGGCAGCACCCCTCCATGAGCCTAGCCTCTATCTAGCGGTCGCGGGTACGGCCGAAGGCGGAGGTGGGACGTGGAAGGACGGGAGCCTGTGATCACGGCCGAGGATTCGGAACCACTACAAGAACCGCTCGTAGCGCCGGTGCTGACGAGCCGATTCGATGACCTGCTGCATTCAACTCTGGCGCGCTTTCTGGTTGTCGGCGGCATCAGCTATGTCGTCAACCAGGTGCTGCTGTTCAGCCTGTACGAGGGCGGCTTTCGCTCTATGACGGGCGCGAACGCCCCGTTCGATACGGGGTTGCTGGCGGCTTCGGCCCTGGCGCTGGAAGCATCGATCCTGGTGCGGTTCACGCTGAACGACCAGTGGACGTTCCACGACTGCCACAGCAAACCGTACTGGCGCCGGCTCACCGAATCGAACCTGAGCTCGTTCGGAGGTCCCGCCATCTCCTTGCTCGCGGTGAACCTGCTTACGCCGCTGCTGGGCATCAGCTACCTGATTGCCAACTCGATCGGTATCTGCTTCGGCCTGGCGTGGAACTGGATGTGGAGTAGCCGCGTGGTCTGGCGGCCGGAAGTGAAGAAGCAACTGGGGGAGTCGTAACCATGGCAAGCGTCGAAGTCGTGCTGCCGGTCCTCAACGAGGAGAAGGTGCTCAACGTCAGCGTCCGTACGCTGCACACCTACCTCGAGAATAATCTGAGACATGACTGGCGCATCACGATTGCGGACAACGGCTCCACGGACGGCACGCTGGCAATCGCGCGCGAGCTTGAGCAGCTGCCCAACGTTAGCGTGCTGCACATCGAGCAGGCGGGTCGAGGCCGGGCGCTAACCCAGGCGTGGCTGGCGAGCGAAGCCGACGTGCTGGCCTACATGGACATCGACCTCTCGACGGACCTGGCGGCGTTTCCGCGGCTGGTGGATTCGATACTGGCCGAGGGCAATGACGTGGTCGCGGGATCGAGACTGGGCCGGGGATCCGAGACGACGCGCTCGCTGAAGCGTGAGGTGCTATCGCGCGGGTTCGTATTTCTAATCAACGGCCTGTTCGGCACACGACTGCGCGACACGCAGTGCGGCTTCAAGGCGATCCGGAAGGAGTGCGCCCACAAGCTGCTGCCCTTCGTAGAGGACACGGGGTGGTTCTGGGACACGGAACTGCTGCTGCTGGCGGCGAAGGGCGGCTGGGCGGTGGACTTCGTGCCCGTGCACTGGGTGGAGGACACGGACAGCCGAGTGAAGATCGGCAAGACGGTCTGGCGCGACCTGACAGGCCTGGCGCGCATGCGGGGCTTCGACTGGGCGCGGGCGCAAAAGACGTATCGCATACCCCGAGCGCCGGCGGCGGCCGCGGTGGGTAACGCGCAGGTGGCCACATCTGCCGCCAAAGCTGACAATGGAGGCAGTCGTGGCAAGTAGCGTCCCCGCACCAACCTACGGAGAATCCAGCCGACCCTTGGCAGTATCGCTGACAGCGTTCTGGCAGCGGTGGCAGGCCTGGCTGCCGCTGATCGCGGTCACGGCGCTGGCGCTGTTCATCAACGCCTGGGGCCTTTCCAAGACCGGCTACGGCAACACGTACTACGCCGCCGCGACGCGGTCAATGACGGAGAGTTGGCACAACTTCTTCTTCGGCACGTTGGACCCGGGCGGGTTCATCACGGTCGACAAGCCGCCCGTGTTCCTGTGGGTCGACGCACTGTCGGCGCGCATCTTCGGATACTCGAGTCTCTCGTTGCTGATGCCCAGCGCGATCGCCGGCGCGATGTCGGTGGGGCTGCTGTGGCTGATCATGAAGCGCTACTTCGGCGTGATCGCGGCGACGATCTCCGGGCTCGTGCTGGCGCTGACGCCGATCTCGGTGGCGGTTGACCGGCTGAACTTGCCTGAGCCTTTCCTGCTGCTGACGCTGATCGGGGCGGCGGGCTGTGTGCTGAAATCGCTGGAGAAGACGCGACACTGGCTATGGTGGACGATCGGCGCCGGCTTGCTGATCGGCGTCGCGTTCAACACGAAGATGCTGGTGGGCTGGATCCCCGGACCCGCGCTGGCACTGGCGATCCTGATCGGCATGCGCGGGGACTGGTGGAAGCAGTACAGGGAATGGATCCCGCGTCTAGCCGTATTCGGCACCGTAGCCTTGATCGCTTCGGCGTCCTGGATGCTGGTGGTGGACGCCTGGCCGAGTGGTAGCCGGCCGTATATCGGCGGCAGCACGGACAACTCGGTGTACAACCTGGCGGTCGGCTATAACGGTATTGGCCGCGAGCAGGGCGACAACGGCTTCGGCGCCGGACGCGGTCCGGGCAACAACGCCGGGAGACAGATACCGAACGCGGGCGGCAGCAATCCCGGAGGCATCGTCCCCGGCGGGGGCAACTTCAGCGGGCCGCAGAACGGCAATCGTGGCAACGGTAGCTTTCCCGGCTCCGGCAACAACGGCCGGATAACGCCGAACAACGGGCCGACGAACGGCTCCAATAACGGTGGCTTCGGCGGTTTCGGCGGCTTCGCGGGCGGTGGTAACGGCGCTCCGGCGGGCAACCCCACGGGCCGGGGCGGCATCATCGCCGGTCAGCCCGGCCTGTTCCGCATGTTCGACGACGCGAACGGGCCGCAGATCGCCTGGTTCCTGCCATTCGCCATGATCGGGGGCGTAATCAGCCTGTGGCGGTGGCGGGGAGACAACATCCTGCGCGCAAACGTCATCCTGTGGGCCGGCTGGGCCCTGACCTTCGGGGTTGTGTTCTCGCACACGCAGGGCATCTATCACAGCTACTACACCTCTGCCCTGGCGCCGGGCGTGGCCGCCCTTGTTGGCATGACGTGCGTTGCATTGCCAGACCTGGTGAAGCAGCACAAGGCGTGGCTGATCGCCGGCATCGCGGCGGCCGCGGCCACGGTCTACGTGCAGCTGCTGCTCTCCAATCGCGTCGACAACTTCTACGAGTGGGTGACGCCGATCATGATCGCGACCGTGGTCGTCGGCGTCATCGTCCTCGTGGTATCGGCGTGGAACAAGCGATTGCCGGTGGTTGCAGGCATGGCCGTGATTGTGGCGGGGCTGCTGCTGATTCCGGGGGCGTGGTCCAGCTACGAGACGGCAAACGCGTCTTCGAATACGACGCTGCCGCAGGCCGGACCACGTAACGGCGGCACCGCGAGCCGGAGCTTCGGATCGCGCGCGTTCGATGGTGGGACGGCTCAGCTGGCGCAGTGGCTAGACTCGCACTCCAGTAGCGACATGAAGTGGGACCTGGCGGTATCTTCGGCCCAGAACGCTTCGACGCTAATCGCCGAGTACGACCTGTCCGTGATGTCCATCGGTGGCTTTTCCGGGTCGGACCCCACGATTACGGCGGCTCAGTTCGGCGACTACGTATCGAACGGCGACATCCGCTACGTACTGGTGTCGAACGGCTTCGGCGGCGCGGGGCGGATCCTGCGGAACATACCCGGCATCGCCAACATCCCGACATTCGGCGCCTTTCCCAACACCGGCGGCGCCACCGGCACCACGAGGAGCACTGCGAAGGGTGCGAGCGCTGTGATGTCAGCTGTCGAGTCCACCTGCACCCTGGTGGAGGACAGGAGCCTGCCGGCGCAGTACCAGGGCAGCCTGTATGACTGCGCGGGCATGGGTGAGGCGCTGGGGAAGTAACCCGGCGCTGAGATGTGAGCTCGCAGGGGGCGAGGCTTGAACGGCCTCGCCCCTTTGCTTGCAGTTCCATCACAGGCACGGAGCTCAAACGAAATTCCAATCTTGCTTCCATAACGTGGCATCCGAAGTCCACCGACGGGCGCCGGAGATGCCGGCCGGCCGAGGAGTGTTCGATGCCCAAGAACGATGCCACCATCCCGACCTGCTACCTGACGTCTCCTGCAAGTAAGCTGCGCTGTCCGATCGGACGGGGGCTGTAGTTAGTGGCGGCCCGGATGAGCCTTCTCGGGCGCTATCCAAGGACCAAGGCCTCGGTCATGCTCGCGACGGTGTGCGCTATCGGTCTGATAGCGGGGTTCATCGCGTGGTTGAGCCTGGCCGAGGGCTCCGCCAATGTCGCAACGGACGCGGCGGGGATGGAAGATGCATCGATGGCGGACGCAGAGCCCGTGGCGTCCGCCGGCGCGGCGAAGTTCCCCGCCCTCATCGTGGTGAGTACGGCCGTGGTCTCGAAAGAGGCGCCGATAGCCGCTTCTACTCCTACTGAGACGCCGACGGCGGTCGTGGCGACGGCGACGCCTGTTGAGCCGGCCTCCGCTGCGCTGGTCGAGGCCCCGACGGCGACCGCGACGCCTGGCAGCTACACGGCGGCTGCAACGGCGACGAGCGCCCCGGCAGTGTCGACGCCAACAACGGTTGTGGCGACACCAACCGCCATCATTGCTGCCACGGTCGCGCTACCGACCAGCACGCCGATCCCGCAGCCTTCACCGACGCCGCGCCCGACGGCGACGCGGCCCGCACCCACCCCGACACCGCGCCCGATCGCGACACCGACGCCTCACACGCGGAGTCACAGCTCGTGACCGGACGGTCGGTATGGGGGCTGCACTAGATGCACACGTACTGGTACCTCGGCCGCTCAGCCGGGCTGGTTTCGTACTGGCTGCTGTGGAGCTCGGTGGTGCTGGGGCTGGCGGTGACGTCACGACTGCTGGACGGCTGGCTCCACCGGGGTTGGGTGTTCGAATTTCATCGCTTCCTGTCGCTGTTCGTGTTGATCGTGATCCTCTTCCACGCTCTGATCATGCTGCCGGACCCGTACGCCGGGTTCACGCTGCGGGAGCTGCTCATCCCTTTTGCTTCGCACCTGAACAGCACTGCGATGTCGCTGGGAATCGTCGCGCTGTACGGGGCGGCGATCCTGAGCGCCAGCTTCTGGGTGCGAGGGCTCATCGGCCACCGCACGTGGCGGTTGCTGCACTACCTGACGTTTGGCGTGTATCTGCTGGCGCTGGTGCACGGGCTGATGAACGGCACGGACACAGGGAATGCGCAGGTGAAAGAGAGCCTTTATCTGTCGCTGCTGGTGGTCGTGTTCTTCGTGCTGTATCGCCTGCTTGCGGCTCGTCCCGCGAAGACTGGTGCTCGGCGCCACAAGGTTATGGTGCGCTCGCCCGGGCTGCGAACCGCGGCAGGCGCGTCGTCAGGCGCCGGCTTTAATCGAGGATCTCGTGCAGGTGGTCGGTGGCTGCCTGGAGAAGCCCTTGAGACTCGCGACAGAACTGGATCATCCGTCGTAGCTCCTCGTCCGAATATCGAGCGCACAGCCTGGCAAACTCCGCGGACAGCCAATCGAACAGAGGCCAGACGTCAGCCTTGATGCGCTCCGGCACCGGCCGGACGATGATGCGCCGGCGGTCTTCGGGGTCGTGCTCGCGTGAGACGTAGCCGGCGTGCTCCAGCCTGTCGAGGACGCCGGTGACGGCGCCTGTGGTGAGCTTGGTCTCGCGGGCGAGCTGGCCGGGCGTCATGAATTCCTCCGGCGTGCTTTCGTGGCAGCGCCAGATCATGTCGAGACACTTGTGGTCGGTGGGATTGAGGTTGAGGTGCTCTGCGACGGCGGCGTGGAAGAAGAGCGTCCATGCGCTCTGCGAGCGCATCTCCTGATCGAGCACCCTGATCAGGGTGTCGTGTTCCAACTCATCGACTGAGGCGGCGGGCGGATCTTCCCCATCGCCGCCACCTGCCTGATGGGACAGGTAGAGGGCGCGAATGGGGTCTTTAGATCCAAAGTCGGGCAAAAAATTGCTTGACACCGGCCAAGAGTCCTCTTATCGTCTCAATATCTTAGTTACTAAGTTAATGACGTGGTCAGAAATCTAGTCTCTAAGGGAATTCTATCACAAGACAGGTTACCCATATGAACATGTTCTGCTTCTGTCGCACCTCCTGACGTACTGCTGTCAGGAGTCTTCCTTGAGACACTCCTCCTCCTGACAGATTGGTGTCAGGAGCTGACAGTTAACCTCCATTCACACCGAGATCGCGGTACTTCTCATGGCCGTCACGTCGACGGCACAGGGACGTATCGACCCTAGATTGGAGCCCCTCGTGCATCGTCTCAAACTCGAGTACAAGTGGTTAGTCGGCATCGTGTACATCATGGCGCTGTTCATGGACCTGCTGGACATGACAGTGATCAATGTCGCGATCCCGACCCTCGCCCGTGAGTTTTCGGCCAGCACCACGACTATCGAATGGGTAGTTACAGGCTACCTCCTGAGCCTGGCCCTGTTCATCCCCATTTCCGGATGGATGGGCGACCGGTTCGGCACCAAGCGTGTGTTCATGGCAGCCCTGACGATCTTCATCAGCGGGTCCCTGCTCTGCGGCCTTTCGTGGAGCGTCGAGTCGCTGATAGCGTTCCGTGTGTTCCAGGGCGTAGGCGGCGGCATGTTGACACCGGTCGGCATGGCGATGCTGTTCCGGGCCTTCCCGCCGTCCGAGCGTGCGGCGGCATCGGCCATCCTGACCGTGCCGATTACGGTGGCGCCTGCCCTGGGCCCGATCCTCGGCGGCTACCTGGTCGATTACCAGGACTGGCGCTGGATCTTCTTCCTGAACGTTCCCGTGGGTCTGTTGACGCTGATCGGCTCTGCAATCGTCCTGCGTGAGGAGGTGCAGACGAACCCCGGCAGGCTGGACGTGCCCGGCTTCGCGCTTTCCGGCTACGGCATCACTTCCGTGATCTACGCACTCGCACAGGCGGGGCAGCACGGCTTCGACAGCGCACGGGTACTGGTCTTCGGCCTCACCGGCCTGGCGGCGCTGACGGCGTTCACGATGGTGGAGCTGCGGACCGCACAGCCGATGCTGGACGTACGCCTGCTACGCGACAAGCTGTTCGGCGCAGCGAACTTCGTGATGCTGGTGGGCACCGCGAGCATCATGGGCGTGTTCTTCGTCCTACCGATCTTCCTGCAGACGCAGAAGGGCATCAGCGCTTTCGACGTGGGTCTGTTGACGTTCCCGATGGCGCTGGGCGTGGCGCTGATGGCGCAGCCCGCATCCAAGCTGTACCCGAAGATCGGGCCGCGGCGAATGATGCTCGTCGGCTTCGCGGGCAACGTGCTGATGACAGGCTCGCTGGCGCTGGTGGGATACGAGACGGCCGACCTGTGGATCGCAGCGAACATGCTGGTACGGGGTATGTTCTTCGGCCTGATGATCATCCCGCTGCAGGCGGCCTCCTTCGCCACGATCAGCCCGGAGGCGACGGGCAGGGCGAGCGCGATCTTCAACGTGAGCCGGCAGGTGGCGGGCAGCCTCGGCATCGCGGTGATGGCCACGATCCTGACGAGTCGCCTGAGCTCTCACGACGCAGGGCTGGCCGACCCGGCTACGCGGGAGGCCGCGTTGACCGCGTTCCAGGACACGTTCCTGATCGGCGCGGCGCTAACCATCCCCGGAATGCTCGTGACCCTGCTGATGGACGACCGCAAGGCGCTGGCCGCTACAGGTGGCGAGATGGCGATGGGCCACAGCGAAGCACCCGCAATGGTAATTCCGGAGGAGTCGGCGGCCGGCTAAGCTGCCCTTCTCCGTTCTCGGGCCCGTCCTCCATCCACCCGGGAGGACGGGCCTTTTCGCGCCCGAGGTTTGACAAGCCTATGTCGGCAACGATAGCTTGGCGCCAAGAGGCAGGAATGGCGACGAACCAAGGACCTTCCAGAGTCAGCGGACAGAAGGACAACGTAAGGGGCCTCAGCCCTCGTGGATCGACGCGCGAGGTAACTTGTCCCCGCTGCCACGGCATTTTCTTCACCAGTCAGCGGTGGGAGATGCAGTGCCCTGAGTGTCGGCACTCCTGGATCGATCAATCGAGCCGGACAATGTTCGATCGCATTCAGGACAGCTGGCTTAACGTAGTGTTCCTGCTGTTCGCCGCCGGTTGTCTGATATTCGTTGCCTATGTCGTGGTGGCGATCATCGGGGCGACGATAGGTAGATTCGGGCCGCGGGAAACGTTTGTGACGGCGCTGTTCATCGGCGGTTGTGCCGGGAGTATCGTCGTCCTTGGGTTGCTACGGAACAGGGTGCACAAGCAGAATGCGCAACGACCGTCGCCCATGCATCCCGAGAGCGGCCTTGAAGTCCCGCTGATCTACAACATTCGCCCGGTGGGACCCCTTGGTCTAGTTGCAGATGAGGTTCCAGAGACCGACGACTGGGAGCGGCCCACCGAAGACAATCGCGAGTGATGAGCCCGGCGCTCTGGTTTGACATGTCGCATCCCCAACGATAGCTTGGCGCAAACTCTCAGGTGCGAGCGAGCAATGAGATGAGCGACCGACGATCCACCGCACCAGTGCAACGGGATCCGATCCGCCAACGCCTCGGCAGAGAGGATGCGGCCCGGGATGTTCGTTGTCCGAACTGCGGCGTGACCTACTCCACCACGCGGCAATGGCAGATGCGCTGCCCCGAGTGCGACTTCCTGTGGATCGATCGCTCGAGTCGCACGGTCATCGACAAGGTGCGAGACAACACTTCGAGCGTCGTTTGGGGCGCCATATTGGGCGGGTCGTTCTTCGTGATGATCGGCGGGTTGTTCTTGCTGGCGTTTCGGGTGTTCGCAGCGGCTGTGGACCGGCGCGGCATGGACGATAGTATCGGGATCATCATCTTCTTCTGCCTGTGCGCTGCGGCGATCGTCGTCATGGGCGTCGTGCGCTTCAGAGCACCATGAGAAGGGGCGCAACGGCAGTCACCGTTGCGCCCCGAGAGCGAGTCTGATGTCGGAGGCTAATCGACCACCTGGGGATGGTCCCGCCGGGTGACCTTGTAGGCCAGGAGCAGAGGGAGCCCGAGGACCGGGACCCACCAGGCGAAGACGACGACGGTCAGGACGCCGCCGGCAATCTCGCCGAGGAACTGGATGCTGTTGTCCCACGCCTCGGAGATCTTGGCGCCGAGGTCAACGCCGTCGTTCGGATGGTCGACGTGGCCGGCGGCAACGACGGGCTGCAGGTGCACCGTGATGGTGGCGAGCGAGGTCAGGTTATCCAGGAGCTGCTGACGGCCCTTGACCTGCTCGATCTCACCGCGGACGGAGTTAAGCCGGTCCTGCACGGTGAGGATATCGCTGATGTTGTTGGCCTTGGTGAGCAGGGTCAGGAGCTGCTGCTCGGTGGCCTCCAGGGTGCGGAGACGAGAAGAAAGGTCCGTGTACTCCTCCGTGACGTCGTTGGCGTCGGAACTTTCGGAGTCGACCTTGACGCCGAGCTTGCGGAGGCTGCCGAGCACGCTCTGGTAGCTGTCCGACGGCACACGAATGGTGACTGACGCCAGCTGACGCTCGCCCTGGTAGGAGACGCTGGAGCTGGCCACAAAGCCACCGACGGAAGTCGCGATGCGCCCCACCTCTTCGAAGCTGCCACCGACATCGTCGACCTGCATGTCGAGCGAGGCGGTGGAGACGATCTTGCGGTCGAGACTCGACGCGAGGTCGCCCCCGCCGGCAGAGGGCGGCGCCGCCGGGCCAGACGCCACGCTGCCGGACGATGGCGCCGATTCGGCCACACCCGCACTCATGGGTGGCAGACCCTTGGTGACGTTGGCGATCTGGTCACTGCCCGCACTGCCGCCGATCGCGACGGTGCCATCACGCGCATCCGAGGGCTGGACCATGCTGATGCCGCCATCGGATGTGGCGACGTCACTTTCGTTGCCGGCGCCGCTATTACGCGCTGCGTAGCCAATGCCGCCAATTGCCACCAGGACGATGGCCGCGAGACCGAGCTTCCGGAGCAGTTTCTTGTTCCCCATCTGTGCCCTCCCGTTTCGTTTCGTATCCGAACGTACAGAGCCCAAGACGTTGGCGTTGTGGTTTTGGTTCCCGCGTGAGTCTCAGCGTTCTCCGGGGCGCGTGAGGGGCTTGATGCGCCGGCCAGCCTTCGAGTCTGCGATCAGAGTTTCGAGGCGGCGCTCGCGGGTCTCCTCGCGCTTGGCGTCGGTGACCCAGAAGGCGGCGTCGCGTTGATACCAGGGCGGCTGGCTAACGAAGAAGGTCCAGGCTGCTTCCGCAGCTTGTAGACGAGAGAGGTACGGCTCCGGAAGCTGGGAAGGACGGCTCTCGTGGGAGTAGCCGGCGACGCCCGCCCGTTGCTCGAAGGCATGCAATCCCGCTTCGTGCATGAGACCGGCCCCAACAAGGGCTTCGACGCGCTTGATGTTGACGGCGCTCCAGCGGCTGCCGCGCCGGCGGGGCGTGAAGCGCACGGTGAAGCTCAGGGCATCGACGGCGTGGCGTACACCATCGATCCAGCCAAAGCAGAGCGCCTCGTCCACGGCTTCTGAGTACGTGACGGAGGGCAGCCCGGAGCCTTTCTTGTAGAAGCCGACGTGGAGGAGGTCGGCGCTAACGTGGTGGGCGGCGAGCCAGGCTCGGAAGGCGGCACGGGAGTCGAAGTAGGTACAGTCTTCGGGGCGCATGAGGGAATGTTAACCTCACCCCCGACCCCTCTCCTTGCGAGGAGAAGGGGGATTTCAAGGTGCTTCACTGCTGCGGTGCGATGGCCCCAATGAGCCCTGTGGGCTCGAACAATTCGAGCTGAAACGAGCCGGCCGCGCACGGGGTTGGAGATAGCCTCCGCTTCGTGGGATTCCCACGGCCGCTCCTGGCGTCGGGCCTCGCAAGACCGGCGCTGAACTAGAAGTCATATGAACGGCCAAGGGCGTGTTGCGACGGAATCTCAGACCGTCGAGCTTCCCGCCACGGAGCCCGCCAAAGCGATTATCGGCACAGTGGGCTGTGACGCATTCGGCGAGCCTGCGTCCAGGCAGAGTTTCCAGGTGCCTCTCGCTCGCCGGCGCACGTCATGACTCGGGTCGCTACGTTCTCTAGCGAGGAGAGGGTCGTGGTACGTTCTCGCCTAGGCGGTTGCTACGGCTTCGGCGACTCGGGAGCCCATCTCCTGAGTGGAGACGAGGGGCTCGCCGGGGGCTGCGATGTCGCCGGTGCGGGCGCCTTCGGCGAGGACCTTGTCGACGGCGCGCTCTACGGCGTCGGCGGCGTCGGGGAGGTCGAAGCTGAGGCGGAGCATCATGGCGGCGCTGAGGATGGTCGCGAGGGGGTTGGCCTTGCCCTGGCCCTGAATGTCGGGGGCGGAGCCGTGGATGGGCTCGTAGAGACCGAAGCCCTTCTCGTTCAGGGAGGCGGAGGGGCCCATACCGAGGGAGCGCAGGAGGCCGGCGGCTTCGTCAGAGAGGATGTCGCCGAAGATGTTCGAGGTGACGATGACGTCGAACTGGCGCGGGTTGACGATCATCTCCATGGCCGCGGCATCGACGTGGAGATAGTTCATCTCGACCTCCGGGTGCTCTCTGGCGATGGGGGCGACAATCTCACGCCAGAACAGGCCGGTCGACATGACGTTGGACTTGGCGATGAGCGTGACCTTCTTGCGGCGCTGCTCGGCGAGTCGGAAGGCGTCGCGAGCAATGCGCTCGATCTCGTACTCGTTGTAGAGCTCCGTGTCCCACTTCTCCATCATCGTGCGCTCGTGCGGGCCTTCGATCTGGCGCTCGCCGCGGGGGCCGAAGTAGATGCCGGAAGCCAGCTCTCGCAGGATCAGCATGTCGGTGCCTTTGACGAACTCTTCTTTGATGGGCGAGAGGGCGAGCAGCGATTCCGGCACGACGATGGGTCGCAGGTTGAGGTAGAGGTCGAAGTGCTTGCGCAGGGGGAGGATGGCGTTCTGCTCCACGCCCTGCCACTTCGGGTGGTTGATCTCGTCTCGTGGTCCGCCGAAGGGGCCTTTGAGAATGGCATCGGCCATTTCGCAGGCCTGGATGGTGACGGCCGGAAGGTGCTCACCAAATACGTCATAGGCGGCACCGCCCGCGAGAGCCTCCTGGAAGCGGAACTCATGGCCGAAGCGCTTGGCCACGGCTTCGAGCACGCGTCGCGCTTCGCCCGTGACTTCGGGGCCAATGTAGTCGCCGGGGAGGATCGCGATGTGGAAGACGCTCATGGGCAGCAGGACCTTTCGGGCTGAAGTTTGGACAGTACGGGCAGCATAGAGGAAGTGCGGGAGTGGCTCCAGCGGGGACCTCACCCCGGCCCCCTCACCCAAAGGGAGAGTGCAGATTTCAGAGGTCAGGTGGATCCAGGTGAGGGATAGCGAGAAGGCCGGTTACTTTGTGCCGACGGCGCAGAGCGGGGTGAGAGGCAGGCGGATGACACCGTTGCTGTCCGTGTAGGGCGCGAGAAGCTCGGCGAGGATGGTCTTGAGGCGCTCGCCTTCCTCCGGCGAGACCTCGTTGAGGGCCGTGCGGAGCGCACCCATACGCATCGCTCCCGGGGCGATGAAGGCGTCGAAGGACTCGTATTCGGAAACGATGGTCAGGGGCTCGACGCGCACGTTTCGGAAGCCGGCGGCCTCGAGCAGGCTCTGCAGCTTGCCGTCCGGTGCGAGCTGGTAGACGCCGGGAACGTTGTAGTCGACCGGCGTCTGGGGGCGGCCGAAGCGCTCCAAGGCCTGGTTGCCTAGGGTCTGCCCGGGGCTTTGCTCAGGCGGTGCCCAGCAGGACATGGCAAACTTGCCGCCGTCCTTGAGCACACGCCGGATGCCTGACACCGCCTTCGAGGGGGCGGCGCAGAACATGATGCCGAAGCGGCAGGTGACTGCATCGAAGCTGGCGCCGCCCAGGTCAATCGCCTCGGCGTCCATGACGCGGACTTCGATGTTGTTCACACCGGCTTCGGCAGCACGACGGCGGGTGACATCGACCATCTCGGGCACCATGTCTGTAGCGAGTACGCTGCCGCCGGGAGTCACAAGCCTGGCGGCGTTGATGGCCGGGTGACCGGAACCGCACGCAAGATCGAGCACGCGCAAGCCAGGAGCGAGGCCCGCCTCTCGGCACAGCCAATCGCTGACCACGGCGGTCTCCTGCTCTCGACGCTCGTGCTGGGCGTCCCAGGTTGGTGCGTTGCCGCTCCACTGGCGCCGCTGCTGGTCCTTGAGGTCTTCGATGGTCGGCATGACGGCTCCTAGCGCCTAAACGGTGGCCGCGGGCATGAAGCCGGGGCGCTTGCTCTCGTAGGAGGTGATGGCATCGGCGCTCTGGAGGGTGAGGCTAATGTCATCGAGGCCGTTGACCAGCATGTGCTTGATGAAGGGGTCGATGTCGAAGTGCATCGTCCACTCTTCACCCTCAAGTCCCACAGTTTGCGACTCGAGGTCGACGATGACTTTGGTCTCCGGCTTCTCCTCAGCGCGCTGCATGAGGATCTCCACTTCGTCGGGCCGGAGCTGAACGAGGAGGAGGCCGATCTTGGCGCAGTTGTTGCGGAAGATGTCTGCAAACGAAGGCGCGATGATCGCCTTGAAGCCATAGTCTTCCAGCGCCCAGGGTGCGTGCTCGCGAGAGGAGCCGCAGCCGAAGTTCGGACCCGCAACGAGGACCTGGGCGCCGACGTAGATGGGGTCGTTCAGCACGAACGACTCGTCCTTGCGCCAGCTATCGAAAAGGTACTTACCGAAACCGGTGCGCTCGACCAGCTTCAGGTACTTCGCGGGGATGATCTGGTCTGTATCCACGTCGGAGCGGTTCAAGGGCACCGCCTGGGCCACAATGCGACGTACAGGCTCCATTAGTTGCGCCTCCAACCACGAATGTCTACGAAGTGACCGGAAACCGCGGCGGCCGCGGCCATCTCCGGGCTTACGAGGTGCGTGCGGCCACCGGGACCCTGCCTGCCCTCGAAGTTGCGGTTCGAGGTGGATGCAGCACGCTCGCCGGGCAAAAGGAAGTCCGGGTTCATGCCCAGGCACATCGAGCAGCCCGCGTCGCGCCACTCGAAGCCGGCTTCCGTGAAGACCTTATCGAGGCCCTCTTCCTCCGCCTGCGCCTTGACGAGGCCGGAGCCGGGCACCACCAGGGCACGCACGCTGTTGGCGACCTTGTAGCCCCGGACCACCGAAGCGGCGGCACGCAGGTCCTCGATGCGTGAGTTGGTGCAGGAGCCGATGAATACACGGTCCAGCGGGATGTCTTCCATAGCCGTGCCGGGCTTGAGGTCCATATAGTTAAGGGCCCGCCAACCGACTTCCTTGGCGGTCGCTTCCGCGAAATCGTCCGGGTTGGGGATACGACCCGTTACGGACACACTCTGGGCCGGCGTCGTACCCCAGGTCACGCTGGGCTCAATGTCCTCGGCCTTGAGGGTGACCACCTTGTCGAAGGAGGCGCCCTCGTCGGTGGGTAGCGACTGCCAGTGGGCCAGCGCGGCTTCCCACTCCTTGCCCTTGGGAGCGTAGGGGCGGCCTTCAACGTAAGCGAAGGTCTTTTCATCCGGGGCGACCAGGCCGGCACGGGCACCGCCCTCGATCGACATGTTGCAGACGGTCATGCGGCCTTCCATCGAGAGGTTTCGAATGGTGTCGCCGCGATACTCGATAACGTGACCGATGCCACCGCCGACACCAATCATGCGGATGATGGAGAGAATCACGTCCTTGGCAACCACGCCATCCGCCAGGGTGCCGTTGACCTCTACGGCCATCGTCCTCGGTTTAGCCTGGGGCAGCGTCTGGGTGGCGAGCACGTGCTCGACCTCCGAGGTGCCGATGCCGATGGCCAGCGCACCGAAGGCACCGTGCGTCGCCGTGTGGCTGTCGCCGCAGACGATGGTCATACCGGGCTGCGTGAGGCCCTGCTCCGGCCCGATGACGTGGACAATGCCCTGACGGACGTCGTTCACACCGAAGTAGGTCACACCGAAATCAGCGACGTTCTTGTCGAGGACGGCGACCTGCTGGATCGAGAGCGGGTCGGGCCAGGGCTTGTTGCGGTCGGCGGTCGGCACGTTGTGGTCGACGGTCGCGACGGTGAGCTCTGGGCGGCGCACCTGACGCCCGGCCATGCGCAGCGACTCGAATGCCTGCGCCGAGGT
Organism: uncultured Chloroflexia bacterium; assembly: GCA_963731765.1. Classification (GTDB taxonomy): domain Bacteria; phylum Chloroflexota; class Dehalococcoidia; order DSTF01; family WHTK01; genus WHTK01. The sequence goes on from CAVSWS010000021.1 coordinate 134,516, forward strand.
GACTTCGTGCACCAGGTGCAGGTCGATGTAGAGAAGGTCCGGCTGCCCCGCCTCGCGGCGGACGACGTGTCCCTCCCAAATCTTCTCTGAAAGCGTTTGTGGTTCTGCCATGAATTCCCCTCGAAGCCCTGCCAGCGACAGAGCTACCTCTTCACAACCTCATCCAAGCGGATGAACGGAATGTCCGCATCTTGCTTCGACCATTGACCATCGTTACCCACGATGGCCTCACAGCCCGTCTCAAGCCCGGTCGCGACGATTATAGCGTCGGGCAACTTTAGACGAGCACGGGCTCTTAAAGCCGCCGCTCGCCTCGCGATTTTGCGGTCCACGCCAACAACGTAAATGCCGCTCTCCGACAACAAATCTTCGATGCGCTCTCGCGCCGCCTCGTTGCCATCGCGCTCCGGTTTTACGAGCAGTTCCGCCTCCGTAATGGCCGACACGATGACTGTGAGGTCGCCGGCCGCGACTCTGCGAAAGACGGAAAGTAGAACGTCGTAGTAGAGCTCCTCCCCGTCCAGGAAGTAGATGAATGCGTTAGTGTCCAGCAGAAGCTGCTCGCCTTTGCTCAAGAGCAGGTTATCGACCAGTGCTGCCTCCCACTTTGGTTAACGCTCCCACTCACTGCGGAGGTCATCTACATAGGCGTCCTTTTCCTCTTTGGTCTCACCGTAGAGACCGCGAAGGCTGCCGCCGTAATAGTCCACCCAATCCTTAGGGCGCGGACGGAGAACCAGACGGTTGCCCTCCCGGCGAATGGCGAGACGGTCTCCGGCGCCCAGACCCATCTCCCGCAGGAGCTGAGCCGGCAGGGTTATCTGGTTCTTGCTGCTGATAGTAGTCAAGGCGGGATCCTCCCTCCGGCCGGCGATGTATTCCACCGCTGCCTCCTTGACCTTACGTGGTTGATGATTACTTGGCAAGTATTCCATTCACTTTACTTTCTGGACATTACTTTACCAGCGTGTTGTCAGCTACCTTAGCGGCCGCTCCCTGGCGGAGGAAGGCCGATACCACAGCGTGGAGAGACGCCGTCATGATGTTCGGGTGGGTGCCGACGCCCCAACGTACCTCACCGTTGCCGTTGCGCGTCTCGACGTAGGAGACGGCGGTTGCGTCTTTGCCGGCGCCGAGGGCGTGCTCAGCGTAGTCGACGACGTCGAGGTCGGTGCCGAGGGCGCTATTGAGAGCCGTGACGAACGCCTCGATGGGACCGTTGCCGGTGCCGAAGACCTCGATTTCCTTGCCGTCGACTGACAGGTGGGCCGAAACTGCGCTCAGCTTCGAATCACTGGAACGCACGTCATGGCTCTTGAGGGCGATACGAGGGTTATCCGGCAGGTACTCGGCCTTGAAGGCGTCCCACATCGCGGTGGGGCTGATCTCGGTGCCGCTGTCCTCCGTGATGTGCTGAATCGCCCTCGAGAACTCAATCTGGAGGCGGCGCGGCAGGTCGAAGCCGTGCTCTGCGCGCATGACGTAGGCGACGCCGCCCTTGCCGCTCTGGCTGTTGACGCGAACGACGGCCTCGTAGCTGCGACCGACGTGCTTCGGATCGATTGGCAGGTACGGGACCTGCCAGAACTCGTAGTCATCGGGCTCGAATCCAGCTTCGGCCGCCTTGCGGTACAGCGCATCGAAACCCTTCTTGATGGCGTCCTGGTGGCTGCCACTGAAGGACGTGTAGACAAGATCACCGGCGTAGGCGTGGCGGGGGTGGACCGGCAGGCGGTTGGAGTACTCGGCCACGCGGCGCAGAGCGTCGATGTCGCTGACGTCCAGCTCCGGGTCTACACCCAGAGCGAACAGGTTCAGGGCCAAATTGACGATATCGACGTTGCCGGTACGCTCGCCGTTGCCGAACAGCGTGCCTTCGACGCGGTCAGCGCCGGCCATGACGCCGAACTCCGCTGCCGCGACGCCGGTGCCGCGATCGTTGTGGGGGTGGAGGCTGACGACCACGGAGTCGCGGTCCTTGATCGAGCGACAGAACCACTCGATGACGTCGCCGTAGACGTTGGGCGTGAAGCACTCGACCGTCGCGGGCAGGTTGAGGATCAGGGGACGCTCCGGCGTCGGCTTGACCACGTCCATGACCGCCTCGCAGATGCTCAGGGCGTACTCAGGCTCGGTGAGGGTGAAGCTCTCCGGGGAGTACTCGTAGCGGATCTTGCTGCCGACCAGCGAGGGCTCCAGGTTGAGGGCGATCTCGGCGGCGCTGACAGCGATCTCGGTTATACCCTCCTTGTCCTGCTGGAAGACCACCTCTCGCTGCAGCGGGTTGGTGCTGTTGTAGAAGTGGACAATGGCGTTCGAGACGCCTAGCAGGCTTTCGTAGGTGCGCTCGATGAGCTCTTCGCGGCACTGGGTGAGGACCTGAATCGTGACGTCGTCCGGGATGAGGTCCTCTTCGATCAGGATGCGAATGAAGTCGAAGTCAGGCTGACTGGCAGCCGGGAAACCGACCTCGATCTCCTTGAAGCCCATGTTGACCAGGGTCTCGAACATGCGGCGCTTGCGCTCGATGTCCATGGGGTCGATGAGGGCCTGGTTGCCGTCGCGCAGATCGACGCTGCACCAGAGCGGCGCCTTCTGGATGCGCTTGTTGGGCCAGGTTCGGTCTTCGAGCACGATCGGCAGCCAGGGCCGGTACTTTTCGAAGGGCATCTTTTTCGGGGTTACGTTGGCAGGTGGCAAAGGACTCCTCCTTGTGCAGGAGCGGACTTGCTCCGAATCGCCGTTCGCGACATCGGAGCAAGCCACACTCGGGCTCAGTCTGCCTGCGCGTGGCAGGGCTCCGGGATGGCCCTCCGTCCTAGCGAGAGGACGAGGGCCGTGGGAGCCTGAGGCAGTATCCGTACCGCGGGTCTAAACCCACGGCAACCTGGCCAGCGTTTCCGATCACAGCAGACTACCTACCTGGGCTTTGCCTTCGCCCGCGGAGCGGTAGCGGCGGTGGCCGTCGTCCAGGACGTGGCCGGCGCCGCCGCGCTTCATAGCAATACGGCCCGTGCGCATGAGCTCCATGACACCGTAGGGCAACAGCAGCTCGTACAGGGCTTCGATCTTGTCCTCGTTGCCGGTGACCTCGAAGATCATCGAGTCGTGGGCGACATCGACGACGCTGGCGCGAAACACCTGGGCGATCTCGAAGAGGGCCGTGCGGTTATTCGGCGATGCAGCGACGCGGATCAGTGCCAGCTCGCGGGCAACCACTTCTTCCGAGGTGATATCGGTTATGTCGACGACCTCGATGACCTTGAAGAGCTGCTTCGTGACCTGGTCGACGTCGTGCTTGGCGCCGTCGACGGTGAATGTCATGCGCGAGAGGCCGGGGATCTCCGAGTGTCCGACCGCGAGGGACTCGATGTTGAAGCCGCGCTGGCGCCACTTCGAGGCGATCCGGTTGAGCACGCCGGGCTTGTCTTCCACCAGCGCGACGATCGTGTGATGGGTCGATCGCGTCGGCATTACAGGGCACCTCCGGCCGTGGGCGTGCGCACCGGCGCGTCCGTGTTTTTGTACGGCGAATCGACCGTGTCTTGCAGTGCGGCTCCCGGGGGCACCATGGGGAAGGTGTTCTCCGACTCTTCGACCTGGAAATCGATCAGCACGGGACCGGGGTGGCTCAGCGCCTGATCGATGGCCGACTGCACGTCAGCCTTGTCGGTGACGCGCAGGGCGCGCAGGCCGTACGCCTCCGCCAGCTTGACGAAGTCCGGCTGGTACATGCGGACGGCAGACTGATTGCCCTTGTAGAACATGTCCTGCCACTGGCGGACCATGCCCAGGAAGCCGTTGTTGATGATGGCGTACTTGATCGGCAGCTCGTACTCGACGACGGTGGCGAGCTCCTGCGAGGTCATCTGGAAGCCGCCATCGCCGCAGATCGACCACACGGTGTCCTTGGGAGCGCCGAACTGGGCGCCGATGGCCGCGGGGACCTCGTAGCCCATGGTGCCGAGGCCGCCGGAGGTGAGGAAGCCGTTGGGCTTATCGACCCAGAAGTACTGGGCGGCCCACATCTGGTGCTGGCCCACTCCGGTGACGTAGTACGCGTCCGAACCCGAGGCGTCATAAATCGACTTGATCACGTACTGGGGCAGGAGCTTGTCCGTCTCCGGCAGGGCGATCGAGGGGTGCTGTTCGCGCAGGTTGCGCAGGTGGTTTAGCCAGTCGTCGTGACGGACGAGGCCGATTTCACGGTTCAGGGCCTGCAGCACCTGCTTGACGTCGCCAACGATCGGCACGGCGGTGGGCAGGTTCTTGCCGATCTCGGCCGGGTCGATGTCGATGTGGACGATCTTGGCGTGGGGCGCGAACTTGGTCAGGTCGCCCGTCACGCGGTCGTCGAAGCGCATGCCGATGCCCATGATCAGGTCGGCCTCGCTGATGGCCATGTTGTTCCAGTACATGCCGTGCATGCCGGGCATGCCCATGTTGAGCTCGTGCGTGCCGGGATAGCCGCCGATGCCCAACAGCGTGGTCACGACGGGGATCTGGGCCTTTTCGGACAGCTCCACCATCTCGTCCCAGGCCTTCGAGATGATGACGCCGTGGCCGGAGAGGATGAGCGGCTTTTCCGACTGCATGATCAGCTCGGCGGCGCGCTTGATCTGGTGCGGGTCGCCTTCCGTCTGGAGGCGGTAGCCGGGCAGGTTGACCTCCTCCGGGTACTCGAACTCGCAGGTGGCCTGCTGCAGGTCGCGCGGGATATCGATCAGCACGGGGCCGGGGCGACCGGTCGTGGCGATGTGAAAGGCTTCACGGATGGACCTGGCGATGTCCTCGACGTTGAGCACGAGGGTGTTGTGCTTCGTGATCGGGATGGTGATGCCGGTGATGTCGGCCTCCTGGAAGCCGTCACGACCGATGAGCCAGCTGACGACGGAGCCGGTGATGCAGACCAGTGGGATCGAGTCCATCCAGGCGTCTGCGATGCCGGTCACGAGGTTCGTGGCACCGGGGCCGGAGGTGGCCCAGCACACGCCGGCCTTGCCGGTGACGCGAGCGTAGGCCTCGGCAGCGTGGGCCGCGGCCTGCTCGTGGCGGACCTGGACGTGCTGGATCTGGGAGCGATACCTGGGCAGCACGTCGTACATCGGCAGGTTGGAGCCGCCGGGGTAGCCAAATATGGTGTCCACGCCTTCTCGGAGCAGACACTCCATGACGATTTCCGCACCTGTTAGTTTCACATCGTCCTCCTTGGGACGTAGCAGCGCCGCTGGCGCTGTCGATAGTCATCTGGATTCTTGGGACGGTCCTTCCAGCGGTGGACGCAGAAGGACTACGTAAGGAGGAGGGCGAGGAGGGTCGGGCGCGTTTCCCGCGATGGGAAGACGGCGGCAGGCCCTTCGCCCGTGCGTACTACGGCCTGGTCTCGGGTTGCCTCAGCCACCGTAGGGCCAGCAACGTCCGAGACCAGAGGGGCCTCCATGGCAGGAATCTGCGATCGGCGGGCGCCAGCGTGGGCCGTTATCACGACCTGCCGCGTCTCTGCCTGTTCCACTGCCTTCACTTTATTCATTCCGATTCGACTGTCTTTCGGGCTTCCTACCCATGGCAATAAAAAATCCCGCTTCTCCAGGGATCCCAGAGAACGGGACGGTACCACCCTAGTTCCCTCGGCGGCTGCCGAGGACACTCGAATCGCTGTATCGGGCTTACCCGCCCGGACCTACTTGATGCAGTCGTGCTGCTGTTCAGTCCGAGGGCTCCGGGGCGAGTTCGAGGTGCTCGTGGCTGCCGGCTCCCACCGTCCCGGCTCGCTGAACGCCTTTGCGATCCTCTACTACTCCCCTTCTACGCCTGCGTATTGAGGTTTGCATTCAAGTCTAGGGTCACGGTTATGTCCCGTCAATAGGGTTCACCCCAGTTCCTTCGCTCAGGCCAGGGACAACCGATACGATGTAACATCTAGATGTGCCGGACGAGAGCCCTCGCCACTTTGGCGAATGTCCCTTTTGCAATCGAGACGAGACCAGCGAGTACCTGCTGTACGACGGGGATAACTTCTTCGTGGTGGCCGACTTCGCGCCGGTGGCCGATGCCCACATCCTGATGATCCCGAAGCACCACTACCCCCACCTCGCAGCGATCCCGCCGGAGCTGGAGGAGGAGTTCGACGCGCTGAAGTCGCACATCGGCAACTTCGTTCGGGAGGAGTACGGTCGTCTGACGTACTGGGAGAACGGCGTGTTCGGCCAAAGCGTGCCGCACGCCCACCTGCACTTCCTCTCGGTCGAGATGAACACGGAGCTGATCTCTCGGTACGGGGCGCCAGTTGCGTCGCTCTCGGACCTTCGCGCACACCACGAAGAGAACGAGAGTAACTACTTCCTGGTGGAACACGCCGGGGTGGGGCGTGTGATGCCACCCGACGCGCAGCTGTACTGGAGCATCATCTCCGACGCGAAGATGCGTAACGGCGGGACGTGGCAGTTTTCCGCCGCGGAGCGCAGAGTACAGGGAAGAAGTCAGGTACAGGCGCTGATGCGGAGATGGCGCGAGTACCATGAGGGGAGCAATCTGCCAGCGGCAACGTCATGAGCCAGTTCGACCAGTTCAATCGCTTTTCATTCGCCCGTCTCACCTACGCGACGGGGCTTCTGCGCGCCGTGTTCGTGGGCCAGCCGCAGGAGGTCAAAGACGACAACGGCAAGCCCGTGAGCACGGCGATCTTCAAATCACGGGTCGAGGGGCCGGTGATGGTGCGACGCCTTAACCTGGACGGCGACCGGCAGGCAGATCTGACGGTGCACGGCGGCGAGGACAAGGCGGTCTACTGCTACCCGGCGGAGCACTACGAGGCGTGGCAGGGTGAACTGGGGCGCGAGCTAGCCTACGGCGCGTTCGGGGAGAACCTGACGGTGACGGGCCTGCTGGAGGACACGCTGCGCATCAACGACGTGCTCGAGGTGGGCGATGCGGTCCTGCAGGTCAGCGAGCCTCGCTTCCCCTGCTTCAAGCTCGGGATCAAGATGGGCGACCAGACGATGGTGCGCCGGTTCCAGCAGAGCGGCCGCAGCGGGTTCTACTGTCGCGTCCTGCAGGAAGGCCTGATCGAGGCGGGCCAGACGATGGACGTCGTCGAGCGCGACATGTCGCAGCCGACAGTCGTCGAAGTCGTGGCAGCGAAGAACAAGGCAGAGGGCGTCTAGGTCAGGCGTTCTCTGCGCGTTTCTTCAGCCCTTCCAGCTCCGTGTTCACGTAGCGGCGCGTTATGCCGTTGAAGTACCAGCCCGTCAGCGAGAAGAAGATGCCGCTTTGATCGATGCCGAGGATGGCTTTCGAGCCGTCGCCGTCCGGCTCGGCGGCGTGCCAGGCGACGGACTTTGCGCCGGGGCCCTTGTTTTGCCACTCCATGCGCCGGCCGGGCTCGATGGCGGTGACGGTCCACTCCGCGACCGGGAGCTTCGGTTGCTTGATGCGTACCTTTGAGCCGACCAGCAGGTCGCCGGGGGTAAGCTTCTCGATGCTGGTGATGGAGGGCGTCCACTCATGCCAGCGCTCGACGTCCATGATGATGTCCCAGACGCGCTCCGGGGGTGCCGAGATGCTAGTCGAAACCTCTAGCCGCAAATGCCTGCCTCCGTCGTGCTCTCCGTTCTCGATCCGATTCGCGGACCCGTTCTGACAAGTCCGCCTCTACCGTGGTGACTTCCTGGGCCTGGTTTGCGGGGTCCGTGCGCTTGCGGTAGGCGGCTTCCAGCCTCGAGAGCGCCACGAGACCCTTTCGCGTATCGGATGCGACGCGGGCACCCTCGCCGTTGCGTACTCGGTACTTGAACAGCCAGTAGGTGAACTCCTTGAGCTCCGTGTAGTCCAGCTCCTCGGTGAGCACCAGACCACGCTCTTGCTGAAACTCCCCTCGCAGCTCCGCGAGGCTGAGGCCGTAGATTCGCAGAAACATACCGGCGCCTTCAACGTACCCGGCGGACCAGACGTGGGCGTGCTGCTCCTTTACCAGCTCCTCCTCCACGGCGTACTGCAGGGCCTCTTCGACCACGACGCCGTAGAGGAAGTTGAGGTAGGCCTGGTACTTGGGCGTGCCGATGAGCATCTGGAACTCGTCGTCCTCGATCTCGAGCGGCGGGTGGCCGTTGAACAGGAGAGCGTCTCGCTCGTCCGGGTCGCACTCGATACCGGAGGTGTCGAGCAGGCGCTCGGCCAGCAGAAGCCAGTCGAAGGCCTCACCGCCGATGAGGTAGCGGTAGCGACGGTCGTCGATGACCTCTTCGGCCACAGTCCAGCGCGACATGGTTTTGAGGAGCGCGACGTACCAGTGGTCGCCCGCCGCGACCGTCTCGCGGAGGTAGGCGAGCGCTTCTGCGGGCATCATGGCAACAACGCCGTCCCGTCAGCAAAGTGGGCGAAGCTGACCTCAATCATGGCCGGAGGTGGAACACGAGACTGGGCAGGCCATGAGGTGTCTGCACGCGGTCAGAGCGTCGCTGGACGACGGTGAACCACCGAAGCTCGCGCTTCGTAGCGATCCGATTCCGCTGGGCTTGTTCATCGCGTCAGGCGGCCACGCCGTGACATCGCTTGTACTTCTTACCGGAGCCACAGTAGCACGGGTCGTTGCGGCCAATCTTACGGCCGTTGACGCGCTGGGCGGGCACCGCTGCTTCGTCGCCGCGGTTCTCTCGCAGCATCTCCGCCGCGGGCATAGCCGATGCGCCGGCTGCCGCACCGACGGGCTGTCGCGCAGGCGCGCTGGCGGCAGCTGCGGCGGGCGTGGAGCCGGAGTTGCGGCTGTGGGGCCTGCTGCACGGGCTGCTGGGCCAGGGCGACGTGGTAGATGGCACGGGCGATGGTCTGGCGGATGTTGACCAGGAGCTGCTCCCACATGTCGTGGGCCTCGCGCTTGTAGGCGACGAGCGGGTCCTGCTGACCGTATGCCTGCAAGCCGATGCCCTGGCGCATCTCATCCATGGCGGTGAGGTGCTCGACCCAGAGACGGTCGATGGTCTGGAGCAGGAGGAGGCGCTCCAGGAGGCGCATGTTCTCCGCGCCCATCTCGGTTTCGCGGGTGTCGTAAGCGGCCTCTGCTTCGTCGAGGACCATGGCTTCGACTTCGGCCGGGTTGAGACCGTGGCGAATGTCCTCGATGGTGGCTTCGGACATCGGGTAGATGGCCTTGGCGTCTTCGATGAGGCTTCGAGGTCCCAGGCGCCCTCGTTGCGGCCGGGCATGTGGGTCTCGATGATCTCGCGCAGCTCTTCCTCGACCATGCCGAAGACGTTGTCGCGCAGGTCTTCGCCTTCGAGCACCTTGGTGCGCTCGGTGTAGATGACGTCGCGGTGCACGTTCATCACGTCGTCGTACTCGACGACGTGCTTGCGGATGTCGAAGTTGTAGCCCTCGACCTTGGTCTGCGCGTTCTCGAGTGGCTTGCTCACCAGCCGGACTCGATCGGCATGTCCTCGTCCATGCCGAGCTTCGAGAGCATGCCGGGGAGCCAGTCCGGGGCGAACCGGCGCATGAGGTCGTCTTCGAAGCGACGTAGAAGCGCGTCGAGCCGGGGTCGCCCTGACGACCGGAGCGGCCACGGAGCTGGTTGTCGATGCGGCGTGACTCGTGGCGCTCGGTGCCGATGACGTGCAGGCCGCCGGCGGCCACTACCTCGTCGTGCTCTGCCTGCCACTCTTCGCGACTGCGACCGCCCTCCGGATCACCACCGAGCATGATGTCGGTGCCACGGCCGGCCATGTTCGTCGCGATGGTCACGGCGCCCGCGGCCGGCCTCGGCGACGATCTCCGCCTCCCGTTCGTGGTGCTTGGCGTTCAGCACCTCGTGCTTGATCCCGCGGCGCGTCAGCATGTCCGAGACGTACTCGGAGTTCTCGATCGAGACGGTGCCGACGAGCACGGGGCGCCCGGTCTCGTGCTTCTCGTCGATCTCTTCCACGACGGCGTTCAACTTCGCGCGGTGCGAGCGGAAGACGAGTCGACGTGTCGTCGCGGACCATCGGGCGGTTGGTGGGGACGACCACGACCTCGAGCTTGTAGATTTCTCGAACTCCTCGGCCTCGGTGACGGCGGTACCGGTCATGCCGGAGAGCTTGTCGTACATACGGAAGTAGTTCTGCAGGGTGATCGTCGCGTAGGTGATGGACTCCTGCTGGATCTTGACGCCTTCCTTGGCCTCGACCGCCTGGTGCAGGCCGTCCGACCAGCGGCGGCCGGTCATGAGGCGGCCCGTGAAGTCGTCGACGATGATGACCTCGCCGTCCTTGACGACGTAGTCGCTGGTCGCGGTGGTAGAGGATGTGCGCCTTCAGCGCCGCCTCCATGTAGCGGGTGAGGCGGTAGTTCTCGGGCGAGTAGATGTTGTCGATGCCGAGGGCCCGCTCGATCTTCTCGATGCCGGCCTCGGTCAGCGAGATCGCCTTCTGCTTCTGGTCGACCGTGTAGTCGTCTCGTCCTCCAGTCGCGGCACGAGGGCGGCGAAGCGCGGGTAGATGGGATGTCGTCGCGGGCCGGGCCGCTGATGATCAACGGCGTGCGCGCCTCGTCGATGAGGATGTTGTCGACCTCGTCGACGATGGCGAAGTGGCGCGACGCTGGACCTGCCGCGCCTTGTTCGCCATGTTGTCGCGCAGGTAGTCGAAGCCGAACTCGTGGTTCGTGCCGTAGGTCACATCGGCGTAGTAGGCCTCAC
>CAVSWS010000022.1:0-196605 GCA_963731765.1 uncultured Chloroflexia bacterium
GAGGGCTGCTGACTACTCCTCGTCCTCGTTGCTGGCGGCCTGAGGTGCCGGTGCAGCCGTGTAGTCAAACGACAGCGCGGGCTCTGGGCCGGACTGATCCAGCGAAACTTTGGCTACGCCGCCGTGGGCCAGGGCGCCGAAGAGGATGGCGTCCGCGAGGGGGCGCTTGAGCTCGTTCTGGATGACGCGACCCATGGCGCGAGCGCCGAAGAGCTTGTCGTAGCCCTTGTCACGCAGCCACGTCCGTGCGTCGGCTGAGACCTCCAGCTGCACGTCCTTCGAAGCCAGCTGGGCTGCTGTCTCGGCGATGAACTTGTCGACGATCTTGTCGATGGTGCCTGCGCTCAGGGCCGTGAAGGTGATCCAGGCGTCGAGGCGGTTGCGGAACTCGGGGCTGAAGGTGGCCTCGATTGCTGCTTTGTCGCGCCGTTCCGGGGTGGTGCCGCCGAAGCCGAGGGCCTCTCGCGTCAGGTCCTGCGCGCCGGCATTAGTTGTCATAATGATAATAACGTTTCGAAAGTCGGCCTTGCGTCCGTTATTGTCGGTCAGCGTCGCATGGTCCATGACCTGGAGCAGGATGTTGAAGAGGTCCGGGTGCGCCTTCTCGATCTCGTCGAGGACGAGGACGGCGTGGGGGTGGCGACGGATGGCGTCGGTCAGGAGGCCACCCTGGTCGAAGCCGACGTAGCCGGGTGGGGCACCGATCAAGCGCGAGACCGTGTGCTTCTCCATGTATTCGCTCATGTCGAAGCGGATGAACTCGATGCCCAGTACCTGCGCCAGCTGCTTGGAGAGCTCCGTCTTGCCGACACCGGTGGGGCCGGAGAACAGGAAGGAGCCCACGGGCTTGTCGGGTGCGCCGAGCCCGGAGCGCGCCAGCTTGATGGACGACACCAGCCGCTCGATCGCGGGGTCCTGGCCGAAGATGGTCTGCTTGAGCTCGCTCTCGAGGACCGCCAGGCGGTCGCGGTCGGAAGTCGACACCGACCGCGTGGGCACGCCTGCGATGCGCGCGACCACCGCCTCGATCTCTGCGCTCGTGACTTTGCTGCCGGGTGGTCCACCACGCAATCGCACCGCGGCGCCGGCCTCATCGATCACATCGATCGCTTTGTCCGGCAGCATGCTCTCGTTGATATGGGTGGCGGAGAGCTCGGCGGCGGCCTGTAGCGCCTTCTCGGTGTAGACGACCTCGTGATGTCCCTCGTAGTGCTTCTTGAGCCCCTTGAGGATCTCCACCGTTTCTTCTACTGACGGCTCCAGGACGTCGATGCGCTGGAAGCGACGGGCGAGGGCGCGGTCCTTTTCGAACACCGACTTGTAGTCGTTGAAGGTGGTGGAGCCGATGCACCGAAGGGTGCCGTCCGCGAGCGCCGGCTTGAGGATGTTCGACGCGTCGAGCGAGCCGCTACCGGTGGCGCCGGCGCCGTAAATCGTGTGGATCTCGTCGATGAACAGGATGGTGTTCGGCTGCTCCCGCAACTGCTTGAGGATTGCCTTCAGCCGTGCCTCGAACTCGCCTCGGAACTTCGTGCCGGCAACCAGCGAGCCCATGTCCAGCGAGTAGATGCGGGCGTCCTTGAGCGCCTGGGGCACTTTGCCCTCGCTGATTCGTTGCGCCAGGCCTTCGACGATCGCCGTCTTGCCGACGCCGGGGTCGCCGACGAAGATCGGGTTGTTCTTGCGGCGGCGGCTCAGGACCTGGATCGTGCGTTCCAGCTCATGCTCGCGACCGACGAGGGGGTCGAGTACCCCGTTGGCCGCAAGCTGCGTGAGATCGATGGCCAGGGTTTCCAGGGTCGTCGGGCGGGTGTCTTCGTCCTCGTCATCGCCGGCGAACTCGGTGCCCGCGTCGCCGAGGCCGTCCGTCGAATCACCGACCTTGCTGACGCCGTGGGACACGTACTCCAGCACGTCGAGCCGGCGCACGCCCTGCTTCTCCAGCAGGTAGACGGCATGGGAGGAGGGTTCGCGGTAGAAGGCCGCCAGGAGGTTGCCTGTATCGATGGTGGTCTTGCCGGCGGCCTGCATTTGCACGGCTGCGCGCTCCAGCACCCGCTGGTGCGTTGGCGTCTGGCGCGGCTGCCATTCGACGCCGTCCGGCAGCGTTTCGAGGTTTTCGACGAAGAAGGCTTCGAGGTCCGCCTGCAGCTCAGGCAAGTTCACGCCGAGGGCGGTGAGAAGCTTTCGCCCATCTGGGGTATCGGTGAGCGCGAAGAGTATGTGCTCGAGCGTCACGAACTCATGACGTCGACGCTCCGCGTCACGGAACGCCGCGATCAGTGCATCTTGAAGCTCTTTGGTTAATGTGACGGGCATCGCTGGATCAATTCTAAGATAGTGTCGGCCTGCGGTCAGTGCGTAACGAGTCTCGGGCTACAGGGCTCATTCAGGTTCGAGCGAGCACTTGAGGGGATATTCATACTCGCGGGCCAGTGAGTGGACCTGCGACACCTTGGCTTCTGCCGTCTCGAAAGGGAACAGGCCGGCGATACCGATGCCTCGCTGGTGGACGTGCATCATGATCTGGAAGGCCGTTTCGTGAGGGTGGCGAAAGATGGTTTCGAGGATGAAGACGACGAAGTCCTGCGAGGTGTAGTCGTCGTTATGAAGGAGGACCTTGTAGAGCGGCGGCCGCTTCGCCTCTATGCGCGAATCGGTCGCAACGTCGCCTTCCTGCTCCTCCCAGCGCTTCTGAGTCATGGCCCTTCTTCGACTGTATGCGCTGGCTTCGGCAGTCGCAACTGAGGCGCCGGGCGCGCCTTCATCCTAGCGCGATTCTGTGGAGACGCCAGCTGGGAGGCGCGAAGCTCACCGAATCGCTCCGTCCACGAGCCTGACGACGGCGGCATTGCTGTCAGCCGTTCGACCAGCCTGGTGAACTCTTCGCGAGAAATTCGCTCCGCACCGAGGCTCATGAGGTGCGGATTCTCCACCTGAGCATCGATGAGCGGGAAGTCCCATTCGGCGAGCCTCTGTGCCAGCGCCGCAAGCGCGACCTTGGAGCCGCCGGACTCGGCGCTGAACATGCTCTCGCCGAAGAACATGCGGCCGAGCGCGACGCCGTAGATCCCGCCCACGAGACGATTGCCGTCGTAGACCTCTACAGAGTGAGCGTGGCCCCGCTCGTGAAGCGTCTGGTAGGCGGACTGCATGTCCTTAGTTATCCAGGTGCCGTCTTGCCCCGTGCGTGGGGTGGAAGCGCAGGCCGCGATGACTTCCGCGAAGGCGGTATCTGCGCACACCGTCCACGTCGAGCTGCGCAGGTGGCGGCGAAAGCGACTGGCCAGTCGCACGGCGTCCGTCCTGAACACGACACGGGGATCCGGCGCCCACCAGAGAATCGGTTGGCCGTCGGAGTACCAGGGGAAGATACCGCTTCGATAGGCATTCAGCAGCCGGGTGGGCGAGAGGTCGCCACCGACTGCGAGCAGACCATCCGGCGAGCGCATCGCCAGGTCGACGGGCGGGAACGGTGCGCTGGGATCGTCCGGAAGCAGATACAGACGCCGGTTCACAGCACAAGCCTAACCTGCCCCGTCTCAGATGGTTGCCAGTGATGGCGTGGCAAGAAGGTGCAGCAAAAGGCGTTGCGATCTTGGCTTGGTACGGCTGTTCGGAATTGCGCTGCGGGCATATACTAGAACTATCGAAGTAGGGCACGACTCACAGTGCTGGCAACTCCAGCTCGTGGCGCCTGACTCTCCCCACATCTGGGTCCTACCCATCCCTTTGATAAGACAATTTGTCGCACTCGTGCTCGAGTGCGACCGATGAGTTGTCTTGGTTGATAAAGGTAGGACCCATGAAGACCTGTCCATTCCACACTGTCGGCTGTGGCCTCAGCGTCCCCTGCAGTCGATGCAGGTCCGCGACGAGCGCAAGGAATCGCTCCATCATGCGATCGGGCCACGCCGTTCTCCGGCGACCTCATTCGTTCTGGGTTGGGAAGTCGGGCCAGTGAGCTTCGGTAAGATCTGCAAGCTAACCCGGTCGTACGGCTCACGCTGGGGGCGAATTCAACCCATTGGCAGTGACGAGGCGATTTTCTTCAATACGGCGTCTCTGCCAGAAGGAACCGACTTCGCTTCGCTGCGGGATGGCCAGATGGTTGAGTTTGAGGAAGAGCCGGACCGAGCCAACGGCACGCACGCCGTGCGCGTCGTGCTCGGGGAGCTGCCTGTCATGAGGAAGACCTCTTGATGGCTTGTTTCGCAGGGCGTCGTCCGAACCAGTTGGAAGAGCCGGCAAGCACGCGCGCCCGATCTGCTCCCCCAGCTGCCTGCGGCGGTTGGAAGCGATTCAGGCCAGGAAACATCGCGGGAGGGCCGACATGCCAGTCGTAGCGGCATTGAGTGGAATCGCGCCGGGCACGATGACGAGCATCGACCTTCAGGGATCGCCTGTAGGGGTGGCGAATGTGGAAGGCCGTTTCTATGCCTTCACCGATGCGTGCCCCTACCTGCCTTGCACGCTTTCCAGCGGCACGCTCGAAGGCACGGTCTTGATCTGCCCCTGTCACGGCTGCCGCTTCGATCTTGCGAGCGGCGGCGTCCTGGGGGGACCCGCTACCAGGCGCATCAGGACCTATCGAGTGCAGGTCGAAGGGGACGAGCTCCACATATAGCTCTCGCATCCAAGAGATGCCTTCGGCAAGAACTCGCAACGAATTAGATAGACAGAAAAGAGCACACATGTCGGTTGGGAAAATCAAGTCGCTGGTAAGAGACCGCGGCTTCGGGTTCATCCAGATGGAAGACGGAAGCAAGGATGTCTTCTTCCACCAGACTGCGGTAGTCGGTGGTGATATGGACTCTCTTAGTGAGGGACAGGCAGTCGAATTCGACGTCGAACCTGATCCCCGAGATCCCCGGCGCAGCCGTGCCGGTAACGTCAAAGTGAGGGATTAAGTAGATGGCTGGCGGAAACAAGAGCAACAGCCCCAAAGCGAAGAAGAAGAAGGCGCAGGAAAAGGCCGTTAACGCCCAGGCTGCGCTGAACAAGAAGAATGCCTGGCGCAATCGATAGCACGTTAGTGCAGAGACGGATCAGCCGGGTCGTATGCCTTCAGGAGGCGAGACGTAATGGGCGACAAGAGTCCGAGAAATAACGCAAAGGCGAAGAAGCAAAAGGTCGACAAGCGGAAGGCCGGCGAGACGGCGAAGATCGCTGCCGCCGAGGTGAAGCCAGCTACGCGTTAGACTGACCGCGTCTGGCACAGCCACCTTCGCATGGAGATGGCGTAAGCGTTAGTCGGCAGGGTTCCTGCGTCGAGATCGGTGCAGCGGACCTATCTGAAGATGTGATTCTTGCCTTCGGTGCTCAGTTGCCCCACGGCTGAGGCGATTCGCGCCCAGTCCCAGGGGATGGTGCGGTTGGCGCCGAGCCCATCCGGCAAAGCGGGTGGTGCTGTCCCGGTGTAGACGCCAAAGAACGGCACATTGCATCGCGTTGCCTCGACGATCTCCGTCGACACTTGCGACATCGCCATTCCCTCACTCAGCAAAACCACCATGAGGTTGCAGCGAATGATCCGGCTGTGAACGGTCTTCTTCCAGTCATCAAGGGGATACCGGGGAGCGGCTGACCAGTCCTCCACTTTGAAGGGCTGGCTGCAGGCGGCGCTTTCCTCGACGAAGCGAATGCGATCCGCCTCATTCAGGTTGAAGTCATAGCTGATGAAGGCGAGAGGCGGTTTTTGATTCATCGCGAGCGTTCCTTATGGTCTCGGTGGGAGCCATGCGCTTTTCGAAGGCTATTCCACCGGGGAGGTTCTTGTCGTGAGCAGGCGTGACTCCAAGTTGGTCTCTAAGAGTATGGACGACTGCGCCAAGAGGCTTGCGAGTCTATTGTCCGCCCTGGGCCCTGTCTACCTTGACCAGAGCTATTTCCGGCTTGGGATTTGGAGCTAATTCAGGAGCTGCCCGGCGTGAGAGGGAGCTCTGCGATCCTCCATGCCGATTATTTCTGCCGCATACAGGATGTTGCCGCAATTAAAGCAGACCGTATCCGTGGTCGACTTATCCGGGAGCATCTTGCCCTTACATCGAGGGCACGGCGGAAGGCTTCGTTTGGGTTCTGACATAGCTAGTCTCCTCGAACGTGGACCCAGAGCGAGCTGAGAGCCAGGTCTATTGAACCTCGGGCGTGTGGAGCAGATTGTAATGCCGGTAGCAGACAGACATTTTCCCGTGCGAGGTCTGCAGTGCCACGAACGACATCGCATGGCAGTCGTTAACCGCACAACTGGGCATATTGGCAGCGCCAAGATGGCGCCCACCCTTGGCCCACTGGGCCGACAGCTCTTTTAGCGGGTAAGAGTTCATATCGGCTTCGGCGCCGGTGGACGGCCTGATAGCTGGCGATTACCGACCACGTGGACTCCGGCATAGAGCTGAGTCCGCTGCCCATCCGAGCATGTGATTAGCGTGCCGCTGGTGTTGTAGATGCGGTAATGAATGTTGTCCTCGCGGTTCGCCGGGAGCATGAGCAGGAGTTCTCCGCGGGCATCACGCACGGTAAGGCCCTCCGGAAAAGATTGAAGCCCGTCCGAATCGGCCGTCATTGCTCCGTCCCGGTCGAAAAGCCGGAACTCAACGAGATCGATGTCTCCCTCGTCACATTGGCAACGCAAGAAGGTCTCCTCAGTAAAGGCATCCTGGAAGGCGATGAAAGCCCCGGGCCTTCTCCCAAGTCTCATATTCGTGACGCCGGCGGCAATGTTGTGGCCGGCACAGCGGGAGGATTGCATCGATCGGAAGGCCTCATCGAGACCGCCGTTGTGCGGTCTGCAGGGTCTTGTCACTGGAGCGCCTGTAGGCGGCGAGTGCTTTAGGGTCCCCGTGCCCGGCTTTGTTCTTCGCTATTGCGAGTCCGGAGTGGAGTGCGCAGCGGTCAATGCCGCGAAGAGGGGGCAGCGTGCACTGACGCTGTTTCTGGGTATTTGCAATGCACCGTTTGTGCTCGTCGGTCTCGTAGCCATGATCCATAGGACTTCATTCTCCCGGTTGACCGAAGGTGTTCCGGGACGAGAAACCTGCTTGAGTTTCTCGTCCCGAGATTGATGGGACTTGTTAGAAGCGGCCGCGGCCTGCGCCGTAACCGCCGCGGTTGCCACCGTCGGAGCGGTTGCCACGCTCTTCGCGCGGGCGAGCTTCGTTGACGGTCAGGGTGCGGCCCTGAAGCTCCTGGCCGTTCAGACCGGCGATGGCGTTCTGGGCCTCGGTCTGGTTCGCCATTTCGACGAAACCGAAGCCACGAGGGCGATTCGTGTCGCGGTCAGTCGCGAGTCGCGCGGACTGCACTTCGCCGTAGCTGGCAAAAGCAGTCTCGAGCTCGCGCTCGGTCGTATCGAAGCTGAGGTTTCCAACGTAAATGTTCAAAGTAAGTTCTCTCTACTAGCCCTCAATAGGGGGTCCGTTCAGATACCGAAGACGAAGCACCGGACCAATGACGAGAGCCGAGAGACGGTTATGAATCTGGTTGTCGCGGAAGGCAGAGTCTCGTGTCGGTGGCGACACCCAGGACTCGCAAGCAGAAGAATCGAGGGGGAGGCGTTTCAACAGCATAGCAGAACGCAGCCTCCTGCGTTTACTTCTTGGGCCCCGGAGAGTAGGCTTGAGGTATCTTCATTCGCCCAGACGTTCCCTCCAGGCGTATCAAGCGAACCACCGAAAACGGCATCGACGAGATGCAGAAAGCTGGTCCCTACCCTTGGAGTTCATACGCAAGCTAATGCATCGTGACAAGACGCCTAAGACGACGGAACAACCATTTCGTGGTGCTGCTCCCATTCAGTCGCAGGAAGAACAGGACGCTACGCGAGAACGAATGGAGACCGAGATGGCCGCCGAGCGTGAGAACCGCGAGGCGAGAAAGTCCGAAGAATAATCCCCGAGTTCAAATAGGTCATCGAGGCCACTGTACCGTTAAGGCTTTGGTTAGCCGGCATTTCCCGAGTTTGCTTGACTCGGTGAGTATGCAATCGGTCGAAATGTCATGCGTGATGAATCAGGAGAGACACAGAACAAGATGCTGAGTGTAGAGATTTCATTCCAGGGCTCAGAAGATGACGGCACGTTGTTCGTGTCTATTCACAATCCTGAGGACCTGCCGTCCGGGCTATTTCACCAAATCAAGCGCTACGGCCTGAGCGGACCGAGCAGTCATAAGCCTCACCTTTCGGGGCGCTCCAACGGCACCCGCAAGGCGCTGACAGAGTTGATTCAGACCTACGGATGCACGCTTCAGATTGTCCCATTTCGAGAGAACCTGGCTGAGTAGACGTCCGCTTACGCCTGACTCCTGACCTACGCGGAGCTTCAAATGGCCTCTGGTTACATTAGCCGGCTGATCGTGGAGCGAGGCTTCGGGTTCATCGTCGAAGACGGCCAATCCGACGAGATCGAGTTTCATTGGACGGCGATTCAAGAGGGAACCCTCGAGCAAATGCATGAAGGCCAGCGAATCGAATTCGAGCGCCGGCCTGATCATCGCAGCGCGGGCCGTTTCCGCGCCGTCAACGTACGCGTCGCCGATTCTGAGTGAGCCGTTTAAGCAAGCCTGATTGAAGGCATGCCTGAAGCAAATCTCATAGCCATCTGAGATGGTGGTGCATTGCCGGCGTTGGTTTCGGAACCTGAGCCTAGCTGTTGAGGGACTTCTCCATCCGGCCCAGGGATTCTCGCCAGGCGGCTAATTCCGGTAGCAACGCGGGGTCCTCTTCTGCCCAACTCGCGAGAAGGGGCTCACCGGCTCGCAGGAATGCGAGATATTCGCGGCCCCATTCGTCCCCCTGCTGCGTGAGGGCCATCATCTTCTTCTGCCAGCGCTCATACTTACGCCTGCTGCTGCGATCGTCTCCGTAGGCGGGCCGGCTGTCTTCGAGGGTAGTCAGTCTCACATCGAGGGAAGCCAGCCGAGCATCGAAGACGGCGGACCGAGCCTTCAGCTCCTCGTATGTTCGAGGTTCTTCCATAGCTCATTCTAGGTTCGGTAGTCGCGCACGGCTCAAGGGATGGGCGCCGGTCTGCTGAGCAGTTGGCTCCGGCGGGCGGATGAGCTCGGTTCGTCGAGCCGTCGTCGGTGGCGACTCACCGACTGCCGATTAATCTTGCTTTAATGTGCGTGCGCTGCAATAGGATTCCATGTACGACCGCGCGATTGTCCTGCCGAGTGGAGAGACGGTACGCCATGCATGTTCTTGTCGTTGAAGATGAGGAGAAGATCGCCGACTTCATCAAGCAAGGGCTGATCGAAGAAGGCTACGCCGTCGACGTCGCGTCCGCGGGGGACGAGGCGGTGGAGTGGGTTCGGACGACTCCGTTCGACTTGATCGTGCTTGATGTTCTCTTGCCCGTGCTGGACGGCATCGCCGTGTGTCGCAAGGTTCGGGGAGAAGGAATCAGGACGCCGATCCTCATGTTGACCGCTCGCGACACCATCGAGGACCGCGTTCGAGGCCTGGATAGCGGCGCAGATGACTACCTGGTGAAGCCTTTTGCCTTCGCCGAGCTGGTGGCCCGGTTGCGAGCGCTCAGCAGGCGGGAACCGCAACTCCTCGGTTCTACGCTGATCGCCGGAGATCTCTGTCTGGACACCCTGCAACGCAAGGTGACACGTGGAGGCCAGACGCTGGACCTCACCGCAAAAGAGTACGCGCTGCTGGAGTACTTCATGCGTCACCCGGGACAGGTCCTGACACGAACAATGATCGCCGAGCATGTGTGGAATTACGATTTCGAGAATGCGACAAATCTCATCGACGTCCACGTGCGAAACTTGCGTCGAAAGGTTGACGACCCATTCGACCAGAGGTTGATTCGGACGGTTCGTGGTTCCGGTTATTCCCTGACGGCGGCTGTTGCTGACGATTTATGAAGGTCCATCCGGCCCTCCGTATACGCATAGTCCTGTGGTTCGTTGCCGTGCTGGCAGTCATCTTGCTGGCGTTCAGCGGCGGGATTTACTTCTTCTTGCGCAAGAATCTCAATGAGAACCTCGACGACTCCTTGAGGGCTCGAGCGGACGTGTTGCTCAACGTGGTTTCGTTCTCGGATGGAGCACCCACGCTCACGGGCCTCTTGCCCGTCAACGATGCCAGCGATCTGGAAACCTTCGTCCGAGCGTACGACGCCGCCGGCGTGACGACCTTCGATACAAGCTCGAAGGTCGGCGAGTTGCCGCTTGATTCAGCCGCAGTGAATGGTGCGCTGCAAGGCAAGTCCACCTTTCTGACGATCGACAAGCCGGCCCTGCGCACCTATACGGTGCCAATCCGGGACGGTGGGAGCATCGCCGGCGTCCTGGAAGTTGGTCAATCTCGGGACGACGTTGTCGACACCCTGGGTATCTTCATCTACGTCACGATCTTCGTGTTCCCGGTCACGCTGCTTGTGGCGAGCGCGGGTGGTCTGTTTCTGGCTTCGCGCGCCCTTTCTCCGATCGATAGCCTCACACGACAGGCGCAGCGAATTTCTGCCGAGAACCTGGACGAGCAGTTCAACCTGAACCTTCCCGATGACGAGGTTGGCCGCCTTGCTCGCACCTTCGACGCGATGATCGCCCGGTTGGACGAGGCATTCGCGCGCCAGCGCCAGTTCACGGCGGATGCGTCGCATGAGTTAAGAACGCCGCTCACGGTGCTCAAGGGCCAGCTGGACGTGGCACTGAACCGCGAGCGAGATGCTGCGGCCTATCGCCAGGTGCTCGAGGCGGCGAACGACGAGGTCGACCACATGATCCGGCTCGTGGGCGGGCTTCTGACGCTGGCGCGGGCGGATGCGAACGAAGTGTCGATCAGCAAGGAACGGATAGACGTCGGGAATCTCGTGATGGGGGCTGTCGAACAGGTTGAGCCGGCGGCCGATACTCGCTCGATCAGCCTGGAGGTACGATCAGGCCCAGCGGTCTCTGTAGAGGCCGACGAAGACCTTCTGATCCAGCTTCTCTTGAATCTGCTGGACAATGCCCTCAAGCACACGCCGGCTGGAGGACATATCGAGGCCAGCTGGCGCGTTGAGGGCCGTGAGGTAGTCCTTTCTGTCGCCGACACCGGTAGCGGAATCGCCGAGCAACACCTTCCTCACCTGTTCGACCGGTTCTACAGGGTGGAGCAGGCTCGGGGACGCTCAGACGGCGGTGCCGGCCTTGGTCTGGCGATCTCGCAGTGGATCGCGAGGGTCCACGGTGGATCGATAAACGTGAGCAGTGAGCCTGGCGTGGGGTCTCGGTTCGAAGTTACACTGCCGCTGTCTTGAACGAGTCTCTCGATAGAGGTGGAACCTGGATAAGTTAATACAAGCGACTTCTTCATCATCAATTCATCTCAAGCGTCCATGCTTACGGCATGGAATGGTTTTCTGAAGTCTGCCCCCGCTAAGACATGCGCATCCTACTCGTAAGCTGCTATGACCTCGCCGTTGCCGGTGGTGTAACGAGCCATGTTATGGACCTCGCCAGACAGTATCGAACGATGGGTCATTCGGTGGCCCTCGCGGGGCCCGCGCGATCCGCTCAACCACCCAATAGCTATACCCAGTACATCGGCGGTACGTTCCGGTTTCCTACGCCGGGCGACAACGCATTCGTAAACCTCAATCCTCTGATCGGTGATTCGGTGCGTCGATTCCTGAGCGATCAGGAGTTCGACGTGGTTCATGTCCACGAACCCTTTCTCGGGTTCATTGGATCGAATTTCCTCCGCCACACCAGTGCTTTGCGTATCGGCACCTTTCATGCGACCCGAGAAGGTCCACACCTGCCCTATGCGGTCTTCCAACCGCTAATCGCGCGCTGGAGTCGATTGCTCGATGGTCGCATCGCAGTTTCGGAGACGGCGAAGCAGACCGTTGGCCGCTACTTCCCCGGCGAATACACGACCATCCCTAACGGAATCGAGTTCGCCAGATTCGCAGGCCCAGCGCGAAAGGCTCACAAGAGGCGACGCCAGACGATTCTGTTCGTAGGACGTCTCGAAGAGCGCAAGGGAGTGTCCTATCTCCTGAAGGCGTACGGCGAGTTGAAGCGCAGGCTGCCCAGGGTGAACCTTGTCTTGATTGGTGACGGACGAGGGCGTCAGAAATACGAAAAGCTGGCAGCCCGACTGGGGCTCGAGGACGTCGCGTTTCGCGGATTCGTCCCAGCGGAAAAACTGCCTGACTACTACCGAAACGCTGACGTTGTCTGTCAGCCTTCAACCTGTAACGAGAGCTTCGGCATCACGGTGCTTGAGGCAATGGCCTCGGGCACACCCGTGGTTAGCAGCAACATCGCGGGCTTTCACGACCTCGTGGAGGATGGCGTCACCGGTCTCAGTGTCGCACCCAAGGACTCTGCTGCTCTCGCCGATGCGCTCGAGGCGGTTCTCACCGATAGCTCGCTGAGCCGGAGCCTGGCGGCGAGTGGCCGGGCACATGCTGAGCAGTTCGATTGGCCGGTGGTCGCGCAGCGCCTGGTCAACTTCTACGAGACCGTCTATGAGCGAGCGTCCAGTGAGGATGTGCCGAGGACGACAGCTCTTGCGAGTGAGCCGACGTGAACGTCCTGGGGCGAGTAGCCGGGTTGGAGAGTGTGTCATCCGCCCCTCGCAGGGAGTCTCGATTCTCTGCGGTACACCAATAACCAGAGGGAAATCGGGGGCAGCCAGATGAACGACATGGTGCAGGACTGGATCAACGGACTGGCAGGGCACAGCACGGCCCTGGACATCTCGATGAAGCTCCTGGCCAAGGATGCCATCTTCCTGGTCCCCTTTATCCTCATCGCCCTCTGGTTCTGGCCCGCAGGTTCCCAGCAAGCGACAAACCAGCGCCTCGCAGCCTCTGCCTTCTTTGCTGTGTTCCTTGCTCTGGGCTTTGCTACCGTTCTGGGCCATCTGTACCACGAGGCCCGGCCGTTCACGTCCGACCTGTCCACCAAGCTGCTGATCCATCACAGCGCAGACAACGCCTTCCCCAGCGACCATGCGACGGTTGTCTTTGCCGTCACCGGCGCGATTCTCTACTGGCGGCGCTTGCTCGGTTCCGTTTGCCTGGGGCTCGCTGCCCTGGTGGCGATAGCTCGTATTTATGTCGGCGTCCACTGGCCGTCAGACGTCATCGCGGGTGCGGCCGCCGGCCTGCTCGCCGGTCTCGTGCTGGCTCGACTGGCGCCTCTACTCGCCGGACCGCAGCGCTGGTGCAGCCGCTTTCTCCCCAGGCTGATCGTTTCCTCGCCATAGGTGCGTAAGTGGAGATAGCTGGTCAGCAAGAAATGTCATCAAACGCAACCATTTGCTTTCCCGGCAGGCAGAAGGGGTTTCGACTTCAATACGGGGCCCTCGTAGCTTCGAATATGCTGACGGCGCTCGGCAGCGGCATGCAGCAGGTCTTGCAAGGCTGGTTGGCCGTCGCCTGGGGGCATAGCCTGCTCTATCTGGCCGTGTTTGCCGTTGCGAGGGTCCTACCGAAGGTGGTGCTGAGCGTGCCGGCGGGCATCATTTGCGATCGGGTGCCGAGACTCGGTGTGCTGTTGACTTGCCGCACAACGAATGTGGCGGCTTCGTTGCTACCGTTGGCCGGATTTGTCATGCCGGTCCCGATGGCCTGGCTGATCGCCGGGATCGCCCTCGGCGGCACGCTCCATGCGTTCGATATGCCGGCCGGCCGTGCCGTACTGGGTGACGTAACCGCGAGATCAGACTTGCCGTCGGTCGTCTCCCTCAACAACGGAGGCTCACATTTCGCGGCGTTGGTTGGACCGCCTCTCGCTTTCTTCCTGGGGCCCATCGGGCTGGTGGTGTCCGCGGTGCTCTTCTTCCTTGCTTCTCTTCTTACACTCCTGCTGCGGTCGGCTGTGGTGCATTCGGTGGTTTCGTCAGTGAAGCCGCGTGTTGCGCTCGGCCTGGCGTCCGACATGGGCGAGTTCGCCGCATTCGTACGCGGCGCACCAGCCGTCGCAGTGTTGGTCGTACTGGGCGCGATGCCGGGCCTGGTCGATAAAGGCGTCGTTCTCGCCCTGCCGTCCCTCTCTTCGCATAGCACGACGGGATTCGCCCTGATGGCACCGGAGATTGGCGCTATCGTTGCGGCGCTGGCGATCTCCGCCCTCTCATGGCGTTTGAGTTTCGTCGCCATCATGCTGGCGATCACGGGTTACGCGCTGCTTCTGACCGTGGCTCTCGGGATTCTCCTACGAGCCCGAGGTGCTCGTGGTGGGTCTCTTTGCTGCGGGAGTGGCGAAGCTGGCGTTCAACGCAGGCAGCCAGACACGTATCCAGGAGACTGTCCCGCCCGAGCTGCGAGGTCGCGTCCTGGCCTTCTAGTGCCGACGTCCTAACCCACCGACGAAGCGCTCTGTCGCCCGTCATGCTTTCGGAG
This sequence comes from uncultured Chloroflexia bacterium, assembly GCA_963731765.1. Lineage (GTDB taxonomy): Bacteria > Chloroflexota > Dehalococcoidia > DSTF01 > WHTK01 > WHTK01. The sequence continues at coordinate 14,358 of CAVSWS010000022.1, forward strand.
TCTCATCCCGATCACCACGGGTATGAGGAAGAGCGCTGCGTAGAGATATCCGCCGGCTACATCGCTGGGCCAATGGGCACCGACGCTGATTCTCCCCAGTCCGACCACCGCGATGAACAAGAGCGCAATCGCCTGAAGAGCGACCGTGACGGGTTTCGAGAGTCGCATGCCGGGAAGGAACAGGACCAGCAGTCCAAAGACCAATGTGATGCCCACAACGTGTCCGGACGGAAAGCTCAGGTTGTCCGGTGCTATCTCGACGTGCACGAGATGTGACGACGGTCGTGGCTCCGAAACGATGACTTTCACAATCACGTCCCCAAGCCTGGCAATGAACGTGAAAAGCATGAGCACGGCACGTCCCGAGCAACGCCGAATTTGCAGAACGGCCGCGGCCCCAAGTGTAACGGTGGCAAGAGGTATCCCGTCACCCAACCAGTTCGTCGTCTTGAACATCAGGCTCGCTGGCGATGGCAGGTCCTGGACCGCGCGTGCCAGGCTGAGGTCAAGCGGCAGGACATTACCGGTGCTTGCACGAATCGCCAGACCGATGAAGGCCGCAAGAATGACAATCCAGACGATCGTCAGTGCACGAAGCATGGCCGTCGACTCCCCTTGCGGGCGGTCAGACCCGGAAGTGTGGCCAGGCCGTCGAAGCAGTCTCATTGCCAGACCGTATTTTCGCCAGTGCGCTTCATCCAGAGTTGGCCCCCGGCTGAGACTGGCAGTCGTAGAGGTGGTCACCGCTCAGTGGCTGTAGCTCGTTTGTCGTGATGTCCCGGCAGCTGGCGAGAAACCAGTGACCCAGGGCGGAGGCCGGATTTGACCAGGGGCCCTTGATCGGTAGTTCCAGGAACCGAAGCTGATTTCGCGTCACAAGCTGAGACAGGCTCGCGGCCGCCTGACCATCGGTGGTGAACGAGTCCAACGTGAGGACAGGCCTGTTTACCTGGAGGATGTAGCGAGCGGCATCGCCAAACAGCGAACGCTCGGTTCCAACCAGGTACTTTTCGTCGCCTGTATGGTCGACAAGATAGGCCAGCACGGCGTCGCCGCCAGTTGATCCTATCGGTGGCTGGTCCCCGCCGGGTGCCGGAGGATAATCTCGTATCGCCAGAGGACCAGCGATGGGATAACGGGCAGCCGAGCCGGTCGCGGGAGCGGCAACCGTGGTAATCGACCAGAAGCCAGCGCCCAGAAGGATGGCGCCGGCGAGGCAAAGAGCAAGCGCGCGATTCGCGACCAAACCGGCTCGTCGTCCCGCGATGATCACCCCAAGGCTCGCCACACCCAGGAGCCCCGTTGTCACCGCGAAGGCGACTTGATGATCGATGCTTATCAGCAGGTAGATCGGATAGAGCGTCAGCAGGACGATGAGAGCGGCAGTCTTGCGGGGCCAGTGCTTCGCCCAGTCGACGATGCTCCAAAGCCCTATCGCGGCACAAACGGCGGTGGGGGCTGCGATTATTTCGAGGTACTGGGGTTCGATACTCGCTGACAGGGACAGGAGAGCGACGCCACTCAGGAACCAGGCCGGCCAGAGAAGTTGGCGTCTATCTCGGCGCGCCGAACGCAAAAGCACAAAGGCGCCGAGAAGGGCGCTCGGCAGGAACCAACCGATCTGACTGCCCAATCTGCCGAGAAAGAGTCGCCACGGAGCCAGATCCGGCCACTCGCTGCCGGCGACCTGTTGAGCCGTTGCCTGGTTGGGCAAGTCGGAACGAATGCGGTCCTGGGGTGGACGGCCCACCACTCGGTAGATCCCGTTGAAGCCAAAGGTAAGGGCCCAGATGTTGTTGCCGTAGCTGTTATAGACGTACGGGCGTTTGGAAGCGGGTGTCATCCCTACGAGCGCGACCCACGCAAGCGATACGGCAACAAATATGCCTGCTATGGGCATGAGACCGGGTAACTTCCTTGGCCCGGGTAGGCGCACCCATCCGTACGCAATGGCGAAACGCCGGTAATGGCAGGAACGCCATGAACATCTTTGTGTTGAAGGCGAGTCCGACCAGGACCGCTGTAAAGATGAGCCAGCGATCATGGCCGCTGTCTAGCGCTCGCAGCAGGGACCAGGCGGCCAGAAGCAGCAAGAACATCGTGATCGTGTCGAGCGAATTGTTGCGGGCCGAGGCAATGCTGATCGGCGTGATTGCCAGGAGCGCCGCGGCCGTCGTCGCGACCTTGAGACCACAGCGGGGCAGCAACATCCAGAACAGCACAAGCACCGCTGCAACGCCAGCGATTACCTGGGGCACGGCAAGGACCCAGTAGTGAAAGCCCAGCAACCATGCGGCGCCGGCCTGTAGCCAGAACCCGAGCGGCGGCTTGTCGATTGCCAGGCTGCCGCCGGGTTCAAAGCTAACGAAGAGAAAGTTGTGCCAGGAATCGAGCATGCTGCGCACGCTCGCTGCGTAGAACAGATTCTGGCCGGTGCTCGCGAGGTCGTACGTTCTCAGCGAAAGCGAGAGGCCTGCCAGGAGGACAACGATCGCGACAACCCGAGTTCGGTCCAGGCTGCAGCCACGCATCAGCCAGACAGGCCCGGCGGCACGATCGAGCCACTGAGCAGGAAGTAGGCAAGCCAGGCGAAGAAGGCGAGATCCAGAAGGATTTCCAGAGGACTTCGTCGCGTCAAAATCTTGCGAAGCAGAGCAACCAACTGAAAGTGGTTCACTACCCATGTGAATACACCCCCGAAATGAAGTGGGGGTGAAGATGCGTCGAGAGTCAGCCGTCCCAAAGCATCCGGCCGGGACGTGGCCTCACAGCGCAGGACCACTCTTCACAATTCCCGTCCTTGCGTGACTTTTTGCTGTGGGTGGCAGATAGGAACTGCAATGACGAACCTGAACTCGCCTCCCTGCGCCAGGCCGGAGATGTCCCTCGAGACCAAGCGGTGCTTTCGGGCCATGAACACGGCCATAGAGATCACGCTGGCGGATTGGCGCTATGCGTCTCGATTGCCGGAGCTGGAGGCCCTGTTTCGGGCCTTCGAAGCCAGATTCAGCCGTTTTGATCCTGAAAGCGAGCTGAGCCACTTCAACGCTCGTTCCACTGCAACGGCGGCGGTTTCTGCCGAGATGTGGGATTTGCTGCGGGAGAGCCTGGCGTTCTTCACGCTCACCGAAGGTGTGTTCAACCCGCTCATATTGGAAGCACTCTCGCAGTCGGGATACGTGAAGTCGTTCGAGCAGGTCACTTCAGTGGAAGGGCTGCATGCACATGAGGTGCCGTCCTTCGGATCGATCGTCTTGAGGGATGAGTTCGAGGTTGAGTTGCCCGTCGCCATGAGTGTCGATTTCGGAGGTATCGGCAAGGGCTACTGCGTCGATCAGGCGGTCGAGCGCCTGGCCGACTGCGACGACTTCCTGATTAGCGCCGGTGGCGACATTTTCGCGGCGGGTGTTGGGCCTGACGGCCAGCCGTGGCGCATCGCTGTTGCGGACCCCCAAGAGCCGGGTGCCACACTGGCGATCCTCGGCTTATCCAACTGCGCGATTGCGTCTTCCTGGACGACGAAGCGACGCTGGCGTGCAGGCACGGGGTGGGCGAATCACCTGATCGATCCGCGCACAGGCGCGCCGGTCACCAATGGTGTTGCCGGTGTCACCATCGTGGCCTGCAGTACCACGGAAGCTGACGTATTTGCCAAGACGGCTCTCATTCTCGGCCCCGAGGAAGGTCGAGCGTTTCTTGATAACCAGGGCGTGGATGGTCTTCTGGTCATGTCGGACGGTGCCCACTTCCCCACGGGTGGCTGGGCAAGTCACATCATCGCTTGATGTGTTCTAACGGAGGTTCGAATGCTCCCTCGTAAGTTTGCACTCCCCCTATCCCTGGCGCTCACGGCCCTGGTTGCCTTCGTCGTAACGTCGTGGGCTTCGAACAACGGCTGGTTGAGTGAGGCCTCCCAGCAGTTTCAGGCTGCCGTCAGCGAAGACCCTACGTCGACGGCGACACTGGCGCCGACGGCAGAAATCGCTACCCCTTCGCCGGTCCCGCCGACTGCGACCGCCGTTCAGGCCGAGGTGATTGAAGTCACCGACTACGTGTACCAGGACGTGCCCGTGTATCGCGTGGTAGCAGCATCGCCGATCGCCGAGCCTCCGGCAGATGTCCTGGCGAGCAGCCAGGCAACGACGGTGTCACCGGTTGTAAGCACGGCCCCGGCTACCTCACCAACGCAGGTTGATGAGGACAATGAGCCACCTCTCAGCCTTCCCAGCGCGCAATCCAACACGCCGGCACAGGTTCTGTCGACAAGCTCGGTTTCAGATCAGCGCTCCGTACGGGCCGCGGCTCCATCGACGTCTTCAGGCCCGAACCCATCCGCCGCGCAGTCTGCGACGGGCCCTCTGGCAACCAGCGAGCCAGAGGATCACGAAGAAGGCGATGACCACTCCAATTCGACCACCCCTTCTGCTACCAGCGAACCGGAACATCCGGAAGCTGAGCAGGAGCATGAGGACGAGCCGGAACATCCGGAAGCAGAGCACGAAGACGCGCCCAGAGGTCGAAGACAACCACTAGCGGCCAGAAGCAAAGACCGAGTTCCCTCGAAGGGAGAGATTGATGCAAATCAAATACTTCGGCGCCAAGCTCCTCATCGTAGCCTCCGCCGTGCTGGCGACACCGATCGTCTGGGGAGGACTTGCCTGGGACGAATGGGCGGCTACTGCACAGAAGGCGGCAGCTGTACCCGTCAACCAGCCCATACAGGCGGTTGTTCAGCAGCCCGTACCGACTGAGGTGCCTCCGACCGAGGCAGTGCCTGCAGTACCGGTGCCCACAGAGCCGCCCCCTGCAGACGTAGCCCCGACTCCCGACCCGATCATCGTCCGCAAGACGGTGGTTATCGAGCGCCCCTACTACGTCGACGTGCCGGCAACACCGGGCGGCGGCACTGGTGGCACGCAGGCAACCGCTGTAACAACAAGCGCTGACGGGAGTTTCGCGGGAAGCTCAGCCAACCTCCCAGCTTCCGTGGGAGTCAGCAGCGCTGGAACTTCTACTTACGTAGATACGCAGGCGTACGCACCCGCACCTGCCACCAGCTCATCGACCAGTCAGCAGAGCATTTCGCCGGCACCTGCTGTCAGCGCCCCGAGCTCGCAGCCAGTTGCCAGCGCGCCGGTAGCTGCGGCGCCGACCGAGCCTCCCGCGCCTGCACCTACGGCAGCACCAGCGCCGACTCAGGCACCGGCGCCGACACAGGCGCCGGCTCCCGTAGCCACTGCCGCTCCAGCGCCGGCAGCAACGACGGGAGGGTCCTGACCATGACGGCTGTTCTTCTCAACGTCGTGAACGTCGATTTCGGACTGCATACGTACTGGTACGCGGGCAGAGCAGGCGGATTCGTGGCCTTCGCAGTCCTCGTGCTCTCCATGACTTACGGGATCGCGATCAGTTCCCGGTTATTCGACGGCCTCCTGGCGCGAGGTTGGTTTTTCGAGATGCACAAGTTCCTCTCGCTCTTTCTGGTGGCGGCGATTCTGTTCCACGCCCTGATCATGTTGCCCGACCCCTACGCCAACTTCACGGTGAAGGAATTGCTGGTGCCATTCCAGTCTCATCTGAACTCGGTTGCGCTAAGCCTGGGCATCTTCGCGCTGTACGGGTTGGTGATCCTGAACATCAGCTTCTACGTCACGCGATGGATCGGCCAGAAGACGTGGCGCAAGTTGCACTACCTGACATTCGCAACGTATGGACTCGGGCTCATACACGCGATCCTGGCTGGGACTGATTCCGACCTTATCGAGGCGCGCTATTTCTACCTCGGGACGGTTATCGCAATGGTGTTCTTCACGCTGTACCGCATCTCTGCAGTGCGAAGCCAAAAGAAGCCGGCCCGAACGACAACGTCTCGCGAATCTCACCCCGCCACGGCTTCATGACGGAGTTAAGGAGCTTTGGCACTAACGTTCAGCGCGACTCAACCGATAGGATCGGCGTGGCTCGCTCCTCTTTCTGGGCGCATCACGCTTAGGCTGGCGGACCTCGATGTAATGTCGCTAACGGAGACGAACGGCATCACTCAATCGGACGATGAGGAGGAACGGCTCCTCGTTCAGCGTCTGGCTGCGTTGGATGAGGCCGCATGGAGCACCTGCTACCAGCGCTATTTCCCTTCGATCTACCGCATCGCTTATGCGCGCACGCTGCAGCACGTGGCGGCAGAGGACATCGCCGCGAAGGTGTTCCTCGAGGCCGTCGCCTCGATAGGTAAGTACCGTTATCGGGGGGTTCCATTTCGCGCCTGGCTGTTTCGCATCGCTCGGTACGAGGTAGCCGACTACCTCAAACACCAGCAGCGGCGCCCCCAGGTTTCCATTGAGGACGCACCGGAGCCGTCCTTTGAGGTGCATCACCTGGTGGAGGAAAAGACCGATCTGCTGCGCGCGATGGATGGGCTGACTGAGATGCAGAAGAACGTGGTGATCATGCGCTTCATGGTCGGCTGCAGCCTGGCGGAGGTTGCACTCGCTCTGGACAAATCGATTGGCGCAATCAAGCAGCTTCAAGCGAGAGCAGTCGGCCTCCTTCAAGAGGCGCTGTTGCCGGGCGGGCAGGGATAGCAGTGAGTTACGAGGAAGCACTGGAAAAGGCACTTGGCCTGCTGGGAAACGAGGAAGCGCTCCGTGCCTTCCTGGCCACGGTGCCCCAATGGGAAACGCAGATACGCGGCGCCGTTTTCGTCGCACGTATGGCCCATGAGGATGCCGGGGCGTTCGGTCCGGATGTCGCAGCGACTGAACGAGTCGAACTGCGAATGATGGACGCGCTGGCCGCACGGAAGACTCGCAGCGCCGGCGGTTGGTTGGGTCGACTTAACGGCGTCTACGGCCGTCTTCCGGGGCCGCGCCCAATCGTGGCCGGCGCAATGGTGAGCCTGTTGGTTGCTATCGCAGGGCTTATCGGTTTGAGCTTAATCGCCGGCGGTGATAGCGGTGAAGTCGTGCTCCGAGGTCGCATCTCTCAGGTCGAACCCAGCCAGGTCACGGTGGACTCGAATGGTTACGCCGCAATCATCCGGCTCGCGGATGGAACTTCGCTGACGGATAGCATCGGCAATGCGATTGATCCTTCGGCGCTGTCTCCGGGACAGGCAGTGGTGCTCACCGGGACCAAAGATGGGAACAACATCGTAGCAGATTCACTCGAGATCGAAGACCACGTCTTTGGCGTCGTATCGGCCCTCAGCGCCGACTCGATAACGATCACCACCAGTCAGGGCAGCTACGTGATCCGCCTGACCTCTGAAACTTCCATGCAGGGGAATGTCGTGATTGGTGCCCAGGTGGAGGTCGAGGTGATTCGAGACGGCGATGTCCTCATTGCACTGGAGGTGGAGGTCGAACACAACGATGTGGAGGAGAACGAAGAGCACCGTGGTGACGGCTCAGACGACAGCGAGGCTGAGGACCACGATGACGAATCTCCCCTCCATGCGCCTACATCGCCATCCAGTGGCGGTACCAGCCCATACGTGCCTCCGACCACCACCGAGCCACAGGGAGACGAGCACGAGGCCGATGACCACGAGGGCGGGGGCGTGATCCAGCCAACGCCGGCGCCCAGTACGCCTCAGGCGACGCAGCCTGCCAAACCAACCGCAGGACCTACGGAGATATCTGATGACGGCCCTGGTGCAGAGCATCCGTCAGAGCCTACGGAAGCTCCCGAGCCTACCGAGGCGCCGGAACCGACGGAGGCGCCGGAGGCAACTGAGCGACCTGAGCCTACAGAGGTTCCTGAACCACGAGCCCGAACCCACTGAACGCCCAGAGCCTACGGAGGTCCCGGAGCACCACTAGAGCTTTCGGTGCCCATCAGGTCAACGTCGCTGGTGGTAGGAGCGGGCGTTAGCCGTGAGCGGGCGGACGCTGGGCGAATCGCACCGAGATCATGTTGGGCGGAGGCGGTCCGGGCGGTGGTTGGCCGCCGTTGGCTTGCGTGGCCTCTTCCCGTTCGGCGTTGAAACGATCGCGCAGGTCGTAGAGCAGGGCGCCCATGCGCGTCTCGTGGAAGAACCAGCGCCACATGCGTGCGCCGCCGGGCGGTGGCGCACCGGGCTGCTCGTTCGCCGCCTCCATGTAGTACGCCTTCACGTCGTCCACCATGAAGCGGATGGCACCCGGCAAGGGGTCGGAGAGTCCTTCAGGCGGCTCGGGGTTCTCGCCGACGGACATGCGCGCCAGGAACTCCGCGATCGCCGGCATATCGTCCGCGGTGAGGCCGCTGAGACCGAACGTCGTGCGGCCTCTTCGCCGGATCGATTCCGCGTACCAGGGAGCGAGGCTGCCGACTTCTTGCTGCACGGCCTGCACCAGCGCTTCAGCCGGCGTCGCAGCCGGTTCGAGGGGCGGGAGCGGCAGGGCGCAGGCCCAGATAGCGTCCATCTCGTCGGTAACCGGCGAGTCGTGCGGGTAGTCTCGCAGCACCGGCCCCGACTCGGCGGCGAACAGGCCCAGCAGCGTGCGCAAGACGTCCAGCTGGAAATCGGCGTGGTTGGGCGGACCAAACGGCCGGCCGAGCTCGAACGGCACCCAGAGGGCGCGCGGCGGCTTGATGCGCTCCGTGTGCTCCCGGATCAGGCTGATGCCTGCGGTCGCGATGCCTTCTGCTTCGATGTAGTGCGAGAGCCCGCCAACGGCGCGCGTGCAGTTTGGTCAGACGGGGACGAGGATGACGGTATCGACGCCATCCTCCTTGAGCAGCCTTGCCACCTGGGGTGCGCTCTCAGCCATGCGGGTCGGGTCCGTCGCGCCCATGAACGAGTAGTGCCAGGTGGCCAGCGAGCCGACCTCGCCGTTGGCCACGAGGTGCTTCAGGTTCTCCAGCGGGAAGACGACGTTGACGTCTTGCTGGAAGCCGGAGCGGTCGAAGTTCAGGCTAACGTGGCTCATAGTCAGGTCGGCGTAATCGAGGTCCGATGGCAGGAGTCGATAGTCGGCCGAGCCGCCGGCAAACTTGGGGTCGTCAGCACGATGCAGCCCCGCGGTAGAGATGATCGCGACGCGAGCAGACTTGAGATCGGGCGCCGGGGTCCACGGTGTGGACTCGAACTCCGGGAGCGCTAGCTTGAGGAGGCTTTCGGCGTATTCCGGCGGAAGATCGGAGAGACGGACCAATCGAGGCTCCTGACGTTGGAAGCTGGACTACGCAGATTCTCTTACAGGTGGGGCGGTTCGTCCACTCCGCGGCGGCAGCAGAGCGCATCGGGGTTGGGCGCCGTCCTGCTGCTAGACTTGTCGCATCTCACGGAAGGAGGTGGCTATGAGCCGCGAAGAGGTACGACTGACCTCCCTGGCGTCCTGCGCTGGTTGAGCCGGCAAGGCCGGATTAGGGCTACTGACGCAGGTCCTGCGTCCCCTGATCGAGAAGTTCAGGCCTGAAGACCACCCCAACCTTCTCGTTGGCGTCACGGACGACGCCGCCGTCTATCAGATGGACGAGTCGACAGCGGTGGTGATGACGGTCGACTTCTTCCCGCCCGTGGTAGACGACCCGTGGACGTACGGCGCAATCGCTGCTGCCAACGCCATGTCAGATGTCTACGCCATGGGTGGTGAGGTGATCCTGTGCCTGAATATTGCCGGCTTCCCGGAGGACCTGCCGCCGGAAATGATCACGGACATCTTCCGGGGCGGCGCCGACAAGGTGAGCGAAGCCGGTGGTCTGATCGCGGGCGGGCACACCGTTCTCGATGCAGAACCGAAGTACGGCCTCTCAGTCATGGGCGTCGTGCATCCTCAGGACGTGAAGTCGAAGGCGGGCGCAAAGCCGGGCGAAGTGTTGGTGCTGACCAAGGCGCTGGGTACGGGACTGATCCTCACGGCGGCGAAGCGGGACATCGTCAAGCCGGAGCACTTCGATGCCGCCGTCGCCAGCATGCTGCAGCTCAATCGCCACGCTTCACATCTGGCGCGGGAAGCGAACGTGAGCGCGATGACGGACGTGACCGGGTTCGCCATCCTGGGTCACGCGCTGGAGATGGCCGACCACAGCAAAGTCGAGATCGTCCTCAATGTTGCCAGCCTGCCCGTTCTGGACGGGGCGCTGCAGTACGCGAAAGACGGCGTCGACTTTGGCGGCACGAACCGCAATCGGGAGTATCTGACGCCACGCATCCGTGGTCTCTCATCGCAGCCGGACGACATGGAGCGTCTGCTGCTGGACCCCCAGACCTCCGGCGGCCTGCTCATGGCGGTCGAAGCCGAGGCGGCAGGGAAGCTGGTCGAGCAGCTGCAGGCGGACGGCTACGCGGCGGCGATTGTCGGCCGGGTGCAGGCGGGCGAGGGCATCACCCTCGAATAGCGATTCGCTCGATCAGACCGCGGCTTCGTCCCCACTCGCAGTTGGACCACCGCGCAGCACGCGTTCGTCCCCACGTCGCAGGGTGATCCGGCGGCGGTCTAGCTCCTCGAGCAGCGGCTGGACATAACGACGGGACGTGCCCAGCGCGTCACGCACCTCAGCCAGCGTAATCGGTTTGCCGCCATCTGCCAGCGCGACTACCCGGCGCGTCATCTCCTCGAAGGCCTGCCGTGTGAACACCACGCCGGCGCCGCAATCGACGACCAGCCCGGCGTCCTCGAGGTAGGCGACGACCTCCTCGTCAGGTCGCTGGTCCGTAGGCGGCGAGAAGGGGGAGGTCGCGATGTCAGCCAGATACTTTTCGGCCGTGGCCTGCTGCTGCGGAGTTGGCTTCGGCTGCCAGTCCGCGAGCGAAACCAGCTCTCCCGCATCAGCGAGACGGCCATTCTCGACGAGGCGTGGCAGGACGACGTTGAACAACCTCGGCTGCAGGTTGAGCTGGCTCCGAAGCTCTTCCTTGCCGATACCGCGCCGCAGCGGGTGCTGGCCGAGGTAGTTCTCCACCGCGGCGACGGCGCTCGCGTGCAGGCGCTCGAAGCCGTTGGCCGTCCAGGCGCGGCGTTCGCGACCCTCGGTGAACACGACGATGCGGCCCTCAGCCTGGAGCTGTTCGATCGCGGCTTCGGCCGCTGCCTCGCTCAGCGCGGTGCGGGAAAGCGCGGCACGAATGTCGGCGGGCTGAGTGGCGGAGATGCTCTCATAAGCAATCTCGACGGGGTCGGCCGACTGCTGACGCTCCAGCGCCTCGATAACGGAGGGCCGGCGCCTGGGGTGGCGCTTCACGTGCGTGTCGACGATGGTGCCGCCCGCGAGCGTCGTGTTCGAGTCTCGAATAATGAAGCGGTCGCCCTTGAGCAGGGCGAGGGGGTGACGCAGGAGGACCTGCACCCAGGCCTCGTCGCCCGGCAGCAGCTCATCCCCTTCCAGCAGTCGCAGCCGGGCCGGGCTCTCAGACGCCAGGCTGTGAAACGTCACGTTCAGGTTGTGTCGCAGGGCATACGGCGTCGAGTCGAGCACTCGCAGGCGGACATCCACTGCGATCGTCGGCTTCAGCCAGCCCAGGGTCGTCACCACCTGGCCACGCGAGAGCTGCTCCGGGTCCACGTTCGCCAGGTTGACCGCGGTGCGGCTGCCGGGCTGTGCCGTGCTGATGGCGGTGCGATGCGTCTGCATGCCCCGGATGCGGCTACGCAGGCTGCCAACGTGACCGCCGGTCAGCGCCGGTAGGATTTCGACCTCCTGGCCAGTGTCCAGAACGCCGTCGATGAGGGTGCCCGTGACGACGGTGCCAAAGCCTGCGATCGTGAAGGCGCGGTCGATGGGCAGGCGAGGTCGGCCCAGGTCGCGCTTCGGGGCGGTCAGCTCGAGCTGCGCTTGCGATGGCGCCGAGCAGCGAATCGAGGCCGTCGCGGGTCACGGCGGAACACGTGACGAGGGGTGCGCCTTCGAGACTGGTGCCCTTGACGACCTCTTCGACATCCATGGCGACCATGTCGAGCCAGTCGCGGTCCACCAGATCGCTCTTGGTGACGACGAGGACGCCGTGCTGCACGCCGAGGAGGTCGAGGATGGCCAGGTGCTCTCGGGTCTGGGGCATGACGCCTTCGTCCGCGGCGATGACGAGGAGGGCGAGGTCGATGCCACCGACGCCGGCGAGCATGTTCTTGATGAATCGCTCATGGCCGGGCACGTCGACGAGGCTAATGTCGGTACCGTTGGGCAGCTGCAGCCAGGCGAACCCGAGGTCGATGGTCATGCCCCGGGTCTTCTCTTCTTCGAGACGGTCAGGGTCGATGCCCGTCAACGCCTGAACGAGGGCCGACTTGCCATGGTCCACGTGCCCGGCGGTGCCAACGACATACATGGGAAAATTCTAGAGCGGCGGACAGGTTTTGAAAGCCGTTAGAGCCGAAACATGTAAGGTATTGGCGTCGGCGCGCGCGACACGTGTCGAGGCAGCGCACCTGTCATGCGGAGGCAGACTCGCCGATGAGCGGTGTTCATGGGAGTGGATGGGGCCCGGTGGTTCTCGCGGTCTTCAAAATCGTTGCGTTCTTACGTCGTAAGGATGGGAGGGTTCGACTCCCTCGCACTCCCGCCACCGCAAGTTTCGGCGGCAGGCTATGACGGCTAACCCTTTTCGCGACCTGCCCTCCGTCGACCGCGTGCTCTCCGCGCCCGAGCTGCAGGACGTCATCAAGGATGCCGGGCTGGCAGGTGCAACGGAAGCAGCGCGAGCGGAGCTGGCTTACCGTCGTGAGCGCCTGGCCGCCGGCGATACCGTAGCCGTGACGCTCGAGGACGTTGTGCAGGCCGTCGCGGCCAGGGCGACTGCCGCAGTGCGGTCCAGCCTGCGACCGGTGATCAACGCGACAGGCGTGATCATTCATACGAACCTGGGCAGGGCGCCGCTATCGGACGCGACGCTGGCCGCAATGGAGGCTGCCGGGCGTGGGTACAGCAACCTCGAATACGACCTCGAAGCCGGCGAGCGCGGTGGGCGCCACGAGCATGTCGAGGCGCTGATCTGTCGTATCACCGGGGCTGAGGCGGCGATGGCCGTGAACAACAACGCTGCCGCGCTTTTAATGGTGCTCTCGACACTTGCGAAGGAGCGCGAGGTGATCATCTCGCGAGGGCAGCTCGTGGAGATCGGCGGCGGTTTTCGCATCCCGGACGTGATGGCGCAGAGCGGCGCAACGCTGGTCGAGGTGGGCACGACGAACCGGACCTACATCCGCGATTATGAGTCGGCGATCAGCGAATCGACCGTTGCGCTGATGCACGTGCACGCGAGCAACTTCAGGCTCCAGGGCTTCGTGGCGGCAGCGCCGCTCGATGAGATGGTGGGCCTTGCACGCGAGCGAGACCTGCTGGTGCTGGACGACCTGGGAAGCGGCTGCCTGCTCGACACGACTCGGTACGGCCTGCCGCCGGAGCCGACGCCGCAGGAGAGCCTCGTGGCCGGTACAGACCTCGTCATGTTCTCCGGCGACAAGCTGCTCGGCGGCCCGCAGGCCGGCATCATCGCGGGGCGGCAGGACCTCGTCGCCCGCCTGAAGCGCCATCCGCTCGCCCGCGCGCTGCGGCTCGACAAAGTGACGATTGCGGGCCTTAACGCGACGCTTATGCATTACGCCCGCGGCGAAGCTGAACGCGAGGTGCCCGTCTGGCGCATGATCTCGGCGCCTGCGAAGGAGCTTGCCGGCCGGGCCCGCGAATGGGCCGGCGTCCTTCAACAACAAGCTCCCGGACGCATCCGCATCGAGGTGATCGACGGCAGGTCGATGATCGGGGGCGGCAGCCTGCCGGAGGAGAGTCTGGCGACCTCACTGCTGGCCATCGATTCGCCGGACGTAGATGGTCTCGCGCGCTGCCTGCGACTGGGCGAGCCGGCGGTCGTGGGTCGCATCGAGCGCGGGCGCCTGCTCCTCGACCCGCGCACGGTGGACCCGAGAGAAGAAGGGGTACTTCTGCGACAGATCGCGGCAGCCCTGCAAGACCACGTGTCTTCCGTGGGAATGCCGTAGCCCCAAGAGCCACCGACCTTCTCGGTCGACGCAGCAGCCGATGCCTTCTGGCGCGACAGTTGTCACGGTGAACCTGTACCCGGAGTCCTTCGTTCCGCCGATGCCTGGCGGGAGGGATCAGGGCGTCAGCGAGAGCGTCTTGTCGTTGACGGCGATGGCGTAGGTCTGGCCGGCTATAAGGTCATTCGGGAGCGGGATGGCGATGTCGTAGTTGCTGATGACCTGGGTGCAGGCGGCGGCCTGCCTGGGTACGAGGTTGTAGACCGAGACTGTGATGTCGTTGCCGGACTCCTGCACCTCGTAACCGCCCTGCTGAGCACATCCGTCCGGCAGGGTTGCCGTCACGTTCAGGCTGTACGCTCCACCAGCCGAGGCGGCGGTTTCGGCTGATTCGATGGGCGCCGGTACGAGTTGATGGTCCGCATCGACGGGCACAAGGCTCGACTGACCGCCGGTGTCCGGCACAGCCCAGACGATATCGGAAGCTCCTGCGGCGTTGAACGAGGCGATGCCGACGCGGCCCGGCCGGCAGGACTGGAACGGGCCGTACTGCTCCGTATCGGCGGGCAGATCGAAGAGTACGGTCACGGCGCCGTTGCACTCGTTGTAAACGTGGAATCCCGTCTCGTCATCGGAGTTGTCCGTCCAGTGAATCGTCAGGCGTCCCGCCTCGCCTTCACCCGGAGGCACGGGCGTGTTCAGGTCGGGAAGACGGCCGGTGAGCGTTGCGTCGGTGGGCGCGGCGGGAGTGGCGGCCTCCGGGGTGCTCGTCTCAGTAGGTGCCGGGGCGCTCGTCGCGGTGGCGGTCGGGGACGGGGAGGGCGAAGGGGCCGGCGACGTCGCAGTTGCACTCGCCGTTGCACTGGCGGTCGGGGTGGCCGTCGTGTTGTCATCATCGCCCGAACACGCTGCCAGCGAAGCCAGCAGCACCGCAAACGCCGCCAGCATCAGTAGTCGAGTCGAACCACGCATCATGCTCATCATGGATGGCGCACTCGTGCGCTAATCATTGCAGGTCTCCTTCCAGGCGAGAGAGTCAGGACTTTGCGACGAGCCTTCTGGTCGCCGACGCAGACTGGGCGATGCGGGCCATCGTGTCGCTGGTGCGGAGCCGGCAGGTCCGGGTAGCGTCGACTGAGCAGTATGAGCGTCGCTTCCAGTGTCGCGAGATCCGGCTCGTATGTGCACTGCAAGCATGCGTGTTTTCCGTCCGAAGCCCTGTAGACGTCGCCGAGACACCGGGGACATGACTCGAGGATGAGCATGGCACGTTCTTCCTTCCGAGGTATCGCTTAACAACGAAGCGAACCCGTATTACTCACACTTGCCCCGCCGGCCGATTCGCAGTGAGGCCCGGCTCCGCGGTGTCATCCGCCGCAGTCGGACGATGGCCGCTCTTTGCAGTCTCTTTCTAGTAAGACGCGGAATAGGTCTCGACTGGTTCCACATCGGCCAAGCGAACCGATGCGCTGAGGTCGCGCGTTGGCAGCTACGATATGGACGAACGAAACGTGGCAGCGCATGCACCTGAAGTTGCCCGACGGTGCTCTGGTGAGCGGGAATATGGTGTTCGAGGCGACGCTGGCTAACGTTCTTGGCCTGAAGTGGCTCGCATGGGCGGCGCGGAACCTCCCGGGCGTGGGATCGCTGCTGGCATGGACGTATGGCGCGGTCGCGAGTCGCAGGGAGTTCCTTTCGAAGCTGGTGCCTGATCGACCGCCTGTAAGCCGCGAGCCACAAGTGCGATAGTCTCTCGGAACCCAGGAGGCCAAGCCTAAACAGGCGGTACGCGTCATCGACAACAGCCTGAGCAGCTTGCCGCGCCGAATGGGATACTTCCCCACATCGGGATCGCCGGCTGGCAAGGGAGCGGTGGGTAATGTCTAGCACGGTCGCGTGGTCAAAGGGTCCCTGGGCCTGTCGCGAGGTCTCGGGCCTTTCGAGGGGCCGGATTGGCGACGCTAACCCTTGATCGGCGAGGCAGCACGTGTCCGCATTCGCCGGATCGTCTTCGTCGGCGTGATCGTGCTGCAGCTGACATTTATCGTCCGGGCGTACTGGGCACCGCATAAAGAGTTCGGGTTTCAGATGTTCCCGGAGGCGAGTTCCTGGCAGGCCCAGATCGTCCGGGTGACGGCTAACGGTGACCGGGTGCCGGTTGACCAGCCGTGGTTTGGCTACGAGTGGAACGTCCTCGTGCCCGATCGGGGTCTCTCGTTCCCCTGGGTCCGGCACCACGCGGACGCAGGGCTCGACAACCAGCTCGCGTTCCTCAAGGAGGCGCTCGTATGGGTCGCTGACAACACGCCTCGCGATACTGAGACGCGCTATTTCGAGGCGACGGTGACGACGTGGTACAACATGCGCGGACCGACTACCACGGTCCTGCGCAGCCCGGATCGAGACCCGCCATGATCGAGCGCTTCGACCAGTTTCTCGGTCAGCGAGTCAGCATGCGGTCGCTTGGCATCGTACGCATCCTTGTCGGCATGATCGCCCTGGTGCATCTGAGACCGTTCGTCACGGACGCACTGCGCGGTTACACCTATCAGGATTACTTTCATCATGCCTACGCGACGTGGTACCCGGATCTCCCTGAATCCGCGTATGCAGCGCTGCTGGTCATCGGCAGCCTCGCTGCGGTCGCGATGTCCATCGGGTTGTGGTCAAACGTAACGACCAAGGTGACTTTCGGCGTCGTCGCCTACAACCTGTTCCTGTCGACCACGCAGATGCACAACAACCGGGCTTACCTCGTGATCGTGCTGGCGCTGCTCGCCGCGGCGCCATGCGGACGGACGCTGTCGGTCGATTCGTGGTTGCGAAGACGGCGAGGGCAGGACGGCGGGGACCAGACCAGCGCGGCATGGCCACTCTGGCTGCTTCGCTTCGAGTGCGCCGCCGTGTACGGCGCGTCGGGAATGAGCAAGCTTCTCGACCCGGACTGGTTCAGCGGTACTGTCACATGGGGTCGCATGGTCGCCCAGGAGGCAGCAGTGCGCGCCTCTCTCTTGCCGTCTTTCGCTACTGATCTCCTCCTGGAGCGGTCTTTCCATACCTTTGCGGCGAAGTTGATCATCGGCACAGAACTGTTCATTGCGGGTGGACTGTGGTGGAGAAGGACGCGGCGATTCGCCATTGCGGTAGCAGTCGTGTTCCACCTGACGATCCAGTTCACCGCTGAGGTCGAGATTTTCTCCTACCTCGCTCTCGCGGTGCTGTTTGTGTGGGCGGACCCGGCCGTGCCATGGCTCCGGATGCCGACTCGTGGGACGTCCGTCAACGAGGATGACCCATCGAATGCAGCTGCTGTCCGCACCTGATTTGCCGCCATGCCGGACTGGGACTGCGTCATTCTGCCGGCCTGCACGGGAGCCTGCGTCCCGACTGCGAGAGTGACAAGCGGCTCCCGCGCACTTCATCAACCAGCCACGTGAAGCTGCACTGCGCGCGCCGAGAAGTTCGTGCCCGTCTTCAAGGCCTACCCCCAATCGAGCTTCCTCTTCCTCAAGGGCTACCAGGAGCCCGATGCGGCTGCCGAGCGCTACGGTACTGAGGTGCTGGACCCGGTCGCCGCGCCGCCGACGCAGATCGTGGAGCAGCTCCTCGCGCTGATCTTTCACCGCAAGCTCTGAGGCCTCGACGGCGTTGATCGTCGTCAAATTTGACTCCGGGCGCTCTCGTCTGCGGCGCCGGGAACAGTGGTAGCATGGCCTGTCCCGCGCCGTTGAGTGACTGGAGGAAATGCATGGAGATTGTCGACTGCCAGATCCACGAGCCGCGGCCGCCGAAGCGGCTTGACCCGGAGAAGTACGACGCCGAGACGCAGCTGCTGGTCAACGTCGAGTTGGCCCGCGAGGCGATCGATAGCGTCGGCATCGATGCCGCGCTCTGCTTCGCGAGCCAGGAATTCTGCGACGCCGCCACTCAGCGCTACCCGGACCGCTTCGGCGGCGCCGTGCCTTTCGACGCCTATCGCAATGACGACGACCTGGAGGAGCGCGTGGCGAACCACCGCAAGCGCCCCGGAAACGTCGCCATCCGCAACAGCCCTGGCAACCCTTCCACGGCCGAGATCCGGCCCGAGTTCGTCAACGGCGAGTTCGAGCGCCTTTACACCTACTGCGAGCAGTACAACGTGCCGCTGTTCTTCTCCACCCACGGTCAGGCCAACCTGATGGAGCCGGTGATCCAGGCGCACCCCGGCCTGACAATCGTCATCGACCACCTGGGCCTGGCGCAGTCGCCGGTGTCGCCGAAGGAGACGGCATCGTGGGAGAAGCTGCCGAACCTCCTCGCGCTGGCGAAGTATCCCAACGTCCACGTGAAGTTCTGCGGCGCGCCGACGCTCTCTAACGAGAAGTACCCGTACAACGATGTCTGGCCGTACCTGCACCAGATCATCGACGCCTTCTCGCCCGACCGCCTGTTCTGGGGAAGCGATTACACGCGAATGCGCTACTTCAACCAGCAGCCGTTCAGCCAGTGGTGGTACTACAGCGACGTGTTGAACTACCTGCGTGACACCAACGAGCTATCGGCCTCCGACAAGGAGAAGATGCTGGGTGGTGCGCTTCGCAAAGTGCTTCGCTGGCCGAAGGTGCCCGAGGGTGCCACCGAGCCCGTAGCGCTGGACCAGGCGTAGTCCCAACCGTCACAAAGACGAAGCTGCCGCCCGACTCGAAGGAGTCGGGCGGTTCTGTGTTCGGTCGCCTCGGCTTTGACGTTTGGCCCATTGGCGCATGAGGTGGGACTGCATGATAAGCAGTCTCAGTTAGAGACTCAAAAGAGAGCCAGTCTCAACACCAGCATTCTAGTCTCGATATCGCGTCTCAATTAGCCGATGAATTTGGGCCATCGTTTATCGCGAGTTTTCTAAATGACTTGCGAAAGCAAACTGTGCGGCCTAAGAATGATGATATGCACGAAGGGCATACGCATTCCGCCGCGCAGTCCAGCGTCAGCCGTTTGCGCCTCGTGTTGCTTCTCACGGCCAGCTATACCGTTGTCGAAATCGTTGGCGGCGTGCTCACGGGAAGCCTTGCGCTGATCGCGGATGCAGGCCACATGGTGACCGATGTGTTCGGTGTGGCCATGGCGCTCGCGGCGATCTGGGTGGGAAGCCGGCCCGCCACCTCCGAGAAGACCTACGGATACTACCGGCTGGAGATCCTGGCGGCGCTGCTCAACGGGCTGCTTCTGATCGGCATTGGCGCTTACATCGTCTGGGAAGCCTACCAGCGCATAAACAACTCGCATGAGGTGCTGGGCGGCGAGATGCTCGTGGTGGCGTCGATTGGCCTGGTGGTCAATATCGTGTCGGCGTTCCTGCTGTTCGAGGGCCAGAAGTCCAGCATCAACATGAAGGGTGCCTTCCTCGAAGTGGTCAGCGACCTGCTGGGTTCCCTGGGCGTGATCGTCGCCGGCATCGTCATTCTCACGACGGGCTTCGAGCAGGTGGACGCGATCGCATCGATTCTCATCGGCATTTTCGTCGTGCCGCGGGCCTGGAAGCTGGTGTCGGACGCGCTTCATATCCTCCTCGAAGGCGCCCCCTCCCACGTCAACCTGGACCACGTGCGGGACCATATCCTGCATGCCATGGCGTGCTGAGCGTGCACGACCTGCACGTTTGGAGTCTCACCAGCGGCGTGGACGTCATGTCGGCCCACGTCGTGGTTGGGGACACGGTCAGGAGCTCGGCGGTGCTGGACGAGCTGCGCGCCTGCCTGTCCGAGCATTTCGACATCGAGCACAGCACCTTCCAGATCGAGCACTCGGACATGCGCGAAGCGGAGCACGCCGCGCACTGACGGCGCGTAGCCTCGGGTAGTCGGGGCGTTGTGAGGCTCGCACAGACATCGGCGTAGTGCTCTGATTGGCGCCAACCTGGCCCGGGACGCCGAGCCGCTTCCTCGGGTTGCATAATCACGTGATGGAAAGACGGTCGGTGGGTCTGCTCGGGGCCATCGCGATCGGCATCGGCGGCATGGTGGGTGGTGGCATCTTCGCCGTGCTAGGTGTCGTTGCGACGGAGGCGAGGGGTGCCGCGCCGCTGGCATTCGCCATCGCTGGTGTCGTGGCCCTGCTAACGGCTTACTCCTACGCCCGCCTCTCCGTCGCGTATCCAAGCCGGGGTGGCACCGTCATTTTCCTGGACCGGGCGTTTGCGGTCGGACTCGCCACGGGCACACTGAATAACCTGTTGTGGATGGCCTACCTGGTCACGCTATCGCTCTACGCGGTGGCGTTCGCCAACTACGCCGCCACCTTCATCAGCACGAACGCGGTCTCGCCTGTGGTGATGCATGCGCTGATCAGCGCCGCGATTCTCGGGCCCACGCTCGTAAACCTGCTGAGCGCTTCGATCGTGGCTCGAACCGAGACGGCGGTTGTGGGCATCAAGCTTGTCCTGCTCATAGTCGTTGGCATCGCCGGCTCCGGGTCGATCTCAAGCAGCCGTATCGACCCGGCCGGGTGGCCGCCGATTTCGACGGTGGCGGCCGCCGGCATGCTGATCTTTGTCGCGTATGAGGGCTTCGAACTGATCGCGAACGCCGCGGAAGACATCGTCCGGCCTGCTGTGACGCTGCCACGTGCTTTCTTTGGCTCTGTAGGCATCGTCTTGGTGCTCTACGTCATGATCGCCGCCGTAACGGTGGGGTCACTCTCTCCGAGTACGCTCGCATCCGCCGCCGACTTTGCTCTTGCCGAGGCGGCCAAACCAACGCTCGGCGATGCGGGCTTCCGGGTTGTCGCGGCGTCCGCGTTGCTCGCGACGTTCTCGGCGATCAACGCGACTCTGTACGGCGCGGCAAGGCTGAGCTACTCGGTGGCGATGGAAGGGGAACTGCCACCCTCGCTCGAGCGCAACGTGTGGAATCAGCCCGTAGGCTTGCTACTCACGGCTTCGAGCTCACTTGTCCTGGCGAACGTGCTGGACCTGAGCTCGATTTCGAGTATCGCCAGCGCCAGCTTTTTGTTCATCTTCGCCGCAGTGAACGCGGCGGGATGGCGTCAGGCGCGCGAGATCGGTGCGTCGCGGTGGGTGTGCGGCCTCGGCGTGTTTGGGTGCCTTGCGGCGGTCGCCGTGCTGCTAGAAGACACCGCGAGGTCGAATCTGCCGGCGGTCGGCGTGCTGGTACTGATCGTGGCCGTAGCGGCCGGCATCGAGGTGCTCTGGCTCCGCTCGAAGCGCGGCGAATGCCGGCCGTCGCAGGGTGTGCCCGAGGCCGAGGGGCGTCCTGCGGCCGGCAGCGCCTGAAGGATTCTCGCAGGGGTTCAGTGGACGATGCCGCTATTACTTGACTTCATCGTTTTGTAGTTATATAGTCTCTCCATGCCCAAACTGATACCTGAATCCCTCGTCGAGCATGTAGCCGAGCGCTTTCGTGTGCTGGGAGACGCCACACGCCTTTCAATCCTCCATTCGCTTCTGGAGCGCGGGGAAATGAACGTAGGCGAGATCTGCGCGGCGCTGGACGGCGCCAGCCAGGCCAACGTCAGCAAGCACCTGCGCACGCTGCACGAAGCGGGCATCGTAGTTCGCAGGGCTGCAGGTACGGCGGCTTACTACAGCGTCACTGACCCGACGATCCTCCAGCTCTGCGACATCGTCTGCGATCGCCTGAAGCTCCAGGCAGCTGAAGAAGCACGGACCTTCGCCATCGCCTGACCCCCGTTCACTGCGAGAGCAGCCTCACAACAGTTGTCGTCTGTCATATTCATCGTTACATAGTTAAGGAGTGATTCTATGCGTTCCGCACCCCTGGCAAGGCTTGGCCGTGTCGCGCATCGCCACAAACTCTCCGTCATGCTGTCCTGGGCGGTGCTCGCGATCGGCCTGGGCTTCTTCGCGCCTCGTCTGGAGCATGCGCTCTCCGGGGCGATGTGGGAGGTCAACGGCAGCGATTCGCTCGCAGCTCGCCAGCTGATCGAGAGCGAATTCGGCGGCTTCTCATCGCAGTCGGCCGTTGTGGTCGTGCACAGCGACACGCTGACGGTCAACGACCCGCAGTTTCAGCAGACGATCGATTCGGCGACGGGGATTCTCGCCGCTGAAGGCGCTCTTTCCCCGGCCGCAACGCCCCAGCCCAGTCAGGATGGCCACACGGTCATGCTTCAGGCCGGTTCGCTCGTCAATCCGACGGAAGCGGTCCGGGCTGCTGAGCGCGTCGCACCGGAGATCGAGAAGCTGAACGGGAACGGCATCGACGTCGCGCTGACGGGATCGCCTGCCTTCTGGGCCGACTTTAACGCGGTCAACCGCGACGGCATGATGAAGGCCGAGATCATCACGTGGCCGGTGACCGCCGTCATTCTGGTGCTCGCGTTTGGCACGCTGGCCGCGGCGGGTCTGCCGTTGCTGCTGACGGCGGGTGGCCTGGCAGTCTCGATGGGCATTCTCTACGGCATCACGCGGGTGACAGACCTTTCGATCTGGACCCTGAACTTCGCCATGATGTTCGCGCTCGCCCTGGGCATCGACTACGCCCTGTTCATCGTCACGCGCTTCCGGGCTGCGCTCCACGCGACGCCGGACGACGTCAACGGGGCTGTGGGCGCCACGATGGATACGGCAGGCAAGGCGGTGCTGTTCAGCGGGCTGACCGTGCTGATCAGCCTGTCGGCGGTGTTGCTGGTGCCGATCCCGGCGTTTCGCTCCATGGCAGCAGGCATGATGCTCTCGGTGGGCTTCGTGCTCCTGGCTGCACTGACCCTGCTGCCGGCAATCCTTGGCCCCGGCGTGAATCGCTTCGCGCTGCCGTGGCACTCGGCCGGTGAGCACCGCAGCCCGTGGTGGGCAGCCTTCGCTCGCCGCATCGAGAAGCGTGCGGTCGCCTTCGCGGTCGGCGCGGCGGCGCTGCTCCTGGTGCTGGCCGCGCCCGTTCTCAGCCTGAAAACCGGTATGCCGAGTATCAGCGTTCTGCCGGCGGACCAGCAGGCGCGGGCGGGCTACGACATGCTGGCGTCGGCGTTCGGGCCGGGTGGTCCGGGGCCGATCCAGATCGTGGTCCCCGCGGGAGCCGATGCGACCAGCGTCTCCGATGCCATCGCGGCAACCGACGGCGTGGCAGCGGTGTTCCCGGCCCAGCAGGGCGCCAACGGCTCGACGCTGATTACGGCCATCGCAACGTCCGACCCGTCGAGCACGGCGTCGCACGCCCTGATCTCGACCCTGCGAGACGAGCTGCCTTCCGGCGTGCTCGTCGGCGGTCCCGTGGCGGAGAACTACGACCTGGACCAGATGCTGCGGGCACGTGCGCCGATCGTCATCGGCACCGTCCTGCTGCTGGGGTTCGTGTTGCTGCTGTTCGCCCTGCAGGCCGTGTTCATCGCGTTTGCCGGTGTGCTCTTTAACCTGCTGTCCGTGGGCGCGGCGTTCGGCGTCGGTTCCCTGGCGTTCCAACACGGCTGGGCGTCTAGCCTCATGGGCTTCGAGAGCCAGGGCTACCTGACTTCGTGGGCGCCCCTGTTCTTCTTCGCCCTCGTGTTTGCGATATCAATGGACTACACGGTGTTCTTGCTGGCCTCGGCGCGCGAGCACTTCGAGCGCTCCGGCGACCCGAATGAGGCGGTCGAAGGCGCTCTGGCCCACACGGGCCGGCCGATCATCGCGGCGGCGGGCGTCATGGTGGCCGTGTTCTTCACCTTCGCGATTGCGGGCACGCTGCCTATGAAGGAGATGGGCCTGATTCTCGGCACAGCGGTGCTGCTGGACGCCTTCGTGGTCCGTTTGGTGCTGGTCCCCGCAGTCCTGCACATCGTCGGCCGCGCAGCGTGGTGGTTGCCGGCGGCGGTGGACCGGGTGCTACCGGACGTGCGATTCGCGCACTAGAAGGGGAAAGGGAAATCGAGATGACAACTGAGCAAGGCACACCTATCGAACGTGCGGTGGCTTCTTCGGCGGGTCGATACGCCCGGATGCTGGTAGGGATGGTACTGGTACTCGCGAGTTTCGGGCGCATCGGCGGCCCGGCGAGATTCGCAGCCGGCGGGGCCGGGATGCTGATGATGGTCACAGGCGCACTGAATCTGTGCCCAATTGCGCCGCTTTGGGGCGGTCACTTCCTCGGCTCGCGGTACTGCTCACGAGAACGCTGAGCGCGGCGAAGGGGTCGTAAATGGCTACAAGCGAGGACGGAACAGCCTGTTCCGTCCTCGCTTACTTGTGTCCGTATCCTGGCTGGAAGCTACCGGCCCCAGACGATCGCTTGATCGGGGCGGCGCAGTGAGGCGACGAGCTCATCGCGCGCCTTCTCGTAGATGGCGTTGTACTCCGCGACGCCGGTGGTGAAGATGGGCCCGACGACGGTGCGCAACGGTCGCTTTCCTGGTGGCAGCTCGATGAGCCGCTCGACTTCGTCGGCGATTTCCTGCGGGTCCGGCAGCTTGTAGTCCGGCGAAGGCTCGACAGCACGGCGAGTTGTCGGCGCAACGCCGGCGTACTGCTCGACGACGTCCGTGTCATTGGGTCGCAGACCGCGCGAGATGGCCGGCGTGGGGAAGGAACCCGGCTCCAGGATGACGACGTCGACGTCAAACGGCTGGAGCTGATAGTGGAGCGTTTCGGCCAGACCCTCCGCGGCCCACTTGCTGGCCGGGTAGAGGCCGCCGGACTTCGGCAGGATGCGTCCGAGCGTGCTGGTGACGTGAATCAGCAGCCCGGAACGCCGGGAGCGCATCTGGGGCAGAACGGCCTTGTCCACGCGCACCGGACCGAAGACGTTGATCTCGTACAGCTCGTGCATCTGGTCCAGGTCGAAGGCCTCGAGTGGCCCAGCTGCAGCGATGCCGGCGTTGTTGACCACCACGTCGATCCTGCCGGTGGTCTCGAGGATGTGCGCTACGGCCGCTGTGACCGAAGCGTCATCGGCGACGTCCATCTCCAGGACGCGCAGGTCAAGGCCGCCTTCGTCTGTAGCCCAGGCTTCGAGCGCCCGGGCAGCTTCCGCGTTGCGGGTCCCAACGGCGCGCATCGTGGCGAAGACGGTGTGCCCGGACCGGGCGAGCGTCTTGACGATCAGCTCGCCGAAGCCGCTGCTGGAGCCGGTTACCACGACCACTTTGGGGTTATCCACAGCGTCCACCGATCTAGTTTGTGAGCTCAGCCCACCGCGGCGTGTAGGCGACTTCCCAGAGGTAGCCGTCCGGATCGGCGAAGTAGCCTATGCGGTTGTTGTTGCCGTCCTCGGGAGGGACCGCCAGCGTGCCACCCGCGTCGGTCGCCTGCTTGAGGACGTTGTCGACCTCCTCGGCGGATGCGACGTTGTGGGAGATGACGACGCCCTGGAAGCCGGAGCCGCTTCGGGTCGACGTGCGCCAGCTGGGCAAGCTTCTCTCGCGTAAACAGCGACAGCCAGGCGCCTTCCAGCTGAAAGAAGACGGCTCGCTCGCTGCTTTCGGGTCTCGGCTCCAGGCCGAGGCCTTCCTGATAGAAGCGCCGGGACCTTTCGAGGTCGGCGACACCGAGGGAAATCACGCTGATCTTCTTTCTCATTCCGTACTTTTCTAGCTGGTGCGTGACGCTAGCGCGAGCCGCGTAGCCGCGGGTCGAGAATGTCGCGCAGGGTGTCTCCAAGGAAGTTGAAGCCCATGACGGTCAAGGTCAGGGCGATACCGGGGCCCAGCATGACCCAGGGCGCGGTGAGGAAGTAGTCCCGGTTGCCGCCGGAGAGGTCAAGCCCCCACGAGGGCGTCCCGACCGACACGCCGTAGCCCAGGAAAGAGATGCCCGCCTCCACCAGGATGATGAACCCGATGATGGAGCTGAAGGTGACTACCACGTAAGGGAACACGTTGGGCAGGATGTGCCGGAACATGATGCGAGTCGAGCTGGCCCCCGACACTTTGGCGGCTTCCACGTAGAGAAGCTCTCGCTCTTTCAACACCGCGGATCGGATGACGCGCATGACGCCGTAAATCAGGCCAAGGGCGATGGCCGCGGACAGGGTACGCAAGTCCCAGCTCAGTACGAGGAAGTTGCCCTCCCGCGCACCGGATGCCTTACCGAGTGCGGCGATCACCATGAGCACCAGCACCAGGCCGGGGAAAGCCGCAAGCACCTCCATGACGCGCTGCACGATCATGTCTATCCAGCCGCCGTAATAGGCGGACAGGACGCCGAGGAAGGTGCCGAGCCCTACGCCAACAACCGTCGAAGTCAGTGCGACCGACAGTGAGACCTGTGCGCCGTAGATGGTGCGTGAGAGAACGTCCTGGCCCAGCGTATTTGTCCCAAGCAGGAACTGACTGTTGGGCGAATCGAGGCGACCGCCAACGAAGTCGTTGGGGTTGTACGGCGCGATAAGCGGGGCGAGGAACGCGGTCAGGAACGCCGCCACGATGATCACTGCGCCCAGGACGCCCAGCGGACGTTGTCGCCACGGCGACCAGGCCAGGGCCAGCCGCCGCCGGAATGATCGGTACTCTACATACTCGAGCTCGCCGGAATCCTGTGGCTGGACGGTTGCCGGAATCGAAGTGATCTCGTTGCTCATGTCGGGGTCTCTTTCTGCTCTGAGGGGAGCTACGAGAAGCGGATGCGCGGATCGATAAGCCCGTAGGCGATATCGATCGCGAGGTTAATCGTCATCAGCACGACGGCGGTGTACAGCGAGACGATCATGACGACCGGCGTGTCCTTGTTGCCGATGGCATCGAGGGTCCAGACGCCGAGTCCCGGCAGGCCCATGACTCTTTCGAGGATGATCGAGCCGCTCAGGAGACCGCCCAGCTGCAGTCCAGCCAGGGTGAGCACGGGTGGCAAGGCGTTTCGGAAGGCGTGGCGCATGATCACCACGTTCTCCTGCAGCCCCTTTGCTCGGGCTGTGCGGATGTAGTCCTGGCGTAGCACCTCGAGGAAGCCGGACCGCGTGAAGCGCATGAGTACGGCGGACGTGCTCAACGAAAGCAGCAGCGTGGGCGGGACGAAGAGCCGGAGGTTGTCCAGCGGACTCGCGAACACATTTGTCGCACCGAAGGGCGGCGCGTAGCCAAAGGCGCGCGAAGGGATGATCAGGAGCAGCGTGAGGATCAGGAAGTTCGGTACTGCCAGTCCGAAGACCGCGAACGACCGAACGCCGGCATCCGTGAAGGTGTCCTGCTTCAGGGCAGAGATGATGCCGAACATGATGCCCACGAACAGCGTGAAGAGGAAGCTGAGCACGACGATTTCGAGCGTGATGGGAAGTCTATCGAAGAAGGTCGAGGTTACACTCGTGTGGCTCCAGAGCGACTTGCCGAAGTCGCCCTGCAGGATGCCGCTGGCCCATCGCCAGTACTGCTCCAGAAACGATCCGTTCAGGCCGTGGGCTTCCCGGAACTTGGTCAGACTCTCCTGCGTTGCCTCCTGGCCGAGAATGTTGGCGGCGGCATCGCCCGGTACCAGGCGGAGGAGCATAAAGACGAATATTGAAACCAGAACCAGGTTCAATAAGAAGCCAATGCACCTTCGGGTCAGATACACGCTCACTTGCTAACTCCGACCTACTAGAACGTTGCTCTATTCAGAGACCACGGAGGAGGGGTCAGGCTCCCCCGTGGTCTCGCCAGGACACCTAGGCGTTAAACCACGCATCAGCTCGATGCATCGATGTGTTCGAGGACTCGATCTCGAAGTTCACGATCTTGCTGTTGACGAACTGCTGGTTAAGTGGCGTGAGGATGTTGTAGTAAGGCGTGTAGCGCTTGAGAAGCTCGATCTGGATATCACGAACGAGCTTCGCGTTTTCTTCGAAGTCGATCGTGTGCTCCGCCTTGTCGATCATGTCGTCGATTTCCGGCAGGCCCAGAGCGGTGCCGCCGAAGGCAAGCTTGCTATCGGAGTGGTTCTGCTGGAACGGTGCCTGGGGGCTGTCGTACTGCGGGTGACTGCCGTGGAAGACGTCGTATTCACCGCGGTTGCTGCGGGGCAGGAACTCGCCGGCGTTGACGACCTCGATGCGCATCTTGATGCCGACCTTGGCCCACTGCTGAGCCAGGATCTCGGCGCCGGACTGGTTCTGGGTGCCGATGATTTCGCAAACGAGTCTCGCGGTTGGAGTCCCAGCCTACTGCGTCCAGGAGCTTCTTCGCCGCTTCCGGGTCGTACTTGAAATACTGGTCTGTGTCCGCGGCGTCCAGGAGGTACTCCTTGGCCTGGCCCATCGCGAGCACGCCGGTGGTCTCGACGGCGGCGCCGTTGTAGCGCAGCTCGATCATTTGCTGCTTGTCGGTCGCGCGGTAGGCCGCCTCGCGCATGCGGGTGTCGTTCGGGTCCGCCCAGGGACCGCGCCCCTTCTGCATGCCGAAGTTCCAGGTGTACGGCTGCAGAGAGACGAACTCGACAGGCGTGGCCTGGGCGCCGAGGTTCTTCTTGGTTTCCTCGAACGCGCCAGCGGCGGGTGTGTAGTAGTGCACCTGACCGCTGGTGAATGCAGCCTGTCGTGGCGCATCGTCGACCAGGATGAAGACGTCGGTCGCGTCGCGGTAGGGCAGCGTGCCCGGCTTGCCGCGGCCGTGGTACTTGTCGAACTTCGTGTAGTGGTAGCGGGTGCTGATCACCCAGTCGTCCAGCATGAAGGGACCGCTGCCCACCTGCTTTGCCGTCGCCAGGTTGTCGAAAGTCTCGGGCGGGATGATCGCCTGCGGACCGGGGTGGCCGAGCATACGCGACGTGAACAGGTAGGCCGTCGGCTGCTTCAGGTGGTAGACGACCGTGAGGTCGTCAGGCGCTTCGGCGTGGTCGAGGATGTCGTTCTGGAAGGCGTTCTCTGCGCCGGTCAGCGTCTTCACGTGCTCCTGCACGGCGACGACGTCCTGGGCTTTGACCGCGCGACCGTTGACGGGCGGGATGTTGTGGTAGGTCATCCCTTCGCGAAGCTTGAAGATAATGGTCGTGTCATCGGGTTGTTCGATAGATTGGGCTGCTTCCAGGACGTAGGGCGCGTTGGCGTTGCTGCGACTGGATAGCATGTGGTCGTACACGTACTGACCGCTCATGCCCGCGTACTCGAGGGCATTGGTGAGGATGTCCAGGTTGGGCGAGTCCGTGTAGATGAAGCCCATGGTGCCGCCGGTCTTGCCGGGGCCGGCGTTCTGCTTCAGGTAACCCTGCTGAATGTTGTCGGTGCCCACCTTGGCGCCGCCGGAGCTGCCGCTCGATCCGCTGGACGAAGAGCCGGATGACGAGGAATCGTCGTCATCGCCGCTGCCGCATGCAGCCAGGAAGGCCGCCGCGCCGGCTGTGAGGGCCGAAGCGCCAAGCGCACGTCGCCGGGTCACCCGCCTGGTGAGAACCTTGTCCCAGTAGTTCAGCACTGTGTCCTCCCTTGCCTTCAAATCGACTGCTTGCCAAAGCCGGCTGACATTTCTAACCTTCGCCTGACCAGTTGGTAGAAGGCTTGACCATCTGGCCGGAACGGGTGGTAGGCTACGGTTGCTCCGCCGCCATGTCAATAGACTTAAGCGGCAATCGAATTGAATTATTTAATGAATTAACGGACAGGTGTAGATTCCCTCGGCCGAAGCCTTCACGAAATAGTGCGCCAGCGAGGGCGCCTTGAATCAGGAGAGCGGCTCTTGCAGTCCAGTACTCGAGACCTCGATATCACCGTGGCGACTCAGCGACGGCGCCAGATTATCGAGGCCGCCAGGGCGTGCATTACGGAGGACGGCGTCGAGCGGCTCACCCTGCGCAAGGTGGGGGAGCGGGCACAGGTCAGCCATGCGACCATCGCGTATTACTTCAGGACGCGGAAGGAACTGATCGATTCGGCGTTGCTCGAAATCTCCGACGACTTCCTCGATGTCCTGCGCCAGCGGCATCTGCTGTACGGCATGGGCGACCTGGTGGACCTCGTGAATACGTTTCTCGACCCGGCAAACTCGTCAGCCCGATTCGTGGTCCAGATGATCGATGCCGGTCAGCACGATGCAGAGTTGCGTCCGACCCACGATGAGTTCATTCGCTACGGGCGTGACCGCATCGAAACTTCGATCCGTGTCGCCATGGAAATGAACGACCTGAGGAAGGACATCGATCCGATGCTGGCTGCAGCCTTGATGCATACCGTCCTGATCTGGTGGCAATCGGAGCTGGCAGCCGAGGCAACGTCGCGCGAGCTGGCGCTGGATGTCGGGCGGTTGCTGCTCAGGTTGCTCGGTGGTCCGGATACGGAGGCTGCGCTGGGTTCGA
The DNA here is from genome assembly GCA_963731765.1 of uncultured Chloroflexia bacterium. Classification (GTDB taxonomy): domain Bacteria; phylum Chloroflexota; class Dehalococcoidia; order DSTF01; family WHTK01; genus WHTK01. The sequence goes on from CAVSWS010000022.1 coordinate 44,448, forward strand.
GGAAGAACGGGAAGGCTGAGGCTTCGCTCCTGAGTTACCTGTCGGAGCTTTCGGCCAACGCCAGTTCCCCCATGACCGTGATCGAAGCCAGTCTATCCAGCGATTCCAACCTGGCGCCACAAGCGCGTGAGACGCTGGTCGACACCTTCAAGAATCTCTATCAGATGGCGGTTGATCTGTCGAAAAGTGAGGCGAATCAGTGACGCGCTGGCACTTGCCCGGCACTACAAGGCAGTAAGGCAGGAATGAATGCCCACGTATGAGGTCGAGACCGTACGGTTCGTTGAGGCCAACGCTCGCGGAAACACTGAGCCAGCCACCTGGTATGCGCGTGCCCAGAACTTCGCCGTGGGCTACTCGGTCCTGCAGGCAGGGGATGAGCTTAGCTGGAGCGACCCTGACTATGAGTACGTGGTCGGTGTTGTCGAAGGCAGCGTTGGTCTCGAAACCGCCGCTGGGTCGGGCGAGGCGCACGCCGATGCGGTCGCTATCGTGCCACCTGGCGACAGCGTAATCAGGGCCAGGACAGACGCCGTTGTCTTTCGCGTGTTCGCGCCGGTGCCGGTGTCGCTCAAGGACGCCATCCTGAACTGGTCCTCGTACGACACGCCGCGAGATAACGTCGCGCCGTTCGAGCTTTGGCCGGAACCGGTGGATGGCTACAAGCTACGCATTTACCAGTACGCCGATATTCCGCAGGGCGCGCGCAAGATCATCCGCAGCCGGAACATCATGCTGAACTGGGAAGGGCATCCCGGCGGCCCGGCCAGAGACCTCAAGCGCTTCACGCCGCACAGCCACGATGACTTCGAGCAAGGTTCGCTCGAGCTCTGGGGCCGGTATGTGCACCACCTGCGTTATCCATGGGATGCCGACTTCACGTCCTGGCGTGAGGATCAGCGTCTGACCGTGGACCCACCGGGCCTGACGATCATGCCGGTGCAGGTAATCCATACCAGCCAGGGCATGGCCGAACGCAACTGCCTGGCCGACATCTTTGCGCCCCCGCGGCTGGACTTCAGCCTGGCGGGGTACGTTTTCAATGCAGACGAGTACCCGCTCCCCGCAGCCGCGACCACGAGTGTCTAGTTAGAAGAGAAATGGAATGAAGCGCAGCGAGAATCGCATCCTGACCACCCACGCAGGCAGTCTGATCCGGCCGGCAGGCCTCGCCGATCAGGCGCTGTCGAGCCGCCAGGGAAGCCAGGCGGACCGCGATGCCTACGAAGCCGCTTTGCGCGACGCCGTCTCGGACGTCGTCCAGAAGCAGGCCGCGGCGGGTGTGGACGTCGTCGACGACGGCGAGTACTCGAAGTCCAGCTGGGGCACCTACATCAACGAGCGGGTCTCGGGCTTCAAGCACGACGCCGAGCGTGACATGGCGATCAACTACACGGGCCAGGACGCCGAGCGGTTCGCCGAGTACTTCGAAGCTGAGTCGGGTGGGAATGCGCGGCGGCGGTGGCGCGGCGCCGACGTGTGCGTCGAGCCCATCGTCTACACAGACACGCACAGCATGAAGCGGGACATCGAAAACCTGAAAGCGGCGATGCAGACCGCGGCGGTCGAAGAGGCCTTCCTGCCGGTCGTAGCGCCCGCCAGCGCCGCGTTCAACGGCGTGAACGAGTACTACAAGACGGACGAGGAGTACGTCTACGCCCTGGCGGACGCCCTTCGCAACGAGTACCTGGCGATCTATGAAGCAGGGTTGCTGGTCCAGGTGGACGACGCAGTGCTGGCCAACGCCTACGACGATCTCATGGCGAAGGGAACCGAGGTCTATCGCAAGTGGGCCAACACGCGTATCGACGCGTTGAACCACGCCCTGCGAGGCATTCCGGAGGACCGGATTCGCTATCACCTGTGCTACGGCAGCTGGCATGCGCCCCACGTCTCGGATGCGCCGCTGGAAGACATCATCGACCTCATCCTGCGCGTAAACGCCGGCGCTTACTCCATCGAGGCGGCAAACGTGCGGCACGAGCACGAGTGGCGGGTGTGGGAAGAGAACAAGCTGCCGGAAGGCAAAGTACTCATCCCCGGCGTCGTCACGCACCACACGATTTCGGTGGAGCACCCACGCCTGGTCGCAGACCGTATCATCCGGTACGCAAGGATCGTCGGCAGGGAGAATGTCATTGCCGGCACGGACTGTGGCTTTCAGCAAGGAGCGAGGATCGAACGGGTGCATCCTTCCGTGATGTGGGCCAAACTGCAGGCACTGGCAGAAGGCGCACGGATCGCAACCGAAGAGCTCTGGGTCGAATAGTTCGAAATACAAGAGGGAGGCGGAAACATGGCAACTGAAGTTATTCGCGGAGACCGGGCTGGCACTACGGTGCGACAACCTGATCCGCCGGCGCCGGGCGAGCTGACCCAGACGCCGCGTGAGATCGAGGGGCCGTACTTCCGGCTGGGTGCGCCGAACCGCTCGAACCTGCTCGAGCCGGGCGACAAGCCGGAGCTCGTGCTTACGGGCCGCGTGCTGAACGAGAAGGGCAAGCCGATCCCCGGCGCCGTCGTCAACCTGTGGTCGTCTGACGCGGCCGGCAACTACGACATGGTGGGTTATCGCTACCACGGCTACCAGGTCTGCGACGCCGAGGGGCGCTACGAGTTCACGACGATCGTCCCCGGCTGCTACGAGCCGCGCGAGGCAAAGCACCTGCACGTGAAGGTCCAGGGCATCAGCAGCCCGATCACCACGCAGCTCTACGTCGAAGGTGAGCCCGGCAACGAGGAGGACCACTACTACTCCTCCGACCTGCTCGTACGCTGCACGACGGACGCCAACGGCACGAAGCACGGCACGTTCGACTTCGTAATCAAGCAGGTCACGGAGCGCGAGAACGTGACGCCGGAGAGCCTCACGGCCCGGGTGTAGCCTTGCCAGGCCGCTTCCGCAGTCCGCGCCCCTCATGGGTAGCGGGCCGGAAGTGGCGTGGCCGTCGAATGGAACCATGACGAGCTGAGAGAGGTGACTCCATGCCTTACGACCTGCTGATCAAGGGCGGACACGTACTCGACCCGGGGCAGAACATCGATGGCGTGATGGACATCGCGATCAACGGGACGAAGATCGCAGCGGTGGAGCCGGACATCGACCCCACCGAGGCGAAGCGGGTGATCCAGGTCAAGGGCGACAACCGCTACGTCACGCCCGGCCTGATCGATATCCACACCCACGTTGCTTACGGCGCCACGACTCCGGGCGTCGGCATGGGCTGCTGCGACCCGGACCAGGTCGGTGTGCGCTCCGGCGTGACGACCGTGCTGGACTGCGGCTCCGTCGGCATCGCCAACATTGGCGTCATGCGGTATCACGTGATCCCGAGGGCGAAGACGCGCATCGTCACGTTTGTGAACGTCGGCAGCTACGCCCACACGATGCCGGGGTGGGCGGACGTGCGCACGATGGAGGACGTCGATCCCAAGGCGATCGCGAGCTGCATCGAGAACAATCCTGGGCTGATCAAAGGCTTCAAGCTGCGCCTCGTAGGTCCTGTCGCCCAGAACCAGACGGAAGAGCTGGTGAAGGCGTGCAAGGAGATCTCGCGCGAGCATCACCTGCCGCTGATGGTGCACATCGGCGACATGCGCGCGGAGGATTACAACAAAGCCTCTGCCGCGACACGGTATCTCCTCAACTCCTTCGACCCCGGTGATATCCTCACGCACCTTGCGACGCCTAACCCGGGTGGCGTCATGGCGGATGAGGCCCGAACGCAGCCGGTGCCGGAGCTGATGGAGGCCCGCAATCGCGGCGTCGTGTTGGACCCGGCGCTTGGTGCCGGCAACTTCGGCATCGACCTCTGTCGCACGCAGGCGGACATCGGGCTCTACCCCGACACGATCAGCAGCGACCTCACGGCGGGCGGCCGAGGGCGCATCGTCTACAGTCTCATGGAATGTATGGGGCGCTTCATGGCGGCGGGCTACACGGTGAGCGACATGGTGCGCATGTCGACCGCCAACGCCGCGAAGGCACTGGGCCTGCAGAACGAGATTGGCGCCCTGAAGCCGGGCATGGAAGCCGACGTCACGATTCTTGATGTCGCAAACGGCAAGTGGAGCTTCATCGACACGACGCAGAAGCAGTTCACGGGTGAGAAGGCGATGAAGCCGGTGCTGACCGTGAAGAGCGGCGAAGTTATCGAGCCCGAATGGGGACCGCACCCGTGGGGCTGGCTGCCGCCGGAGGCTTAGAAGATGGCAGGGGCACTCGAAGGCATCCGGGTTATCGATTTCGGTCATCACGTCGCCGGTCCGCTGGCGGCGGTGATGCTTTCGGACCAGGGCGCCGACGTGATTCACGTCGACCGTCCCGGCGATACGTCGTGGAAGCATCACAGCGATGCCTTCTTCAATCGGGGCAAGCGCCGCATCACCCTGGACCTGAAGTCGCCGGCCGACGTAGAGACCGCCACTCGACTGATCGAGACGGCCGACATCGTCATCGAGAACTTCCGGCCGGGTGTGATGGACCGCCTCGGACTGGGCCCGAAGGCCATGACGCAGCGCAACCCGGCGCTGGTGTACACCTCGCTGCCCGGATTCGCCCCGGACGACGCCCGGGCCGGTATGCAGGCATGGGAAGGCGTGCTCAACGCCGCGACGGACAACAGCAGCCCGCGCGTGGGTGAAGAGCCGGAGGACTGGGACTGGTCCCGGCCGTTCCACTCCGCCCTTACGCTGGCGTCCAACTTCGGGGCGTTTCTGGGCGCCACAGCAACGGTCATGGCGCTGATCGCGCGAGAGCGAACCGGGCGAGGCCAGGTCGTCGAAGCGCCGTTGTTTGACGCGATGTTTACGCTCATCGGTCACTCCGGCGCGTACGTGACGGAGCGCGGTCTGCATCCACCGCGCGGCATCCACGGCCGCGGCGCCGGCGCCTTCGAGTGCGCCGACGGCAAATACGTCCAGTTCGACACCTCGAGCGCGCGGCATCTCGTCTGGTTCGCGCACGGGGCTGGTATCACGGACTGGGGCCCGGACTTCGTCGACCCTGTGCACGCCAACGATCCGGAAAACAACAAGAAACTGCATGCCCGGCTCAGGGAGCTGTTCCTCACGAAGACGGCCGCGGAATGGGAGCGCATCGGCAATCAGGCCGGCGCCGCGATCGGCTGGTGCCGCAGCGTGCAGGAGTGGATCGACACGCCGCATGCGCGCGACATCAGGGCGGTGGTCGAGCTCGAGGACCCCGAGCTGGGACCGACGTGGATGGCCGGTATGCCCTGCGAGCTGATGGGCAGCCCCGGCGAAGTCCAGGGACCGCGCCACCTCCCGGATGCCGACCGCGCCGCCATTCTGGCCGAGCTCGACACGCTTCCGAAGAAGCAGGATGGCGCCGGGCCGGAGCCGAACATCGCGCACCCACTCCAGGGCTACAGAGTCGTCGACGCCTGCGTGGCGCTGGCCGGTCCGACTTGCGGACGGCTGCTGTACGAGTTCGGGGCGGACGTGGTGAAAATCAATGCGCCCAAGGCGGGCGTGGGCGGCTACCTGAACCGCGGCAAGCAATCGCTGCTGCTCGACCTCGAGTCTTTCGAGGCGCAGCAGGTGTTCTTCAAGCTGATCGAGGATGCCGACGTGCTGGTCGAGAACCTCTCGCCGGGCACCGCGGACCGACTCGGCATCGGCTATGAGGACGTGCGGGTACGCCGGCCGGACATCGTTTACACCTCAGGCAGTGCGTACGGCTACGGCGGTCCCATGACCTCCGGCCGGGGTTGGGAGCGCCAGGGTCAGGCCGTCGCGGGCATCATGGAGCGCCTGGTCAAGCCCGCCATACTCGGGCCCTACAACCTGATCGACATCGGTACCGGTAGTCTCGCGACGTTCGGGACGGCGCTTGCGCTGTTCCACCGCCTGCGCACCGGCGACGGCCAACACGTCTCCGCCTCGCTATGCCAGACGGCGACCTACCAGCAGACGCCTTACATGTTCAGCTTCAAGGGCTACGTGGCTGACGAACCTCGAGGCTACTACACGCTGGGAACGGGGCCCTTCAATCGCTTCTACCAGGCGAGCGACCGCTGGTTCTTCCTGGCAGTACCCGACGCGGACCGCGACAGGCTGTCGAAGGTCGAGGGCCTGAACGGCGTTTCGGCCTCCGGCGAGGGCATCGAGGCCGAGCTGGAGTCGCGCTTCGCCGGCGAGACGGCATCGACGTGGGTGAGCCGCATCCGCGCGCAGGGGTTAAGCGCCCAGGAGCTGGTGCCCGTCGCGGAGTTGATGACGGACGATTATGTGCGCCGGCGCGGCCTCAGCGTCACCGCGCACGTCGAGGGCACCGGTGAGACTACGGCACCGGGATTGCCGGCCCGGCTCTCCATGACGCCTATGCGCGTCGGCGAGGCACGACAGCCGGGCGGCGACGCCGAAGCGATACTGACCCGCATCGGTATGGCGGAGGCGCTCCCCAGGCTGGAGCAGGCATGGGTTCTGCAGGTCCATGACCTGCCGAAGACGTGGTGAGGAGGCTGCCATGACGTCAAAGCAGATCTGCCAGACGCCCGCCGAGGCGGTGGCCGACATTTTCGACGGCGCGATGGTGTGCGTCGGTGGCTTTGGTCCCGTGCGCAACCGGCCCGTCACGCTGTGTACCGCCCTGGCGAACCGCCCCGAAGTGAAGAACCTCACCATCGTCTCCAATGGCTTCCCCCACCAGCCGCTGGCGGAGAACCGTCAGGTAAAGAAGTTCATCGGTGCGTTCGGCGGCTCGGTGTATCGGCGGGCCGCGGCGAGCGAAGAGCAGATCCGTAGCGGTGAGCTGGAGTTCGAACCGGCGCCGCAGGGCATCTTTACGGAACGCCTGCGAGCGGGCGCCGGCGGGATCCCGGCGTTCTATTCGCCCGTGGGTATCGCGACGGTCGTGGCGGACGGCAAGGAACGCCGCACAATCGATGGCCGTGAATACATCCTCGAGACGGCTCTGCGTCCTGACTTCGGCTTCATTCGGGCCGAGAAAGGCGACGCGATGGGTAACCTCACCGGTATCGGCTCCACGTTGAACTTCCACCCGGTGATGGCGGCGGCGAGCAAGGTGACGATCGCCGAGGTGGATGAGATCGTGCCGGTCGGCTCCATCGCGCCGGAGGACGTAAAGATCCCCGGCATATTCATCGACCGGCTGATCGTGCGGGACGCCGAAGTCGTCGCCCAGGACGAGGAGGCAGAGAAGGCCCGGCGGGCCCGCCGCGAGGTGCCGAAGACGGAAGACAAGGTCGGGCTGAGCCAGGACCTCGTTGCCCTGCGGGTGGCGCAGCTGCTGAAGCCGGGGCAATACGTCAACCTCGGCATGGGTCTTCCGACGAAGGTCTCGAACTTCATCCGCCCCGACTCCGGCGTCCTGCTGCACGCCGAGAACGGCCTGCTGGGCTACGGCCCGGAGCCGACGGACGAGGAGTATCACTGGTACTACTACAACGCCCAGGGCCAGCCGGTGACGGCGCTCCCCGGCGCTGCCGTATTCGATAGCTTCGCCGCCTTCACGATGGCGCGCGGCGGCCACCTCGATGTTGTCGTTCTCGGCGGGCTGCAGGTAGCCGCGAACGGCGACCTCGCGAACTGGTGGGCGCCCTACATGGCGGCAGGCGGCATGGGCGGTGCGATGGACCTCTGCACCGACGTGCCGGAGCTCATCGTTGCCATGGAGCACGTTACGCGGGACGGTGAACCGAAGATCCTCGAGAAGTGCAGCTATCCGCTGACCGCAGCCGGATGCGTGACCAAGATCGTTACAGACCTCGCTTACATCGACGTAACGCCGGACGGGCTGCTGCTGCGCGAGCTCGCCCCCGGTATCAGCGTCGACTACGTCCAGGAGCGCACGGAACCGCGATTGCTCCTCGCCGATGACCTCCACGAGATGGTCCTTTAGGGACCGCTAGCAGAAAGGCAGCCAAGGAGACCCCTATAGATGAGAAGAAGCACGGACCGAATCCTCGTATCTCACGCTGGTAACCTCCCTCGCCCCGATTACATCAACGAGCTGATCGACGGCGGCCTTTCACGCGAAGGCTCGCTCAGCCCGGAGTACGCTGCGCGCCTGCCCAAGGCGGTGCAGTACATCGTCGACAAGCAGATCGAGCTGGGCGTCGACATCGTCAACGACGGCGAGTACGCCAAGGCCGGCAGCTACGGCGGCTATGTCCAGGACCGCATGACGGGGTACGAGACCGTGGCGCTGGACCCGTCGCAGCCGCCGAAACGCTACGGCACGGCGGAGCGTGACCGGCGCGACTTCCCCGGCTTCTTCACCTCCGGCCTGTGGTTCGCCGGCTCCGGCGGTCCGGTGCGTCCCGGCTTCGCCACCCCCGGCGAGGTGCGCCAGACCAACACGCGCGAGGGCCGCGCCTGCACGGGGCCGCTGACCTACACGGGCCAGGCGATGGTCGACGCCGACATCAAGAACCTGAAGGCGGCGATCCAGGGCAAGGACGTCGAGGGCTACATCGCCGCTCTCGGGCCGCTCAGCATCGGCGCCGGCATTCGCAATCAGCATTACGCCTCGGAAGAGGACTACATGATGGCCGTCGCCGAAGCGATTCGCACCGAGTACAAGGCGATTACGGACGCCGGGCTCATCGTCCAGGTGGACGAGCCGGAGTTCTGCACCACGTGGTCGTTCTACCCGGACTGGAGCGTGGAAGACCTGCGCAAGTACCTCAACTTCTCGGTCGAGGTGATCAACCATGCCCTGGAGGGCATCCCGGAGGAACTGGTGCGGTTCCACACCTGCTGGGGCTCCGGCCACCGCCCGCACGTGCACGACATCGAGCTCAAGCACATCGCCGACATCATGCTGAAGATCAACGCCCAGCAGTACAGCATCGAAGCTGCGAACGTGCGGCACGAGCACGAGTACCACGTCTGGGAGACGGTGAAGCTGCCGGAGGGCAAGATGCTGATGCCGGGCGTGCTCTCGCATGCAACGGACCTCGTCGAGCACCCGGAGATGATCGCGGAGCGCATCGTGAACTACGCCGAGCGTGTCGGCCGCGAAAACGTCCAGACCGGTACAGACTGCGGCATCGGCTCCCGCGTGGGCCACGAAGAGATCGTGTGGGCCAAGCTTGCCGCCATGTCGGAAGGCGCCCGCATCGCCTCTGAGCGCCTGTGGCGCAAGTAGGAAGGACTGAGAGATGACAACCGGAGAGAAGATCATCGCTAACGTCGGCGACCGGGTTTACGAGCTGGTCGAGGGCTGGGGGCAACTTCCGCAAGGCTGGCAGTGGGGCCAGTGCGCCGGCGTTGCCTGCGACTCCGAGGACAACGTCCACGTATTCACCCGCACCGAGCACCCCCACATGGTGTTCGACCGGTCGGGCAAGCTGGTCGACCACTGGGGCGAGGAGCTGTTCGAGTACCCGCACGGCGTCTGCATCACGCCGCACAACAACGACATCTACTTCGTCGAGACCGATACTCACGTGATCACGAAGTTCAACCAGGGCGGCCGGCATCTCCTGAGCCTGGGCAAGCGCCACCAGCCCTCCGACACGGGCTGGACGGATGAGATCCGTGAGCCGGTGGACGACCCGAACATCTCGGGCGGTGGCATCCCGATCATCAACGGCGTCGCCTACGGTGGTGGCCCCTTCCACCGACCGACGGACATCAGCATCGCCGCCAACGGCGACATTTACGTCTCGGACGGCTACCGCAACTCTCGGGTGCACTGGTTCGGACCGGACGGCACGCTGAAGAAGTCGATCGGTGAGCCGGGCAACGCGCAGGACCTCAAGGGCACGAAGAACGGCCCGAACCTTTACCACACGCCGCACGGCATCTGGGTGCACAAGGACCGTGTCTACGTCTCCGACCGCGAGAACTACCGCATCCAGGTCTATGACCTCGAGCTGAACCATCTCGACATCTGGACCGGGCTGGCGCGCCCGACCAAGCTCTACGTCGACCCCACCGAAGAGGTGATGTACGTCTCCGAGCTGGACGACCGCTTCAGCATCCTCAACCTGGACGGCACGTTCATCGGGAGCTACGGCAGCGAGCGCAGCAACGACCCCGGCAAGTTCTGGGGCCCCCACGGCATCTGGACCGACTCCGAGGGCTCCATCTACATCGCCGAGGTGCTGAACGGACAGCGCATGCAGAAGTTCGCCCGCGTGAAGTAGGCGCCTGCGTACGCCGCGACGGTACCGGAGGGGGCATGAAAGCAATCGTTGTTCACCAACACGGTGGGCCCGAAGTCCTGACCTACGAGGACGCGGAAGCGCCTGTCCCCGGGCCGGATGACGTGCTGGTGGAGATGCAGGTCATCGGCGTGAACTTCAGCGACACGCAGTACCGTCGCGGCGGCTACGTCGGCAATCTGCCGCTCATCCCCGGCCACGAGGGCGGCGGCACGATTGTCGAACTGGGCGAAAACGTCAGGGACCACGAAGTCGGCGAGCGGGTGGTGTTCGCCGGGCAGCACCGGCGAGGCACCTACAAGGAGTTGATGAGCGTCCCCGCCGCCGACCTCGTGACCGTGCCACCGGGCTTCGACATCAAGCTCGCCACGGCCGTGCTGAACCAGGGGCGCACGGCGCAGTACCTGACGCAGGACGCCCGACCCATCGAGGCGGGTGAGCAGGTGCTGATCCACGCCGGTGCGGGCGGCGTAGGGTCGAACCTCATCCAGATGGCGAAGCACAGAGGAGCATACGTATACACGACGGTCTCGACACCGGAGAAGGCCGAGTTTGTGCGCAGCCTGGGTGCGGACGAGGTGATCTACTACACGGACACCGACTTCGAGATGGAGATCAAGCAGCGCACGGACGGCAAAGGCGTGAACGTTGTGTTCGATGCTATCGGCGGCGAGACGGCGATGAAGAGCCTGCGCTGCCTCGCCCGTCGGGGGCACCTCGTCTGCTACGGCCAGACCGGCGGTGAGCCGGCACACCTCGACTGGCCGCAGCGGGGACTCGGGTCGATCTATTTGAGCTATCACACCGGCCCGGACTACGTGCTGTCGGACGGCAGCGGCGCCGAGCGCGCCCAGCAGCTCTTCGATTGGGTAAGCCGTGGCGAGCTCAAGGTGCATATCCACAAGGAGTTCCCGCTGGAGGATGCAGCCGGTGCGCATCGGGAGCTGGAAGGCCGCGGCAGCATCGGCAAGATCCTGCTGATCCCGTGAGCAAAGCGCGAGGCCGGTGACATGCTGACGAAGGAGCAGATTCGCGCCGAAGTGGCAGCCTGGATAGCGGCGTGGAACAGCCACGACCTCGACGCGATCATGGCGCATTACACGGATGACGTCGAAGTCCAGGGCCCGAGCGTGGTTGAGCGCTGGGGGCGTCCCGATGGCTGGCTGCACGGCAAGGACGAGCTACGCAAGCACTTCGAGCGGGGCTTCGCGGCCTCGCCGGACTCCCACTTTGAGCTCGAGGACATCCTGTTCGGGCCGGAGAGCTTCGCGATGATCTACCGCAAGCAGGACGGCGTGCGCGTGCTCGAAGTCGTTCAGACCGACGACGACGGCCTCAGCCGGGACGTGCGCTTCTTCTACGGCGAGGCGCCTGCCTGACAGCCTGCATTGCGCTATCTCGATTTTCGCCCAGGCCTAACGTCGGCAGCACGTGCTACCTCGGCGACGGTGACGCGATCGAAGCCGCGGTCGAGGAAGAGCCGTAGCGCAGTGGCAGCGATGCCCTCGCGCATCTGACGCTGGTGACGCGCGGTGCCTGGCAGGACCGGTCGCTCGCCACCGTGGCGGAGGCCGTGCCCGAGATCGAGCTTATCGAGTCGCCGTCGACCGCCATGTTGGGGAATCGTGCTGCGGCCGGGTAGGAGCACTCTGCTTGCTCCTGGGCGTATGACTTTGATCGTCCGCACGCTTCGAGTCACGCAGACTCCTGGGCGGTGGGTCCGCTTTCCAAGGCAGTGACGGCGCGTCCGTTCCCGGCTACACTGTGGTCCCCGCAGGTTGCCAGTTTGACGGCGCTGTTCCGTATTTCGGGCGGCTTCATGGACAGGGATGGTCCAGTGGCAGATGTATCTCGTGCCGTCCATGGCCTGGCTGGGCTCGATGACCGGGAGCTAGTGCTCTCTCGGGAGTTGAAGACCCGCTCGATCGAGGCGTGGGCGAGCGTCTACGCGATGTACCACGAACGGCTCTATCGCTACGCCCTTGTTCGACTCGGTTCGCGCGAGGAGGCGGAAGACGTCTCAGCCAACGTGTTTCTTCGCGCTCTCAACCGAATCGATAGCTACCGATACGATGGTAAGCCCGTGGTTGCCTGGCTGTTCGGCATCTGCCAGAACCTGCTCCGAGAGCATCGTCGGGCTCAGCGACGCCAGTTTGAATACACAATTCTCCGGACTGATCGAGACACAGGAGAGGTGCCTTTAGGCTTCGAGATCGATCTGCCTGAAACGCTGGACCTACAATCGGCATTTGGAAAGCTAACGCCGCCTCAGCAGGAGGTGGTGAGTTTGCTGCACTATGCTGGGTTCAGCGTTCGTGAAGCCGCCGGGATGCTCGGCAAAAGTCAGCGCTCGATCTACTACCTTGAGGCTCGGGCACTCACCAGCCTGAAGCAGCACATGAAGCTCAGCAGTGAAGCCAGGGGGGCCGGCCGATGACCAGAAGCTTCGAGCAGATGGCGAATCAGCTGGAAGGTATCCTGGGCTACCGGCCGGGCGAAGACTACCTGCGTCCTCTGATCCAGCAGCTTCAGGAATATGACCGCCTCACGGAGGCGAATGGCTCCGGACCGGGCAAGCTGACCGCCACCCGAACCGATACTCAGGCGATTTTCGAGCTGATTCAGAAGCTGTACGAACTGGCTCAGGCCGAGAAGCCGGCCGATGGCAGCCGGGCATTCCTGGAACAGGTCGCCGTCGCGCGCGGCAAGTACGTCGCGGCGCAGCGACGAGCCCAGGCCCGCAAGCGCACGGCGGGTCGTGTGGCTGCTGGAGTCGCCGGTGCGTCGGTCCTGGCGGCGCTGGCAAACGCAGCGGGCGCCACGCCGGACCTTCAAAACGTGCCGGAACCGCTGCGCCAGGTGCTCGAAATGCTGACCGTCGTTAACGAAGACGCGATCGGTGGTCAGGAGACGCCTCCTTCGGTGCAGACCAGCGAAACGCCCTCGTCGAACCAGACGCCGATTATCCTGTCGAATGACGTGGGCAATCCGAGCACGAATGAGAAGCATCTTTCGAATGATGCGGGGCTCCAGCCTGGTGGTGGTCCATTGGAAGGCATCGCAACGGGCGCTTACGAGATTGATGACGGCTCGGTGGGTGGGGCAGGAGTAGAAGCGGGCAGCTCGAATGCTGCCAGTCCCATCGGCGAGCCCAAGCATCTCGAGGCGCCTGCGCCGGATGTGACATTACCGTCCAGTGGCGGCACAGGAGCCGCGGTTGATCCGCCGATTGGACCGCCGGATATGACGCCGCCGGAGCCGGCCAACGAGGAACCACCCGGCGCTGGCGTCGGACCACCGGACGAGTTGCCGGTGCCCACGGTGCCGGCCGGGCCGCCGAATGGCGACGGTCCGGGATGGTCTGAGTCTGCTCCAGGACAGGCCGGTAACAAAGATGTGCCCGCGGCCGCTCCGGGTGCGGAGCACCGGCCGGCGTCACCGGGTCAGTCAGTCGAGGCGCCCGGACATCAGGGTGATGGTTCTGCTCAGCCTTCTTCACCGAAGGGACGCCAGAACGACGCTTCGGGCCAGGAGACGAGTCCGGCCGATCAGGGTGTATCCGGCCAGACAAGCGGTACCGGTCAGCCTGCGGGCGCCGCGAGCAGCGCATCGGTTGTAGATGCAGCGTCGGTCAGCACCGAGGTTCCGAACACCAATCAGGTGGATGCAGGTCAGAGCGGCGGTGCCATGAACCGCGCCGGAACGCCAGCAGTCGAATAGCCAGAGGCTCTTTGACGGAAGAGTCGACATAAGGGCACAAGTCGCGCATCTTCGACGACCGGCTCTGCTCGCCCCGGATTTTCGGCTCAAGAGATGTGCACAAAACTGCGGAGCCTCCATGTTCAAAAAGAGGCCCTACCTCGCATGACTTATTGAGTACCGCTCCTGGTTCGCGAGTGGCCGGACGCGTGCCGGTCCGCTGCCTTCGAGGCGTGTTGCCCAACGCAACGGGAGGAACAGTCATGCTCGGCCTGAAACGTCGCGCGGGAGAAACGATCATCGTTCGGGCACCCGACGGTGACATCCAACTCGATGTCGTAGGATTCGACGCCGGCGCGCAGATCACGACCGTCGACATCACGTTCCCAGGCACGTGCCGGAGTCCATTGCGTCAGATCGACCTCGCAGTAGGAGAGCAGCTTGCGGTTCAGACCGGTCGGGGTTCCGTGAACTTTCGCGTCTTCACGTTCACCGGCGAGGTGAGCCGTCGAGCTTCCGTGCGCATCGGTATCGACGCACCACGCGAGTGGGCGATCGAGCGTCCGGATATGAAGAAGCATCCTTGAGGTGGGCGCAGCCTATCTCCCGAAGCGGCCGATGAGCTCGCCGCGGGCGATCACTTTGCCGGCCATCGCTTCTTCCACGGCTTCTCTGGACGCGGCGTCTTCTTGTTCCAGCGGAGCGCTGAGGGCGTAGACGTGGAAGACGTAGTTGTGCACTGAGCCCTTCGGTGGGCACGGCCCGCCGTAGCCTTCATGGCCGAAATCGTTGGTACCTTCTGTAGCGATGGAAGCCAGGTCCGTGGTGCCGGAAGCGGCTTCGGCCAGTGATGCCGTGTCCGGCTGAATGTCGTAGACCACCCAGTGATCGAAGGTCTTGCCGGGCGCGTCCGGGTCGGTGAGGAGCAGGACGAATGCCTGAGTTGCCGATGGCGCGCCGGACCAACTGATGGGCGGCGAGACGTTACGGCCGTCGCAGGTGTAGTCGACGGGGATCGAGCCGCCCGCCACGAATGCGTCGCTGGCCACCGTCATCCCGGGAACGGGCGTGAGGTCGACCGCCGGGGGGCTGCCGTCACTGCCGCAGCTTGTCGCCAGCAGCGTGACGAGGAGGGTGGCGCCGAGGGTCAGAACAAACTTCGACCGTCTCATCAGCTCGCATACTACCGGCCCGCATGAGGGACGGCGACGCGCGGGATGTCGGTACGATAGGCTTGAAGAACAGGCCGCAATGACCGGGGGAACGGGTATGGCGAACGAAAGCAAGCAGGCAGACGTCGTGTTCCTGCTAGACGTGGACAACACGCTTCTGGACAACGACGGCGTGCAGGACGACCTGAGCGCACATCTCGTCGCGGCTTTCGGCAAGGAGCGACAGGCGCGCTACTGGCAGATCTTCGAGGAGCTGCGCAGCGAGCTGGGATACGCGGACTACCTCGGCGCCCTGCAGCGCTATCGCGTGGAGCACCTGCGCGATCCGCATTTGCTGGGAATGTCGCTCTTCCTGCTCTCGTACCCGTTCACAGAGCGGCTGTATCCCGGCGCGCTGAGGGTAATCGAGCATCTCCGACGGTGGGGCCTCGTTGTCATCTTGTCGGACGGCGACGTTGTGTTTCAACCGCGGAAGGTCGAGCGGGCGGGGCTCTGGGATGCGGTGGACGGCAACGTGCTTATCTACATTCACAAGGACCAGATGCTGGAGGACGTAGCAGCGCGCTATCCGGCGAGCCACTACGTCATGGTGGACGACAAGCTGCACATCCTGGACAGGATGAAGCAGGCGTGGGCCGACCGCCTGACAACGGTTTTCCCGAAGCAGGGCCACTACGCCCACGACGAGCGCATTCTCTCTTCCTCAAGGCCCGCCGACATTGCCATCGACCGCGTCGGTGACTTGCTTGCCTACGACCTCGATGCGCTGCTGACGGCCGCGACCAGGCCCGGGGTCTGACGGCGTAGAGAAGTTGCCCGCTGCTCCTCTCCGTGCTTGGGAATGTCGCCACCAACAAAGGGCGCTTCCATCGAGGAAGCGCCCTTTGGGAGTTTGGCCTGATACCTCCTACTAAAGCTCCTTCGGCAGTTGGACAGACGACGCCGGTTCTTACAGCCTTGGGCGCGAAGTTTGTGACTAGGAGGTGAAACCACCCGGGCCGCGAGGTGTGGGCGTGGCGGTTGGGGAGATGCAGTTAGCGCCACAGGACGGCTGCCGGAAGCTGCCCGTGGTCGGTGTCGGGGTGGGCCATTCGACCTTGATCTCGATGTTAAGTATGCCCGCGGCGCTGGTGACGACCACTCGTCCCGTGCTGGGCGAGCGAGTGTTCGGATCGACGCTGACGGCGACCGTTGCACTGCCACCGACCGGAATGCTGCCTGACGAAGGCGTGACGAATATCCAGCTCGAACCCGGTTGAGCGCTGAAAGCCAGCGGTTCGCCACAGGCATCGCCCGTCAGGAGGAAGGTCTGCGTCATGCTGCGGCCGTCGAAGAGCAGCGACGACGGGGCTGCTCTCATCGAGTAGGTACACGGCTGCGGCACGGGAGTAACGTCATCGGGTCCTGGTACCTGCGTGATTTCGCGCGGACCGGCATCCGGGGGCACAACGTTCGGGTCGGGCTGCTGCGGACCTCCGCCGGCGTCCGGCGAGACGACGGGCGGGGCGATGTCCGGCTGGCCGTCGCCGGGGTTGGCCGGAGCGGGGTCCGAGGGGTTACCGCCGCCAGGGGCGAGCCCGGGGTCGGTTCCGGGCGCGATCGGCACAGGGGTCGTGACTTCCGGGGTCGGTGTGTCGGTGGACACAGGCGTCATCGTGGGCGTCGGCGTATCGGTTGGCGGCGGCGTCTTTGTCGGGGTTGTTGTCGGAATCTTCGTCGGCGTCGTCGGTAGAGCCGTCGCCGTATCCTCCATGACCGCCATGTCGATGGTCTGCTCGCTGCCACCGAAGAAAGACAGGGCTGCGAGCGGGCCGGCGATGAGCAACAGGATGGCTGCCGCTGCGCCGACGAGCGCGACGCGTCGCTTGCGCCAGCGGGGCCCTTCCTCCTTATCGCCGCCAGAGGTTGGGGGCGAGTCCAGGCCGTCGCCGTCGCCGCCATCAGCGGTTTGTGCGAGCACCGGGCTCTCGATGGGTGACTGAGGTCCGTTCGCGAAGCCACCGGCCCTGACCGGACGAAGCGCCGGACTGTGGCCCTGTCTGGCCCTGATTCGATGGCACCTGATTGCCACTGCCAGCGTTGGAGGCACCACCGTGGGCCAGCGAGAAGGCGTTCTGGACGCTGTTGAGAATGCCTTCCTTGATCCCGGGCGCAGGCTTGACCAGGGCCATGCCGGCGAAGATGGCGAACGGCGAGGAGAGCTTGCCGCGCTGCTCCTGACAGACTTCGCAGTGGCCGGCGTGACGCTCGATGGCGCGGCGGGCTTCCGGCGTGACCTCGCCGATCTGCAGGCGGGCGATTACGGCGTCGAGCTCGGCGCAGTGGCGGCGGCCGTTGCGGAAGAGGGCGACGGCGCCCACTGCGCTTTCGAGCGCGGCTTTCATGCGATTTACCAGCACGTAGGCATGGTTCTTGGTCACACCCATCACGTCAGCGATCTCGGCGCTATCGAGGCCTTCTCGCAGGTTGAGCATGAGGACGGAGCGATACTTCGGGTCGAGCGCGGCTGCGGCTTCCCAGACGACGGCCGCGAGGCTGCTGGCCTCCGCAGCCTCTTCAGGGTTGCCGAAGCGATCGGGATCGACAACGTCGTAGCTTTGCTCTTCGCCTGCATCGTTTGTGCCCTCCAGCGGTTGGGTGCGAGAGGCGCGTTCGAGGCGGTTGAGAGCGGTATTGCGCGCGATCGTGAACAGCCAGCTCTTGAAGCTGGTGCCCTTCGTCAGGGTGTTGAGGCTGTTCATTGCCTTGATGAAGGCGTCCTGTGTCAGGTCCGCCGCCTCCGAGGAGTCGTGGACCATGCGCGCCAGGAAGTCATAGACACGGTCGAAGTAGCGTTCGTATAGCTCCGCGAACGCGGCCTGATCGCCGGACTTCGCCAGCTCTACAAGGGCGGCGTCGTCATTCATGGCGTCTTATTCGGTATCGACGCTGTCATGACCGCGATCATCTCTCACTCGCCATCGGTTTGCACCTGTTTCCCTTCACTGGTGAGACAGATGGAGTGGCGATTTCTTACAGGCTCAGGCCGTCATTTTCAAAATCGGCACGAGAGCCCAAAGAATGAGTCAGTCTAGCGCCAATCATTTCGCCGTGCGCCGCCGTCGAATCGACGCTGTCTCCTAACTCAGGCCAAGCAATTACCGAGAATCTTTCAGAGCGCTTGTAAGAACTCGTGCGACCGGCTGTCTCACTCACGAAAGCGGCCGAACAAGGCTACAGATGCAGAAGGAGACACCCAGTGTCGTTCAAAATGTTCCTCATCTCGGCGTCGATTCTCTCCACCCTCTACGGCTTCGTCATGGTGTCCGTCGCAGGCCTGTGATGGTCGCTACGCAGACCTGGCACACGGTCGCGCATAGCCAGTAGCGGCGCGGACTGGGGCACTACGCATTTGGGGCCGAGTTAGCGTGTGAGCACGCTGCCGGCGGCGAGGGTGATGGCGACGAAGCCGAGCGCAAGGTAAGGCCCGTACGGTATGGGCTGGCGGCGGCCGATGCGTCGCAGGAGCAGGAGGACACCGACCACCGGCAGGGCACTGAGGGAGCCGATTAGCAGCGCGCCGAGGGTGTAACGGCCACCGACGATGGCACCGCCTACCAGGCTGAGCTTCATATCGCCCATGCCGACCTGACCGCGCGACACGAGGCTGAGGACGCCGATGATCCCGCCGCCCACCAGCGCGCCAAGTGCGGCGGTGCCCAGCGTATCGAAGCCGGCGATTGCGGCGCTGAACATGACGAGCACGAAGGCAGGATAGGTAATCGCATTGGGGATGCGCATCGAGAGGATGTCGATCGTGGCGCAGAGAACAAGGGCAGCCACGATCACGCCGGTCACGCCACCGCCGGGGTCGGGCCAGCGCAGCACCGCAACGAGGAAGACCAGCACGGCGAGCGCGCTTCCCAGCCATGCGACAGGGCCTTGCCAGGACACCCCAAATACAATCGGCGCGGGCTTCACTTTCATCACGACCTCAAGTATCAGAAACGCGCTCTGCGGCCAAGAGCTTACAACCGGATTCATTGGCCTGTTAAGCACATGCAGCCGCCGAGCGAGTGAACCCAGGCGTATTCCGGCGAACTTCGTATTCAGAGTGTGTCGAGTGAATCGATGATTGGTAAAGATCTTCTCGGCTTGAGTGGTTAACTTTGTATGCGAATGCTTCGTTGTAGATGGCGGGCATACTGCGTGCCGTGGGTCCGCGATACATTGTCGGCTCCCGTGATGTCGTAGTTTGGGACGCCCAGGTTGTGGAGAAGGAGCTCCAACCCCCAAGCACCACTAGCCAGTGGTGAGCTTCCTTCGGTCTAGCGACTGTCCGAATCGCCATCGAAAGATGGCGCCGGCGGTGCTTTTCCCGGGGAGGAAGCATGAAGACACTACTGGCCGCCGTACTGTTGCTTGTGGTTGGGCTGGCTCTGAGCCAGACGTTTCAGGTTGCCGAGGGCACAGTGGCCGGCATCGATGCGCCAGCCACCGTCGCACCCGGTTCGCCCATCACGGTGCGCGTCTATGTGAGCGGCCCCGATACAACAGAAGCCACTCAAGTGACGCTGACCGGCCTTGGCAGCGGTGTCAGCGGATCGCTGGTGGTCACGGACTGCAACCCTGATTGCCCGAGCGACGTCGGCAAGGCCGCTAACAACGGCAGCAACACGCTAAGTGTCAATCAGGATAGCCTCGACGAGATCACCCTTGTCCTCGTGATGACGAGCTGCACGTCGAATGCGCTGCTGACCATCACCGCCGACCCGAACGAGACCGACTCCAGCTCTACCGTGGTTACCTGCGGCGGGAGCGGCGGCAACGCCCAGCCAACGTCTACGCCGACCAGCGGCGGCTCCGTGGGGATCATCCCCGGCCTCGGCCAGTTCGCGCTGACTGCGGACCCCAACCTGCTGCCCTGTGTCGGTGGCAGTTCGGTGCTGACGGCCGAAGTGCTCAAGATGACCAGCGCCTCCCTGAACTACTACGAGGTGCACTTTGTCACGACGGCGGGCACGCTGGTGCAGAGCACGAACAGCACGGCGAGACTGACTCTCGGTGCCAACCAGGTCGATGCGACCGTGACGGCGACCCTGTACTACGAGATTGGCAATACCTCCGGCACGACCTCCGCCACGGTGCACGTCAGCCTGGACTGCAACGGCAGCGACGCAAACCAGACTCTCGTGGTGACGGCGAGTCCCAACGTCATCGACTGCACCGGCACAACGACAATCACGGCCTCGGTGCGTGACGTCAACGGCCACGTCGTAACCGGTCGCGGCTATCACTTCGCGACGAGCGCCGGCCTGCTGCAGGTCGATCCAAACGACGCGAGCACGGAGGAGGGCGTCGCGACGCTCAGTCTCAAGCCCGGCGACGGGGATGCCACCGTGACGGTGAGCTCCGGCCTGCTTTACGGCACCTACGAAGAGATCGACGACGTCGAAAACAACTTCGTGGTGGACGAGACCGCCATGGTGACCGTGAAGCAGAACTGCCTGAGCACGACGACGGGGCAGATCACGCTCAATAGCTCCTCGGTGAGCCTCGCTTGTGGCGAGCGCGTGTTCATCGGCCTCAGCGTTATCGACGAGAACATCCAGACCGTGGTCGACGCGACACCGCTTACGCTTATCTCAACCGGCGGCGGCAACGGCGGCTTCTTCGTCGGCAGTGGGGGCGACGGTGGGGCAGCCAGCGAGGTGATCATGCCCCAGGTCTCGGTGAACACGTCGCACGGCGAGGCTAACGCAATTTACGTGGCGCCCACCGACTATAACGGCGAGATCAAGATCACCGCGGCTTCGGGGGACACCTATGGCACCCGAAAGCTGACAGTCAGCGGCTGCGGCGTGACGGCTCCCGCGTCATCCGCTCCGTCGGCGCCACCGGCGGCCACGGCCGTGCCCTGTACGCCGATCGGTGACGGCATCTGCATCACGCCGCCGAACACGGGTCGCAGTGCGATTACGCCGCCCAACACCGGGAGCGCCGGCCTGAAGTAGCGCGCGCTGAGCGAGTCGAGAGGGTGCCGTCTTCGCGATGGCACCCTCTCGTTTTACGCCATTCCTCGACCTGAATTGGGCGGGACGAATACAATCAGGCTATGGACCGACACATGACGGTGTCCGGCTTCGTGGTACACGAAGGGCGTGTGGCACTGCACTGGCATCGCAAGCTGCAGATGTGGCTGCCGGCCGGCGGGCACATCGAGGAGGGCGAGGACCCGCTGCAGGCGGTGCTGCGTGAGGTTGTCGAGGAGTTCGCCGTGGAGGTCGAGGTAGTGAGAACGGCCCCCTCTATCACCTACGAGGGCGGCCCCAGACAGATCGTGCCGCCGTACGTGGTCCTCGATTGCTGGCCGGCGCCCGACCACGGCCACATCGACCACGTGTACTTTTTGCGATGCCTCAGCGGTTACCCCGGCCGCAGCCACGACCCGGAGAACCCGATTCACTGGCTGGACGAGGTTGCGCTTGCCGGCGGTTCGTGGCGGCAGGACGGCATCGAGCGGCCGTTTGCGCCCGATGTGCAGGCGCTGGGCATCGAAGCGATACGCCAGGTTGGGGCACGGACGCCCGCGGGCCTGCGCGGCTAGACGGATACGGATGCTAGACCCGAGAACCATTCGAGCTAACCCCGAGCGCCTGAAGCAGATCGTGCGTCTGCGCAAGGTCGACCCGCGCAAAGCGGACGTCGACCGCTGGCTGGAGCTGGACGAGCGCCGCCGCGCCCTGCAGACCGAGATCGATGCGGTCAACGTCGAGAAGAAGCAGATCGCTGGTCTGGGCCGGACGGATCCGGACGCGGCGCGGCAGAAGGGGCAGGAGCTGCGCGAGCGCTCCCGAGAGCTGGACGAGGCATTCGCGGCCGTTAACGAGGAGCAGGCGCGCATCGTCGAGTGGCTGCCGAACTGGATTGACGACGGTATGCCTGAGGGCCGCGGCGAAGAAGACAACGTCGAGCTATGTGCCTGGGTGCCCGTGACCGGCTATCTAAGCGCCGACAAGCTGGGCAAAGCCAACGACTCGGCGCCATACATGCCGCAGAGCCCCGTGCACGCAGAGGGCGGCTTCGAGCCCCTGCACTATTCGGAGCTGGGCGAGCGTCTGGGAGGCGTCGACACACTGCAGGGCTCGAAGGTTTCGGGTTCCCGGTTCGCCTACATCCTGGGCGACATCGCACTCATGCAGATGGCGATCAATCGCCTTCTGACGGACGAGCTGGTGCGACGGGGCTACACACCGATCATGCCGCCGCTCCTGGTGCGGGAACGTT
This sequence comes from uncultured Chloroflexia bacterium, assembly GCA_963731765.1. GTDB lineage: Bacteria > Chloroflexota > Dehalococcoidia > DSTF01 > WHTK01 > WHTK01. Next base: position 66,742 of record CAVSWS010000022.1, read on the forward strand.
CCCTGTACGGGACGTCGCACTTCCCGGAAGGGCGCGACCAGGTCTACGAGATCAAGACGGACAACGTGGAGGAGCCCCTGCCCCTGTTCCTGGTGGGATCGTCGGAGCCGGCGAACTTCAGCTACTTCATGGACCGCACCCTGGACCTCGACGACCTGCCGATCAAGGTGTTCGCATCGACGCCGTGCTTCCGTTCCGAGGCAGGCTCGTGGGGTAAGGACGTCAAGGGCATCAAGCGCGTGCACCAGTTCGACAAGGTCGAGATGAACGCGGTATGTACCGCGGAGCAATCGGCCGAAGTCTACGCGGAGTTCGGCGAGATCAACGAGTGGCTCCTGCAGCAGCTCCAGCTGCCGTATCGCATCGTCGACAAGTGCACCGGCGACGCGGGCTACCTCGCCACATACCGGCAGCGCGACGTCGAGGTGTGGATGTCGGGCTCCCGCGAGTACATGGAAGTGATGACGGACACCAACACGACGGAATACCAGGCGCGGCGCATGAACATTCGCTATCGCGGCGAGGACGGCAACCTGCGCTACGCCCACACCGTGAACGACACGGGCTGTGCCATGGGTCGCATGCTCATTGCCATCATGGACAACTACCAGCAGGCGGATGGCTCCGTCATGGTGCCTGCGGTGCTACGGGGTTACATGGGCAAGGACGTACTTCGCGGCAAGCCCTAGCGCCGGCTTGACGAGCCGGGCCACCATCTCTACTGACATTGGGTAGCGGGGCTTTTCTTAGGGCGTCCTAAGCCTGGCGAAGGAGATGGCGCCTCGCTGGTAAGGCGAGGCCGTTTCAGCTATCGCATTGAGAGGCGGCGCGGGACCTGGAGCATTGCCGTCGCATGATGCTGCCTCTGAGGTGCTTCGCCAAGCTCGGCATGCATCTTAAGGTTGCCTTTCCGGAGCGGCTAGATCTCCCGTACGCCTGCACCTTCGAGCGGCTCCTCGATGACGACACCTTGGAGTCCATCGAGGCTACTCGCTCGTCTTCAAGCACTCCGTGTTGACGGCGCGACGGACGACTTCGGAATAGGAGATGCCTTCGGCCACGGACTTTGCCCGAATCCCGGCCATTTCTTCCGGCGTAAAGCGCACGGAAATGCGTGCACCCATGTTGCGTGAGGGTCGGCCTCGCGCCCTCGCCGGCACCGGGATCACCTCAAATTCCTGAAGGAAGTCGGCGTCGTCCTTGTGTGCCTGATACCAGGCCGCACGTACACTCTCTTCGGATTCTTGATTCGGTACTGTCTTTTTCATCGATGAAGCCTTCGTTCAGGGGGTGTTGAGTCCCATCCAGTGATGGCACGGATGAACCAGGAGTTCTCAATTGTCACGACTACGATGGTGAGGAATCGACCTCCATCCGTCCGCCCGATCATGAGCCACTCGCCTGAACGCTGAGCCTTGTTGGCAGCCCAGGTTGGATGGTTATCAAACACCTGCTCGACTTGCTCCGAGTTGATGGTATGTCTTGCGAGCTCCGATTCGTTCCCATCGTCCCATTCGAACTGCGAGGCCTCAGACGGGTGCACTGCCAGGATCCTTTATAGAATAATGGCGGACAAAAATCAAAGCCGCGTGCATAGGCTACACGAAGGGCGCGAACTCCGGGGCGAAGTGGACGGTGCCGGATACGTTGTCCAGGGCGCCTGGGTGGAGCTCCAGCGCCATGAAGGCGTCGCGGTCGTCCATGAAGTGCACGTCGAACTCCCGCGCGGGGCGGAAACCGAAGCGAGGGTAATAGCCAGGGTGGCCGAGGAGGAAGACGGCGTCGTGGCCGGCGGCGCGTAGCTGGTCGAGCGCTGTCGTGATCAGGGCGCTGCCGATGCCCTGCTTCTGGCGATTCGGCGCGACGGCGACCGGCGCGAGGCAGACGGCGTCGTGCGACGTCGCATCGGAATCGACTGTCATTGGGCTGAAGGCGATGTGGCCGACGATCTCACCGCCGTCCTCGGCGATCAGCGAGAGCAGGAGATGGCCCCCGTCGCGCAGGGCGTCGACAAGCTGGGCTTCGACTTCACGGCCGAAAGCGTCACGTTCGACGCGAAAGACCGCCTCGCGGTCGGAGGCGGTCTCGGGACGAATACTGATCAATTGCTAGCGAATGGCGGCGACGTCGATGGTCTTGAGACCGGTGATGTTTCGCCAGGTGCGCAGGGCCACGTTCTTGATCTCGTGCTTCTTGAGCAGTGCCTTGGCCTGCTTGACGTGGCCTGCCGGCACATAGAGGAAGAAGCGAATGCCGTCCAGTCGAGACTCCACGGTCCAGGCATTCTCGGCGTTCTCGTCCGTGAGCATGTCCTCGGTGACGACCTCGGCGACCATCACCGGCAGCTTCTCCGGCCACTGCAGCACGACGATGTCGGGCTCCAGCTCGTTGCCGTAGTTGGTGAAGATCTTCTGGGTTACCTCGGGCTCATTCACCATCGTGCGGAAGTAGGGGTAATCCGGCGTAGGAAATGGGAAGAGCTGCTCAGCGATGTTCTGCACCGCCTGCTCGTGCGCCTCGTGGAAGGAGGATGCCCTGGGGTGGAACATCACCCCGGAGTTTTCTCGTTCGTCTACATGTTCCCTGACCACGCTGCGCCTCCGGTACTTGTTGAGGTTGCTAAGCGAAATATAGCTTCCGCGCGACCAAGGGACAAGGAAGCACCCGGCGGAGTCAGCGTGAGGGCCTGCGATTCTGGAGGACGACGCCGCCGAGGCCGAAGGCGAACAGCCCGATGCCTACCACCCACGGCCACGACAGCCCCGATGATGACTTCGATGGTCTCGTGAGCTCTCTCGAGAGCGGCGCCGTTGTCGGGAGTACCGCGGACGAAGCCGTCGCTCTGGAAGATGCTACCTCTGCGACCGGTACCGAGGTGGGTGATTCGGCGACAGTGGCGGACGCAACGTCCTCGGTGCCTGATGCTGCCGAGGCGTGAATCGTGGTGGCGTCTGCATGTTCCGGAGGCGGGTCGTTGTTGTCCGGAGCTGTTGTGGGGTTGGCGGCGCCGAGGAGTGCGAAGGTCGGGCGTGGGGACCGGGGTTTCGGAGGCTATCGGTGTCGTCGTGCTGGTCGGCGATGGCGTCGGGGTCGGTGTGGGCGGTGCCGTCTCGCCGAACGAGACATCGTCGATGCGCAACGCTGCGGGCGAGGCGCCGTTGGGCGTCATCACGACTCGCAGCCGGGCCGTCACTGCGCCGGGTGGTGGCTGGACCGCGCCGGTGGTCAGGAAGGTGGCGCCACCGGGACCGGCCTGCTCCACTGAGTCGGTGGAGGACATGGCGGAGCCGCTGGCATCGCTGGTGGGGTACCAGGAGATGCGCAGGTATGCCACGTTTACGCCGCCGTCTGCCTGCACGTTGCCCCCGAACTCGTAGTAGCGCGCCGGGATCGACTCGGACCTCCTGAAAGGCCCACTTCGTCGAGTCCGTGTTGCTGGTGAGCAAGCCGGCCCTGGAGCCGCTGAGGGCGTTCGCCGTGGTGGAGAGCGAGCCGCCGTACTTGCTCCATCCCGTCAGTCCGTCTTCGAAGCCGCCGTTGGTGAATACGAAGCTGGGAGCGGGCGTCAAAGTCGAAGTCGGTGTAGGCGACTTCGTGGCAGAAGGCGATGCTGTGGCTGTCCGGGTAGGTTTGGTGGTCGCGCTCGGCAACGCCGTCGGTGAAGGCGTTGGTGTCCGCGTGGCGGTCGGCACCGGCGTGGAGGTGGGCGGGACGTCGTCGGTGGTCAGGAGAAGATCATCGATGCACAACTCAGCGTCGCCAGCCCTGGGGGTCGAGCTCGAACGTAACGCTAACGTGGTCCACGGGTAGACCGGCTTCGGACGAGACCGTGAAGGACGTGTAGTCCGAGCCCGTCGCGCGGGATATGGGGAGCTGCATGCCGCCCTGTTCGCCCGTGTCGTAGGCGAACGAGACCATGACCTTGAAGTCGCCGGAGCCGGATTGGAGCTTCGTCCAGCCGGTCAGTGTGTAGGTACCCTCTGGCAGTGGGCCAAAGACGTTGCGCTGCACTCTTGCGGGGCTGGGGTCGGCTGCGAGGATGCCAAGCGCCCTGGTTCCGGAGCGCGGTGTGCTGCATGTGGCGGGCCCGGGTGTGAGGAACCGCCATTCGCTGGTGCCGGACTCGAAGCCGCCGTTGATGAGCCACTCCTGGGCATGGGTGGCGAAAGGAAGCATCGACGTTAGGGCGAGGATAAACAGGACGAGATAGAGACGCAGTCGGGCCAACGCTGCTCGCTTTCGAAGCTGCGGTGGCGGGGTAATCCGGTACAGAGCAAGGCGGAGCCGAAGTTGCTGGCCTAGACTACACGTCCAGGCAGCCCATTGTCAGCATCCCAAGAAACGAAAACGAGAGAAGTTTCGGCGGTGCTAGCGATGCACCTGGACCTTGCGCACGTAAACCACTTCGTCGATGGTGACGTTGGGCTCCGAGCCACGCTTGGCAGGCGGTAGCGGTCGATCAGAGGCGCCGATGAGAGCACGACCGGCAGCGCGCGCCGCGGGACCCGCCATGCGTCGAGCCAGCCATTCGATACCGGTCCCAACAGCGAGCACGGCAACGCTTCCCATCAGCGATGGCGGGATGGCTCGATTGTTTGTCCGGACAGGCAGGCGGCTCTGGCGAACGGCCGGCAGGTTCACCGTGAACTGGTGGCCGCAGGCTCGGCAGAAGTTGTCCTGGTTATCGCGGGTGACGCCGCAACGGGCGCAGGTGAGCTTCTCCACGCTGGGAATTATAGCAGCGAGTGGGCGCTGTAAGACGTTCGAATGGCGCCGTCTATGACTCGACGGCCGTCGAGTCGAGCTCCTCGCGCGCCTGGATGTAACGAAGGACATCGCTGCGATGGATGATGCCGAGCAGTTCTTTGCCTTCGACCAGCGGCACCTGGTTGACGTCGCCGGCGGCGAGCTGCGAGAGCACCTCCGGTAAGTCGTCCCGCATCGAGACGGTGCGCAGCTTCTCGTAGGGCGTCATGGCGCGGTAGACGCTCGTCGTGTCCCATTCGTCTCGCGGGTGCGCCTTGAGGTCGCTCAGCGTGATCAGGCCGATGAGCTCCGACCCGACGACGACGGGGAAGCATCGGCCGTGGCCCGCCAGCACGTTCTCTTCCACGAGCTGGTGGAGCGACATATCGGGCGTGACGGCTACGTAGTCCTGGCGCGCCACAGCACTGGCCGGGACACCCTTGAGGGCTCGGTCCAGGAAGACCTGCTGGTAGCTCTCCGTGGAGGCGGCACGCAGGAAGTTGCCGATGAGAAAGAACCAGACGCCGGTGATGATGTTGAAGAAGAACGTGAAGACGCCGATGCCCATGATGATGTATGCGACGCCGATACCGACCTTGGAGGCGAGGCGCGTGGCGCCGACGATATTGCGCTTTCGAGACCAGAAGACGCTGCGGAGCACCCGGCCACCGTCCAGCGGGAAGCCAGGGATCAGGTTGAAGACGCCGATGGCGAGGTTGATTATCGCGAGGTTGGCAGAGACATCGCTGGCGCCCTTGTCGAGGGGGCGCAGGCCGACGTAGAGGGCAAGGAACAGGACTCCGATGGCGACGCTGGTTAGCGGCCCGACGATGGCGATCCAGAACTCCTGGCGGGCATTGTCGGGCTCCTTGCCCAGGTTGGAGACGCCGCCGAACACGAAGAGCGTGATGCTGGACACCGGAATGCCGTAGCGCCGGGCCAGTATCGAGTGCGACATCTCGTGCAGCAGGATGGAGAGAAAGAAGACCGAGGCGATGATCGTCGCGAGGGCCCAGCGTTGAGCGTCGGACCAGGCCGGGAAGGCGTCCTTCAAGACGCCGGCCGCGAAGGTCCACGTCACCAGAATGAAGATGAACACCCAGCTCCAGTGGACGTTGATCTCGAAGCCGAACAGGCGGCCGATTCGGAAAGTGCCAGCCAAGGGACGCTCCTTCGTTAAACCCTTGATTTGAGCGTAGGCTCCGCTATGTGAAGCCGTCAATCAACGGCCCGGTTACCCTTCCCGAATGAGAAAGGGAGGAGCGGTTAAGCTCCTCCCTCCAGTATCGGCACCGCCGGACTGTGTCTGATTCATTCCGGCGACAAATAGGCCGAACGCCCTTACTTGATCGCGGACTCCAGAAGGTCGCGAATTTCCTTTACCTCGGCTGCTCGCCAGCCGGCCCAGACGGGACCCTGCTGGAAGTCCTCGTACTCCTTCATGTACTTGGCGCGCTCCTCCTCGGAGAGCTCCTGGTCCTGCATCTTCGTGCGGATCTCGGACATCTGCGGCATCTCGTCGCGGGCCTTCTGCGCGCGCTCGTGCCAGACACCCAGGACGTTCTGGTCCTTGTCGTAGAACACCAGGGTGGGAATGGACTGGAACTCGCCCTTGTAAAGGAACTCGTTCATGATGTCGACGTTCTGGTCGCGGAAGAAGATCTTGAGGTTAAGGCCCGCGGCCTCGCTCAGCTTCGCCGCGACGGGCAGACCACGAACCACGTCCGGGCACCAGGCCTCGCCGATTGCCATGCAGGTGACGCCACCAGCCTTAGCGGCTGCAGCCTTGATCGCCTCTACGTCAGCAGTGTCCAGCTTGTGGTCGTCGTAGTTGAACTGGAACTTCTCTTCGTTACGGTCGATCTGCTCCATCCACTGCTTCCACGAGATGCCCTGAGCCAGGCGCTCCGGGGTAACTACGCTTTCCTGAGCCGTCATTTCCGCTGTTCTCCTCTAGATAAATCGTATGTGGTTGGTTGGACACAGCGCAGTATAACATCCAGTGCCTCGCTGACTGTCCAGCCCCCATCTTGCTCCGCACTCATATTATGGGGCCCAGATCTGTACCTGGCCGTTCTGATCGATCGTTGCCAGGTCCGCGCCGTCGTTCGAAATGGCGACCTGGCGCACGTCCGGCAGGTCAATGGTGCCGAGTTGCTCGAACGTCTGCGTGTTCCAGAGCGTCAGGCCGTTCGCGGTGGCGACAACGATGAGGTTGCTGTCCGGGACGAAGACCTGCGCAGCGGCAAAGCCGTCCTGATCCAGGTCATGGATGCGCGCGCCGGTGTCCGGGTTCCAAAGCGTGGCGGTTGTCCCCCAGGTCGTGGCAAGCATGCTCTCGTCCTGGTTCATCGAGACAACGCTGACGAAGTCCTCATGCTCCATCTTGGGGGACATGTCGCCGCTGGCCAAATCGGTGATCTGGATGTCGGCGCGCGCGTGCCAGATCAACTTGTCGTTCTTCGGGCTGATGGTGGCGCTGTAGACGGGCGCTGCGGTCTGGTAGCCCGTCACCTCCTGGTTCATCTCGCCCGTGTTGGTGTTCCAGATATCGACGGCGATCTGATCGAGGCGGGAGGTTGCCAGCAGCGTGCCGTCCTCGGAGAAGTCGACGGAGCCGAACTGGGACGGCGCCGTGATCGTGGCGCCGGTGTTGCCCTGGAGGTCATGGAGCTGAATCGTGGTCATGTCGGACGAGACGGCGATCTGGCCCTGCTGCGAGATGCCGACAATCGCCTCGTTCCCCGTCGCGGTGTAGGCGGTCTGCGTGGCACCGGTGGTATCGATCAGGGTGGCGTCGGACCGCGAGGCGACCAGGAGCTTGCCGTCCTGTTGCCAGGCCATGTACTGCGGCGCGTTGACGCTGGCCTGGGCGATGCTCTTCAGGTCACCGAAGTTGTCCGCGGTGATCGCGCCGCCACTCGCCGGTGTTCCCGTTGCCGCAGGCGTCGCAGTTGTCGAAGCACCAGGTGTTGCCGTGGTCGAGCTGCCAGGCGTTGCTGTGGGCGATGACGATGCCTGCGTGGGCGTCTGTTGCGGCGTTGTAGCCACGGTTGCGGTCGGAATGGGCGTGGAACTGCTGTCGTCGTCGGAGTTGCAGGCCGTGGCTGTGAGAAGGAGGAGGGCGGCGAGGAAGGGTAGCATCAGTTTCATATAACAAAGTATGCACTCATGGTCGCCAACGAGAGAGCAACACTCTCGTCTTCGATCTTGCGTTTTCATAAACCCCCGCAACAACCGTGATCTGAAGGTCAAGGCCGGAGGACGTGGCCTATGCCATTGGTGCGACTAGCCGACTTCTGCCTTGGCTTCGTCCCACAGTGCCATCAGCTCATCGCGGGAAGCGCTCTTCATATCGATGCTGCGTGCTCGGGCCCGCGTTTCGACGCCGCCGAAGCGACGGCGGAACTTGTGGCCCGCCTGGCGCAACGCTTCTTCCGAGTCGATGCCCAGGGCACGCGCGTAGTTGACGATGTTGATCAGGATGTCGCCCAGCTCGTCGGCCGCTGCTTCCTTCGTGGGCGCCTCTGCCAGCTCGCCGATCTCTTCCGTGAGCTTTTCGAGGATGTCGTCCCGGTGGGGCCAGGCGAAGCCGGCGGATTCGGCTCGGCGCAGGAGGGTCTGGGCGTAGGAGAGGGCGGGCATGGCGGCCGGCACGTTGGCCAGCGCCGATTCGTCCGCGGCGCGCTCGCGTTGCTTGAGCCTGTCCCACTGATCGACGACCTGTTCTGTGTTCTCGAGTTGGACATCGCCGAAGACGTGGGGGTGGCGGCGGATGAGCTTCTGAGCCAGGCCTGAAAGCACGTCTGCCATCTCGAACTCACCCGCCTCTTCGGCCAGCTGGGTATGGAGGAGGACCTGGAACAATACGTCGCCCAGCTCTTCCGGCAGCTTCGACACGTCGCCCGCGTCGAGCAGGGCAACGACCTCGTACGCCTCCTCGATGACGTAAGGGCGGAGGCTGGCGTGGGTCTGCTCGCGGTCCCAGGGACAGCCGTCCGGTGCGCGCAGACGGGCGACGACGTTGCGAAGCTCCTCGTAGCTGGCTGTTTCCTTCTGGCTGAGCATCATGGGACCTCGGTTCTGAATAAAGGCTAAAGTGCGTACTCGGGATGTATTGACATCGTCTTCAGGGCAAACCTACCATAATTCCATCTTGATCCGAGACGTGGCGGGCGCCTTCGGACTTGGAGTCAAGTATTGGGCTTCATCCGCATCCTCGCAGCCATCGTGTTTGTCATTTCGATTCCGGTTGCGCTTGTAACCAGTAACATCCGCTTCCTGGCGAACGAGCCACACGTCTATCGATACGCCATCGACGAGTTCGACGCCCCCGCAACGACCGGCATCGACCGGGACGAGCTGCTGCGCGCCTCCTCCGAGATCCGCGCCTACTTCAACAATAATCAGGACACGCTTTCGATCGAGGTTCAGGACGGCAACCGAGAGGTCAGCCTGTTCAATGCGCGCGAGACGGCGCATATGTCCGACGTGAAAAGCCGCTTCCAGGTCATGAACAAGGCGCAAGAGTTCAGCGTGGTCTACGCGCTGGGCTACATCGCCGTCGTGGTGTTGTGGGCGCGCGAGGTGTCGCTGCGCGGGCTGGCGAAGCAGGTGGCCGTCGGTTCGGCGATATGCGTGGTTGTCGTGGGCGCCATCGGGGCAGTCGGCGCGGCGGGCTTCGACAGTGCCTGGGAGAACTTCCACCAGCTGATCTTCAGCAACGACTTCTGGCTCCTGAATCCAGCGACTGACCATCTGATCCAGATTTTCCCGCCGCCGTTCTGGGAGAACATCGTGTTCTTCATGGGGACGCTGATCATGGCGGAGTCTGTGCTGCTGGTACTTGGCGCCCTGATCTATCTCGGCGCGAGCCGGCATCAGGCCTCGCAACGACTGAAGCTGCAGTACGCGACATAACACTATGGTGAAAGCACAAGAGAAGGCGGCCCACAAAGAGGCCGCCTTCTTTATCTCTAGCGCTTCGGCCGGCTTAGCAGCAGGAGCAGCTACCACCGCAGCACGCGTCGCCGCCGCCCATCGTGGTCATCGGCATCGTGGCCACGGCGCTCTCGCCCTTGGCGAGGGGTGCGAACAGGGACAGCACGCGGTTGTTGGTGGTGTGGCCGCTCGGGCAGGTCGCGGGATCGTCCATGTTGGACAAGGGTCGCAATACCTCGAACTGGCTGTTGCAGGGAGGGCAGAAGTACTCGTAGAGCGGCATACGGAAGTTCCTCCTTCGTTGTTGGATGAATCGTAGCGATCCAGCTTCCGAGTCGTCAATTGGTCGAAGCTGCGGGAGTGTTCTGCTATTCTCGGCCTGTACCAGCGAGCAAGGTTTCACGGAGGCACACATGCACGTCGCGAACACTGGAGACGCCAACTTCCAGCCCCGAACCGGTCAGCCCATGTTTACGGGCGAAGTCAACGCCGCGGGACTTGTGGATGACACGATGACCGAGCAGACGCGGCTTCTGCTGGTGAAGTTCAGCCCCGGCGGCCGCACAAAGTGGCACACACACAGCTTCGAGCAGGCGCTGATTATCGTCGATGGCAAGGGCCTCGTCGGCAGCGAGAAGGACGGCGAGCGCGTCGTACAGCCGGGCGATGTCGTCGTGTTCGACAAGCAGGAGCGCCACTGGCACGGCGCCGGCATGCACACCGGCATGTCGCACATCGCCGTGAACCTGTCACCGGGTGAGAACAAGATCTTCGATCCGGTGGAGATCAAGACCGAAGGAGTCTAGGACGGAATTCGCCTTGCAGCCGGAGGACAATCCGGAGATCCAGCGAAGGTCCACAATGGGCGTGGCGTCCATGGTCGCCGGACTCGCGTTCGGCTACGCGCTGATCGCCACGGTAGTCTTGTTGTTCCTTCAGGGCTTCTTCTCCGACGAGGGTAACCAGCGCACCATCCTGATGTGGCTGACGCTGCCCATCATCGCCTCGTTCTTCGGCTGGCTGGCGGTCAGCTCGCCCAATCCCTACCTGCGGGTGACCGTCTGGTTCCTGGTGCTGGCGGTCCTCTTCTTCTGCTGGATCTCCATCTTCAGCATCGGCGTGTTCTTCCTGCCGGTACCGATCCTCATGGTGATGTCCGTCCTGGGACCCTGGGACAGCGAGGAGAAGGGCTCGAATTAACCGAGTCGTTCGTTGGCAGCCGATTTCTGAATCACTTAGGTGGCTGGGAGCAACCGGGAGCCAAGCTCGCCGACGAGGTGTGGCCCGATTGGTGGAATAGAAAAGAGAGGAGCGGGCCGGCCGGCTCGCTCCTCTCTTTGATGCAGATTTGTTGCGTGGTTGTCGTTAGACCTTGCCGAAGGCAGGGACAACGCGCAGCGGGTTGTTGTGGATGACGTCCATGCGGTCCTCATCCGTGAGGTAAGCGGCCTCTTCCAGGGTCGGCACCACGTTGTCGCCGGAGCGGCCCGTGCGCGGGTCGACGTGGCGGCCGGAGCCCGGTGCCTCGGTGCCAAACACCATCTGCTTCACACCCTTCTGAGCGAAGGCGGCCTGCAGGAACGTCGGCTCGTAGGCACGGTCTTGAGGTACAAGAGCTGAGGGCCAAGCACTCTTACGAATGTGAACGGTCCCTAGTCGCGACGGTCCAGGCCCCTGTCCCACGCCTTGTAGTTGGCGACCGCGTCCTTTACGAAGGGCGAGTGCCTTATCGCCTGGATTACCAGCCAGTTGACCGTGCTGGCGGGAAATCGCAACGGTCGGATGAAATCGACGAAGAGGACGACGCGAGTGCTGTCGGTCTCGTTCCAGGCTTCGTGCTGGTAGGTGTCATCGAAAATCAGGCTCTGACCTTCGTGCCAATGACACACCTGGTCCTGCACGCGGATGGCGACGCGCTCCTCCGGTTGGGGCACCAGCAGGCCGAGGTGGTAGCGCAGGATTCCCTTGAAGGTGCCGCGATGGGGCGGCAGGTGCTCGCCGGGCGTGAAGATTGAGAAGAAGGCCGTCGTCATCCCCGGTATCGACTCAAGCCATCGTGCCGTCTCGGGGCACTCTGCGCAGTGATTCTCCGCTTTGAACCCGAAGGCATAGAAGAAGTACGTGCGCCATCCGCCATCGCTGGAAAGGCCAGCCTGGTCTCGAGAGAGCTGATGGAAGGCCGGGATGCGGTCGAAATCTCCGAGGACGTTGTCGAGCTCACGGCGGATGTCCTGCCAGTGCGCCTCGATATCGTTGGCCCAGGGAAAGTCGCGGGTTGCAAACACCGGGACGTCTCCCACCGTAGAACCTCGTGAGATGACGCCTTCGAGATGGTGGATGAAGTTGGCTCCCCAGTGGATACCGTTATCCCGAAGCCTGGTGCGAGCCGCAAGCATGATTAACCCCCTTGGACTACGAGCCCCATTCAGATCACTGATTGGGAGCGTCGCGATGTCGTAGGGGTGCGGTGTCCGAAGGCGCGGCAGAATGGGGCTCTTGCCGCGTCCTGCTTCTCGTTATGAGTGACACCGTTGCATCTAGCGCTACCCACCGCCCGCTAAAACTGTACGCCTTTGGCAAGCTGCTATATGGCGAGAATTCATGAAAACGACTTGAATTATTCGGTGAGACGCCATACAGACAGGCGTACTCTGCTTACGCAAAGCGCGCACGTGAAGTAGTCGTACTAGTTGACCGCCAGGAGGGTCAAGTTGACCAGTGCATCAACGCCCGACACCATCGTCCTCATCCACGGCCTGTGGATGACACCGCACAGCTACGACAATGTCAAAGCCCGCTACGAGGAGCGAGGCTTCAAGGTCCTCGCGCCGCCCTGGCCGGGCATGGAAGGCAGTGTTGAGGAGTTAAACCGCAATCCGGCGCCGATCGCCGCTCAGGATGTGGCGAAGATCCTGGAGCACTACGAGCGGATCATTCGCATGCTGGATAAGCCGCCAATTATCATGGGCCACTCCTTTGGTGGTGCCTTCACGCAGGTACTGCTCGACCGAGGTCTGGGCGCCGCGGGAGTGGGCTTCGCGGCCGGCACCGTGCGAGGTGTCCTCGACCTACCGATATCGACACTGAAGTCGGCCTCGTCCTTGCTCGTTAACCCTGTCCAGCGCCACAAGGCCGTGCCGCTTAGCCTCAAGGGCTTTCAGTACGCCTTCACAAACAACCTCTCGGTGCCAGCATCTGAGGGACTGTATAAGGCGTTCTGCGTACCGGGGTCCCGTAATGTCCTTTTCACCGGCGCGAACGCAAACCTCAACCCATTCACCCCGCTGAAGGTCAACTTCAAGCGAGAAAATCGGGCGCCACTGCTGTTCTGCGCCAACGGAGACGACCACGTGGTGCCTGCCTCTGTGAACAAGCACAACGCTGCAAAGTACCAGGCGAAGTCAGTCACAGGGTTCAAGGAGTTTCCGGGCCGCAATCACCTGGCGCTCGGTATGGAGGGCTGGGAAGAGATCGCGGATTTTGCCCTCGATTGGGCACTGGAGCCTCGAGCGCTGTGAGGTGGATAAGAACTGTGAGGTGGATAAGAACAAGGAATAGAGGACCGTGTCCACGAGAGGGCTTCGTCCAGTACGGAAGAGGCCCGGGCAATCGCCCGGGCCTCTTCCATTGCAGTTCGAAACTTGGAGAACCTTCTGGCTCCCCGGCCTGCGCCTAGACCTTGCCGAAGGCAGGGACGACGCGCAGCGGGTTGTTGTGGATGACGTCCATGCGGTCCTCATCCGTGAGGTAAGCGGCCTCTTCCAGGGTCGGCACCACGTTGTCGCCGGAGCGGCCCGTGCGCGGGTCGACGTGGCGGCCGGAGCCCGGTGCCTCGGTGCCGAACACCATCTGCTTCACACCCTTCTGAGCGAAGGCGGCCTGCAGGAACGTCGGCTCGTAGGCACACGTGTCGAAGAACAGGTTGTTGCTCGTGTCACGCTGGAAGTTGTGGTTGTCCGTCGGTGCGAACCGGCTCAGGGCGCCGCCGCAGTGGCAGACGATGACCTTGAGCTCCGGGTAGCGGTCGAAGACATCGCTGAAGCCCAGGAGCTGCGTGGCGATGAACTGCTCCACGAGGAAGCCGACCTGGTAGTTCTGGTTGATGATGCTCAGGCGCGGGTCCTGGTGGTTGGTGCCGTGGATGATGATCGGCAGACCCTCGCGCTCACACTTCTCGTACAGGGGGTACCAGTACGGCTTGTCCATGCCGGGCGTGCGGCGCAGACCCTCAGGGTCAGGGCCGACGTAGACCGACATGAGGTTCCATTCCTTCTTGCAGCGGTCGATCTCGTCCAGGCAGTGCTTGGTGTCTTCCGCGTTCGGGTTCTGCGGCAGCTGGCAAGACGTGAGGAAGCGCTCGGGGAAGAAGGAGACCTGCTTGCCGATGGCGTCGTTGGTCAGGCGCGTCCAGGACTCGAGGATGTCCTGAGGCATCCAGCCCATCATGAGGAAGGGGCGGGGCCCGATGATCTGGACATCGATGTTGCGCTCGTCCATGTACTGGACGTGCTGCGCGTAGACCAGCTGCTTGAAGTTCTCGTCCCGCAGGGGACCGGGGCGCTGGTCGTCCGGGCGCATGAGCACGCTCTGCTTCTGAGGCGTGTTGGACGCCATGAGGCCCGTTGCGGCTGCCCGGTAGGCATCGGGCGCCGTCACGTGACCGTGAACGTCGAATACTTTCTGACCCTTGTACACGTTTAAGTCCTTTCCTATCTGTGCCAGTTGCGGGGCGGAGTTTACCACGTGCAATGGGAAATATCAGCCTCTGAAGCAAACTGGGTAGATTCGAGTAGTTTCTTGGGGAAAACATCGTGTGAGGGTTGGCGCATTCGTATATCTTTAGGGCATCTCAACCAAGGAGTGCCCGGCGATGAAAGAGCTCAGCATCTGGATGAACGGCAAGCTGGTGCCGCAGGCGGAGGCGAGTCTGCCCGTGAACAGCGCCGCCGTGTTCTACGCCACCAACGTCTTCGAAGGTCTTCGCGCGTACTGGAACGACGCGGACGAGGAGCTGTACTGCTTCCGGCTGGCTGAGCATTTCTCTCGCTTCCGGGAGTCGATGAAGATGATGCGCTTCACGATCCCGTACTCGGACGATGACCTGTTTGAGGCAGTGCGCGAGACGCTCAAGGGCAACGAGATCCGCGAGGACGTGCACATGCACATGGTGGCCTACGTGCTCGGCGTGGGCATGGACGCCACCGGCCCGACCGGCCTCTACATCAACCCGCGTCGCCGGCCGCGCCAGGAGGCCGGTACGGGCATCGCCTGCTGCGTCAGCTCGTGGGCGCGAACGTCCGACAACGCCATTCCGATTCGCCTGAAGTCCGGCTCGAACTATCAGAACGGCCGCCTCGCAACCCTGCAGGCGCTGGCGGACGGCTACGACCAGCCGATCTTCCTCAACAAAGATGGTCACGTCGCGGAGGGTACCGGCGCCACGTTCTTTATGGTGCGCAAGGGCCGCCTGGTGACGCCGCCCGTCACGGCCGACATCCTGGAGAGCATCACGCGTACGACGCTGATGGAGAACCTGTATCCGGAGCTATTCGGCATGGAGGTCGTCGAGCGCGAGATCGACCGCACCGAACTTTACGTGGCGGACGAGGCGTTCTTCTGCGGTAGCGGCTACGAGATCACGCCGATCACCTCGATCGACCGATTCCCGCTCGGTAACGGGCAGGTGGGGCCGGTGACGCAATCGCTGACGGAGGCATACCTGAACCTCGTGCGCGGCGTGGACAAGCGCTTTCCGGAGTGGCGCACGAGCGTGTATCAGGCTGTGGGAGTGTAGGGACCTCATCGCCTGAGGGGCGGATTAATGGCGCTGGCCTCACTTGCTCTGTCCCGGGATGGTGACTTTCGCATCGCTTGAGCGCTGCTCCGCCAGTGTTTAGGAAGTAGCGGTGGGGGACACCCCCCACGGAGGGGCTGCGCCCTCAGGACCACTGCCCGGAGTCAGCCACGCCAGAGGAGGCGCTGATGATTGTCGACCTGCACGCTCATTACTCGTCCCAGGAGTACATCGATACGCTGATGCGCATCGGCGGCAAGAGCCTGCCGGAGGCGGCGCGGGAGCTGACGAAGCGGCCGATGCCGCCGGCGAATCCCAATGACCTCGAGGTGCGTTTCGAGCGCATGCGGGAGGCCAACGTGGAGCTGCAGGTGCTATCGCCGGCAGGGTCGCCACCGTACGCCGAGAAGCTCGATGACGCGGTGCACGTCTGCTCTCTGCTCAACGACACTTACGATGACCTGTCGAAGCAGCACCCGGACAAGCTGGCGGCGTTTGTGTCCCTGCCGCTGCCGCACATCGACGCGTCCTTGAAGGAGCTGGAGCGCGGCCTGGACGAGCTGGGTATGCTCGGCGTGACGATGAACTGCTCAGTGTTCGATCGCTCGACGGCAGAGGAGGAGTTCGAGCCAATCTACGAGGAGCTCAACCGGCGCGGCGCCGTGCTCTTCTACCACCCGATTCAGAACGGCATCTGTTCGCCTCTGATCAATGATTACAAGTACACCGTGTCCGTGGGCGCCTCGCTGGAGGACACGGCGATCGTGCTGCACCTCATCGCGCGCAAGCTGCCGTTTCGCTATCCCAACATCAAGTACGTCGTACCGCACCTGGGTGGCATGATCTCGATGCAGCTCGAGCGCCTCGATAACCAGGTGCCGTCGCAGCACCCGGACCTGCCCGAGACGCCCAGCACCACGGCGCGTCGGCTGTTCTACGACACGGTTTCGCACGGTTCGCAGTCGGCCCTGCGGTGCGCCTGGATGGCGTTCGGGGCAGAACAGCTTGTATGCGGCAGCGACTACCCTGTGCTGATGCCGTTCGAGAGCTACGCCCGCACCTTCGACTACATCCGGGACTCCGACCTGCCGGATGCAGACATCGACCTCATCCTTAACCACAACGCCCAGCGCGTGCTCGGTCTCGAGTAACAGCGAGGCTTCTGCTAGCTAGGATTCTTCCTGCCTCTCATCGTCCGGATGAACGAATAGGCTTCGGACCATACGCCAGGCGCGGTAGCGAAGCGGCATCGGCGTGCTTTGTGCTTCTTCCTGGTCATAATCGCCGCGCATGACGCGTGGGTACTCCGACGCGACTTCGGCGCCCAGAAGCATGACGTTGGCGCTGAGGTAGACCCAGAACAGGAAGGCGACCACGGCGCCCAGCGATCCGAACACTACGCTGTAGTTGCTGAAGTTCTCCAGATACAGGCTGAAGCCGACCTTACACACCTCGAACAGGACGGCGGCGACGACGGCGCCGGGCCAGACGTCACGGAATCGAGAGCGCGTGGCGGGAACGAACCAGTAGAGGAATGTGAAGGCGGCGAATGACATCGCGATGGGCACCAGCAGGGGCAGTATGTCCCAGGCGAATCCGAGGCTGCGGCTGATGCTATCGATGACCACGATGTCCTGCGAATAGCGGTGAGCGGCCCGTATCGCGCCCGTCGCGGCGAGAGAGGCGATGAAGGCCGGGGCGAACGCCAGGGCCATGAGCAGGTCGAGCAGCTTCTGGCGTACCAGGGGGCGTCGCACGTCGAGGTCATAGGCGATGTTCAGGGAGCGCCGGATGACGCCGAACATGTTGCTCCCGGACCACGCCATACCCAGCAGGCCGAGCAGGCCCAGGGCGCCGCTACCGACGTTCGCGACATCCCGGATCGCCTGCGTGACGTCGTTGCGGCCGGCCTGCTGGTCGAGGGGGATGTAGTCGAGCACGACGTTGACGAGGTCCTGCTGCAGCCCGGAGTCGCGCAGCACCAGACCGAGGACGCCCACCGAGAAGATGAGCAGTGGAAAGATCGAGAAGAGGACGTAGTAGGAGATCGCTGCCGCCATCTGGCTGCAGTTGTCATCGCCGTACTCGCTGATGGTGTGAACGACGAGGAGGCGCAGGTGCCGGAGCGTCAACACCCGTCCCAGTTTAACTACGGGCCGCAGTCGACGCGAACCCGGCTAGGGTTCTGGTGACGTCTCCGGGCACTGCGCTCCGGCGGCATCGTCCTGCCGCGGAGCGCCGACTGGCTGGAGTCGACGAAAGACCTCATGTATCCCAAGGTCGCGCCGGGAGTGCCGGCGCAACAGGCGACTTCGTAACACTGGGAGCACCCAGACCAGAAGAGAGAGACCACCGTCTGACGGTGGTCTCTCTCTTCTGCCTTCGGCTGCTGGGCTGGCCTAGTGCTGTGCGGCTCTCTGGGCGCCGGACTCCGGGCGCAAGACGTCAGGCGCGTCCAGCAGAGCCAGCGCTGCCGGGAGCACGTGCCGGCTGCCGAGGAGACGGAGGTGGTCGCCGGAGAGCAGGAGCGTCTGACCCATCGGCACGACAAGCTCGCCCTCGCGTTCGATTACGGTCACGACGACACCGGCAGGCAGTCCCAGTTCAGCGAGGGTGAGGCCGTTCGCCTGGCTGTCGCGCTCAACCGTCGCCTCGGTGAGGATGACCTCTTCTTCGACGTCGTGGTCACCGTTGTGGTGGGCGCCCGCGAAGGCGCGCTGCTCGCGGCCCCGCAGATAGGCCGTGAGAACGTCGTTGCGGCGAAGCAGGCCGATGGGGGTCACTACGCCGCGGCGCTCCCGGACCACGGGCATCTGTCGGGCGGACTCGGCGCCGTGCTGGGCGAGGGCGTCCGACAGGAACTGACCGGAGCGCGCCACGATCACGTCCTTCGTAGTGATCTCCTCAATGCCGCGATTAGTGTCGCCGTTGGGGTGCTCGATACTGGCGCGCCTCAGGTCAGTGACCGTCACGATGCCAACAAAGGCGTCCTTATCATCGACGACGATGACGGCGTGGTCGCCGTTGTTGGCCATCAGTTCGGCCACGTCCGGGATGGGCGTGCCTACCTTGACTGTGCGGAAGTCCTTGGTCATGGCGTCATCGACGGTGATGAAGCGCAGCGGGTCGTTCGAGAGGTCGTGGGCACGTTCTGGTCGTCGCGCCAGATCGTTGATCTGGAGGTCCAGGACGCGTGCCAGCTCACTGAGCGAAATGAACCCGGTGAGACGCTCCGGGTGCTCGCGTTCGACCACGAGCAGACCTTCCACAGCGGCGCGGATCATTCGCTGCAGAACGGTGTGGAGGCTCTCTGCCGGATATGCGACGAGGTTGACGCGGCGCATCACCTCTCGAACCGGTTTGTCCTCGAAATCACCGTTCATAAACTCCGATGCCCATACGGCACCGATCAGTCGATGGTTTTCGACGACGGCGATGACCTGTTGGCGGTCTCCCTGGACCAACTCCATGGCTTCGGAGAGCAGCTTGTCCGGCGCTACAACGACGGCGTCTCGCATCGCCTGTCCCACTGTGAGGGACTGGATAAGGGGGATGGTGAACTCGCCACGGTGGGCGGGCGAATCAGCGCGCGTTGGCACCTGCGCCTCGTACATCGTGTTATTGCCTGTGACCAGGTATGAGACGGAGACCGCGATCATGGCCGGCACGATCATCGTGAATTCACCGGTCATCTCGGCCACCATCAGCATGACGGCCATCGGCGCCTTGGCGATGCCGCCAAACAGGGCACCCATGCCGACAACGACGAATGGTTCCGGCTCGCTGGGCAGACCCGGAACATGGCCGTGGAAGATTGCCCAGGCGCTACCGCCCAGCATGCCACCGATGAACAGGCCCGGCGCGAAGATACCGCCGGCACCACCAGAACCTACGGTCAGGGAAGTCGCCACGAGCTTGAGGACGACGAGGATGAGCATGGTGCGGACGGCCAGCTCGGTCGTGTTGCCTTCGATGGCGAACTGCAGCCAGCCGTATCCCATCGAGAGCACTTCCGGAACGAACAGGCCCATGACGCCAACGATCACACCGGCGATCATTGGCTTGAAGTAGGCCGGAATGGCCAGGCGTTTGAAGAAGTGGTCGACGGCATAGAAGCAGCGGGAGTAGCCGATACCGACAATGCCGCAGGCCAGACCCAGCACCGCATAGCCGATCAAGGTTTCGGGGTCGTGGAACTGGAATCCCAGGCCGGTTCCGAACACCGGCTCCCAGTTAGACCAGGAAGCGTAGATCGTGTAGCCGATAACCGAGGCAATGAGACCTGGGATCAGCGCCTCGAGCTCGAAGTCACGGAGATAGAGGATTTCGGCTGACAGGAGAGCGCCACCGAGCGGGGCCTTGAAGATGGCGCCGATACCGGCGCCGATACCGACAGCGAGGGCGATACGGCGGTCGGAGGCAGTGAGATGGAAGGCATCGCTGAGCCATACGCCGAAGCCGGCTGAGATCTGGGCCGCGGGCCCCTCACGACCGGCGCTACCACCGCTACCGATGATGACCGAAGCAGCGGCGAGCTTGACTGCGGAAACGCGCGCTCGCATGCGTCCGGCGCGATGGTGGAAGGCTTCGACGGCGGCGAGTTCGCCGGCGGCCTCCGGGGCGAGGGTGTAACAGAGGACACCGCTGATCAGGCCACCGAGGCCGACGATAATCGGGATTAACCAGGGCCGGGCGATGTCGCTGACTTCAGTAACCGGGACTTCGCCTTTCGGGGCGGGCGGCGTGTAGCCCACGAGCGTCCCGAGGAAGAACTTCATCGAAAGGTCAATGGCGGAGTAGAAGAGGATGGCGCCGATGCCGGCTGCCACGCCAATCAGAAGTCCGAAGAGTACCCACTTGCGGAGGTAGTCCGACAGTAGCCAGACCTTGGCTGCCTCAAGTGACGTGTACAGTCTGGACCTCGAGGCGACGGCAGCGCTCTGCGTCATATGCAGCACCACTTTCTAGCTTTAGCAGTGACGGGCGCTGCGGAGATCTCGCGTTGCCGAACGACCGTGGGTCGTCTAGCTCTTGGCGCTACCCGGACCAAATGCAGGTGCGATTGATGATTACCCGGCTCCATAAACGGCTTACATCTATAGTCTACTCTCCGCCTGAGCCTTAGCTGAAGGAAATCTGAGTCAAATCTGAAGATGAATCCCGGGTTAGCTCAGCATGTTCTCAGTATCCATTCAGACGATCTTCAGGTCACGCCGGGATCATTGGTGGCGTGGAAGACTTCGCCGATCCTCTCCGGAGCAAACGCGCTCAGACGAGCCATCGCGCCTCGGTTTACGACGAGGGCGGGGACGCCGTCAGCATGATCTTCTTTGTCGCCGCTGCCTACGGTGCTGGGTGGTTGCTGCTGACATTCATGTCTGCGGCCGGCCTTCCATGGCTGACCTCCGATCCAGCACTCACCCACGCCTTCGCGCTCCTGGCTGGTTCACTGCTGCTGCTGGCAATAGGGCGGACGTCCGCGGGTAGCGCGACCGAACGTGCCTTCCGCAAGCTTCTCTTCAAAGCCTTCTGGACAGTCGGCGGGCCCTCGATAGACCGATAAATTCCCGCCCATTCGGAGTGTCAGGCGCCGGGCAAGACCACGGCTTCTGTCGATGTCTCGATGGGCAGGCGAATCGTCACGGTGGTGCCTGTCGCAGGATCGCTTTCGATCTCGATGTGCCCCTGGTGCTGCTCTATGATCACGCGCGCAATGGCGAGACCCAGGCCCGCGCCGCCGGGGTCGCTCGCTCGCGCGTGACTGCCGCGAAAGAAGCGCTCAAAGACGTGCGCCAGGTCCTCCTCTCGGATGCCGGGGCCCTCGTCAGACACAGTGATGACTGCTTCGCCGCGCCGTTGCTCGAGCGAGACGTGGATGTGGCTGTCCGGCGCCGTGTACTTGCGGGCGTTGTCGAGCAGACCGGTAATCACCTGGCGCAGGCGGTCCGTATCGCCGGTGATCGTGATCGGCTCCAGGGTGTCGAGGGAGACGCGGGCGCCGTCCGGCAAAGCACGCAGGTCGGCGACCGCCGTCGTGACCACCTCGTGCAACTCGACGACCTGCTCCCGCATCGTCTGGCCGATATCGGAGCGCGCCAACAACAGCAACTCGTCGACCAGACGCGAGACGCGCTTCGCCTGCTCGTGCAGGGAGGCGAGGGCGACCTGGCGGTCCTCGTCCGGCATATCGGGCACGCGGTCCAGCAGCTCCAGGTTGCCGCGCAGGATGGTCAGGGGCGCGCGCAACTCGTGGGCGGCGTCGGCCATGAAGCGCTGCTGGGCCGTGAAGGAGGTCTCCAGCGCCTCCAGCATCTGATTGAAGGTGCGGGCCAGTTCGCCCAGCTCGTCCTCTCGCACCGCGGCGGGTGCGGGGACGCGACGGCTGAAGTTGTGCGAGCGGGCGATCGACTCCGCGGTGCGCACCATGGCACCTACAGGCCGGAGAGCGGGGCCGCTGACGGCGAAGCCTCCGGTGCCGACGAGCACGACACCGATCGATCCCATGGCCAGCAGCAGGTAGCTGAAGCGCTTGGCCGCCCGGTCGACGCTATCGAGTGAAGACCAGGTCTGCACGTAGCCCGTGATCTGGCCGCCGTTAACGATCGGCAGGACGTAGACCCGCACCCGGTTTGCTTCCGGCGTGTGTTCGACCGTCACGAAGTCGCCCGGTGCGGAGACGCCACCGCCGGGGAACCACTTCAGCACGTTTGTATAGGCCGGCGCAGCGGCCTCCTGTTCTGCGGCGATGACTTCGATGGGTGGTTGGGCTGCACCGGTCTCGGTGGGCACGAGGGGGGTGCCCGTAGAGTCGTAGAGGCGCACGAAAGTGTGGACCTGGCCACTTGAGCGGGCGACGAACTCCTCTTCTCGTGCATCGGCCACGAGGTCGAATATCGGGGTGAAGTGCGCCGCGTCGTTGGCCAACTCGCGGTCTACGTCGTCGTACAGGGAGCGACCATGAATGACGTAGACAACGCCGGCGAGAAGGACGATAACCAGGGTGGCGAGACCGCCGTACCACAGGGCAAGACGTAGCCGGAGGGACACCTAGGTCCTCATCACGTATCCTGCGCCCCGGACGGTCTGGATCAGCCTGACTTCGCCAGCAGCTTCGAGCTTCAATCGCAGCGAACGCACGTACACCTCTACGATGTTGGCGTTGCCTCCGAAATCGTGGCCCCAAAGCTGCTGCAGGATCTGCTCTTTCGTCAGGACCTGTCCGGCGTGCGTCATAAGCAGCGCCAGCAGGTCAAACTCGGTGGATGTGAGAGAGATGTCGCGCGGCCCCCGATGCGCCGTCCGGCCCAGGAGGTCGAGCGTGAGGTCGGCGTAGCGCAACGACTCGCTGAGGTCCTGCTGGCGCCGTCGCAGCAAGGAACGAATGCGCGCCACCAGCACCTCGAACGTGAAGGGCTTGGTGACGTAATCGTCCGCGCCGGCCTGGAAACCCATGATCTCATCCTGGACGGCGTCGCGTGCAGTTAACATAAGAATGAGGGAGTCCGGGTCTTCTTCACGCAGGCGGCGGCAGACGGAATAACCGTCCAGGCCGTCCATCATGACGTCGAGGATAACCACGGCAGGGGGCTCTTCTCGGACGTTGATCAGGGCATCGTCGCCGGATGAGGCGGTGCTGACGGCGAACCCCTCGAAGCTCAGGCCACGTCGGAGCAAGTCGGTGACAGAGGGGTCATCATCGACGACGAGTATGCGTTCCTGGCCGGCGGTTTCATTCATTTCGAACTGCTATCAATAGTATTTCAGCATTCGACGCCCCTGATCGGCAAGCAAAGACTTTCGAAGGGGCTCCAACCGGTGCTGTCGGAAGCTGAAATTGCCGGGCGCATCAACCCCTCGAAGCGTCTGTCGTTGACATACCGAGCTTTGCGGGCGAACCTCTCGCCAGGTTGTTTTGGGCGATAAATCACGAATGGAGCGCGCGCATGTACACGGTCATTCAGTTCACCAGGATTCTCCCCCAGCACGTCGACGACTACATCGAGAACATGCGGGTGTGCGCAACGGCAACCAACCAGGAGCCGGGCTGCATACGGTACGAGGTGATGCAGGACCTCGCTGACCCGACGATGATGTGCCTCTTCCAGGTGTTCGCGGATGACGCCGCCTACCAGTCGCATCAGGCCTCGGAGCACCATCGCGTGTGGATCGAGAAGTCGGGGGCGTGGCGAGACCCGAGCGGGCGCATGCGCAACGAGATGCGCTACATCACCCCGGAGCCTGCGAAGGCCTGAGCGACCGCGTCGTTGCGACTCAGGGCGTGCTGGGTACCGTCCGCGGTTGGATGCGTAGCGCGCCGGAGGTGTAGATACCGCGGATACGGCCGCTCAGTCCCAGGGTGACGAGCGTGACAGCCACAAAGGACAGGCCCATGAAGAGGAACACGCCTTCGACCTGCCACTGGTCGGCCAGGAAGCCATTGACCAGGGCGAACACGCCCATCAATCCTGCGTTGTTCATGGTGTAGACACCCATGGCGCGGCCGCGCAGTCGATCCGGCACGGATTCGAGGAGCAGCGCTTCGGCGAGGGACATGAAGGCGGCCTGGCTGCCCCCTGCCAGCGCGAGACCGATCAGGGCCGCGAGCGGCGCTGATGAGACACCAACGATGAGCAACGATGCACCGCTAAGCACCGCGGTCACAAAGAGGGCCACGCCGCGCGTTTCGGACTGGCGTACCGCTGCCACGGCGAGCGTCGCACAAAGCCCGCCGGCGCCCACGGCCATGAACAGGTAGCTGAACAGGGTCGAGCCGCCGCCCAGCTCATCGTTCGCCAGGCTGGGCAGCAGAGAGTCGAACGACATCGTCAGGGCGCAGTGGGTTGCCACCAGCGCCACCATGAGGTTGACGGGCGAAACGCGGGTGACGTACCTGAAACCCTCCTTGAACTCGTCGGCGATTGTGGTGGTGATGCCCGCGGCTCGCGGACTGCCCGGCGACGCCAGGCGAAGCAGGCTGATGGCAGCCACTGCGTAGAGCAAGACGGAACAGAGGAAGACGCCGCTTGCCCCCATCGTGGCGAGCAAAGGCGCCGCCAGCAGCGGGCCCAAAAGCCTCGGGCCGCGCATGGCCGCATTGCGCAGCGACACGGCGTTGAGCACCTCGTCCGAGGGCACGAGGCTCGGTGTCAGGGCGCGACTCGCTGGTTGCCCCAGCGATCGCCCGAAGCTCGCAGCCACCGAGAGCGCGACCACCTGCCAGACCTGGACGACGTCCAGGAGGGTAATGGCTGCGAGCAGCAGGTTGACGCAGAGGGGAGCGACCATGCTGATCAGCATCAGCATTCGCCGGTCGGCCCGGTCGGCGAGGATGCCGCCGAAGGGCACCATGACGAAGGTGCCAACGAAGCCCGAGAACGTGATGAAAGCGACGGCAAATGCGGAGTTCGACAGGTCGTAGACCAGCCAGGCGAGGCCCACCATCATGGCCCACTGCGAGACGCCGGAAATGATCATCGCGGTCCAGAGAATCCTGAAGCCACGATGTCGGAGGGACGAGAAGATGCTATTCATATTGTCCGCGTGTCGAAGGTTGGCGGCATTCTAGCCGATTCGAAGCAGGGAGCGACCGAATATCCATGCTCGAACCGTGGATGTCTCATGTATACTCGCGTTCGCTAAGGACTTAATGATTTGCTAACTCAAGATGTGCCTTGAGCGTGAGGTGTCGATGGAGGGGACGGAGTGAGCGAGGCGGCTCCACCGCAGCCTGATCCCAACAGACCTCTGGCCACGCGCCTGCCTTTCTTCTACGGCTGGGTCGTCGTTGGGGTGATCTTCCTGCGGGCGTTCACCACCGGAGGCGCGCTATGGACGACCGGCATCCTGTCCGTCCCCATGCACGAGGACCTGGGCTGGAGCCGGACGATCATCTTTGCCGGTATCACGCTCCGCACCCTCGGTGCCGCGGTTGCCGCCTTCTTCTTTGGCAAGTATCTCGATCGCACCGGAGGCGCGCGCATCATGGCCTTCGCCAGCGCCGTGGTCGCATCCGTGTGCATGCTGGGCGTTGCGTTCGTTCAGGAGCAATGGCAGTTCCTTCTGGTTTTCGGGGTCATCGGCGGTGTGTTTGGCGCCGGTCCTGCCCAGTTACTCATGGGCGCTATCGTCCCGAAGTGGTTCATCCGCCAGCGCGGCCGAGCCGTCGCCACCGCGACCATGGGCACCGGCCTGGCCGCCTTCATCCTGCCGCCGGTTATTGCGGGAGTGAACGCGCATTTCGGCTGGCGTGAAGCCTGGTTCTTCCTGGGGACTGTCACTGTTGTGATCTCGGTGCTCCCGGCCCTGCTGCTTCACACCCGACCCGAGGACGTCAACCTGCTCCCCGATGGAGAGGTGGAGCCTTCGCGCGTGCCCGGTCAGAGCCCCGCGCGCAGGCCGGCCCGCGAACAGAGCTTCACGCGCGCGGAAGCACTGAAGACAAAGACCCTGTGGCTGCTGGTACTCGTCAGCATGTTCGGCATGGTTTCACCGACGGCGTTCCCGACGAACCTGGTGCCGGCGCTCGTGGAGCGTGGCTTCTCGGAGTCGACGGCAGCGATCTCGTTCAGCGCGTACGGGCTCACCAGCTTCACGGGCCGGTTCTTCTGGGGCTGGTTGGCGGACAAGCTGCATATCCGTAAGACGCTCCTCATCATTTGCACCTACACCGGCATGACCATCCCGCTGCTGCTGCTCTTGCCCGGTAACGCATCTCTGGTTGCGGGCGCGGTCGCAGGGCTCGGCATCGGTGGCTGGGTAGGGCTCAATCAGGTGGTGTGGGCCGCGTACTTTGGTCGGGAGAACGTCGGCTCCATTGTCGGCACCGTGCGGCCGTTCATCACGTTGTCCGGCGCCACGGGGCCTCTGTATATCGCGGCGCTGGCCGAGCTGTTCGATAGCTACACGGCCAGCATCGTGATCATGGCGGCTTCGTGGTGGCTCTGCGCTATCGTCCTGTTCTTCGTCCGGCCTGCCCTTTTAGCAAAGCGGGAGGACGGGGACGATGAGCCGGAGTCGGTAGGGAGCGTTGCCAAGGCCTTGCGTTGAGGCCAACCCAGAGGCGATAACCGATCGTTGACCTCGCTTTAGGATGCCGTTAACCGTGGTCTCCTAGACTCCGCTCCGGTACCAGAAGGTCTTCTGTCCCATACAAAACCGAGGTGCACTCGTTGAGAGCTCGCCGTAGAGGCAAGCTAGCTCAGCTTTGGGGTGCCGAGCGCATCGTCATCCTTGTGGGATGTCGTTGAGTCTCCGTGTCCGGCCTCGGTGCCGCGCAACCGTGGGGCGCTGATGATGCGTCGCGCCTTGCTACAAGAGGAGTCAGGATGAGTCGGAAACTAATCGCGACAATCGGGGCTGCGGTCCTGATCGCCGGCTTTCTCGTTGGTAACGCCTTTGCCAACAACGGCAGGACCAACAACAAGACATTCGAATATACCGTGGGGCTGTGGGGCGACATGCCCTACAGCGATGAGCAGGCATCAGTCGGAATCCCGAACCTGATCGCCGACATGAACAACTCCGACATTTCGTTCAGCGTCCACGACGGCGACCTGAAACAAGGGAACGGGCTTCCGCTCTGCGACAACGCCCTGTACCAGAACTCGCTCGCCATGTTCAACTCGCTGAACAAGCCGGCGATGTTCACACCGGGCGATAACGACTGGACGGACTGCAACCGCCCTAACAACGGAGGCTATGCCGATACGCTGGAGCGGCTTGACTATGAGCGGTCGGTCATCTTCGGAACCGATTATTCAATGGGCCGGCATCCACTCAAGCAGGAAGTCCAGTCTAATGACACTCCCTGCCTCGACCACAACGGTGACTCTGTTGCATGCGTTGAGAACAGGCGCTGGACCTACAAGGGTGTCACCTACGCGACGCTGAACGTACAGGGATCGTGCAACAACCTCTGCCCCAAGAACACGGTGGCGGTGTCTTACGACATCCAGGCTGAGTACGAGGCTCGCAATGCGGCCAACATTGCCTGGATGCAGGAGACTTTCGCTGAAGCGAAGGCACTCGGGTCCTCGGCCGTGATGTTTATCTCGCAGGCCGATCCGGGATTCGATGAGACGGCATGGGACGCACCCCTGCGCAACCCGCAGACCCTGGCGCAGACGGACGGCGACCCCGACGGCTTTCAGGCGTTCCTGCTCGCCCTGCGCGATGAGACGACAGCTTTCCGCAAGCCCGTCGCCTACGTGCACGGCGACTCCCACTACTTCCGTGTCGACAAGCCCTTCCTCGATGCGAATGGGGCCCGGCTGGAGAACTTTACGCGTATCGAGACGTTTGGCGACCACGCTGAGAACGGCACCAACGACGTTCAGTGGCTCAAAGTCCTGGTGGACCCTTCGAGCCGAGACGTTTTCGCCTTCCAACCTCAGATCGTGCCCGCCAACCGCGTCGCAGTTCCCGCGCCTATCGATGGCGGCGGCCCGGGCAACGGTGACGACGGTCAGGACAGCAGACGCGGACACCGGTAATTACCAGGCAGAACCAGAGCAGCCTTGCCGCAGGAAGAGTGGGCCTCACTGGCCCACTCTTCCATTTCCGCGGATCACGGCCAGGGCTTCTCGAACGCATCTCGTTATCCTCCGAGTCGTGCCACCGACTTGGGGATGGGTGCGGCCCCGACCCGATGGCTAAAGCCGGGGTAACTAACGCCAGGCGCTCTCCGATTGCGGCAATCCACCTAAAGACGGAGCAACGATCGCCGGCACGAACCGTGCCCGGTGCTATAGGGCTGTGCCCCCATGCCAGCGGGAAGGCGAGGCGTTATATTTGCCGCGTCGACCTTATCTATTCGAGCAATAGAAACAGGCGACTCCGTCTCGCTGGAGGAATGTCGTGCCGGGTGGAGTGCGCAGTAACTGGATCGCTCATGCCGGGCTCGCGCTGACCTTCGCCCTCGCGATCGGGATGGTGCTGCTGTCGTCTATCCATCGAACGGAACCACTGGATGTCTGGCGCGCCTGGCCGGACCTGCTTATGGGTTGCTCCTTCGGCGCCGTGGGCTGGGTCGTTGCGCGGAAACGGCCGGACAACCCGATCGGTTGGTGCCTTTTCGGGTCCGGCCTGGGCCTCTTTGGCGGCAACTTTCTGGGTGTCTATGCGGAGTTCGGGCTGCTGCAGGAACCCTCCCTCGGCCTGCCTGCAACACGCATAGCCGAAACGATCAGTGATGCGTCGTGGACCGTGTTCATGGGGTTCAACCTGCTTCTAATCCTGCTGTTCCCGGCAGGGCGGTTCGCCTCGAAGCGGTGGCAGCGACTCGCCCTGGTCGCCGGCGGGCTCCTGGTCGTCGTGACCTCGCTGATCATGGTGTCGCCGAGCAACTACGACCCGCCGCTAGACGCTTACGCGAACCCCCTGGGCATTGCCGGTGCCGACAAGCTGATACCGCTGCTGGTCGTTTCGCTCCTGTGCCTGCTGGTGTGCTTTCTCTCAGCGGCGGTTGCCCTGCTGCTACGGTTTCGCAGGGCTGCAGGCGATGAGAGACAGCAGTTCAAGTGGTTGGCGCTATCCGTCGGTGTGGTGCTGGTTCTCCTGCCAATCAATGCCCTGATCAATGTCTTCAGCGTGGGGGGCGTCATCTCCGACGTTGCCGACCTGGGCTTCGTGCTCGGTATCGCAGGGATCCCGTTGAGCGTCGGGCTGGCCGTGATGAAGTACCGCCTTTACGACATCGATTGGATCGTCAACCGGACGGTCGTCTATGTCGTGCTGTCGGCCGCGCTTGTCGTCGTATACCTGGCGATTGCGCTCGGCAGCCAGGAGGCGATGCGCGGGCGGTTGGATGCTGCGGCGCCGCTTCTTGCGGCGGGCGTTGTCGCGATTGCATTTGCCCCACTGCGGGAGTTTCTGCAGTCCGTGATCGACCGCTGGATGTTCGGCCAGCGGCGCAACCCGTACGAGGCCGTCTCCAGCCTGTCGCGACGGTTGGAGGCGCTGGTGCCGCTGGAAGACGTGCTGCCAACGTTGTGCGAGACCATCGCCACGGCGTTGCGGCTGCCCTACGCGGCGATCGAGCTCAGTAGTGGCGATACCTTCAACCTGGAGTCCGCTTACGGCGAGCTGCATGGACCTAGCGAGGCCTTCCCGTTGCATTACCGGGGCGAGACGACCGGCCGGATGATCCTCGGCGTGCGTACCGGAACGGAATCGTTCTCGATGGCAGACCGGCGCGTGCTGGAGGGCCTGCTGGCGCACGCAGGCGTGGCAGCGTTTTCGGTGGGGCTGACTCGCGACCTGCAGCGCTCCCGGGAGCGCATCGTTCTCAGCCGGGAGGAGGAACGGCGGCGTATCCGGCGTGACCTTCACGATGGGCTGGGCCCCGAACTGACGGCTGCTGCATTTCGAATCGACCTGGCGCGCATGCTGCTCAAGAGCGACTCGTCTCGGGTGGATGGAGAGCTGCTGGACCTGCGCAAACAGCTTGGCGCCGTGATCGAGGACGTACGGCGGCTGGTCTACGACCTTCGACCGCCCGTGCTGGATGAGCTGGGACTCGCGGGGTCGCTTCGGGAGTATGCGGCGCGCTTGAGCAGCTCGAGCGGCGATTCTGCGGCGCTCTTCCATGTCCAGGCAGACGAACTGCCGCCGCTACCCGCGGCGATCGAGGTGGCGGCATTCCGCATTGCCATGGAGGCCATGACCAACTCGGCGCGCCACTCAGCGGGGAGTCGATGCGAGGTCATGCTCAGCGCTGGCGAAGACCTTCGGCTCCGGGTGCTGGACGACGGTCAATGGCGGGCCGATCATCGTGCCGGAGTGGGCATCACATCCATGCGCGAACGCGCGCTCGAAGTCGGCGGCAGCTTCAACGTCGGGCCCGGAACGGAGGGCGGCACGCTGGTGCAGGCTTCATTGCCGCTGCGAGGTGGTAATTGACCGAGCAAACGCGCATCGTGATCGCGGACGACCACCCGTTACTGCGTGACGGCCTCGAGGCCGTGATCGGTGCGCACGCCGGCTACGAAGTCGTTGCGAAGGTCGGCACCGGAGAAGAGGCGCTCGAAGCGGCGTTGCGCCTGAAGCCTGACGTTGTCCTTATGGATATCCAGATGCCGGGACTCGGCGGCATCGAAGCGACGCGTGGCATCGTCAGGCAGGACGCGTCCATCGGCGTCCTGATGCTCACGATGTTCGACGATGACGACTCGATCTTCGCCACGATGCGCGCGGGTGCCCGGGGATACATCCTCAAGGGTGCCGAGACCGACGAAGTCATGCGCGCCATCGACACTATCGCCGCAGGTGGCGCGGTGTTCAGCAAAGCGATCGCCAGCCGGATTGTCGGGGCGCTTTCAGGGACGCGTGCTGCGAATTCGCCGTTCCCTGCGCTCTCATCGCGAGAGCATGAAGTGCTCGATCTCATCGCGCAGGGGCTGGACAACCGCCGCATTGCCGACCGGCTGATCGTGAGCCAGAAGACGGTCGCCAACCACGTCTCGAGCATCTTCTCCAAGCTCGAGGTCACGGATCGCGCTCAGGCCATCGTCAAGGCGAAGGACGCCGGCATGGGCCGACAGCCCGAGCAGCCCTAGCTTCCCGGTTCATCCTCCCGAAGTTTCGGGAATCTCCGCTCATGCCTCCCGGATGGCACTCGAAGCACGCTCCACGTGTCTGAGAGCCGTGTTCCAAAGGAGGTATTCGTATGGCGACACAGACAATGGTGGGGGCCCCTTCCAGATCCTCCATCGGGTTGAGACAGCTCGCCGGGGCTCTGGCGATTGGTGGCGTCATTGTCGTGATGGTGGCCTCGATTGTCCTGGAAGGGGAGACGCCCGATCTCTCGTTCACCATGGCGGAAACGAGGGCATGGTTTGGCGACAACGGCCAGCAGTATCTCGTTGGCAACTACGTTGTCGGACTGGGATTCCTGCTCCTCCTGACACCCGCCATCGTCATGATCAACTCGATGCTTACGGAAGCAGAGGGTAGTCCCGCTACCTGGTCCAGGCTCTCGTTACTTAGCTTTTTCGCCTACCTGGTCTGGGAAGCGACATCGAGCGCCAGCAACAGCATTCTTGCCCTGGGTATTCAGGACATCGATGACGGCACGGTTCGAGCTCTGCAGTACCTGCAGTTCTACGCGGAGACGTCCATCGGATTGCTGATGCTGGCAGTCTATTTCGTTGGCGCCTCCATCGTGATTCTCAGGACCGGCATGTTCGGGCGGTGGATGGGCGCTCTGGGGCTGCTGTTCGCGATGCTTGCGATCGTCGCGGCCGGCGCACCAATCGACGGCAACCGAGACGGCCCATTGGTTGTGCTCGGCTTCATTCCATTTCTCGGCAGCATGTTCTGGCTTCTGGCATTCGGCATCAGCCTGCTCCGGGCTTCTGAGCCCGGCCGCTGATTGATTTAGAGAGGACACTAGAGTGCGCAAGTTGATTTATCTGGCGGGCGCCGCGATGGCGCTCATGCTTCTGACGGGCGCGATGGCGCTGGGGCGAGGCGCTGCAGTTCAGGCTGCCGATCCGCAGCTGGAAAACGCCATCACGGAGACGGTGCAGTCTGCAATCGCCGCGTACAACGAGGCCGATCTCGACAAGTTCACGGCTTACTTCACGGACCAGGGGTTCCAGGAAGCGTTCGACGTTTCGAAGGATGAGGCCGCCGGCAGCGATGAGGTATTCGGCGACCAACTGACAATCAGGTCGATACACGACATCCAGCAGACGGCCACGGGTGCTGAGGCCGTTGTCGAGCTGGCGTCCGGCCTCGGGGTGGACGCTGAGAACTTCAGCTTCATCAATCGAGACGGTAGCTGGCTGATCGATGGCACGAAGCCGACATCGGCCGAAGTGGACCCCGGCACCACGGTCGTGAACGTGACGCTGCAGGAGTACGCCTTCAACTACGACGCCTCCGCTCTGTCGGGCGGAAATGTCGCCTTTAAGGTGACGAATGCCGGCCAGGAGCAGCACGAAATCCTGCTCGCGAAGGTCGATGACTCGACTACTGCCTCGAGCTTCATCGATGAGCTGGCGCAGTCGGATGGGTCGGGCCCGCCGCCCTTCGAGGACTTCGGCTACCTTGGCATGGTCGATCCCGGCAAGACGCAGACGATGGCGCTGACGCACCCGCTTGAGCCGGGCACCTACGTCTTCTTCTGTGCCATCTCTGCCGCGGACGGCACGCCCCACTTCATGAAGGGCATGGTGAGCGAGTTCACGGTCGGCGAGGCCGGGTCGTCCATCGCGCCGCCCTCCACCGGAGACGGCGGGCTCCTGCCGTAGTCGCAGCAAGCGCGGAGGCTGGAGCTGCCGCCGCGTGTTCGGAAACAGAAGCGCCCTCGATCACCTTCGAGGGCGCTTCTCGTTCCTGAGTAGCGCGCCGCTAGCGCTTCTGCCCTGTCTCGATTGACACCTTTTCGAACGTCACGTCCGCCGGCTGCTGGAAACGCTTGCCGTTCTTACGGTCGTGGCGAGGGTAGGTGGGAGCGTCGATATGGACGCTCAGGGTGTATTCGCCGTTGCCGGGCACCCGCCAGTTACGTCCGTAATGGTAAAGCCACGGGTGCCACAGGAAGGGCTGCTCGTGCGTGCCGACCTCGTTGCCTGATGCGTCCTTCAAGGTCGCCTGCACCTTGAGCCCGGGGAGGAAGCGACCGTCCGCACCGTCTCGCACGACGATCTCGACGTGGCAGTTCTCGTCGTTCGGCTCCGTCCATTCGAAGCCGCCGTTGACGGGCATGAACATGCCTTCAGCGTCTTCAACGGCGTACCCCACGATGTAGTCGCCCACAGTCTTCTCAGCGCCGTGGGCTTCCTTCTGAGTCATGTGCTGTACGGCCTTGAGAAATGCAGCGCCCTGGTCCTTCGCAAGCTGAAGTTGTTCCGGCGTTGCTTCCGGGCTCTTGGTCAAAGGTGGTCGATCTGGCATGAGAATCCTCTCTGCGATTTGTATCGGTCGTGAGCCCAAACACCTCCTTGTTGAGCCCAACACGCTGCGTTTGTGCTGGCAGTCGCCTCGCACCAGCGTCCGTAGACCGTCTTTCTCCAGAGTGTCGGAGTCTGGATTGAGAAGGCGTCAAACTGGCATCGGGAGCGTATCGGTTACGTTCTCGCCTGCTCGGGGCCCATATCGCCGATTCTCGTCAGGCGATCGCAGTGTCTTCTCAATGGGGAGCGCGACTGGAATTGTCCGTCCGATCGAGTCATACAAGAGATGCGGTGTCGTTAGCGGTGATAACGAGAGGGGTGCAGCGCAGGTTTCGCTCCGATGATCCTGGCCCTTATCACCGGCCGCGGATCAAGCGCACGACCGATGCGGCATCGGCCTCGTTCTCCAGGTTGGCTACCCGGTCCACCAGCTCGTCGATCTGGTTCTGATTCAGTACATCGGCTGCGTAGCGCTGGAACTTCCGGGTCATGTCTTCAAAATTGCAGGGGTTGGTCGGCGCGCCCTTCCAGTCGGTTGCCACGATGACGTCTCTGTGGCCGTCGTGTTCGATGATGACTTCGGCGAGTGCGTGCGGTTCGGAGGGCTGCCCAACTCGCAGCGACATGCCGGCCGCCAGCCGAGCGACGAGCTTGTCCTGCAGGCTCTCCTCACTCCACGTGGCAGGAATCGAGGTGTCGTGGCACAGCGTGAGGGCGCAGGACCACGGCATGCTGTACTGGGCACCCATGAGCGTGGTCACGCTGCGCGCCTGGAACCGCTCCGACATCATGCGATTCTGGCTCACGACCTCGATGTCCGTGATTGTTTCCGGGTCGATGGCGTGGTCCTCTTTGAACCGGACGAGGGCATCGATGACCGCGTGGAAGGAGACGTGACACGGGAAGGCCTTGATCGTGATGCCGAGCATCCGATACTCGGTACCGAGGTCGCGCAGTAATTCCTCCGGCTGGGGCGCCGGCGAGTACACGTTGAGGAAGCCGTGCTCACCCTCGAGCGCCGTCGAGGGGCCGGTGAAGCCGCGCCGGGCCAGCAGGGCGCTCTCGACGCCGAGCTGGGAACCGCGACCGAGGTGGAGTCGCTTGGTCATCGCGCCTTCGCGGTGAAACTCGAGGATGCCGCCGCCGTGCGACACCGCAATGCCGATGGCGTTGACCATCTGGTGCGCATCGAAGCCGAGTGCTTTCGCGGTGCCAAACGCCGCACCAATGGGCGCGTTCGTCCCCGGCCCATGAAACCCACGCTCATCCTCGACAGCCCGGGTGGCCGCAAGCGACACCCGGCACACGGCCTCGTAGCCGGTGGCAATGGCCGTGAGAAACGCCTTGCCATCGAGTTTCGCGATTTCGGCGGAGGACATGACGGCAGGGAAGACCGCGCCGCTGGGGTGACAGCTGCCCTGCGAAAACGGATGGTCTGTCTCGAAGCCGCCGACTGCCACGCCGTTGATCAGTGCCGCGGCGGAAGGGGAGGTGGTCCGTTCGCTGTCGAAGATCGAGCATTCGCCGATGTTCGACTCGAGGGCGAGGTCGGTGACGATGCGGGTCCACGGTAGTCTTGCCCCCGCGAAGCCGCTGGCGAGGTCGTCGAGAATGTAGATTCGAGACGCTTCGATGACCTCCGGGGGAAGCCTCTCGTAGGTCGTCCCCACCACCCATTCGGCGAGCTGTCGCGTGTCGTTCATGCTGCTCCCTCCGGCACCAGCAGCCCAGCGAGCTCGGACGCATCTTCGAGCTCATCGAGCGCCATTACGCGCTCCCGGAGTGCCTCGATTTGCGACTTTGCCAGTACCTTCGATGCGAGGCGCTCAAACTTCGCGGCTATGTCCGCGTCCGTAGCGAAGTTGTACTCGCTGCCGCGCGCAGTCTCAACGGTCTCCTGGAGCAGCGTGCCGTCCTTCAGGTGCACCTCAACCCTGACCTTATGGCGCATGTTCGGCCCCTCGTTCGTAATCGCCGCGTCCTCGATGCACTCGACGCGTGACGCCAGGGCCATGCGCTCGGGGTCCGCAACGAGGTCTTCGGAGAACTGCTCGACGAAGCAGGCACCTTCCAGCAGCAAGGTGGCGACGCAGTAGCCGAGGTTGAGCTGCGACGCCGTCACGCCTTCCGGCCTGTAGTCCCAGCCGACGTGCTCCCTGGTTGCCCTGGAGGCATGAACGACGATGCGCTCTACGTCCGCGGCGCCGAAGGGATGGCGAGACTGCATGGTTTGAAGAGCGTCCAGCGTCGTGTGGTTGCTGGCGACGCAGGAGTACAACTTCAGGGAGACACGCGTCGTCTCGTAGGTCTCACCCAGCCCCGCGATCAGGCGTTCTCGGTCGAACAGCTCCCGCGATCCGGAGAAGGTGGTGCAGAAGCCGCCGTACTCCGCCTCGAAGATGTCGCGAATGCCCGTGAAGCCGCGCTCAGCGAGAAGCGCCGCGTAGAGCCCGCTCTGCGCCGATTTGCCCGCGTGCATCCGCTTCACCATCGAGCCGAACTGGGCGGCCATCAGCCCGGCGGACTGCGTGCCTGCGATGCCGATGGCATGGACGGTCTGCTCCTGGTTGAGCTGCAGGATGCGTGAAGCGGCGGCAGCGGAGGAGAAGACGCCCAGCGTTGCGCCCGTGTGCCAGCCTTGCTCCAGGTGGTTACGACCCATGCACATGCCGACTCTGGGGCCCGTTTCGTACCCGGCGACGACGGCGGTGAGGAAGTCCTTGCCGGAGATGCCCGTGCGAGTCTCGGCGAGGGCCATGAGCGGCGGCAGCACGACGGAG
This sequence comes from uncultured Chloroflexia bacterium, assembly GCA_963731765.1. Taxonomy (GTDB): domain Bacteria; phylum Chloroflexota; class Dehalococcoidia; order DSTF01; family WHTK01; genus WHTK01. Next base: position 102,900 of record CAVSWS010000022.1, read on the forward strand.
GCAGGATGCATCACAGCTTCTCGATGCACGTCATCGAGCTCGAAGCCCTGGACCTGTGTGCCGTTGCACAGGGTGGCGTTGAGGCTGGAGAGCCTGAACGCCGTACCCCAGACGGCGCAGTCGCGGGACGCATCCACCGGCAGCAGCGTCTCCCTGAGCAGCCTGCTCCATTCGAGGTCGGATGCATACAGGCCGCACCCCAGACCATCGAGAATCAGCAGCTTGGCGCGGTGCCTGACATCAGCCGGTATGTCATCGAATCGGAGGTTGGCGATGAAACCGGCGAGCGTACTCGTGTACTGGTTATCGATTTCGGGAGCAGCGTCGTCGTTGTGTGCCATGTTGCCTCGCTTGCATCGGCCGTTCAGGCAGGTCCGCGCGATTATTGCACAGAGGAAAATGTATCGGACCAGGCAGACAGCAAGACTCTGCCATCGGGGCGAGGCGCTGTATCCAGAAGATCGCCGACCATGCGGACACAGAAGAAGCGCCCCGTTTAAGAGGGCGCTTCTAGATTCGGGTGCTTGGTGGAGCTGGGGGGATTCGAACCCCCTACCTTTTGACTGCCAGTCAAACGCTCTCCCAATTGAGCTACAGCCCCAGGCCATGGAAGCGTAGCAAAAAGGCCGCGTTGCGCTCAACTGCCCTCGATACGCTGGCCTGAGGCCGACCTGCGTGAGGTCAGACCGAGAAGCTGAGCAGGTTGTCGGCGATGCGCGAGATGGCGTTGAACAGGAAGACGCCGGGGGCGTGGGGATGGACGGCCGAGGCGAGCAGCGTGAGGGCGGCGCTCCAGACGAAGAAGCCGAAGAGGTTCGCCACGAGCACCTGCGCGTTATCCGCGGTCGTCACGCTCTTGATCGCGACGTTCGTCAGGGCAACCGTGAGGGCCAGGCTGGTGATGCCGACGGCGAAGGAGATGGCCGGAATGAACATGAGGCCCATGAGCGCCATCGGCACCGCGGCGAGGCCCATGACGCGCAGCAGCTGCTCGACATAAGCGTGCTGGCGGAATACCTGCGTGAGCATGACGTAGACGAGGAGGAGCCAGAGGAAGCCCCACAGCGCTGTCGCCAGAACCGAGCCGATGAGGGCGGAGTGGACGAGGACGTCCATGGCGGGCAGAGGAGAGTCGTCCCGGGCGGGGTAGTCCTTGATCACCCACCACAGCCAGCCGCCGATGCCGGCAATGAGCATGCTGGCGCCTGCAAGGAGGGCTCCCGGGAGGGTGGCGGCCGGATTCGTGCGTACCTCGTCGAAGACAGTCATGTCCAGGTTGGCCAGGCGTTTGAGCCAGGCCATGACAAGTTGCAGGTCCAATCTTCACCCCCGCCTGATGAAGATGCTCCGGGTTGGAGCATTGCGAGCGAATTCTAGCACTCGCTTTCGGCGCTACAGGGGGCGCTTGGACGGGATGCCGGGTCGTCGCGGGAAGCGGTCTGGTGTGGGGCGTGTCTTCTCGATGAGCATGACGGTCTGTCGCAGCCCATCGGGCGGTTGGAAGGGCGCTGCGTCGTGCAGGCGGCCTCCCAGCACTTCGAGCGCGTTATCGGCCGCTTCGAGCTCGCTGAGGGCTGCTGAGCCTTTCGGTGCGGCCAGCCAGCCGCCGACGCGCAGGGCAGGCAGGGCGTACTCGAGCAGGACGGGGAGTGGTGCCACCGCACGGGCGACAACGAGGTCGTAGGACTGCCGGTGTTGCGACTCTCTCCCGAAGTCCTCGGCGCGGCCCTCGTAGACCTCGACGTCTGCCAGTGCCAGCTCGTCTCGCGCCTTCTCGAGGAAGCGACACTTCTTGCCGACCGACTCCAGCAAGGTCAGGCGCATGGCCGGCCAGGCGATCTTGACGGGGATGCCCGGTAGCCCGGCGCCGGTGCCAATATCGAGGACTCGCTTGTCCTGGGCATCGCCCTGGGAAAGTAGGCCGTGCTTCTGAAGGAAGGCGCCGAACGCCAGCGACTCAACCAGATGGCGCCGCTCAATGCCCTCGGGGTCTCGCAATGAGGTCAGGTTGAACTCGTTCGCGGAGACCGCAAGGAGGTCGCGGAACTGCTCCAGCTGAGCCAGCTGGTGCGGGGAAAGCGCAAGGCCGAGGTCGTTGATCGCGTCGGTGAGCGTGGTGGTCACGTTCCTATGCTAATGCGAGGAGGGGGTAGGCGCCCGTCGAAGATTGGGGGATAGTTCGTAACAGAATTGACACTGAGAGAAGCCGATTCCTATGATCACTACGGTGACTAACGATACACAGACCCACACGATGAGCGATGCGGCCCGCCTTTTCGGCCAGTCGCTTCCGCCGGCCAAACATCAAGACGGACAAGAAGCGCTGCGGTTCGCGCGGTGGTTCGGTGAAGAACGCCCCGCGGGTGATCTGCGACCGTCCGACCTCGAAGCCTACGTAGAATCGTTCGGCACAAATTCGCCGAACGCAGCCACGCGGGCCGACTCGCTGAAGAGCTTCCTGGCTTACGCGCACAAGCAGAAGATCCTGGCGGACCGCATGGTCAGCCACGTGCGGGTTCGTCGCACGCAGTCCAAGTCGCGCAACAACGCGTCGACCGACGCTGCCACGATCGAACTCACCGCGGAAGGCAAGGCCTCGCTCGAGCACGAGCTGGAAGACCTGAAGGCCCAGCGCCCGAAAATCGCGGCCGAGCTACAGGCGGCACGAGCGGACGGCGACGTTCGCGAGAACGCACCGCTGGACGCCGCTCGAGAGACGCAGGGGCAGGTCGAGGCGCGTATTCGGGAGCTCGAAGGCATGCTCCGTCACGCCGTCGTGGCCGCGGGCAGGGGCAATCTAGCCAACGATGCCGCGCGTATCGGATCGAACATCGTCATCTCCAACCTCGCGACCGGTGCAAAGATGTCCTACCAGCTGGTAAACGCGGCAGAAGCGCGACCCGGTACCGGACGACTCTCCATCGAATCGCCGGTGGGCCAGGCAGTGCTCGGCAAGCGTGCGGGTGAAGAGGTGTCGGTATCGGCACCCAGCGGTCTCGTGCGGTTCCGCCTCGAGAGCATCGAGTCCTAGTACAGCACCAACGTCCCCGGACAAAGCGTGTCGCCGGCGAGAGCGGGCGTGCACCTCCCGTTCGGTCATCAGATAAAACAAGAGAAGCCCCGCCGATCGGCGGGGCTTCTGCTTTGGTGCTGTTGCAGGAACTTAGCGCTGGTCGATCGGGACGAACGGAACGTCCATCGGGCCGACGTACTTGAGCAGCGGCCGGATCAGCATGTTGTTGTCGTACTGCTCCAGGATCTCGACGCACCAGCCGGGGATGCGGCCGATGGCGAAGATCGGCACGAAGAGGTCCTCCGGCAGGCCGAGCAGGGCGTATACGGAGCCGGCGTAGAAGTCGACGTTCACGAAGATGCCGCGCGACTGGTAGGGCGACATGTCCTTCTCGACCTGAGTGAGGATCTGGTACCACTCGCTGTGGCCCATCTTCTCGCCCAGCGCCTTGGAGCGCTCGCGCATGTGACGGGCCCGCGGGTCCTCCGCGCGGTAGACGCGGTGGCCGAAGCCCATGATGCGCTCTTTCTTCTCCAGCTTGTCCTTGATGTACGCCTCGGCGTTGCTGGGGTCGCCGATCTCCGAGGTCATCTTCTGGACGGCTTCGGCAGCGCCACCGTGCAGCGGGCCCTTGAGGGTGCCGATGGCGGTGACGATGCTGGAGTGGAGGTCGGCGAGCGTGGAGGCGGTGACGCGGCCCGCGAAGGCAGAGGCGTTGGCGCCGTGCTCCGCGTGCAGCAGGAAGTCGAGGTCCATGGCGTCGACGGCTTCCTGCTCGGGCTCCTTGCCTTCGAGCATGTAGAGGAAGTTGGCGGCGTGGGAGAGGTCGGATCGGGGCTCCAGCGGCTCCAGGCCGTTGCGGATGCGGTGGTGCGCTGCGACGAAGCTCGGGAACTGCGCGATGAGGCGCTCCGACTTGCGGAGGTTGGCCTCGCGCGAGTTGTCGGCGACGTCCGGGTCGAAGGCGGCAACGGCCGATGCAGCGGTGCGGAGGACGTCCATGGGGTGGGCGTCCTTGATCAGACGAATGATCTGAATCACTTCGTCAGGGAGCTTGCGGTAGCTTGTCAGGCGCTTGGTGAACTCATCGAGTTGAGTCCGCGTCGGCAGGCTGCCGTAGAGAAGGAGGTAGGAGACCTCCACAAAGTTCGACTGCTGGGCGAGGTCGTGGATGTTATAGCCACGGTAGAGGAGAATTCCCTCCTCGCCGTTAATAAAGCTAGATTCGGTGGTATCGAGGACAACGTCCTTTAAACCCCTGGCGAGCTCAGCCACCATTGGAAATAACCCCTCCCGTTTTGAACTGTGGTTGCCTGCTCGGCAAAATACCCTGTATAGACAGGGTATGTGGCGAGCGGCGTATTCAATACTCCATGCCCTGGAGCCGAGCCCAATATAACACCTCGTTCACCGATGTACTAGCAATGCGTTGACTATCGTCGGGGTTGCCCCGTATTCCCGTGCCGAGCTGCCCTGAATCTGACTTCGACCCCTTCTGAACCCCGCCAGGCTACCGACATTTGGTTCATCGAGCTTCGAAAACGAGGAGGTCGGTTCAGATGAGGGAAGCCGAAATTAGCACTGTCATCGTGGCGGATGTGAAGTGCTACCACTGTGGTCACATTAGCGGTCAAATCCACGGCCGGCGGCATCAGCCGCTGCGAGTGAACAACTTCGTGCCGCGCCCGGGATACTCGGGACCGGCGCCCACGGCGGGCATGAAGCTGCGCTGCGAGCGTTGTCAGGGGCCCGTGTTCCTGGAGGACGCTACGAGCGGGCTGCCGCTACGGGGCCGGATGACTGGAACCAAAACGGCGGTGCAAAAGCGCACCGCCGCGTAGCGTCTATGTACTGAGTTCGAGTCGCTACTGGACCACGAAGGTCCCGAACATGGTGTCCGGGTGGACGTCGCATCGGAAGAAGTAGTTGCCCGGTGTGCTCGGCGCCGTGAAGCTGACGTCCTCGGTAGCGGGGCCGGTGAGGATGTTGCCCTTGTGGATGGGGGACGAGGCGCTGCGGTCCGTGTAGAACGCGACGTTATGCAGCACGCCCGCGTCCTGGTTGTCCAGCGTTACCGTGACAGGCTGGCCGGCCGAAGCCGTGATCGTGCTCAGATCGAATTTGACGTTCTTGGCCACCAGCGTGACGTTTGTGGGCCCGCCGGTCGCGCCGCCGCCGCCTCCACCGCCGCTAGCCTGGGCGACTTCGTCTTGCTTGACGAGCTGCGCACCGCCCCACATGAGCGGCGCCGCAATGCCGAACGAGACTATGAGGAGCAGAACTCCCACGGTCATGTTGATGCCAGGCTTGCGCATCCAGAATCTCCTTGTTTCTTTCAGTCCTACAGCGGCAGGAGCCGGTCCACCACCATGGCGACGAAGATCAGCGCCAGATAGGAGGTGGAATACTTGAACAGCGACATCGCGGCTTTCACCGTTGCCTGCTTGATCTGCTGCACGGCGAGCCAGATGAACAGTGCACCAAAAATGGCTGCTGAAGCAAGGTACACGACGCCGACATCGCCGGTGAGGTACAGCGAGAGCGAGATGCCGACCGTGACGATGGCGTAGACCAGGCTGCGACGGCGCGCTTCGATGGCGCCACGGGTTACCGGCAGCATGGGCACGCCGGCCGCGGCGTAGTCGTTCGTGTAGCTAATCGCGAGGGCCCAGAAGTGGGGCGGCGTCCAGAGGAAGACGATAGCGAACATGATTAGCGGCGCAGCGTCCAGGCTGTTCGTCACGGCTGCCCAGCCACACAGAGGCGGGATAGCGCCGGCGGCACCACCGATAACGATGTTTTCGACCGTGGTGCGCTTCAGCCACAGCGTGTAGATGAAGACGTAGAACAGGATGGCGCTAACGGCGAGACATGCGGTGAGCAGGTTCACGGTCAGCGTCAGGAAGGCGAAGGCGGTGACGCTGAGCGTCATACCAAAGATCAGCGCATTCGCCGGCTTGATCAGGCCGGACGGGATAGGCCGGCTGTGCGTGCGGCGCATGATCGCATCGATATCGCGGTCGATGTAGCAGTTGATTGTGTTGGCACCGCCGGCTGCCAGCGACCCGCCGATCAGGGTGGCGAGGGCAATCCAGAGGTTCGGGATGCCGTCCGCCGCGACAACCATCGCCGGGAACGTCGTCACGAGCAGGAGCTCGATGATGCGGGGCTTGGTCAGCGCAAAGTAGGCGCCGATCGTCTGCCGCCAGGTCAGGGAGACCGGGCTATCCGGCCTGCCAAGCGTTCGCGCTGTCGCGCTCATCGTGTTACCCCCGCGAGGTCCGAAGTCGGCCTCGTTTTGACGCTGCCCGGCAAACGTTCATAGAGTCGGTAGATCCGAATGTTCATTACTGCCAGTACTACCCACAGCAGGGTACCAAAGGCGAGGTGTGAGATCGAAACTTCGTCGGCGACTTCTGTCCAAATATTCGCGGCGCCAACAATAACCTGCACGCCATACAGTGCCAACGCGGCGCCGGCGTAAACCGGCAGCATGGGTGAACGGGCACGTTCTCCCCAGGCCGCCACGAACAGGGTCACCAGGATGACGCCGACCAACAGGGCGAGGAAGCGGTGCAGGAAGATCACCTGCACGGACGTCGCGCTCATGTTTGGTACCACGTTGCCGTTGCAGAGAGGCCAGCCGCTGCAGGCGAGGCTGTAGCCGGCGACCGCCACGTAGGCGCCGATGACCATGAGAGCCAGGACACCGACGGAGCCCAGTACGGCCAGCATGCCGAGCTTCGGCGAGGCGGGTAGCTGCGGCAGCGGCTTCTTGTCATCGAACGCCGTGAACGTGATCAGGATCACCAGAGCCAGGATGGATAAGGCCAGGGCTAAGTGCACCATGACGATCTCGGCAGCCAGGTTGTTGAGTACCGCAGCGCCGCCGAGGCCGCCCTGGATCACGACGAGACCGAAGGCGAGCAGGGAGGGGTAGAGGATGCGCGGCTTGTTGCGGTGAGCCTTCCAGGCCGAGATCGCGATAGCGAGGACCAGCAGGCCGGTCGTCGACGCGGTGGCGCGGTGTGAGTATTCGATCAGAGTGTGCTTGTCGGTCCGTGGGATCAGGCGGCCGTGACACAGAGGCCAGTCCGGGCAGCCATCGCCCGAATCGGTGGCGCGCACGGTGCCGCCGAGGACAATCAGGCCGAAGATGACAACACAGGTGATGAGACAGAGACGCTGGAAAGCCGTCATAGGTGAGCCAATAGCGCAGCGACGGAGGACCGCCGCTATACCTCCCCGCCGCGCTGCAAGCCAGGCTCGCGGAGCGACTATTGCGTGAGCCGCTGCGACCTAATTGTGACGAGGGGCTCAATTGCAGACTATGTCCAGCAGGTGGATGGGTCAAGGGCGATGACCCCCTTCTGCGTCAACGAAGCGAATTGTAGAACTCTAACTGCCAGCGCCATTGCTTGTGGTCGTCAGCGTTCCACCAGGACTTCAGGGCGCCGGCTTCACCGCCGGGCAGGAGCACCTGCGTCTCGAGGTCGTCATCGGTGGGCCAGACGTCCTCGCGTGTGATTCGATCGCCGTCGCGGGTCAGGCGGGTCATCGGTGATTCTTGAGTCCTCGGCAGGTCCTGACCGAAAGCGATTCGCTTGCCGTCCTCATCGTGGATCTCCACGGTGAGGTACTCCGGTGCAGCATGCACGAGGACGGTCTGAACCGGGTCTATCGCTGCTCGGGCGTGAAGAAGTCCTGTCGACGCGGCTTTGGGGTACCAGAGGCTCCATGTCTGCATGGCAAGCTCCAGAGGGTCTAGAGCAAGGGTGCGACCTTGCTCATGAAGCGGTCAAGCTGTTCTGTGCCGTCGGCGAGGGGCCAGATGAACACGGTATCGACGCCGGCGTCGGCGTAGGCTCGCAGCCTGGCGGCGCACTCCTCCGCAGGGCCGATAAGCACCTGATCGGCGAGGCCGCCCGGCGGGCGGTTGAGGAGCTGCGAGAGCTTCGTCAGTTGCTGGGTACGCTGGCTGCCGGTCTCCGTGACATAAGTCCACATGGTCGAGAGGGCGCAGGGAAACCCTTCCGGACTGCGACCAACTCGCTCCAACTCTGTGCTCAGGTTGGCGCGGGCGGTGCTCAGCTCTTCGGGCGTCGTGTTGTACGCGGAAGCGAGCCAGCCGTCAGCGAGGCGCGCCACGCGTCGCAGCCCGGCGTCAGAGCCCCAGCTGCCCAGCCAGATCGGGATGCTGTCGCGGTTCGGATGAGGCTCCAGCACCTCCCGTGAGGGGTAGTAGACCGCCTCCGGCGGCTCATCGCCGCAGAGGTGACAGCGCAGCACCTTGATCGCCTCTTCGAACCGCTTCCAGCGCTCGCCGAAGTCGAGGCCGACGAGGGCGTGGTCACGACTGGATGAGCCCGGCCCTACGCCGAGGACCAGCCGTCCGCCGGAAAGGATGTCGATGGCTGCGGCCTGCTTGGCGAGGGCGATGGGGTTTCGCACGACCGGCAGTGAGATCGTCGTCGCAAGCATCATGTCGCCCGTGCGATGGATCACGCTCGATAGGGCGACGAGGCCGTCCAACCACGGGCGTTGGAACACCAGGTGGTCGTTGGCGCTGATGGCTGTGAAGCCGTTATCGCGTGCTGCGTCGACGTAGCTGTCGAGCTCATCGGGCTGCCAGCCGTCGCCATTGAAGTCGATCAGGGGAAGGTGGGCGCCGAATCTCATTCGGCCATATTACCAGCCTCAATTGAGGGCCTGGGCCAGCGCTTTACGGCAGGCGCACGGGTTCGATGCCGGCGAGGAGCTCTCGCATCGCAGCCGTGAAGCGCTCGACCTGCTCGGGCGTGAAGCCTGCGACAAACTGGTTCGCCGTTGCCAGATAGGCAGTCGATGCCTCCTGTATCAGCTCGAGACCGTCGTCCGTAAGCGAGACGAGTACACCGCGACGGTCGTCCGGGTCAGGTGCGCGCGAGATGAGGCCGTCGCGCTCGAGGCGATGGAGCATATTCGTCAGGCCGCCCGACGTCGTGATCAGGGCGAAGTCGAGCAGGCGGGACGGCGACTTCGTGTAGGGCGGTCCACCGTCGCGCAGGCTCGCAAGCACCACGTACTCATGCTGTGTGAGGCCGTACGGCTTCAAGGCGTCTGCGATCGCTTCTGTTGCCAGGTAGGCGATGCGGCTGATGCGGGCCAGAAGCTGCCAGCCCGTCAGGTCCAGGTCCGGTCGCTGGCTGCGGATCGTCTGCGCCGTGAGGTCGACGCGATCGCTGGTGGGCATGAAACCTCCTCGTTGCGTGGAGCGCTCTTAGGAACATTTTACGAAAAGCTTTCTAAATAACTACTTGTGAAATAGCTTTTTCAAAAGTAATAATGGGACTACTAAACCAAGGGAGGACGAAATGACAACAGAGACACCAGCTCTCATTACCCCGGGCGCGGATTTCTACACCTTCATCCACAAGAGTCTTCGCAGCAGATTATTCGATGCCTCGGTGGCGGCAGGGAGCGTCGATTGGCGTGATGGCGATGCGGCGGCTTCGCTGCGTGCCGACATCGAGCAGCTGTTCACGGACCTCAGGGAGCACGCCGCGCACGAGAGCAAGTTCTGGCACCCGTTAATCGCCCGCGTGAACCCGGACGCTCTTCGATCGCTGGAGACCGAACACGCCTCGCAGGACCACGAGATCGAAGGGTTGCAAGCGCTGCTCTCGGCTGCGGCGGACGGGAACATCGAGGCGGGTCGAGCGTTCTACAGAGCGTTCAACGCCTTCGTCGGCGACTTCCTGCTGCACCTGGCGGAGGAGGAGACGGGCAACCCGCTGCTCTGGTCGGCGTATCGAGAGGGCGAGCTGGACGGCGCCTACCACGCCTTCAAGCTATCCATGCCGCTGGAGGAGAGCCTGCGCTACATGGAGACCATGCTGCCCGCCATGAACCCGCAGGACCGCTCGATTCTGTTCGCCAGCCTCGAGGGTGCACCGCCGTTCATGGTCGAGGCGGTCCGGGAGCTTACGGTGCGCCTGCTGGGCGAATCGGCATGGAAGATGGCTGCGGTCGCCTGATACAGGGCTCGATCTGGCCGCGTAAGGCCTCAGCATGCTGGGGCCTTGCGCGAGCCATGGGGTCTGAACAGAGGCTCTCCCGTTGAGAGCCTCAGACGACCGCTCTGGAGGTCCGGCACGCTGTGGCTAGCTTCGTTCCATGTGCTCGGCCCAGCTTCTATGCCGCGCAGGAGGCCCGCGCCGTCACGCAGTGACCTAGTTGCGATAGCGGTTGGTGATCGGCAGGCGGCGGTCGCGGCCGAAGGAGCGGGTCGTAATCTTGACGCCGGGCGGGGCCTGGCGTCGCTTGTACTCGTTGCGGTCTACGAGGCCGATGACGCGTCGCACGAGGGCCTCGTCGTAGCCCATCATCACGATCTCCTCGATGCTGCGGTCGTCTTCCACATACGCCTCGAGAATGGGGTCGAGCACGTCGTAGTCGGGAAGCGAGTCGGTATCGAGCTGGCCGGGTCGTAGCTCGGCGGACGGCGGCTTGGTCAGCACAACCTCCGGGATGATTTCGCGCCCGGCGATGCTGTTGCGGTAGCGCGCGAGGCGGTAGACCAGCGTCTTCGGCACGTCCTTGATCACCGCGAAGCCGCCGGCCATGTCGCCGTACAGCGTGGCGTAGCCGGTGGCCATCTCGCTCTTGTTGCCGCAGGTGAGCACGGGCTGCCAGCCGAACTTGTTCGAGAGCGCCATCCAGATGTTGCCGCGGATGCGCGACTGGATGTTCTCCTCGGCCGTGCCCGGCTCGGTGCCCTCGAAAGCCTGCTCCAGGATGTTGATGTAGGCGGAGTGGGCTTCCTCGATAGGGATGATCATCATGCGCACGCCCAGGTTGTCGGTCAGGGCGCGCGCGTCGGCGATGGAGCCCTCCGAGGAGTAGCGCGAGGGGTTCGAGACCGTGACGACGTGCTCGGGGCCCAGGGCATCCGTGGCGATCGTGGCGACGAGGCTGGAGTCGATGCCGCCGGAGACTCCGACAAGGACGGTCTCGAAGCCGTTCTTATGCACGTAGTCGCGCGTACCGGTGACCAGGGCGCGGTAGATCTCCGCCTCCTCGGTCAGGTACTCCATCGGCGGATCGGCGAGTGCCGGCTTCGCCTCCTCGGACTCCTCCGAGACGTAGATGTGCTCGACGGGTCGCGCGTAGCCGGCGAGGTGATGGTAGCGGCGCATCGGCACGTGCAGTCGCGCCAGGTAGAGCGCTTCGAGGTCGAGGTCGATGGTCAGCAGGTGCTCCTCGAAGGCCGGCCCGTGGGCCATGAGCTCTCCTTCGGCGTCGAAGACCATGCTGTTGCCGTCGAACACAAGCTCGTCCTGGCCGCCCACGAGGTTGACGTGCGCGATGTAGACGGCGTTATCGGAGGCACGCGTGGAGAACATGCGCTGCCGGAAGTGGCGCTTGCCGTGGTGATAGGGCGAGCCGCTGATGTTGATCACGACGTCGGCGCCGGCCAGGCTGAGAGCTTGCGTTGCGCCTTCCGCGTACCAGAGGTCCTCGCAGATCGTGACGCCGACCTTGGCGCCGGCAATCGTGAACATGCGGGCCGTATCGCCCTCCTGGAAGTAGCGTCGCTCGTCGAACACGCCGTAGTTGGGCAAGAACTGCTTGTGGTAAGTGCCCGTGACCTCGCCGTTGGCGACGACGGCTGCCGCGTTGTAGATGTCGGCATCGCGGTCGACGAAGCCCACGACGCCGGCGATGCCCTTGAGGCCCGCCGCGACACGCTGCAGGGCCGCGAGGTTGTCATCGATAAACCGGGAGCGCATGAGGAGGTCTTCGGGCGGGTAGCCGGTGAGGGTCAGCTCCGGGAATGCGACGACGTCGGCGCCCTGCTCGCGAGCACGCTCACCCCATTCGAGAACTTTGCTGACGTTGCCATCGAGGTCGCCGACGGTGGTGTTTATCTGCGCCAGAGCGATACGTATCTTGCGGATGGCGACCCTCCCGGTACTTAGTGTCATCGTAACACTAAGGGTATGAGAGATTATCGCCACGCAGGCGGGCGAAGGTCAACGGCTGTCGAGAGATGACGAAGAGCATCTCCGGGACGAATGTCATTGAGCTTCGCCAGGATTCTCCGGACAAGCTCGCGCAGGACACCGTATCGGGCATGCGACTTGGAGACGACGCGACACAATGATCGGAGTTGTTCGAGGGATCACTTGTTGAAACTCAATCGACTGATCAACCGTGAGGACAGACATCGAAGTCCCGGGTAGCGCGAGCTGAAGGAATTCGCCGTCGCTTAGGCTTGTCCAGCGCACCCGGGACGAGTCGGAGCGTGACTTCATGAGGAGCAAGGTCTCGCCAAGAACGACCGGCACGCATCTCATCAAGAAGGATGCGCACCATGTCGATCAGCGCTTCCTGCGCGAGAGCTCCAGGGTGGCGATCGCTTGTTCACGTGAGACGCCGAAGGAAAGTGCTCCAGCAAATTCATCGAGCGTGTCATCCTCCCTCCAGTCAGTCAAAAAGCACTTTGACCGGGACCCGCGTGCCGGCGAATACTGGGGTCGCCGCTGAGGATGTCAGCGATCGGAGCGAATAGCTTCTGCTTTGCTTCTTTCCATGGTGCGGTCAGTTTATCAGCGACACTTTGTCCGCGTGCGAGCCTGCCCGTGGTTGCGAACACGCCAACGGCTTATGATTGAAGCATGACCACGTTAGCGACTCATCGGACTGAGGTGCGGCGGATGCAGTTCGCCGAGATCCAGGAGCTGGCCGAGACGATCCCGGAGATCACGGACGCCCAGCTGACAAACCGATGGCGCGAACAGTCGCTGGGGTACCGTGAGTTCATGGTGGCCGAACGCGACGGTTTGCTGGTCGGTACCGTGAGCATCTGCGAGTCGTTCCGGCCGCCGAACTCGCTGCACCTGTTCGCACTGGAAGTCTCGGCGGCGCGGCGAAACGAGGGCATCGGCGCCGACATCGTGAACTGGGTGGTCGAAGAGGCCCGGCGTCGTGGGATGAGCCGCGTCTTCCTGGAGGTGCGCACGGATAATCCGGCGCGGCGCCTCTACCACCGCCTCGGGTTTCGGCGCGTCGGTCCGTCCTTCACCAACTCGTGGTGGTTCTTCAACCGCGACGGCACACAGCGACGTGTGGATGAGCTGTCGTTCCGCATGGTCAAGCGCGTTTAGCTGCGAGCGGTTGGCCGCAAGCTTCGAGCGGGCTCCAGCGCCTCGTTTCTTCTTCTGGTAGTTCGATGCAACTCCTCGTTGCGAGCCATCGCGACAATGAGGTGAAGCAATCTCGGTTCGTTTCGAGAGCCTGGGGGATCACCGGGATTGCTTCGCCTTTCCCTGCGGTCATTGGCTCGCACCGAGGGGACGAGGAGTCTCCCGGCCTTCACGGGCGCTTCGTGGGCGACCGCGAGGGTCGCCCCTCCGTCCACTACGGCTGCGGCACGTGGCGGAGGCCGCCTTGCGCTATTAACGCGGGTACCAGGGTGGCGCGGGCGGGACTTCCGGCAGACGCTGCGAGAGGTCGTCGCCGAGGTGGGATAGCTCGTCCGGCGCGAGGCGCTGCTGCGTTGCTTCGAACAACGTGGCTTCTTCCCAGCGGATGTGCTCTCGGAGCAGTGACGCGAGCGCTTCAAGGGCCTGCCGGCGGGTCGCATCATCCATTGCTTCCCGGACGGACGTGACCAGGGCATGGGCCTGCACGTGATCGCGCTGCGTACGAGCGATCAAAGCGTCGTCGGCGCCTGACTGACGGGCGAGGCGGGCGAGCAGGCACTCGCACTCGGCGCGGAAGTGGGGCACGAGGCCGTTCTCCCACATATCGAGCGTCTCCTGCTCCAGCTCGGCCAGCGATAGAACGTCCTTGCCGCCGAGCACGTCATCGATGCGCTTTGCCAGTGCAAGGCCGCGCTGATGGTCTCGGGAGAGTCGGATAAGGCTGGGATCGCGCTTCATGGACTACGTCAGGCCGAAGTAGCGGCGTCTTGCTCCGGGACGTCGATGCCATCGAGTGCGGCCAGGAACCGGAACACCACCTCGTTGAACTCTTCCGGCTTCTCCCAGTAGACCGAGTGGCCGGAGCCGAACGCGACGTGATACCGCGAATCCGGTAGCAGGCCGTGACACATGCCGATGAGGTCGGCCGGTGTGATCATGTCGTGCTCACCGACGAGGTAGAGCACGGGGGTGGCGGTCTCGCGCAGCCGTTCATACATCGGGATGCGGGGCGGCGCACCGGGCGGTGGTGGCGGCGGGTTGGGCGTGCCGAGGAAGTCGCGTGGCCGGGGTGGGTTCATGCGCGAGATCTGGCGCAGGAGGAAGTAGCCGGCCGGGTCGCGTTCTTTATACGGCGGGTGGACCGAGAAGTTGCCGAGGCCCTTGCCGCCGCGCGCAGCCTCCGCCTCGTCGCGACGGCGCCTGACCGCCTCGTCCGCCACGGCGCCGGTAGTGCCGGATAAGACCAGGGCGCTCACACGTTGCTTCGGGTCGCGCGTGGCCAGGGCAGTCGCCGCCCGCCCGCCCATTGAGTGAGCCACGATGCGTACGTCATCGATGCCGAGGTGGTCGAGGAGCTCGATGGCGTCCTGGCCGAAGCCGCGCCGTCCCTGACCATCGAGGTCGATGCTCTGACCAAAGGCGCGATGGTCGAACGTAATGCACGTGTAGTAACGCGAGAAGTGCGGAATCTGACGCCACCAACTGAGGTGGTTGCCGCCCTGGCCGTGCGCGAAGAGGACGGCCGGGCCGGAGCCATGAACCTCGTAGTAGAGCTGAATGCCGTTAACCGGCGCGAAAGGCATACCCGGAGTTTAACAAGGAGGTAAAGGGAACGAGGAACCAGGTTCCTTCCCCTGAAGGTGCGTGTTCTCTGGGACGACGGGGTGGCGACTGCCGAAACCGCTGCGGGCTGGGGCACGAGCACTGATAACTCCCCCGCGACCTGTTACTTTTGTCGCTCTTCATCTATGGTTAGCCGGCATGGAAATCGTTAACGGCTTACACCAGCTCAAAGTCCCCGTACCGAACAACCCCATCGGTTTTACGCTGCCCTACCTGTTCGAAGTGCCGGGCGGCGCTGCGATTATCGACCCCGGCTGGGACGCTCCGGAGTCCATCGAATCGCTGCAGACGCAGCTTGCCGAGCTGGGTCTGGGGTTCGGCGACATTCGCCAGGTCATCGTCACGCACATTCACCCGGACCACTACGGCATGGCGGCCAAGGTGAAGGAGGCCTCCGGCTGCGAGGTCCTGGTGCACGAGAAGGACGTCGAGTTCCTGCGATGGCGCCGTCGCGAGTTTCCCAACCTGGACATCAACGCCTGGTTCGAGCGCCACGGCATGCCGGGCGACCCGCTGCCGCCGAGCGTGGGCGGACGCATGGGCCGCTGGAACGAGACTTCGGAGCCGGACAGCGAGATGACTGACGGCCAGCGCCTGAAGCTCGGCGCTTTCGAGCTGGAGGTGATGTGGACGCCGGGCCACTCGCCGGGCCACGCCTGCTTCTACGAGTCGAAGATGGAGCTGCTGCTCACGGGCGACCACGTCCTGCCGACGATTTCACCCAACGTGGGCCAGTGGCCCGGTTCCGAGAGCAATCCCCTGGGGGACTACCTTGCATCGCTGGAGCGCCTGCGGGGCCTCGCGGTGAAGCGCGTGCTCCCCGCGCACGAATACGACTTCGAGGACCTCGATGCGCGGCTCGACGGCCTGATCGAGCACCACGAGGCGCGACTGCAGGAAGTCATCGACGCGATGGAAGGTGGCGCGACCACGGGCTACGAGGTGGCGCGGGGCATCAAGTGGTCCATCGGCCACTACGACGGCTTCGACCCGATGACAAGGCGTGCGGCGATGACCGAGACGATGGCCCATCTGGAGCACCTCATGCGCGAAGGGCGTATTGGTGCGCGGGAACGAGACGGGAAGATGCATTTCCATCTCGCCAATGACTTGTCGAAGCGGTGACCCGTCACTAGAATTGCGCAGACTTAGGTTCGGACGATTCGAGAAGGGACGGCCCGATGGCGACGGAAGACACTCTGGCCCGCGTGGAACTTTTTGCCGAGCTGGGTAAGGAAGACCTGCAACGCATCGCGAAAGCCTGCGTAATCCGTGATTTCAAGGCCGGAGACATTATCGTTCGTGAGAACGAGATAGGCGTCGCCTTCTATGTCATCGAGAGCGGGCGCGTTGAAGTTATAAGAGAGCTTGGCACGCCGGACGAGCAGGTGCTGGACACCATGGGGCCGAACTCGTTCTTCGGTGAGATGGCCCTCTTCGACAACCACGTGCGCTCTGCCAGCATTCGCGCCCTTGAGGACACGCGATGCCTGGTGCTGACGAAGTGGGACTTCAACGCCGAGCTGTCCGAGAACAGCCACATCGCCGTTGCCATGCTGGCGATCCTGGCGCGTCGCATCCGCCACCTCAGCGAGGATGTCCACACGCACTAGCCGCACGGCTCGAAGTTGTACGACCTCGTGAAAGCGAGGCAAACCATCAAAACAGAAGAGCGGCCCCGCACGGGGCCGCTCTTCTTGATCACTCTGAGCCGTGAGCTAGTCGCCGTCGTCCACCAGCGCATCGAGGATGATGGATGGGGTGATCGGCAGCGCAGCGAAATGCGTGCCGAGGGCGTTGTTCACGGCCGTCTGCACCGCCGCCAGTGGCGGCACGATCGGCACCTCACCGACGCCGCGGACACCGTAAGGGTGACCGGGATTCGGTACCTCGACGAGCTCGACGTCGATCATCGGCAGGTCCAGCGCTGTCGGCATGCGGTAGTCGAGGAAGCTGGAGTTGACCATGTTCCCGTCGCGCAGGAAGTACTCCTCCGTGAGCGCCATGCCGATACCCTGGGCGACGGCGCCCTGGATCTGGCCTTCGACGTAGCTGGGGTGGATCGCTGTGCCCACGTCCTGGACGGCCGTGTAGCGCAGGACCGTTACCTTGCCGGTGTCGGGGTCGACCTCAACATCGACGATGTGGCCGCCGAAAGCAGGGCCCTGGGTGCCGTAGTTGATGTTCGCGCCGACGTCGATAGTGCCACCCGTTCGGGGCAGCTGGGCGGCGAGTTCCTTGAACCCAATGCTCTTGCCATCAGGGCCACGAATGACGCCGTCATCGCCGTACGTGACGTCGCCGGGCTGGCACTCCCAGATCTTGGCGGCGCGCTCGATAAGCTTTGCCTTGATCTGTTCCGCGAGGTCGTGGACGGCCCAGCCGCCGGCGAACGTGGTGCGGCTGCCGCCGGTGTTGCCGGTGAAGCCGACGCTGTCCGTGCCGACGATTTTCGGATGTACGTCCGCCAACTCGATGCCGAGGCTCTCGGCAAGCTGCATCGCCAGGGAGGCGCGAGTGCCGCCGATGTCGACAGAGCCGAGGACGAGGGAGATGGTGCCGTCCTCGTTGATGCTGGCGCTCGAGCTGGTTTCGCCGCCGCCATTGCCCCAGAAGCCCATGGAAACGCCGCGGCCGCGGTATTCGCCGGTGAGCTCGGAGCGGTAGTGGGGGTGGTCCTTCATCGCCTGCATGACTTCGATGTTGCCGATAGAAGCGTTGAACCGGGCGCCGTTTGTACGCTGCGTGCCCTGCTTGGAGGCGTTCTTGAGGCGCAGGTCCATGGGGTCCATGCCGAGGCGCTCTGCAAGCTCGTTGATCACGGCTTCGCTGGGATACATCGATGCCGGCGTACCGGGGGCACGGTAGGCTGCGGTCTTCGAGAGGTTCACGACGACGTCGTAGCCATCGACATGCTGGTTCGGGCAATCGTAAGGAGAGAACATGCCGTTCATGCCCTGGAACACGGGAGCGCCGGGGTAGGCGCCGCCTTCGTAAGCCAGGTAACCCTGCAGGGCCGTGAAGGTACCGTCGCGCTTGGCGCCGATCTTGACCCGGCTGTAGCTGCCGGAGGTGGGACCGGTGACCTCGAAGACCTCATCGCGGCTCATCCACATCTTCACGGCCTTGCCGGTCTTCTTGGACAGCAGCGCGGCAAAGGGCTCCAGGTAGACCTGCAGCTTGCCGCCGAAACCGCCGCCGATCTCGACCATGTTGACCGTGACCTGCGAGACCGGGATCTGCAGCAGCTCTGCAACCGAGTTGCGGACGCCGAAGTAACCCTGCGTACTGCTCCAGACCTGCAGGTGACCGTCGTGGTTCCAGAACGCGACTGCGTTGTGAGGCTCGATGTAGCCCTGGTGGTAGCGGCTGGTCTCGAACTCGCGCTCGATGATGACGTCGGCCTCGGCGAAGCCCTTCTCGACGTCACCGATGGCGAACGTGCGGTGAGCCGCGATGTTCGAGGGCTTCTCGCCCTGAGTCTTGTCGAGAGGAGACACCGTCCACGTGCGCAGCTCTTCCTGGACGATGGGCGCAGCCTCGGCCATCGCCTCTCGCACATCCGTGACGGCGGGCAGCACCTCGTATTCCACCTCGATGAGGTTGATGGCGTCTTCGGCGATGTGCGGGTCCGTCGCGGCGACGGCGGCGATGGCGTGGCCCTTGAAGCGCGCCTTGTGGCTTGCGATGACGCGGTCCATCAGATAAGGCAGCGGCGTGACAGGACCTTCCGCCAGCTCACCCGTGCCTTCGAGGACCTCAGGGAAGTCCGCGCGCGTGACGATTGCCTTGACGCCCGGCAGCTTCTCGGCCTTCGAGGTGTCGATGCGCTTGATCAAAGCGTGAGCGTGAGGGCTTCGCTTGACGCGGCCGTAGAGCATGCCTGCGATGCGGATGTCGGCGCCGTACTGAGCGCGTCCCGTTACCTTGTCGGTGCCGTCGGGACGAATCGGGCGAGTGCCGACGACCTTGTATTCGTTGCTAACCACCATGAAGGAGAAGCCTCCGCGATCTAGTTCTTGAACAGGGTGAACACGACGATTCTAACGTGTCGCGGCAAGAATCGCTGGTATTGGCCGCTGAAGGCAGGCTGAAAATTTGTTGAGTGAGGAGCAGGCATTTAAGCCTTGAGCAGTGTAAATTTACCGCTAACTTCTCTGGTCCGGGCTTCAATCCCGGACTTACGGGGCGCTGGAGGGACTCGATCTCTTGCTGAAGGCGTTTTTCGAGCGGTTCGGTGCAGCGCTGGCTATACGAGATTTCCGCGCCCTGTGGACTGCAAACGCCTTCGCTCAGGCCGCCGCCTGGGGCCTCATCGTGGCGCGGGGCGCGCTGATCTACCACGAGACCGAATCGTCTTTCCTTGTCGGCGTCGTAACATTCGCGACGCTCGGCCCTCAGTTCATCGTGCCGCCGATCATCGGCGTGCTCGCGGACCGCATGGACCGCCGGACCATCCTGTCGTGGACGTACGCCGTGAACGCGGCTCAGACAGCGGCGCTCGCTCTGCTGGTGCTCGCTGGGTCACTGGAGATCTGGATGCTGCTCGCGCTTTCGGTCGTCAACGGGGTGGCGCGTTCGGCTCAGATGCCGACGTCGCAGGCCTTCGCCGCCTCGCTGGTGCCGCGCGACAAGCTGCTCAACGCCCTCTCGCTCAACGCATCGACACAGCACGGCTCGCGACTGATCGGGCCGGGCTTCGTGACGCCGCTGCTGCTGCTCGCGGGCGAGCCGGCGGGCTACTACCTGGCGTTTGCCATGTGCGCCGCGTTCTACGTCTACGGTTGGACGCGCATCCAGTCGATTACGCCGCGGCCACCCGAGAGCGTATCGAAGGAGAGCTTCGTATCGAACTTCGTAGGCGGCCTGACCTACGTTTACAGCCGGCCCGTCCTGCGCTTCATGCTGATCCTTGTCTTCTTGCACTGCGGCCTGACGATGGCGTTCGAGTCTTTGCTTCCCACGTTCTCCGTGCAGCGACTCGGCACCTCGGAGGAGGGCTTCGGGACGCTGATCATGGGCGTGGGCGCCGGTGCGTTCATATCGAGCGTCTTCGTTTCGGGGATCCAGACCGCTCGGGCGCGTGGTAACGCCTTGATAGTCATGGGCATCATGTCCGGCGTAGGACAGGTCCTGCTTTCGCTTACCACGACGCTGGTCATGGCGACCTTCGCGGCGATGATCATGGGCGGTGCGGAAGCTGCCTTCATGACGATGGGCCAGACCGTCACGCAGTCCATCGCGACGGACGAGTACCGAGGCCGTGTCGCCAGTATCAACTCGTTCAGCCTGGGCGGCATCATGGCGACGATGAACCTGCTCAACGGGACGCTGGCAGATTCGGTCGGCGCTCAGTCGCTGATGTTCGTGCAGGGGCTGATCTTCGTTTCAATCATGGTCGTGAGCCTGTTCCTTTTCACTGGCCGGCGCGTCTACGGCCGCGCACCTGCGCTCGAAGCGCAGCCGGCCTGATCGATGCCATATGTGGGACCATGACGAGGAAGAGCAACACGTCGAGCCGTTCCGGGTGACACCGGGCTTCATCGCCTTCATCGGTGTGATGTTCGTGCCGGTTGTGCTCGCCCTCTTTATCTACCTTGGCGCCTGGATGGTGTCGGACGAGGTGTATGCCGCCGAAGCGGCGCAGGCCAGGCAGGACGAGACGCATTACACGGTCCCGCCCAGCGGCCGGCTCGATGACGACACAGACGTCGCGGGATGGAAGAAGGCCATCGTCGTCGTCTGCCCTTTGCATTAGACGAGCGTCTTTTACTGGCATTCGCGACGAAGGCGTATACGATGGGCGCTGTATGACGGCGTCTCCCTTGTCACCTCGTAACCTCGTAGTCGCTGCCGTTCTTGCCGGAACCCTGATTGCTGGCGCTGCCTACCTCGTGTTTGCGGGCGGCGGCGACAATGGCGGCGCCCCCTCCACGCCCGATGCGTTTCTCGCTCGAGTCGAGTCAGCGCTAGAGGAGCAGGGGGAGATTCCGCATGTCACGGGCGAGTCGACGGTCACCCGGGACGGTGTGACTGAACCTCTGTGGTTCATCGAGGTCTGGTACGACTTCGATTCCGGCAGCGTGCGGTCGTCCGTGCGCAAAGCGCCGGGCAACCAGCTGGACCTGCCGGATGAGGTTGTCGAGCTGCGGCAGGATGACGACGTCTACACGATGACGCCAGGAACGGGAGACCCGACGCAAGCCCGCAGCGCGAGTGAGGCGCCGGCGTGTTTCGACAGATGAGCCCGGGAGTCTCGCTTTCGGGCTGCTCTGTAATTTCCTAACCAGACAAGGACCTGCGAGCCGGTTGGCGGTAGAGCCGGACAGTCGACTTCCAGCGGGCTGGCCGCGAAGGCGCTGGTTGCGTACACCGACGATGGAGAGGAGTTCAGGCTGTTCGTCGAGCCTGATAGTTACCTGCCGCTGGGAAGCACGCGGACTGCGCCCTCGATTGCGCCCGGCTATGTGATGGAGACCGTGTACAACGTCGATGCCGTGACGCGGGAGACGCTGCCGGCCAACTTCTTCCAACCGGAAGGCGTGGGCTACGTATCGCCGGAGGAGGAGTGGCTCCGGGTGCTCGACGACCCGGCACTCGGTGTGCCCGTGTACTGGCCGGGGAGAGCGATCACGGGAACAGGCCGGTACGACGCGGTTCTCATTGACGTTCAGGACCGCCGTGGGCCGCGAGGGAAAGACACGCCGGGGCATGTGCTGACGCTGACCTATGAGGGCGATGACGGGCTGTTCCGGCTGGACTACTGGCCGGGCGAGACCTGGGACGCGTTTCGAGCCGTGCTGGGGGATGGCTTCCTCTGGGCAAATTGTGCTGAGGAGGCGGCTTCGACGGTGCCTGCAGGCGAGATGACGATTCTGCGAGGTCACGAAGCGCCCGGTGGCCCCGTTCTGGCCACGCCTTTCGTTGCCACGCCGGGCGCACCCGTCCCAACGCCAGAGCCGTTCAAGAGCCCATTCGAGACCGGCTGCCCCGAAGGCGAGTACGACCGCTTCATGGCTGTGATCCGCGTCGAGGGCGCGGTCGTGACGATCGACGCCCCCTACGGGCTTTCTGGCGACGGGCGGGCATTTGGTGTCTTCGACACAGAAGAGGGACTGAGGGCGATCGGGGAACACCTGCGACTGCGTCAGCCCGGAGAGTAACGCCTCATCCCTTAATGCCTTAGGCGTTCCGTTGTTCTAGACTGCGGCGTATGAAGCTAGGTCTGTTCTTCGAGTGGCCCAACCCCAGCACCGGCGATTGGAAGCGCCTGTTCGAGGAGGGCATCGAGCAAATTCAGCTGGCGGAGGAGCTGGGCTTCGACTTCGTCTTCATCGCCGAGCACCACTTTTCCAACTACGGCATGTCGCCGGCGCCGCTGCTGCAGGCTCTCGCCATTGCCGAGCGCACGAAGACGATTCGTGTCGGCACGGCCGTCCTCGTCCTGCCGATCTGGCAGCCGCAGCGCCTGGCGGAGGAGATCGCCGTCGTCGACAACCTGACGGGCGGGCGTTTCTTCTGCGGTATCGGCCGTGGCTACCAGCCCCACGAATTCGAGCGCTTCGGGGTGACCCTGGACGACTCGCGAGAGCGGTTTTCGGAGTGCCTGGACGTGCTGTTCAAGGCGTGGAGCATGGACACCTCGTTCACCTACGAGGGCAAATACGTCCACATGCCCAACCCGACCGTGGTCTGGCCGAAGCCGCTTCAGAAGCCGCACCCGCCGATGCTCATCGCCGGGACGAGCACCGAGACACTACGCCTGGCCGCCGAGCGGGACATCTCCCCCCTCGTAAGCGGCTTCGCGGGCACGCAGGCTGTGCGCGACATGACCCTGGCGCTGCTACGAGAGCGCGCTGCTGCCGGCCGCCCGACGGACACGTGGGAGATCGGCGCGCAGACGTTCTGCCACGTTGCGCCCACGGAGGCCGAGGCGCGCGACGCCGCGAAGTACCCTCGATGGCAGCAGCGAGCAGGCCGGGCCCTCAACCGTAAAGACGTCACAAATGGCCGAGTCAACGCCGTGCCGGTCGACGGCGAGCCCGACGATGAGGCGTTCTGGAATGCACTCTACTTCGGCGACCCCGACCGGGTGCGCTCCAGGTACCTCGCGCTGGCCGAAGCGGGTGCGACGTTCGCGAGCTGCTGGATGATGACCGGCGGCATGCCGCATGAGCTGCTCATGCGCTCCATACGTCTCATGGGCGAAGAGGTGCTGCCGGCCGTGCACGAAGCGCAACGCCCGACCGGCCTCGCGGACGCCCTCGGCAGCGACGATTCGCCGGCGCTGCAGCACGCTCAGGCCCGCACGCCGTCCGAGTAGGCATGAGGGTCTTCGTTTCTTCCTCGTGGCGCAACGATCGCCAGCCTGAGGTCGTTCGCGCCCTTACGGACGCCGGTCACGAGGTGTACGACTTCAGAGACCCGGCGCCCGGCCAGAACGTGCAGGGATTCTCGTGGGCGGAGGTGGATCCTGAATGGCAGTCGTGGACGGGACAGCAGTTTCGGGATGCGCTGTCGCACCCACGGGTCAAGCAGGGCTTTCGCTACGACATGGACGCGCTCGAGGCGTGCGACGCGCTGGTCATGGTGCAGCCGTGCGGTCGCAGTGCGGCGCTTGAACTGGGATGGGCCGTCGGCGCCGGCAAGCCGACCATCGTGCTGCTCGCAGATGGTGAGCCGGAGCTGATGCTGCTCATGGCGCAGCATTTCTGCCTGACGATCGAAGAGGTTCTGGCCGTTCTCACCGAGGTCTGAGCGGTACTTGCCTGATGCTGGGAGGCTCGTCGCATCCTGCGCGCTAAGATTCGGGATTCATCCCGAAGTGGTGAACGCCTCATTCGCGGTGACCCGGTTAGACTCTGAGCGAATCCAGGTTCACCACTTGCTATCACCCCATACAAAGGAGTCTGCATGCTCGGCATCAAGCGCATCGATCACGTGTCCGTTGTCCACAGCGACCTCGACGGGCGGATCAAGTTCTACCAGGATCTCTTCGGTATGGAGGTGGAAGAGCGCTTCGAGACCGCCGAGGGCGCCTTCAAGGGCGTCGCGATGACGATCCCGGGCTCGCCGACGCACTGGGAGATCCTCGAGCCCTTCGGCGACGACAGCTTCCTGCACCGATTCCTTGCCGAGCGCGGCCCGGGCATGCATCACGCCACGTTCGAGGTCGAGGACATCGAGACGGCCGCGGCGGCGTTGCGTGCCTACGGTGTGGAGCCCTTCGGCGAAGGCATCGCCAATGACTGGAAGCAGCTCTTCATCCACCCTCGCGACACCGGCGGCGTGCTCATCCAGCTCTACGAGCAGATCGTGACGCCCTAACCGATGCACGTTCTGCCGCTCCACGCTGTTGACACCGCGCGGACGTGCAAACATGATTTGGCAGCGAATTTCGTTGAAGCCTAAACAGTTGAGGGGATGACTAATGGCAAAGAAGTATCGAGCAGACCAGGTGGGCAGCTTCCTGCGCCCGCCGGCAATCAAGGAAGCTCACACGGCGTTCACGGAAGGCAAGATCTCCGAGGAGGAGCTGCGCAAGGTCGAGGACGAGCAGATAACGCAGCTGCTTCAGCAGGAGAAAGACTCGGGCATCGGCGTCTACAGCGACGGCGAGTGGCGTCGCGGCGGTTGGGCGGGGCCGTTCTCGGAGGCAGTGGCTGAGGGCTACGTTTCGGGTACGCCGGCGATCCGCCTGCAGGGTCAGTTGAACCCGATAGCGACTCGTCTCGGTGCGACGGCTTCGGAAATCTCGCAGGCACAGGGCGCGCCTGCTGCAGCTGGTGGCCGGGTCCTGGGCGCGCCGATCAAGATGGCGCGACGCCTCACCGGCTACGACGCCCAGTGGTTGAAGCAGCACGCTCCCGGCGACTTCAAAATCACGATCCCGGCCGCGTCCTACGTTGCCTCTCGCGCCTACAGTCCGGAGCTCTCCGACCCAGTTTTCGGGAGCCGCAAAGGTTTGCTGATGGCGGTGGCAGAAATCATCCGCGACGAGGTGAAGTCGCTGATCGCGGACGGTGTGCCGTACATCCAGCTCGATAACCCGCATTACACGGACTACGTCTCCGAGGAGATCCGGGACCGCTACAAGGCGATCGGCATCGACCCGGCGCAGGCGCTGAAGGACGACGTGGAGGCCGACAACTACTCGATCTCCGGTCTCGACCGCTCCAACGTGACCATCGGCATGCACTACTGCCGCGGCAACACGGGCGGCGGCGGCTGGCACAAGTCTGGTGGCTACGACTGGGTGGCGGAGACCTCGTTCGGTGGTCTGGATGTCGACAACTTCCTCCTGGAGTACGACACGGAGCGCGCCGGTGACTTCGCGCCGCTGCGGTTCATGCCCAAGGGCAAGACCGTGGTACTGGGCCTCGTCACGACGAAGTTCCCCGAGCTGGAGTCGCAGGACGAGCTGATCGAGCGCATCCACGAGGCGGCGAAGTACGTCGACCTCGACGACCTGACGCTGAGCCCGCAGTGTGGCTTCGCTTCGACCTTCCAGGGCAACTCCCTGACCCCGGAAGAGCAGATGGCGAAGCTGAAGCTCGTCGTTGATACGGCGCAGAAGGTCTGGGGCTAGAGCTTCGAGCTGATAGCTTCGAGCATCGAGCAAGGAAGGGCGGTCCGAGAGGATCGCCCTTCCTTATGCATGCGCCACGTGGAGGGCTGGCTCGTAGCTTCCCAGCATGCTGGGAGCTAAGGGCACTTCGGGGCGGGGTGACTTGCACGAGCATTCGTTAAGCCTTGAGACTTTTGCGCCCGAGGGGAGTAGAGTACGGCCAGAAGTTCGATCAGGAGGCATGCGCCATGTTGAGTAAAGAAGATAACGAAACGCTGTGTCGCGTCGGGCCCGGGACGCCGATGGGCGACATGCTGCGGGAGTACTGGTTCCCGGCTATCCCCTCGTTCGAGCTGCCGGGACCGGACTGCGCGCCGAAGCGCATCCGGCTGCTGGGAGAGAACCTTGTCGCCTTCCGCGATTCGAAGGGTGAAGTAGGTCTCGTAGTCGAGGCGTGTCCGCATCGTGGTGCGTCGCTGTTCTTCGGCCGCAACGAAGAAGAGGGCCTGCGCTGCGTCTACCACGGCTGGAAGTTCGACGTGAACGGCACCTGCGTCGACATGCCGTCGGAGCCGGCGGAGAGCAACTTCAAGAACAAGGTGCGCGTGAAGTCGTACAAGACGCGTGATGTGAACCACGTGATCTGGGTCTACATGGGTAACCGTGAGGAGCCGCCGCCGTTCCCGACCTTCGACATCGCCACGCTGCCCATCGACCACGTCAGCAAACCGCGTCTGATGATGGAAGAGGCGAACTGGTTCCAGAACCTCGAAGGCGACATCGACTCCGTGCACATCGATTACCTGCACTCGCGCCTCGACCCGGACAAGCCGATGGCGGGCGGCATCCGCGGCTTCTATACCCGAGACCGCGCGCCCAAGTTCGATGTCTGTGAGACCGACTACGGCGCCTTCTACTCGGCCCGCCGGACCTGGGACGACGCGGGCAACGAGTGGCACCGCATCACACAGTTCATCATGCCGTTCCACACCATGATCGCCGCCAGCGCCCCCAACCGGGTGACGCTGCGATCCTGGGTGCCGATCGATGACCACTACACGCTGCAGATCGTGCAGATGGGCAGCCTCAACGGTCCTCTGCCGGAGAATGAGGTCGAAGCACCGACGCACATCTTCGATATCGTTGGCGGCTTCCAGCCGGAGACGAGCGACCCGCGCTCGCGCTACATGACGGTCGCGAACAAGCGCAACGACTACATGCGCGACTTCGAGCTGGAGAAGACGCTGCAGTTCTGCGGCATCATCTTCGCCGGCAACCTGCAGGACCGCGCCATGACGGAGCTGATGTGCAACGAAGACGGCATCGAGCCGATCTACGACCGCTCCAAGGAGCACCTGGGCACGACGGACGGCATGGTGATCCGGGCGCGACGTATGCTGATCCGGGCGGCGAAAGAGCACGCGGCGACCGGCAATCCACCGGCAAACGTCAACAACGAGAAGCTCACCGGCGTCCGATCGGCGTCGGTGATCCTGCCGCCGGGCGCGAACTGGGTCGAGGCAACGGAGGAGGCTCGAAGCGCCTTCGCCGGAGCTGAAGTGGCCTACGTCATCCCTACGTAAGTAACCGCAAGTAGCGCAAAGGGCCACCTGATCGTCGATCAGGTGGCCCTTTGGCTGCGAAACTAGGCAGCTCCACAGTCGTCGAGCGTCGATTCTGGCTCTATCGTGTGACCAAACCGCACCAGGAGGTCAGCGTGGCGAACGATGAACAGGGAGAACAAGCGCCCGGAACCGGTGACGATAAGCCTGAGCGGCAGCGCCCCGAGCTATCGCCTCGCGAAGCCCAGGTGCTGCGACTACTCGGCCAGGGCCTGAGCAATCGCGAGATCGCCGAGCGCCTGTATCTCTCGCGGCGCACGGTCGAGTTCCACGTCAGTCGCGTGCTTAACAAGCTGGACGCGCGCAATCGCACCGAGGCTGCCTTCATGGCGTCGTCGCTGGACCTGTCGCCAGCACCGGAGCCCGACGACCGTGCTCTCGATGAGGAGCCGAGTCCCGGCGAGTTCGATGACGTCGATGCAGAGGTCACGCCGGTGGTGGCCGTCCAGCCGCCTGCGGCACCAAGCCCGGTACCCAGCGTGGCCGTGGACTCATCGGGCTTTCGGGGCTACTTCTGGCCCTCTGCAGTGGTCGCGGCCGTCGTAGCGACGGTGATGATCATGTTGCTGCTCAATGTGAATCACACCGGCGAAATCCGCTCTGTGGCGTTTGCCGCGCCCGCGCCGCCCTTACTTCCCCCTGGCGCGTTGTTCAAAGATGGCAGCACGGTTATCGTCCGAGACGGTTCGCGGACCGATGTCTACAAACTACCCGAGGACTGCGACAAATTCCTGGCTTCAGGCGTCGATCCAATTGAACCAATTGAAAAGTGGCCCGGAGGCCTGCGTCTGCGGCTCGACCCTACGGCCTTCGACCTGTGCGGCCAGCAATAACGCGGCTTCTGGCCGGCTTCGAGTCAGACGCTCTCTAGCGCGCTGGGATAGGCGTCCCGGGGCCCTCGGACCAGGCTCGGGCGTGCAGGTAGTCGTTGGCACCGTCCCAGACGCTGACGCCTTCAGGGAGCAGCACGTCAACCGGACGGATGCCGATGCGACCCGTGTGGGCCGGCTCCAGGGGCTCCTCGCCCTCCTGCATACGCTGCAGGGCCTTCATCAGCCGTTGGCGGGCAGAGATGATCGCCTGGTCCGCGCTCACGAGGTGCTCCAGCGGGCGGTCTGCGATGACGCCGCCCTGGTCTTCCTGGACGGCCCAGTCCTGTGCGGGGATGGACTTGATGCCCGTGTAGGAGCGGGAGCGCTGGGCCTCCCGGTCGATCAGGTAGTCGTTCTCTCGTCTCTCTGCGGGCATGAAGGTGCCCGGAATGACTTCAGGGAAGTTGACGCCGCTGGTCCTGGCGTCCATAAGCTCTTGTTCTGTGAGAGGCCGTTCGGGGTGCCAGATACAGCGGTAGTAGATCTGGTTCTCGTCGTCGGCCGGGACGCGGACCTGGAAGTGGATGTAGGTGCCGGGTTTGGCCGCGATCATCGTGAAGGAAGGCATCGTCCACTGGTTTACGCGCCAGTTCCTCGTGCCGTCCGGGCCCGCACGCTCGGCGGCAAGCATGATGCCGTAGTCCGTGTCCTTGATGTCCCAGCGGGGCGTCTTGTCCATGTACATCGCCATGTTGGCGCGGTTCATGCCCAGCAGGTCGCCGCGAACAGCATCGACGCGGCTGTGCAGGAAGCTGACGTGGCTGGAGTCGATGTCGCCTTCGAGGCCCTGCAGCCAGTTGCCGCGGATGAACATCTTGGAGATGTAGCGGTGGGAGGCCGGGACCGTGTTTAGCTCGAACTCCGGCACGGGCGGCATCGATGCCTTCGGGCCCATGTATATCCAGACGAGTCCGCCGCGCTCCACGGCCGGGTAGGTGGCGAAAGGGGTGACCTTCTGCTTGTAGGTGTCGCCTTCCTGTGTGTTCGGGATATCCAGGCAGTTGCCTTCGACGTCGAACTTCCAGCCGTGATAGACACAGCGCAGGCCGCCCTCCTCGTTGCGGCCCCAGAACAGGCTGGCGAGGCGGTGGGGGCAGCGCTCGTCCAGGACGCCGACGCGACCGTCGGAGTCTCGAAAGGCCACGAGGCGCTCGCCCAGGACCCGCGTGCGCACGGGCGTGCAGTCGGGTTCGGGCAGCTCGTCGGTCACGAGGACGGGGAGCCAGAAGCGGCGGTAGAGGTCGCCCATGGGCGTGCCGGGACCGACACGGGTCAGTAACTCGTTCTCTCTGGCGCTCAGCATGGTTCGAACCTCCTCTGGCCGATCATAAGCCAGCTACAGGATACTCAGGTGGAGCAAACGCGCGGGAGGTATGGCAGATGCTTGTCGAAGGCTGGCAGGGACGGTTCCTGGAAGACTTCCAGGTGGGCGACGTCTATCGATGTCGCTACGGGCACACGGTAACGGAGACGGAGAACACGCAGTTCACGCTTCTGACGAACAATACGAACCAGATCCACTTCAACACGGACTACGCGGCGAAGGCCGGCTTCGGCGGCATCCTCGTCAACAGCCTGCTAACGCTCTCGATTGTCACCGGCATGAGCGTGGCGGACGTGAGTGAGAACGGCGTCGCCCTGGGCTGGACCGACATTCGCCTGCCGACTCCCGTACACCCCGGCGATACGCTGTACTCCGAGTCGGAGGTTGTCGAGGTGCGCGAGTCGACGTCGAGGCCGCAGCAGGGCATCGTCACGGTGAAGACGCGCGGTCTCAACCAGCGCGGCGAGCTTGTGATCGATATGCAGCGCGCCATCCTGGTCTGGAAACGCGAGCACGCGCCGATGCACGACGTGTTCCCGCAAGCGCAGGCGTAAGCACGCCAGCTGACGCAGGCGTTACTGCGCTTTGGGGCCGTGGCCGACCTCACCCCCGACCCCTCTCCTTACGAGGAGAGGGGAGAGACTTCTGGATGTTCGGTGATGCGGTAAGGCGGCCGGTCGACAACGGTTGTGCCAAACAACAGGCCGGTTGACGTAGCTTCCCAGCATGCTGGGAAGCTACGGCGCGAGTCACTCCGTTCGTCCTGAGCTTGTCGAAGGATGAGGGGCGATAGAGCGCGATTCGCCCTAAGATGCGAAGGGCGCCGCCGAGGCAACCTGGCCAATGCTTAGCCGAGGCCGGGAGTCCTCGGCAGGTTGTGATTTATGCCGTACCCAGCGAGGCCTGGGCTACGTTGGGAGAGGCTTGCGCCGGGATACGTAGGAGAACCAGATGGACTTCAGCACCACGCCCGAACAAGACGCTATCCGCACTGCCGTCCGACAGCTCTGTCGTGACTTCGATGGCGCTTACTGGCGGGAGACCGATGCGAACCGGCGCTACCCGGAGGAGTTCGTGCGGGCGCTGACGGAGGCGGGCTGGCTGGCCTGCCTGATCCCGACGGAGTACGGCGGCTCTGGGCTGAAGCTCTCCGAAGCTGCCGTGGTGCTGGAGGAGATCAATCGCTCGGGCGGGAACGCGGCGGCGGCACACGCCCAGATGTACGTCATGGGCGCCCTGTTACGGCACGGCAACGAGGCGCAGAAGCAGAAGTATCTGCCGGGAGTTGCCAGCGGGGAGTTGCGTTTCCAGGCTTTCGGCGTGACGGAGCCCGATGCCGGCTCGGAGACGACGGCGATCAAGACATTCGCGCGACGGGACGGCGATCGCTACGTGATCAACGGGCAGAAGGTGTTCATCTCCCGCGCAGAGCACTCCGACCTCATGCTGCTCCTCGCCCGCACGACGCCGTACGACGAGCTGACAGACAAGACGCGCGGCCTCAGCCTGTTCCTCGTCGATCTGCGAGAGGCAGTGCCGGCAGGGCAGGTGGTGATCCAGCCCCTCGACATGATGATCAACCACCATTCGACGCAGCTGTTCATCAACGACCTCGTGGTGCCCGCCGAAAATCTCGTCGGCAAGGAGGGCGAGGGCTTCCGGCACATCATCGACGGGTGGAACGCCGAGCGCATCCTTATCGCCTCGCAGTCCGTGGGCGACGGCGACTGGTTCGTGCAGAAGGCATCGGCGTACGCGTCGGAGCGCGTCGTGTTCGGGCACCCCATCGGCGCCAATCAGGGTGTGCAATTCCCCATCGCCCGTGCGCACGCTCAGGTGCGGGCGGCGGCGCTGATGCGCGACAAGGCGGCGTGGCTGTTCGACGGCGGCAAGTCCTGCGGCGAGGAAGCGAACACGGCGAAGTACCTCGCGAGCCAGGCAGCGTGGGAGGCTGCAAACGCCTGCCTGGACACCTTCGGCGGCTTCGGCTTCACGCGCGACTTCGACGTCGAGCGCAAGTTCCGCGAGACGCGTCTCTACATCACGGCGCCGATCAGCAACAACATGGTGCTGAACTTCATCGGCCAGAACGTGTTGCACATGCCGCGTAGCTACTGAGTCGCAGGCATCCGGGCATAGGCCTCATCCCTCGTGAGCCTCGATGCGGAATGCGCTACGGCATAGGGTGCGCAGTTGCCTTACTGGTCCAGGACGTAGGCGAAGATCAGGGGCGCAACGATGGTGGCGTCCGATTCGATGACGAAGCGCGGGGTGTCGACGTCGAGCTTGCCCCAGGTGATCTTCTCGTTGGGCACGGCGCCGCTGTAGGAGCCGTAGGATGTGGTGCTGTCGGAGATCTGGCAGAAGTAGCCCCACAGGCGACAGTCTTCCTTCAGGTCCTGCTGGATCAGGGGTACAACGCAGATCGGGAAGTCGCCCGCGATGCCGCCGCCGATCTGGAAGAAGCCCAGCGAGGCGTCGGCCGTGATCGTTTTGTACCAGCCGACCAGCTCCCCCATGAGCTCGAGGCCGGACTTCACGCAGCCGTACTGGGCGTCGCCGCGCATGACGGCCGCCACGAAGACGTTGCCGAGGGTCGAGTCCTCCCAGCCGGGCACGAAGATGGGTAGCTTCTTCTCGCAGGCCGCCCAGAGCCACGAGTCCTTGAGGTCGATCTCGTAGAACTCCTCCAGCACACCGCTCTCGAGGAGCTGGTACATGTATTCGTAGGGGAAGTAGCGTTCGCCGGCGTCCGAGGCCTTCTTCCACAGATCGACCATGCGGCGCTCGACCCGGCGCATCGCTTCTTCTTCCGGAATGCAGGTGTCCGTGACGCGGTTGAGGCCCTTGCTGAGGAGCTCCATCTCCTGCTCGTCGGAGAGGTTGCGGTAGTTCGGTACCCGCACGTACTTCGAGTGGGCGACGAGGTTGAACACGTCCTCTTCCAGGTTGGCGCCGGTGCAGCAGATGCCATGCACCTTGTCCTGGCGGATCATTTCGGCCAGCGAGAGGCCGAGCTCGGCCGTGCTCATGGCGCCGGCGACCGTGGCGAACATCTTGCCGCCGGCCTCCAGGTGGTCGACGTAGGCCTGGGCGGCATCGATAACGACGGCGGCGTTGAAGTGCCGGTAATGGTGGGTAATGAAGTCCTTGACTGCCGCCATCTGCGCGAGGCCGCCTTTCTTCTCACGTGGTCATCTGCAGCGCAAAGGCTGCAGAAGTCTGTGTCGCCCGAGTGAGGCTAGCTTAGCCTATCCCGGTTGGTCGCCCGGCATCGGACGACAGTAGGACCTCAGCATGCTGAGGTCCTACAAAAACGCACGATTGCCGTTGCGGTGTTAGGTGCGGCCGCCGCCTGCGAGCCGGACGAGGTCTTTGTGCTCCACGAAGGCCTTGCGCAGCTCCGACGTGCCCTCCCACCAGTCGGTGCTGCGAGGCAGCACGACACCGCCGGAGCGCAGACGGTACAGCTCCGGGTTGTCGACGCCGGGCGGGATCACACCATTGTTCTGGAGCGCCCGAGCAACTGCGAGCACCTTGCGCCGCGTGCGAATGATCAGCTGGTCCGTGGTGCCGAGGTGCTCGCGAGAGCGGTCGTAGATGGCGCCCATGCTGTAGGTGACTGCCATGTCCTGCGGTCGGGCGCCACCCGGGATGCCGGTGAAGCTGCGGCCGGACTTCTGCTCCTCGCGGTCGAGCATCCACTCGTTCTGCGGGTTCTGAGTGATCCGGAAGCGGTCGTACCAGCCGGTGCCGTTCGGCAGCCACTCGATGCGCTTGTCGCCGGGGCCTTTGACCTGCGTCCACATCATCGTGTGGTTGTCGTCCATCGGGACGTAGGCGCGCCAGAACACCTCGAGGCCCAGCGTGCCGGTCGGGATCATGGCGTAGAACGGGAACAGCATGTGGGCGATGCGCCAGTAGTAGGTGTCCTCTTCGGCGGGGCGATAGGCGCCATACGAAGTGCCGACCTCGGTCTCGATGACGCTGAAGCGGGGAGCCCGGTTCTTGGCCTGGTAGTAGGCGATGCTGCCGGGCTTCACGTCGTCGGCGCTGGTGGCGCCGGAATGGAGGAAGGCAGCGTGGACGGTGTCCATCTCGCCTTCCCAGTTCTGCATGAAGTTGGAGCTGATGCAGATGTTGTAGATTGCGGCGCCCTCGTCGAGCATGTTGGCTTCGAGGTCGGGCAAAGGCGGCGGCGTCTCGCGAGGCCCCATGTAGGCCCAGATGATGCCGCCGCGCTCGATGCACGGGTACGCCTTCGTGCGCACCTTGTTCTTGAAGTTGCTCTCGGCCGGCTCGGAAGGCATGTCGACGCAAGCGCCGGTGACGTCGAACTTCCAGCCGTGGTAGACGCAGCGCAGGCCCTCCTCCTCGTTGCGCCCGAAGAACATCGAGGCGCCGCGGTGGGGGCAGGCGTTCTGGATCAGGCCAACAGCGCCGGAGGTGGTGCGGAAGGCGATGAGCTCCTCGCCCAGGAGCTTGATGCGCACCGGTGCGCAATCGGGCGCTGGCAGCTCGTCGGCGCGCACCGCCGGCATCCAGTACTGGCGCATCATGTTGCCCACGGGCGTACCTGGACCAACGCGACAGAGAACTTCGTTATCTTGCTGGCTGAGCATTTGTAAACCTCCCGCGCGCGTCGTACCGAGAAAGGGGCGCGCTCCTTTCTTTTACGCCCTTCAGCATTGTTGTCAAGCGCGACGTCTCAGGGCTTACGGATAATCAACAACTCGCGGTGCGTGTTGGTCTCGATACCGAGCTCGGTGCTGTGCGCATCTACGAGACGGGAGACGGCGGGCCAGTGTGTGTCTGGGTCGAAAAGGTCCGGCAAGGGCGATGACTTGAGGAAGTGCACGAGCGATCGCAGGTCCTTGAAGTACATGGGGACGTCGAACTCGCGATAGTCGACCACTGCGCAGCCCAAGGTCTGGAAGATCTGGCCAGTCTCGATTGTGGGACGAAAGATGCGGCCTTCGGCAGAGAAGCGACGCCGCCAGTAGTCACCGAAGCTGCCCCAGCCAAACGTCTCGAAGATGCTGGCAGTGTCGTTGTCGCCCATCTGCTGCGTGATGAAGTGACCGCCGGGGCGTAAAACGCGCACCACTTCGGCAGGGTCGTAGTCGGTGTGCTTGGCAAGCACGAGGTCGAAGCAAGCATCCCGAGTCGCCAGGCCTGTGTTGCTCATGAGCGCCCACGACAGGTTAGGCGCGTCCTGCGTCAGGGCCGCTTGGAGACGTGACTCGCTGCCATCAATGCCGAGGCCGCGATGGATGTGGGGAGAGAAGCCGGCAAACACTTCGCCGCCGCCCGTGCCGAGGTCAAGCACCGAGAACGAGGCGTCGAGAAACGAGTGCACGACATCCTCGAAGCACCAGTGCGGTGTCTCTTGAACGTCGAGATCGGAGAAGTCCCAGCCTTTAAGCGGCGGAGTGGCGGCGGCGAGCTCAGTGAGCTCTGCGGCCGTGACCACGTTCAAAAACCCAGGCTACGGCAGCGGCGAGAGGGATCCAGGCTACAAAGATGAGCACAAGCGGTAGTAGTTCAGCCATCTCCTCATCCTTCGGTGTGTGGTGGCGAAAGATTAGCTTCGGGCCGCTGTCGACAACGTCAAATAGGGGTTTACCCGTATATCAGATGCGTATACGAGGCCTTAACCATGGCGCGCCCTGCCGTATAGCGATATGCTATGGGCGTCATAACGCAGACGGGGAGCCGCATGACCACCGTTTCAGTCCGAAGCAACGTCCACCACACCGTCAAACGCCTGCGTGCAGGCGCCTGGTCGCAGGACGACGACGTCCTGGCCGCCGAGGAGCCGCTGGAGATTCGGCTGCTCTGGGAAGAGGACGGGGCAATCGTCCGCAAAGCTATGGCGGTGACGATGCGCACGCCGGGCGATGACTTCGAGCTGGCCGCGGGCTTCCTTTTCGGCGAGGGCATCATCGCGGGCCAGGAGGACGTCGTCGACGTCTCGTACTGCACGGACGAGGACGAGGAGCAGCGCCTCAACATCGTCAACGTCACGCTGCGACCCGGCCTGACCTTCGATGCATCGAGGCTCGAACGCAACTTCTACACGACCTCCAGTTGCGGGGTCTGCGGCAAGGCGGCGCTCGATGCGCTGGAGGTGCAGGGCTGCGCCATCCTGCCTCACGGCCCGCGTATAAGCGCCGAGATGATCTGCTCATTGCCCGGGAAGCTGCGTGAGGCGCAGGCCGTGTTCGAGCGAACGGGCGGTCTCCACGCTTCAGGGCTGTTCGCACGCGACGGCCGGCTCGTCAGCCTGCGGGAGGACGTGGGCCGTCACAACGCCTTCGACAAGCTGGTGGGGGAGCGAGTGCTCTCGGGAGAGACGCCACTGCATGACTACATCGTCATGCTCAGTGGCCGGGCGAGCTTCGAGCTGCTGCAGAAGGCACTGGTTGCACGCATCCCGATTGTCGCCGCGGTGGGTGCGCCGTCCAGCCTTGCGGTGGAGCTGGCGCAGTCATTTAACATAACGCTATGTGGCTTCGTGAAAGCGGACGGGCTGAACGTCTACACGGGACAGGAGCGCATCGTTTCGTGAGGCTGGAACCGCAGCTCAAGCTGGCCGTGCTGGAAGACAACCGATTCGTCTTCGGCGATTCGGAGATCCGGCTGCTTGAGGCGATAGCGCGGCAGGGGACGCTGACGGAGGGCGCCGCGACGCTCGGCCTCTCGTATCGGGTGGCCTGGGGCAAGCTGCGGGACCTGGAAGCAGCGGTCGGTATGCAACTGGTGGAGCGCACCGTAGGTGGTCGCAGCGGCGGTTCGTCGCGTCTGACGCCGGCTGCTCAGCGCCTCGTCGAGCAGTATGGATGCTACCGGGAAGCCGTGGGCGAGTTCGCGCTGCGGGAGTTCGAGCGCACCTTCGGCAACGCGGACGATTGCACTAAGCTGGTGGCTGGTACGCCGGACGCGCTTGCGGGTTTGCCGGATGCAATGAGGCACCATTCAGACGCCGATACACATACAGAGCTAGCGGGAGAGAGCCTGTGACGACCAGCACTTGGAACGCGGATTTAGCACGCGAGCGCATCGAGGCGCTGAAGGACCTGCAGGGTGCGGCCGTCCCCATCCTCAACGCCCTGCAGGAAGAGTTCGGCTACATCGACGACGCGGCCATTCCGCTGATCGCGGAGGCGCTGAACCTCTCTCGTGCCGAGGTCGTGGGCGTGGCGCACTTCTACCACGACTACCGCCACGAGCCGGCCGGTCGCCACATCCTCAAGGTATGTCGCGCCGAGGCGTGCCAGTCCATGGGTTGCGACTCGCTGGTGCAGCACGTTGAGTCATCCATGGGTGCCGCGATGGGCGAAACGACCTCGAACGGCGACTTCACGCTGCAGGACGTGTACTGCCTCGGCAACTGCGCACTCTCGCCGGCCCTGATGCTGGATGGCCGCCTGTACGGTCGCGTCTCCTCCGAGCGCTTCGATGCCATCGTGTCGCAAGTCCGGGCGACGGATTAGCGAGGGATGCTAATGAGCGGCGCGGAAGACGCTCCTGCACTTCGAGCGTAGCCACAATCGCGACGGTTCGAGAATTGGTTGTGCGCGCCAACGAAACCGTGACCTCTCGCGACGTACATTCGAACCTGGCGCCGAGTACCGGCCAGGCAATCCGGAGGCTTCTTCTTGACTACGCGTGTCTTCGTCCCTCGCGATTCTGCTGCCATTTCTGTGGGCGCGGATGCTGTGGCTTATGCCCTGCGCGACGAGGCGACGACGCGGGGCCTCGACGTGGTCATCGTGCGCAACGGGTCGCGCGGTGCGCTGTGGCTGGAGCCGCTGGTTGAGGTCGAGACGCCTCAGGGCCGCATCGCGTACGGCAACGTCGAAGCGTCCGACATCCCGGCGCTGCTCGATGCGGGCATGCTGGAGGGCAAAGGCGAGAGCCTCGGCCTCACAGGCGAGATCCCGTACATCAAGAACCAGGAGCGCCTGACCTTCGCACGCTGTGGCATCATCGACCCGCTCTCACTGGACGACTACGTGGCGCACGATGGCTTCAAGGGCCTGCAGAAGGCGCTGACCCTGCAGCCGGGCGACATAGTCGAAGAGGTCGTGGCGTCGGGCTTACGCGGCCGTGGCGGCGCCGGCTTCCCGACGGGCATCAAGTGGCGCACCGTCCTGAACGAGCCGCCGCAGCAGAAGTACATCGTCTGTAACGCCGATGAAGGCGACTCCGGCACCTTCGCTGACCGCATGCTCATGGAAGGCGATCCGTTCTCCCTGATCGAAGGGATGACGATCGCCGGAATCGCGGTCGGCGCCGACAAGGGCTTCGTCTATCTGCGCTCCGAGTACCCGTACGCCTACGACGTGTTCTCACGCGCCATCGAGATCGCCCGCGACCGCGGCTACCTCGGCCCAAGCATTCTCGGGTCCGGTAAGGGGTTTGACCTCGAAGTCAGGCTCGGCGCCGGCGCCTACATCTGCGGCGAAGAGACGTCGCTGCTGGAGAGCCTCGAAGGCAAGAAGGGCGTCATCCGCTTCAAGCCACCGCTGCCGGCAATTGAAGGCCTTTTCGGTAAGCCCACCGTGGTCAACAACGTGATCTCGCTGGCAACGGTGCCGGTGGTGCTCGACAAGGGCGCTGCGTTCTACGCCGACTTTGGCATGGGGCGCTCGAAGGGGACGATGCCGTTCCAGCTCGCCGGCAACATCAAGCAGGGCGGCCTGGTAGAGAAGGCGTTCGGCCTGACGCTGCGCGAGGCGATCTACGACTACGGTGGCGGCACGTTCAGCGGCCGCCCGTTGCGCGCCGTACAGGTAGGCGGCCCGCTGGGTGCCTACTTCCCTGAATCTCTCCTCGATACGCCGCTGGACTACGAAGCGTTTACAGCCCTGCGCGGGCTTGTCGGGCACGGCGGCATCGTTGTGTTCGATGACAGCGTCGACCTGGCGAAGCAGGCCCGGTTCGCGATGGCGTTTTGCGCGCACGAGAGCTGCGGCAAGTGCACGCCCTGTCGCATTGGCTCCACGCGCGGCGTTGAGGTGATCGACCGCATCATCAATGACGAAGACCGCGTGAAGAACGTCGAGGTGCTCGACGACCTGTGCGAGCTCATGATCGACGCGTCCCTTTGCGCCCTTGGAGGCCTCACGCCCTACCCGGTGATGAGCGCCATGAAGTACTTCCCGGAAGACTTCGATAAGCCCGCCGGCACGAACATGGCCGACGCCGAAAAGACCGCCAGAGAGGTGGAACGAAAGCTATGACCCTGATCAAGGAACTCGATTACGGCACTCCCCGGCGTGAAGCCGAGACCACGGTGACGCTGCAGATCGACGGAAAAGAGGTCACGGTCCCTGCCGGCACCTCAGTCATGCGCGCATCGATCGAGGCCGGCATCAACGTGCCGAAGCTTTGCGCCACGGACAGCCTGGATCCCTTCGGGTCGTGTCGCCTCTGCCTCGTCGAGATCGAAGGGCGGCGCGGCACCCCGGCGTCCTGCACGACGCCTGTCGAGCCCGGCATGAAGGTCACGACCCAGAACGACAGGCTGGCCAAGCTGCGGCGGGGCGTCATGGAGCTCTACATCTCCGACCACCCGCTGGACTGCCTGACCTGCCCGGCTAACGGCGACTGCGAGCTGCAAGACATGGCCGGCGCCGTGGGCCTGCGCGAAGTGCGCTACGGCTACGAAGGCGCCAACCACCTCGACGCCGAGAAGGACGAGTCCAACCCCTACTTCACGTTCGATCCCGCGAAGTGCATCGTCTGCTCTCGCTGCGTGCGCGCCTGTGAGGAGACGCAGGGCACCTTCGCCCTGACCGTGAAGGGCCGTGGCTTCGAATCGACGATCTCGCCCGGCGACGTGCTGTTCATGGAGTCCGAGTGCGTGTCCTGCGGCGCCTGCGTCCAGGCCTGCCCGACGGCGACGCTGCAGGAGAAGTCCGTCATCGAGATGGGCCAGCCGGAGCACAGCGAGCTCACCACCTGCGCCTACTGCGGCGTTGGCTGCACGTTCAAGGCAGAGATGAAGGGCAACGAAGTGGTGCGCATGGTGCCGTTCAAGGACGGCAAGGCGAACCACGGCCACTCCTGCGTCAAGGGTCGCTTCGCGTGGGGCTACACCTCCCACAAGGACCGCATCCTCAACCCGATGATCCGCAAGAACATCACGGACCCCTGGCAGGAAGTGAGCTGGGAAGAGGCAATCGCCTACGTGGCGAGCGAGTTCAAGCGCATTCAGAAGGAGTACGGCCCCGATTCCATTGGCGGCGTAACCTCCTCTCGCTGCACGAACGAAGAGACCTTCCTGGTCCAGAAGCTGGTGCGCGCCGCGTTCGGCAATAACAACGTCGACACCTGCGCCCGTGTCTGCCACTCCCCGACCGGCTACGGCCTGAAATCGACCTTCGGCACGTCGGCCGGCACCAACGACTTTGACTCCGTCGACGACGCCGACGTGCTCATGGTCATCGGCTCCAACCCCACGGACGCCCACCCGGTGTTCGCCTCCCACATGAAGCGACGACTGCGCGAGGGCGCCCACCTTATCGTTGTCGACCCGCGGCGCATCGACCTCGTGAAGGTGCCGCACGTACAGGCTGACTACCACCTGCCGCTGCTGCCGGGCACGAACGTCGCCGTCATCAACGCGATGGCGCACGTCGTGGTCACGGAGGGCCTGGTGGACGAGGAGTACGTGCGAGAGCGCTGCGACTGGGACGCCTTCCAGAACTGGGCCAGGTTCATCTCGGAGGAACGCCACTCCCCGGAGGCCGTCGAAGAGAAGACCGGCGTACCGGCGGAGGACGTGCGTGCCGCCGCCCGGCTGTACGCCACCGGTGGCAACGCCGCCATCTACTACGGTCTCGGCGTCACCGAGCACAGCCAGGGCTCGACGATGGTCATCGGCATGGCGAACCTCGCGATGGCGACAGGCAACGTCGGCAAGCGTGGCGGCGGTGTGAACCCCATGCGGGGCCAGAACAACGTCCAGGGCTCCTGCGACATGGGCAGCTTCCCGCACGAGTTCGCCGGCTACCGCCATGTCTCGGACGATGGCGTTCGCGCCGTCTTCGAAGAGGCGTGGCAGGTTGGCCTGCAGGGCGAGCCGGGCCTGCGCATCCCGAACATGTTCGACGCCGCCCTTGATGGCTACTTCAAGGGCCTGTACATCCAGGGTGAGGACATCGTCCAGTCAGACCCGAACACGAAGCACGTCACTGCTGGTCTCGCTGCGATGGAGTGCATCGTGGTGCAGGACCTCTTCCTGAACGAGACCGCCAGCTACGCTCACGTCTTCCTGCCGGGCTCGACCTTCCTGGAGAAGGACGGCACGTTCACGAACGCAGAGCGCCGTCTGGGCCGCGTGCGCAAGATCATCCCGCCGAAGAACGGCTACGCGGACTGGGAGATCACGCAGCTCATCTCAAACGCCATGGACTACCCCATGCACTACGAGCACCCCAGCGAGATCATGGATGAGATCGCCCGCCTGACCCCGACGTTCGCCGGCATGAGCTACGAGAAGCTGGACAAATACGGCTCGCTGCAGTGGCCCGTGAACGATGCGGCACCGGAGGGCACGCCGATCATGCACAAGGATGCCTTCGTCCGCGGCAAGGGCTTCTTCATGATCACGGAGTTCGTGCCGACGGAAGAGCGCAGCAACGACCGCTTCCCGCTGCTCCTCACCACGGGTCGCATCCTTTCGCAGTACAACGTCGGCGCCCAGACCCGCCGTACCAAGAACGAGATGTGGCACGAAGAAGACCTCCTGGAGATCCACCCCTGGGACGCCGAGAACCGCGGCATTAACGACGGCGACCTCGTCTCGATAGCGAGCCGGGCAGGCGAAACGACGCTGCGGGCGAAGGTCTCGGAGCGCATGCAGCCGGGCGTCGTCTACACGACCTTCCACCACCCGGAGTCCGGTGCGAACGTCGTGACAACCGAGTTCGCCGACTGGGCCACGGACTGCCCGGAGTACAAGGTCACGGCCGTGCAGGTGAGTCGCACCTACACTCCCTCGGACTGGCAGAAGCAGTACGAGATCCTGCGAGAGCAGACGACGCAGATCGCAGAGGTGGCTGGCGGCTAATGAGCGAGCCTCGAATTGCAGTGCGTGCGTCGGTGGGCGGCGGTAATTGCGGCACTACGTTCGCCATATCCGCTTTCGATGGCAAAGCAGCGCGAGAGCGATGCGTGGCCCCGGCCTGGAGGCGCGACTAACGTGGACGAGCACAACATGCTGCACAAGGCGAACAGCATCGCCGATTTCTTCGAGTCTTATCCCCATGACGAGGCCGTCGCCGGCATTGCCAACCACCTGCGAATGTACTGGGTGCCGCGCATGCGGGCTCAAATCATCGAATACGTCAGGGATCACGGCAGCGAAGGCCTGAAGCCGCTGGCCTGCGAGGCCGTCGGCAAGCTGGAGATGCCGGTCATTCGCACTTAGTAAGTCGGGTAAAGACAAAAGCGGCGAACCTGATCAGGTTCGCCGCTTTCCAATGCTACGAGAAGAACGACCTCCGAAGTTAGATCTGCTCCAGGAGGTTGCGGCAGGTCTCGGCGCAGCGGCGACAGACCGCGGCGCTGACGGCGCAGTGCTCCATGTTGCCACCGTGGCCTTTGCACTCGATGGCGCAGGCTTCGCAGACGTCCAGGCAGGCCTGTACCTGCTTGCGGGCAATAGCGGGGTCGAGGGCGCTCTGTCGGGCCAATACCGTGCCCGTGGCGAGGCAGATGGTGGCGCAGTTCTGATTGAGGGCGATGCACGGCACAAGGTTCGCCACCATGGGCTCGGCCAGGCAGGCATCGGCGCAGATCGTGCAGATCTGGGCGCAGTCGAAGCAGGCTGTAATGCATTCCGCGATGCCCTCCCGTACGCTCGATACGGGATGTGTTCGCATCATGTCACTGACGGTCATATGAACCCTCCTTTGGGGGTGACTGGATCCAGTGTCTGCTGCCGAGCTTTCAACCTCGTCATGGTCCGGCCGAAAAGCCTGAAGGAGGCATAACGTTGGAGCCGCCCACACTCGATGCGAATGCCAGGCGCACAGTGCTGCGTCTGTTTACCTATGGGCTCTACGTCGTGGGTGTGAGCGACGGCGATGACGCCAACGTGTTCACGGCGAACTGGCTGACACAGGTCTCGTTCGATCCGCCGCTGCTGGCGCTCTCGGTGGAGAACGGCTGCCGATCGCACGGGATCATCGAGCGTGGTCGCTGCTTCGCCGTCAGCGTGCTCGAAACGGGGCGGCGTGAATTGGCAGGCGACATGGGCCGGCACTCCACGGAGTCGTCCGACAAGCTCTCGATGGTGCCCCACAGCTTCGCAGGTAACGGATGCCCCGTGCTGGACGAGGCCCTGGGCTTCGTGGCCTGCGAGGTGGAATCGAGCACACCCGCGGGCGACTCGACGGTATACATCGCGCGCGTCATCGAGGCCGTGTCGCTGCGAGACGGCGAGCCGTTGACGATGCGTGAGGCCGGCTTCCGGCACGCGGGGTAGGGAGGCATCGTGGGTGCTGGGACAAATCGGTGGGTTAACGCTTCGATAAAGACTCGCGGTGTTCGGCGATTTGATGAAACGCCTGCTATACTATTCGCAATCCCAATATTGATAGTGAAGTGCGTAGCTCTCGAGGCCGGCTAAGACCCGGGGGCTCTTCGTGTGACCCTTCGACAAGCTCAGGATGAGAGAGCAACCAAACCTATGACTATCGAGAACATTCGCAACATCGCCATCGTCGCGCACGTTGACCACGGCAAGACCACGCTGGTCGACTACATGCTTTCGCAGACGGGCACGTTCCGGCAGAACCAGCAGGTGGCCGAGCGCGTCATGGACAGCAACGACCTTGAGAAGGAACGTGGCATCACGATCCTCGCCAAGAACACGTCGATCACGTACAAAGGCACCAAGATCAACATCGTCGACACGCCCGGGCACACTGACTTCGGCGGTGAGGTCGAGCGCACGTTGACGATGGTCGACGGCATCCTGCTGCTGGTCGATGCCGCCGAGGGGCCGCTGCCGGGCACGAAGTTCGTGCTCAAGAAGGCGCTGGACCTCAACCTCAAGCCCATCGTGGTGATCAACAAGATCGACCGCAAGGACGCCCGCCCCTACGAGGTGCTGGACGAGGTGTTCGAGCTGTTCCTCAGCCTCGGCGCTACGGACGAGCAGCTCGACTTCCCGACGATCTACTCCGTCGGCCGTCAGGGCCTGGCCACGCTCGACCTCGAGCAGGAGGGCACGAGCCTGGAGCCGCTCCTCGACGCAATCGTTACGAACGTGATGCCGCCGGACGCCGACCCGAACGGGACGTTCCAGATGCTGATCACGACCATCGAATACAACGACTACCTGGGGCGACTGGGCATTGGCCGTATCAGCCGCGGCTCGATCAAGCTGGGCGCGCCCATGAAGGTCGTCCACCGCGACGGCACCGTCGATGACGCACGGGTGAGCAAGATCTTCTCCTTCGAGGGCTTGAAGCGCGTAGAGGTCGAAGAGGCTTCGGCGGGCGACATCATTGCCATCGCCGGCATGGAAGACGTCGACATTGGCGAGACGATTGCGGATGCGGCTGATGCCACTCCCATGGCCTTTGTTGCCATCGAAGAGCCGACGATTGCCATGAACTTTCTCGTCAACAACTCCCCCTTCGCGGGCCTCGAGGGCAAGTACGTCACGACCCGCAACATCGGCGAGCGGTTGCAGCGAGAGCTGCGCTCCAACGTCGCACTGCGCGTCGAACCCACGGACTCGCCGGACGTGTTCCGGGTGAGCGGCCGGGGCGAGCTGCACCTCTCGATCTTGATCGAGATGATGCGCCGTGAAGGGTTCGAGTTTCAGGTCTCCCGCCCGGAAGTGATCTTCAAGCGCATCAACGAGCGCCTGTACGAGCCGATCGAGCACGTGATAATCGACGTGCCGGAGGAGTTCGTCGGCACTGTGATCGAGAACATCGGCCGGCGCAAGGGCGAGATGAAGAACATGGTGACGAGCGGCGACAACACGCGGCTTGAGTTCCTGGCCCCCTCGCGAGGGCTGATCGGCTTCCGAGGCGAGTTCATGACCCAGACCCGTGGCACCGGCCTGCTGCACCACACCCTGCACGGGTATGAGCCCCACAAGGGAGATATCGCCAGCCGCACCAAGGGCTCGCTGATCGCATCGGACCCGGGCGACGCCGTGGCTTACGGTATGTTCCGTCTACAGGACCGAGCCACGTTCTTCATCGTTCCGGGCGAGAAGGTATACGCCGGCATGGTGGTGGGCGAAAACGTGCGCGAGAACGACATGGTGGTGAACGTCTGCAAGACGAAGCAGCTCACCAACGTCCGCGCCGCCGGTTCGGACGAAGCGGTGCGCCTGGAGCCGCCACGCATCCTCAGCCTGGAGCAGGCGATCGAGTGGCTGGGCGACGATGAGTACCTGGAAGTGACGCCGAAGTCGATGCGCATTCGCAAGAAGCACCTGGACCAGAACACCCGCGTGCGGGCAGAGAAGTCGAAGGCCGGCGTCGGCGTCTGATCCAATTCGTCGAAAATGTTCGACGCCTCGTTGGCCATTGTTTGACGTGCTTAATCCGGGACCGGCATATCCGGCCCCGGATTACTGATCGCTGCGAAACCCTATCGTTTCGGTGAAAAACGGCAGTGACCGTTTCGAAAGCGTTGACCACTCTTTCGGGAGTATTCATGCTGGATAGTGGTGAATCGCTGTGACGCGTTTTC
The DNA here is from genome assembly GCA_963731765.1 of uncultured Chloroflexia bacterium. Classification (GTDB taxonomy): domain Bacteria; phylum Chloroflexota; class Dehalococcoidia; order DSTF01; family WHTK01; genus WHTK01. The sequence goes on from CAVSWS010000022.1 coordinate 147,843, forward strand.
GGCTGCCCCCTTCCGAATGGAGGGCGGTGTCTAGCCTCGCCAGGGATGGGCGCCTTCCAGGAGAGATGCATGATCGAAGTGAACGGACTGTCGAAGCGCTACGGCTCCACGCTTGCAGTCGATAACCTGTCGTTCAAGGTGGAGCCCGGCCACGTGACGGGCTTCCTTGGGCCTAACGGGGCCGGCAAGTCCACCACGATGCGCCTGATCCTCGGCCTCGACGCGCCCGATGCCGGCCGCGCCACCATCGATGGCAAGCCGTACAGCGACCTGGACTCGCCGATTCAGACCGTGGGCGCCCTGCTGGAAGCGAAGGGCATCACCGGCGGTCGCAGTGCTTACAATCACCTGCGCTGGATCGCACAGGCGGGCGGACTGCCGAAGCGACGCGTCGATGACGTGATCGAAGCCGTCGGACTGCAAAATGTCGCGGGCCGTCGAGTCGAGACGTTTTCTCTTGGTATGTCGCAGCGGCTCGGTATCGCGACGGCGCTGCTCGGTGACCCTTCGACGCTGATGCTGGACGAGCCGGTGAACGGGCTGGACCCTGAGGGCATCGTCTGGATTCGCAACCTGCTCAAGCGCCTGGCTTCGGAAGGACGCACGATCTTCGTCTCCAGCCACCTTATGAGCGAGATGGAGGATACGGCGGACCACGTGCTCGTCATCGGCCGCGGCAAGCTGCTGGCCGACATGGGCATGCGGGAGTTCGTCCATCAGAGCGACACGAACCGCGTGCGGGTGGTTTCGCCCGGCGGCGTAGAGCTGGCGGGTTATCTGAAAGCCGCGGGCGCCGCCGTTGCCGATGAGGAGGACGGCGGCATGACCGTCACTGGCATGGAAGCCTCAGCTATCGGTGAGCTGGCGGCGAAGCACAGCATCGTCCTGCACGAGCTGTCGCCGCAGCGGGCACGCCTGGAAGCGGCGTTCATGGAGATGACGCGAGGCTCCGTGCAGTATCACGCGGGCTCGGAAGATGAGCTGCGAGAGAGCTTGAGCGCGGTGGGTGCGGGCGAGACGACGAAGGGAACCGACGGGCAATGACAACCAGCGCAGTAACCCATACCAGCCGTGTCGGTTCGAAGCCGGGCTTCATGAGCATCCTCTCGTCGGAGGTGACGAAGCTCCGTTCCGTCCGCTCCACTTACGTTGAAGTGTTCCTGACGCTGGGTCTTGGCATCGGCATGACGGCCCTGATCTGCCTCGCTATCGGCAGCAGCTGGGACCAGATGAACGCCCAGGACCGCGCGACATTCCATCCCGCGGACATCACCTCGTTCGGCGCTATCTTCGCCGTCATCGTCATGGTGGTTCTGGGCATCACGTTCGTCTCGTCCGAGTACACCAGCGGCATGATCCGCCTGACTCTAACGACGACACCGCGGCGAAACTCCGTGCTGCTGGCGAAGATGCTGATCATCATTGCCATCACGCTGGTGCTGGGACTGATCGTGGCGTTGGGGTCGTTCTACGCCGGGCAAACCGTACTGGGCACCTACAACGGCGTGCCGACGGCGACCCTGGGCGACGAGAGCGCCAAACGCGCCGTCCTCGGCGTATGGCTTCTGCTGCCGATCTATCCCCTCATGGGGGCCGCGACGGCGGTCGTCCTGCGCAGCACGGCGAGCACGATTACGGCCATCCTGGGCCTGCTCTTCATCCCCTCGATTTTCGGGGGTTTGCTGCCGGACACGCTGCAGAAGAACGTGCTGCGATTCCTGCCCAACTACGCCATCGACAGTCTCTCCTCGACCGGCAATAACGATTCGTTGACGCACCTCGGTACGGCGGCGGCAATCGGTGTTCTGGCCGTGTGGCTGGGGGCGTTCTTCGCGATTGCCTTTGCGTCGTTGAACCGCCGCGACGTCTGAGAGCAGCACCTACTGCTACACGGAAGCTATGTAGCGGCGCGGCTTGAACATTTACGCAAGCCTGGTCGCCGGTGATACTTCGTCTGGGAGGCGCAATTGTTCAGACGAGGTTCTCGACTCGATCCGACTCAGGTGCGGGACCGGCGCGGTCGCGGAGGTGGCCTGGCGATTGCCGGCGGTGGCGCCGGCATCCTGATCCTGCTGGTCGGCGCCTTCCTCGGCGTCGACCTCAGCCAGCTCACCGACATCGCCAACACGGGTTCGACTACTAGTGATTCCGACGGCCTGCTCTCGAACTGTCAGACTGGTGAGGACGCCAACGCCTCCGAGGACTGTCGCATCGTTGGGTACGTGAACAGCATCCAGGCCTACTGGGGCGACGAGTTCGCGGCGAGCGGTGCTCGTTACACCGAGGCGCCAACAGTCCTGTTCAGCGGCTTCACACAGACCGGCTGCGGCCCCGCAACGGCCGAGGTGGGGCCGTTCTATTGCCCACCGGACGAGCAGGTCTACATTGACCTCGACTTCTTCGACGAGTTGCAGACTCGATTTGGGGCGCAGGGTGGACCGTTCGCGCAGGCGTATGTGCTGGCACATGAGTACGGTCACCATGCCCAGGACCTCACCGGCATCCTCGACCGCATCGGCAACGACCGCCAGGGCGCCGATAGCGCCGCGGTGCGATCGGAGCTGCAGGCCGATTGCTACGCCGGGCTGTGGGCGGCGCACGCCGTGGACACGGGCTTCATCGAGAGCATCTCGGACAGCGAGATCGCGGATGCTCTCAGCGCTGCTTCAGCGGTGGGCGATGACCGCATCCAGGCATCGCAGGGCTCGGTGAATCCGGAGACCTGGACGCACGGTTCTTCGCAGCAGCGTCAGAAGTGGTTCCTTCAGGGCTACCACGCTGGCACCGTGGCGTCCTGCGACACATTCAGCGGCGATATCTAGCGGACCCCGCAGCTCCCGTGCGATTGAAGCACCCGCTAGTCAGTTTGCTTCGTGGGTATTGAAGAATCGGCTGAGATAGTGGATCTGAGCCAGTACTGCAGATTCGGGATTGAAGACACGGAGACGGGGACGACGCTTGACAATGCCCATGACATCATTATGATGTCAATATGACATCAACAAACCTTCATCTAGCCATCGCCAGACGTGCGAGGCAGCAGGTCCCGCAGCTCAGGCCTTCCACGATCTTGGTAGGCTGAACGAATGCGAATGGGAGGGTGGGGACACCCAGAACGCTCCAAACCTCAGCAGCCGGCCTGGCCCACTTTCAAGCGAGCCGCGGGCTTACTCTCGCCCTACCGATGGCTCATGGCGGCATTTCTAGGCGCCATCACGACTTCCTCGCTGGTGGGGCTTGCTCCGCCGCTGCTGATCCGGCGCATCATCGACCACTCGATCCCGCAGAACGACGGCAGTGAGCTCAACCTGATCATCGCCGTCATGGCGACGGTGATCATCGTTGGCGCCCTCAACGGCGTGCTGCAGTCGTGGCTGAGCAACTCGATTAGCCAGACCGTGATGTTCGACCTGCGGGACCGGTTGTTCCGTCACCTCTCGTCGATGTCGCTGCGGTGGTTCACGGCCAATCGCACCGGCGATGCCCTCTCGCGTATCAACAACGATGTCGGGTCGATCCAGGGCGTTATCAGCACGACGCTGGGTGATGTGGTCGGCAACCTGATAACGCTGGTCAGCACGCTCATCCTCATGCTGGCGCTGGACTGGCGCCTGGCCCTGTTCTCGCTCGTCTTCATTCCGATTTTCGTTGTGCCCGCCAGGCGTGTCGGCAACATTCAGCGCGGTCTCCAGAGTCAGACTCAGGCCGAGCTGGCCACGATGAATTCGCAGATGCAGGAATCGCTGTCCGTCAGCGGCATCCTGTTGATGAAGACATTTGGCCGCCAGGACGATGAATCGCGGCGCTTTCGAGATGTGGCCGACCGCGTGCGCTGGCTGAACATCCGGCGTGCCCTGGTGGGGCGCTGGTTCATGATGGCCATGGGCCTGTTCGGGGCGCTGGCGCCGGCCGTCGTCTACTGGTACGGCGGCCATCGAGTGATGAACGACCAGGTAAGCCTCGGTACCGTGGTTGCCCTGGCCGGGTTCCTGCCCCGGCTGTTCGGCCCCACGGCGGCGCTGCTCAACGTCAATGTGCAGGTACTGAGCTCCCTGGCGCTGTTCGAGCGCATCTTCGAGTACCTGGACCTGGAGCCGGAGATCGCTGATCGTCCCGGGGCGCAGCCGCTACGAGATGTGCGTGGCGCTGTCTCGCTGCAGAACGTGACCTTCTCCTACATCGAGGGCAAAGAGGTGCTGCACGACGTGACTGTCGATGTTCCGGCCGGCGCCTTCGCAGCCTTTGTGGGACCGACCGGCGCCGGCAAGACGACGGTCGCGTACCTGGTACCGCGCTTCTATGACGTCGACTCGGGCGTCGTTTCGATCGACGGCCACGACGTGCGCGATGTGACGCTGGAGTCGCTGTCGGATGCGACGGCGATGGTGAACCAGGACCCGTTCCTGTTCCACACGTCGATCCGAGAGAACCTGCGCTATGCCCGGCCTGACGCAACAGACGAGCAGGTCGAGGCCGCTGCCCGCGCCGCCAACATCCACGACTTCATCGCCGGGCTGACGGATGGCTATGACACGACGGTGGGCGAGCGCGGCTACCGCCTGTCCGGCGGCGAGAAGCAGCGCGTCGCCATCGCGCGGGCGCTGCTGAAGGACCCGGCGATCCTCATCCTGGATGAAGCCACCTCGAGCGTGGACAGCGTGACGGAGCATGCGATCCAGGAGGCGCTGGAGCGCGTGACGCAGGGCCGCACCGTGCTTGCGATCGCGCACCGGCTCTCGACCGTGCTGGCCGCGGACGTGGTGTTCGTCATCGAAGGCGGGCGCGTTGTCGAGCAGGGCACGCACGAGGAGCTCGTCATGCTCGGCGGTCACTACTCACGCCTCTACGAGCACCAGCTCCTGGGGCCGTTGCGCCCGGATTAGGGCCTTCGCTTGCTCATTGGGTTTACGGCTTGTTTACGAGGCCTTAAGCGGATGTTCACCGCGCACGGCTATTGTCAGGATCGAAGCGATTGATCGAGCCTCCGGCGCTTGGCCCCAGCGTCGAGCTCTCTTCGGCTGGCGGACCCACCCTCGTCCGCCAGCTTCTTTTTGCGTAACGATCTGGATCTTTTTGAGCGACCGGAGTTTGGTCGTTCGGCCCGGGTCTCTCATACTGCGTGTAAACGCTGAAAGCTGGGAGTACCCGCATGTCACTGCAAGACATTCTCGACAAGTCGATCGCCAGCGCCGGCTCGGCCGTGAAGGCAACCTTCGACCGCGAAGACCGGCGGGTTAGCGCCGAAGAGATGCGCGAGTTCTGGGCCGAGACGCGCCTGTTCGCCGTGTCTACCGTGGGCGAGAACGGTGCGCCCCACATTGCGCCGGTGCACGTAGCGATGCTGGACGATGGCAATCTGGAGATGGCGATCTTCGAGGACAGCGTGCGTCTTCGAGACCTGCGCCGCGACCCTCGCATCGCCATTACGAGCTGGGCGCCGGACGGCCGCATCGTCATCGTCTACGGCCGGGCGAGCGAGGTGCCGGACACACGCCGCGAGGTCTCGCGCGATGCCGGGCGCTTCATCCTCAGCATGTACATCGAGGTCGACCGCGCCTACGCGATGCGCCCCTCGCCCCGATAGGGTCGGCGTTATTCGGTGAGGTCGCCGCAGGCAAACTGCAAGCCCAGGTAGAGGCTCGCGACGGCAGCAAGGAAGGGCACAAGCCCATCGATGCCCGCGACGACGGCAGGCAGCGTGAGCAGGACAGGGGCGGCAGCCAGGAAGACTATGGCTGTCGCCGTACTTCGAAGGCGGCGGTTCATCGGATTCTCCTCCCTTGTGAATCGGCTGAGCAGGCGAAGAGGTTACGAAGAGGCCTCCCGAATTTCGGGAGGCCTCTCTTGCTCGGGGGCGACGCCTCGGCTCGTCGCCGGTCCGTTAGTCGTTAGCTCTGGGCACCGAGGATCTGGGCCACGATCATGTCCAGCGTCTCCTGCCCGGGCAGCTGGGGCATGGGGGCAGTCGGCAGGTCGTACATCATGTCGATGGCGCTCGTGACGTAGTCGCCCAGGATGGCGGGCGCGTGGGCGCCGACGATGACTTTGGGGTCGAGGTCGGCGATGCGCTTCACCGTCTGGTTGTACTTCACGGCGTCAACCATCTGGATCCAGGGGCTGACGGCCAGCTGGAACATGTTGAAGCCCTGGCGCCACTCCTCCGGGTGGTACACGGAGACGTCATCGCTGGCGACCGTGGAGGGTGAGGCGAAGCAGTCGCCGCCCCAGTACACGCCCGTCTTGCTGTCGAAGAAGCCGCGGGTCGTCGGAGAGTCGTACGCCGGGGGGCGGACGAGGGCGAATTCGCGGTCGCCGGCGTTGATGCTGTAGCCGTCCTCGCGCCACTGCATGCGGGTCGGCGGCAGGCTGAGGTCGCCGGCCAGGCGCTCGACCTGGAACCAGCTCGAGACCAGAGTGGCGTTGGGGCAGAGGGCCATGACCTCCGGCAGGTTGCCGACGTGGTCGTGGTCGTCGTGCGAGATCATTACCCAGCGCACGTCCTTGGGGTCGACCAGGGAGAACACGTCCTCCAGCCACTGCTTGCGGTTGGCGACGGTGCCGGTGTCGATGATGGCCGGCTCCTGGCCCAGCACCACCAGCGAGTTGACGTAAACGAACATGGGGCCCATGCCCTCGCCGGAGGTGGAGCGGATGAGGTAGGTGTCTTCCGCCACCTTAAGAGGGGCGTGGTTGAACTGCGGGACCATGGGCGCGAAGGCTTTGACATCGATGTTGCTGAGGGTCTCGGGGCGGGAAATCGTCATTGTCATTGGAATGCTCCTTCTTGGTTTGTGTGTCGTTTTTGTTTCCGGCTGATTGCTGCCGGGCTTGCTAGAAGATTAGGTGTGCGGCGATTACGGGGTTCCTAATTCCTGCTTAGGAAGTTCTGATACAATCCGTATTGTTTTCTTAAGAACTTCTTAAGCTGCCCCGGCCAGGCTTAGTCAGTGCCTATAAAGGCCGGGAGTACTCCTTTAGGAATCCATCAGGAACCCATCGCAGATGCTGTCCATTGATGACCGCCAACGTGCTCTCATTGAGTCGGGCGCCGCTGTTTCTGTAGGTACTCGTAGCCGCGAGCTGGTGCCTGACGCCCTGCGAGGCTGGGGACCCCGAGTTTCTCCCGACCGCCGTTCTATCGAAGTGTTCGTCGACCGCCCGAACTCCCAGCGCTGCGTCGAAAACCTGCAGGATAACGGCCGGATCGCCATGTGCTTCGTGGATGTCGTGACGTTTCAGGCGCTGCAGCTCAAGGGTCGCTGCGTCGAGATTGGCGACCCTGGCCCGGACGACTGGGGCTGGATCGACCGTCACCGAGCCGCGTTCACAGAGGCGACGGCGCAGATCGGCTTCCTGTCCGAAGTCGTGCGCAACATGTGGTCCACTCAGGTCGTCAAGCTGCGCTTCGTTGTGGAGGAGTTCTTCGATCAGACACCCGGACCCGGTGCGGGCAAGGAGATCGTGGAATGACGACCTTCTCGGTGCGACTGCAAGACATTGAGGACTGCTTCCAGGGCATCGTGCCGTCGTTGATCGCGACCTGCTCGCTGGAGGGTGTGCCTAACATCACGGAGATATCGATCGTCCATCGCGTCGACGACGAGCACGTGGCGCTGTCTCGTCAGTTCTTCAACAAGACGATCGCCAACCTGACGAAGAACCCCCGCGGCTGCGTCGACCTGATCGAGCCGCAGACGGGTCGTCAGTTCCGCCTCGACCTGCAGTTCGAGCGCACGGAGACGGAAGGCGAACTCTTCGACCGCATGAGCGCGCGTCTGGAAGCCGTCGCGGCCCAGGAAGGCATGAGCAAGGTTTTCCGGCTGGCGGCAGCGGATATATGCCGCGTGCTCGAGTGCGCCCCGGTACTCACGGACCGCACGATTGTGCCGTCGTCTCATCCACCTATCGACCTGACGAAGATCGACCTGATCTCCCGCCGCATCACCAGCGCGTGTTCCGTGGACGACTTGCTGACCGCGTCGCTGGAGGTGCTGGCTGAGGGCTTCGGCTACGACCATTCCTTCATCATGTTCGTGGACGAGACCGGCGAGCGACTCTACACGGTTGCCAGTCACGGCTACGAGGAGTCCGGCGTGGGCTCCGAAGTCTGCTTCGGCGACGGCATCCTGGGCGTAGCGGCTGAGAGGCGCACAACCGTCTCGCTGGGCAACGTGCAGCACGACCTTAACTACACGCGCGCCGTCCGGGCGGGCTATGAGCAATCGGGCTTTCCAGGCAACCTCGAGCAGGTGATTTCCCTGCCGGGGCTGTCCGACGTCGCCAGCCAGCACGTCGTGCCGATCGAAGCGCGAGACCATCTGCTGGGCCTGCTGTGCTTCGAGAGCACGGCGCCGGGACGCTTTTACTACGTCGATGACTTCGTGTTTCACCTGGCCGCGCGTGAGATCGGCATGCAGCTCACGCTGCTACGGGATGCTCCCGAAGAGCCTGCGGCGCCGGCGCCCGTGGCGGTCGCAGCGTCCGACGCGACGCCCTCTCAGGTGCGCTACTACGCTGAGGACGACAGTGTGTTCATCGATAACGAGTACCTGATCAAGGGTGTCGCGGGACGGGTGCTCTGGCGCTTGCTGCAGCAGTACGCCCAGGAGCAGCGCACGGACTTCACGAACAAGGAGCTGCGCCTCGACGCGAGCCTGGAGCTACCGGACATCAAAGACAACCTGGAAGCCCGTCTCGCCCTCCTGCGCCGCCGTCTGGAAGACCGCTGTGAGTTCATCCGGCTCTCCAGCAGCGGGCGCGGTCGCATCCACCTCGACGTCGGCCGCGAGCTGCGTCTGCGCGAGACGTAGGCCACAGGCGAAGTGCCGGACGCAGAGAAGGGCCGTCGCCTAAGCGACGGCCCTTCTTCTTTCGACGTGTTGACTAGACCGCGGCGGGTTCCGACGACGCCATCTGCGCCATCATCATCTCGAGCGCTGCCTGATTCGGGCCCACGAAGGGCTCGGCCTTGGAGGCTGCAACGAGTGCGCCGAGCAGGGTGTCGGTCATCGACTGAGCGGGGGGAAGGTGCGAGCTCAGCACCATGTCCGGTTCCATCTGACGAATGGTATTTAGCTCCGCGGCGAACTTGCCCTCATCCACTTTGTGAAGCCACGGCGAGTCGACCGTTGTCCAGGCCACCTGGCCCTGGCGCAGCGCGTCGGCTGTCATGTCGTTCGCCGATTCAGACGGCTCCTGCATCAGGGCGCCGAAGCAGTCCGAGCTGAATAGGACGCGCGTCTTGCTGTCGAAGAAGCCCTGTGTCGCCGGGTTGTCGAAGGTCGGCGGCTTCACGGCCGTCAGCTTGCGGTCACCCACGTCGATGCTCTCGCCGGGGTTGAGCAGGTAGACGCGATCCATCGGCACCTCGGTGAAAAGGCTCAGAATGCCGACGCTGAGGAACGTCGTCGCCAGCTTCAGGTTGGGCGCGCGCCGCAGGATCTCCTGCAGGCTGCCGATGTGGTCCGGGTCCGGGTGCGTGAGCCAGAGCCAGCGCAGGTCTTCGGGGTCGATCGCCTGCTCAAGCTGCGTCATGAATGCCTCTCGGTCCATTTGGAGGCCGGTGTCGACCAGCACCGGCTCGCGCGAGCGGATCAGGAAGGCGTTGACGGGCAGGATGCCGAAGCCCGGAACAGGGAAGTAAGACGGCAGGATGTCGGTGTCGGTGGCGACTCGCCTTGTTGGTTCCATGATGACTGATTGCTCCTTCTTATCTCTTGTTTCCGCCGAAGCGGGGCGAATTATGGTTCGGGTGTTGGAGGGAACGGCGCTCATCGGCTCATGGCAGCTCCCTTCAACAGGTCGCTGGTCACTGCGGTTGGCACGTCCAGGACATGGAAGCTGTGAGACTGGAGGTTCGTGATGCCGGGATTGCTGCGCAGGCCGGCGAAGATCTCACCCTGCTCGTAGCGCTCCATGTCCTCTCGACTGGCCCAGACGTAGGCGCCGCCGTAGGTGTTGGTGGCGGCGTCGGCGAGCCAGACCTTCTGAATCAGGCCCGGCAGGTCCTTGAACGCCGCCGCGCGTGCCTCCGTGTGGGCGATGTAGTCGGCCTCGGACAGGCCGGCGAGCTGGAAAGTGACGATCTGCACCTGCATCTTCAGGCTCCTTCGTGGGGGTACGCGATGAGTTGATAACGGCCTCTAGACTGGTCATCTCATGCGCTTCCCTCCTTCTCGCGGGCGATCCGGCTGAGCACGATTTCGCTGGCGAGAGCTGCGGCGGCTTCGCTGCTGAACCCGGCTTCATTGAAGGCGCGCCAGGTGTGGAAGCTGGCCATGGCGATGGTCAGGCCGAGTGCTTCCTCGGATGGCGCCAGTGGTGCCGTTGCTTCGGCGCAGATGCCGCGTTGGTGGGCGATCGCCCTCTCCATCAGCGCCTGAAGCACCGGTATCTGGGTCGCCTCGGCCAGACCAACCTCATAGGGGCGGCGGGCCTGCTCGTAGTGCACATAAAGGGCAACGAAGAAGGCGCGCACGCGCTCTCCGCCTTCGAGGTCCGCAAATACCTTCGAGCTCGGCGGTGGCGTCACTTCGAAGGTGCGCGCACCGCACGCCGGGACCAGTTCGTCCAGGGACGGGAAGTGGCGGTAGACGGTGCCGAGCGACACACCGGCGCGGGCAGCGATGTCCTGCATGCTCGTGGCGAGAATGCCCTTCTCGTTGTGCAGCTCCATCGTCGCCTCAACGATGCGGTCTCGCGTCTCTTCGATGCTGGCGTTTCGTCGTTCCATTGAGTACTTGCGGGGCATGACCACTCCGTAATTAATTGAATGAAGAGAGACTACAATCAATTAATATGGCCGTCAACGGGTCGAACCAAGAATTTCAAGATTTCTTCCTGGGTTCACGGGCAGGGCAGTCGCGGGCATGGACTGAGAGGTTTACGACGCCTTAATCACCCTTAATGACGCCTTAACCGGAGACCAGTAGCCTGACGTTCGTGGGTAGGACGAGTCGCAACGGTACAATGCAAGCAGCAGTGCACGAACGACTGATCAGGTTGACAGGGTGCGGGAACTTCCGCGACCTCGGCGGTTACGAGGCCCGGGACGGTCGTCACGTCCGCTGGCGCCGGCTGTTTCGCAGCGACGCGCTGGCCTGGCTTACCGAGGACGACGTCCGGGCGCTCGATGGCATGGACCTGCGCCTCGTGTTCGGCATCGACCTGCGTACGCACGACGAGCTCGAGGGCATGCACACCGGGGTGCTCTACGACTACGACACGAAGCACCACCACCTGCCTTTCTTCCCGCGCTTCGGCGCAGATAGGGCGGAGGTGCAGGCGGCCGTCCACGCCATTGGCAAGGTGGCGGGCGATAGCTACCTGCAGCTGATGGAGCAGTCTCGTCCGTGCTTCGAAGGCATTTTCACGCTGCTGGCGGACGCAAACCACTATCCCAGCGCCTTCTACTGTGCCGCAGGCAAGGACCGTACAGGCATGGTGAGCGCGCTGCTCCTGCGGGTACTCGGCGTGTCGGATGAGCAGATCATCGAAGACTACGCGCTGACCGAAGCCCCGTCCGAGGAGCGACTGGTCGCCAGGTTCGTAGCGTTGGGTCGCGACCTTCGCGAACTACCGGACCGTGCGGCGCTGGCCGCGCATCCGGAAACCATGGAGCACTTCCTCACCGGGTTCGACCGCCTGCACGGCTCGGTGGAGGAGTTCCTGCTCTCCTGCAACATTCAGGAGAGTACTCTCGAGCAGGTCCGCCAGAACCTGCTCGAAGACTAACGACCCGGCTCGGCAATTCGCGGGGAATGCCGGGACGGGTCGTTTTCTTTTCTCCTTCTCGAGTCGGACGCCCGGATTTTCATGCCTGCAAGACTGGCGCTGCCGGATTGATCCGTCCTTGATTCCGTGGGTGATGAAATAAGCTGATAGGAGGCAATCATGCCTATCGCCATCAGCAAACTCCTCAAGCGAGATGTCTTCGCCACACAGGAAGGTCTCCGTCTGGGCCGGGCGCAGGACGTCCTCATCGACCGCGATGAGCATCGCATCGCACTCGTCGTTCTCAGCATGCGGGGCGTCCCCCAGACCGCGACCGTTATCGAGGCAGACGACGTGCACTCGTGGGCGGAAGACACGTTGCCCATCGACAGCGTGAAGGCGACGCATCTGGCGCATGAGGTACCCAACGCCATCGACCTCGTGCAGCAGAACCTGCAGTTTCGCGGCCGCGACGTGTACTCGAGTAGCGGTCACAAGCTCGGCCGGATCGTCGACGTTATCGTGGACGAGAAGGGGAACGTGACCGAATACAAGGTGGCGTCCAACCTGTTCAAGCGCCTCTTCCACATCACCGAGAGCGTGGCTCCGGCCAACGTGCGCACCGCAGGCGGCGACGTTGCCGTGGTTTCAGAGCCCTCGAACGCGGAAGCCTCTTCAGGCGCATCGACTGAGGCGCAGATGGACAGGCGCGAGCAGGTGGCAGCCGCCAGTAATGACGGCAGAGACCAGCACTAGCTAGATACGCCTAAACGTAGGTGTGCGTGATCACCTCGAAGCTGTGGCCGTCGGGGTCGCGGTAGTAGAAGCCACGGCCGGTGTGCAGGTGGTTGATCTGCATGTCGTCCTGTGACCTTGGGCCGCTGCCGTAAGCCATGCCCTCCGCCTTGACGCGGCCCAGGATGTCGTCGAACTCCTGGTCCGTCACGAGGAAGGCGTAATGGTGCGAGTCAAACTCCTCGCGAGTGTCCCAGTCCATGGAGAGGTCGTTGACCTTCACGGGCGAGAAGTGGCCCCACTTGCCTTCGTACTGCAGGCCGAAGAGCTTCGCGAACAGTTTTGCGCCCGCTTCCTGGTCCTTCGAGGGGATGATGGTGTGGTCGAGACCGATGGGCATTTTGTAGCCTCCTGAGGGTTATATCAGCGTACCGGTGCGATGTTCTGATTGGCCCGGAACAGGTTGTTCGGGTCGTACTGTTGTTTGATCTTACCGAGGCGATCATAGTTGCTGCCGAACGCCGCTCGTACTCGCTCTGGTTCATCGCCTACGCCGAGGTAGTTGACGTAGACGCTGCCGGAGCTAAACGGCTGAAGGGCTTCGTGAGTTCCACGCGCCCACGCGATACATCGGTCAGCGTCCGCCGGATCGTTCCACAGACCGACAATAGCGACGTTGAACGGGGCGTTGCGCTCCGGGAACGCCGTAGCCTCCGGCGCGACACGGTGGACGGCGCCATGAAACTGCTCCAGCACGAGGGAGGATGTGGGCGTTGGCAGCGCTTTTGCCTGCTCTTCGATTACCTTCAACGCTCCGTCGGAGAGGCCGGTAATGAATGTGGCCTTCCAGTACACCTGGGCGCCCGGGGCGAAGGCGGCATCGAGCATGCTCTGCTGCGCGGTATATGGGATCGGGCCGATGGCATCGATAATCGGGGGCCCGAAGTCCTTGATCGGCTGCAGGGCCTTCTCGCCTTCCTCGAGCGAGCCGATGTGCATGGCAATGGCACCCGCGATGAGGTTTCCGCTGCCATCGGGTGCGCCGGTGAAGGCGAGAAAAGCGGTGAGGTCGTCCGAGTCGCCGTCGGTGAAGGTGCGGTAGAACTCGAGCACCTGCGATGCCATATCGATGGGCCAGGCTGCAATGCCGCCGGTCACAATCGGGCCGATGGGATGGACGTTGAACTCGAAGCTCGTGACGACGCCGAAGTTGCCGCTACCGCCTCGCAGTGCCCAGAAGAGGTCCGGGTTCTCCTCGGCGCTGGCCGTCACCATCTGGCCCTCGGCCGTGACGACTTCGAGCGAGACGAGGTTATCGATGGCGAGGCCGTGTCGGCCCAGGAGGTACCCGAAGCCGCCGCCAAGCGTCAGGCCGCCCACGCCCGTGGTAGAGATGATGCCCCCTGTGGAAGCGAGGCCGTAGACCTGGCACTCGCGGTCGAAGAGGCCCCACGTCGCACCACCCTGCGCACGAGCCCTGCGTGTCTTCGGGTCGACGTGGACCGCGTTCATAGGCGACAGGTCGACCATCAACGCCTCGTCCGAGACGGCTGTTCCCGCCGCGCTGTGGCCGCCGCCCTTTACGGAAACCGGTAGGCCGTTCTCGCGGGCGAAATTGACGGCGGCAATGACGTCCGCATTGCCGGTTGCCTGCACGATGGCGGGTGGATGGCGATCGATCATGCCGTTCCAAACGGCACGCGCTTCGTCATACCCGTCATCTCCGGGTAGAAGTAGGGCACCCCTCAGGGCGCCGCGTAGTGCTTCAAGCTTTTCTGCATCGAGCTGGACTGGCATTGGTCTGTTCTCTTGCTATGCAATGCTGACCTGGTGCGCTCAAGGTAGTCCTGCCCACCAGCGATTTCAAGATGCGGATTCATGCTCCGCGTGCGCGGCGATCGACTGGATCATGCGGCCGAACACGAGGCCGTGGGCGGGAAACAGGGAGTACCAGTAGGCCAGCCCGGCGATACCCACGGGGTCGAAGATGGCGGTCTGTCGCAGCTCGGTACCGCCGTCCTTCTCGACCACCTCGAACTGTAGCCAGGCACGACCGGGGAGCTTCATCTCTGCGAGCAGTCGCAGCACGCGAGGCCGGTCCACCTCTTCGACGCGCCAGAAGTCGAGGGCATCGCCGACTCGCAGGTGCTTCGGGTCGCGGCGGCCTCGACGCAGGCCCGGGCCGCCGACCGCGAGGTCCATGAGGCCGCGGATCTGCCAGAGGATATCGTTGCCGTACCAGCCCGTCGTGCCGCCGATCGCCTCGACGACCTCGAAGACGCGTTCGGACGATGCGTTGACCTGCGCGGTGCGCGAGTCAACCAGGCGGGTGCCGAAACGCTTGCCGCCGAAGGTCGGTGTCTCGCCCTGGGAAGAAAAGGCATCGGACCAGCGAGTCTCGGCAAACTCCTGGTCCTCGTTCGCCAGCGCGCGCTCGATCGCTTCCCGCAGGTCGCGGGGCTGCACCGAGAAGGCCTCCAGGGCGTCGCGGTTGGTGACGATGGTCTCGTTGCGCATGGAGTCGATGAGCTTGCGGCCGACGCGCGCGTAGACGGGTGTAACGAGGCCGAGCCAGAGACTGGAGAGTCGAGGTGTGAGCACCGGGACGGGGATCATCAGTCTCCTGAGGCCGCGCTGGCGGGCGTATTCCATCATGATCTGGCCGTAGGACGCCGGTTGCGGGCCGCCGATCTCGAAGACACGGCTGCCTTCCACCTCAACAGTTCCCGCCTCGGCGAGATAGGCGAGCACGTCCTCGATGGCGATAGGCTGGGCACGAGTGCGCACCCACCGCGGCGTAATCATCACGGGCAAGCGGTCGATAAGGGCGCGGATCATTTCGAAGGAGATGCTGCCGGAGCCGATGACGATGGATGCCCGCAGCTCGATGACCTGCACACCGGCGCGCCGAAGCAGGTCGCCAACCTCCTGGCGGCTGGCAAGGTGGGGCGAAAGGTCGTCGCCCTTACCGAGGCCACCGAGGTAGACGATGCGCTTCACGCCGGCGCCCTTTGCAGCCTCCGCGAAATTGGTGGCAGCCTGGCGGTCGCGCTCCTCGAAGCCTCCGGAGGAACCCATGGAATGCACAAGGTAGTACGCGACCTCGATGCCTTCGAAGGCGGACGGTAGAGACGGTGCATCGAGGAGGTCGCCCTTTACGGCCTCGGAGCCGCCCTCGAGTCGCCACTGCAACGCGTCGGGATGCCGGGCGAGGCATCGCACCGCCTGGCCCTGACTCTGGAGGACGCTCAGCAGCCTGCCGCCGATGTAACCGGTCGCGCCGGTCAGCAATATGCGAGGCGCGAGCGGAGATGAAGAGCTGTTTACCATCGCCCCATTGTCAGGTCGCAACGAAGGGGGAACAAGGGAGCGACATCACAGTCACCGTTACATGCCTTGAATTAGGCAGCATATGAGGACACAAGTTCCGCTAGGGTAATTCGAAGCTCGGTTGGCTATCCTACGGAGCATGCGACGCGGGAGGCCACCTTACCCCGATCTGCTCACGCCTCGGGAGCAGCAGGTCATTAAGCAGCTGCGACGTGGGCTTACGAACAAGCAAATAGCGCGCGAACTGAACATCAGTGAGAGCGGCGCTCGTTACCACGTGTCAGAGATCCTATCCAAGCTTGGCGTGTCATCCCGCCAGGAAGCTGCGTTGTGGCGGCCGGAACCGGATGGTCGATTCGCGATGTTTGGCTGGTTGGTAGGTCTGAGGCGCTTTTCTCGCTTTAGGGTCGGCCTGCGTATCGTCGCCCTTGGCGGGCTGATCGCAGTGGCGGCCGGCCTGATCCTACTCGCCGCTGGCGTAACTATTAACGCAAATCGTGATCACGCATCCAGGGCTTCGGCGACGCCTACGCTCGATGCTTGCCCGGCGAACCCGCCCGTTTCGCCCTCACCTCTCGCAACGGGTGACGACACCTGGAGTATGGCGCGGGAATTGATGCCGGCCGATGTCGAGGTGTACGAGCCGACAGGGCTGTCGGCTTCAATGGGTTCCCCCATTCTGCTACAAGCCTGCCTCGACACCAACGACGTGCCGCAGTACACAGTGCTCTACCATTCGGGCCAAACGTATCTCGTCTTGATCATGAACCTGAGCACTGCTGGCGCATGGGGGAATACGCCGGGCCCACCGTCGACGACAAAACCTGTGTCGGTCCATGGCTTCGATGGCATCCTGACCTACGTCTCTGAGCATTCAAACGGGGTGTGGTCTGAACTGTACACGGTTGGCTGGTCCGAGAATGGAGTGAACTACCAGGTGAAGCTCGGCAATACAGATGAGAGCGCCCAAGTATCCCAATCGGATGTCGTGCGCCTGGTTGACGGTCTGCAGGCGGTCAGAACACCACGATAGGGGCGCGCGTGGCCATTGAAGCGGTCAGGCCAGTCTCAGACGAAGTGGACCTCTCGTAGGTCGGGTGCGGGCACGACGCGCGCTTCGGTGGCGGCCTGGATGTCTTCGACGGTGAAGCCGGGAGCGTACTCCTTGAGGATGAAATGATCGCCGGCGGGCTCGAACAGTCCGAGGTCGGTCATCACGAGCTTGACGACACCGGGTGCCGTGATCGGCAGGGTGCACTGATTGAGCAGGCGAGGCCGCCCGTCCCGCGTCTGGTGCTCCATCATGATGAAAATGCGCTGGGCGCACGCAGCGATGTCCATGGCGCCGCCGATGCCGCCACCCAGGCTCGCGCCGGTCTTCCAGTTCGCGAAGTCGCCGTTGCAGGCGACTTCGTAGGCACCGAGCACGCCGACATCGAGACGGCCGCTACGGATGACGCCGAAGGCATCGGAGTGGTGCACTACTGCGGTGTAGGGCTGCAGAAGCACCGGCTGTACGCCGGCGTTGACGACGTAGGGTGTCGCTTCTTCGACCGACGCCGCGCGACCGTAGCCGATGAGGCCGTTCTCCGAGTGAAGGATGATGAACTTGTCGGCGGGCAGGAAGTCGGAGCACATGGTGGGCATGCCGACGCCGAGGTTCGCGATCCAGCCGTCCTGGAACTCGTAGGTAATGCGGGCGGCGATCATATCGCGCGAAAGCCGGGTCTTCTCCACACTCATGCTCCTGGGTCTAGTTCTGGGGCGCCGTGGCCAGAATGACGCTTTCTCCACGCGGCGCGTGCAGGATGCCGCCCGGAGGGATCTGAATCATCCGGTGTACGTAGATGCCCGGCGTGTGGATCTGGTTGGGGTCGAGGCTGCCCGTCGGGACGATCTCTTCTGTCTCGACGATGGTGCAGCGCGCGGCCGTCGCCATCAGCGGGTTGAAGTTGCGCTCGGAGCCCTGGAACACGAGGTTGCCGAACTCGTCTGCCCGCTTGCAGCGCACGAAGGCGTAGTCGGCCGTGATCGCCTCGGCCAGCAGGTAGGTGCGGCCATTGAACTCGCGGTGCTCCTTGCCCTCCGCGAGCTCCGTGCCGACGGCCGCAGGCGTGTAGAAGGCGGGGATGCCGACGCCGCCGCAGCGGATGCGCTCCGCCAGAGTGCCCTGGGGCATCAGCTCCGCTTCGATCTCGCCGGACTCCTGCAGGTCCTCGACGGCGGCGCGCTGCGAAGGGTGGGTCGAGGCGGTGAAGGCCGCCATGACCTTCTTCACGCGTTTGGCCTCGAACAGGGTGGCGGGCGTGACGTGGTCGGGGCTGGCGCGGCCGGCGCCGACGGAGTTGAGGATGATCGTGAGGTTTTTGGCGCCCTGTTCGTACAGCGCCTTGATCAGGTTATGGGGCGTACCGGGTCCGAAGCCGCCCAGCATGATGCTGGAGCCGTCCGGGATGTCCTTAACGGCTTCGGCAAAGCTCTCGAATCGCTTGTTGGGCATCATGCTTGTGTAGAACCCTCGATAAGCAAGTCGCTCCGCAGCGCTGGCGCGCTGCTCCGCTCACTGAAAGAAAGAGAAAACTGAGAGGACACCCCCCAGGCTCCCCGCGCGTTGGCTTCGCCCCCGCTACCTCCGCTCGGCTCGAAATTGAGGTAGAGAGCTGTCACTAAACAGGCTTGAACTTCGGCAGGGTGATGTTCTCGGTCACGTCGTCGAAGGTCACCTCGACGGCCATACCGACCTTCACCTTTTCGGGCGTCGGGTCCTCCATGACGATGTTGGTGGGGATGCGCGCCCCGTCTTCGAGCTCCACCTGGGCAACGACAAAGGGGACCATGTCGGCGAATGCGGGCGTCGGCGGCCGTTGGACGATACCGAAGGCGTAGACGGTGCCCTTGCCGGAGGACTGGAACCACTCCGTGTTGCGGCTGAAGCACATGGGGCAGATGGCACGCGGGTAGAAGTAGGCCTTGTTGCAGTCGTTGCAGCGCATGATCCAGAGCTCGTGCGCCTTGGTCTTTTCCCAGTAGAAGTCCCATTCCGGTTGGGAGACGGGAAGGGGGCGCTTGTAGGGCTGTGCGGTCATCTTCGTTCCTCTTATCTCGAAAGCCCCGTTGGTTGCCGGGGCGTCGGCAAATGCAGTCTCGATGCTTCGCTAGTCGACGGCCAGAATCGCGGTACCCGTGGACGACAACGAACCACCGGTGCCGTTAACGAGCGCGATCTTCGGGTTGACGTTGCGCTCGCCGCACTCGCCCCGCAGCTGTCGCACGGCCTCGATGTTGAGGAACATGCCGTACATGCCGGGGTGGGTGTAGGAGAGGCCGCCACCGCTGGTGTTGAGGGCGAAGTCGCCGCCGGGGGCCGTACGCTGGTTCGCCACGAAGTCGGGACCTTCGCCGGGCTTGCAGTAACCGAGGCTCTCGAGCGTCGCCAGCACCGTGTACGTGAACGAGTCGTAGATCATCGTCAGGTCGATGTCGTCGAAGCTGACGCCTGCCATCTCCATGGCGCGCGGGCCGCTGCTGTGGGCGGGCGTTACGGTGAGGTCGGGCATCTGGCTGATGCCGTTGTGGTCGTGGTACTCGGCCGCGCCGAGGACGTAGACGGGCTTCTTCGGCAGGTCGCGCGCCCTGTCGGCCGTCGTGATCACGATGGCGCCGCCCGCGTCCGTCACGAGGCAGCAGTCGAACAGGTGGAAGGGCCAGGAGACCCACCGCGAGTTGTGGTAGTCATCGAAGCTCATGGGCTCCTTCATGTAAGCCTTGGGGTTCATGAGGGCCCACTTGCGAGTGGAGACGGCGATCTCGGCCAGCGCCTGACGCGTTCGGTCCTCGCCGTAGATCGACATGTAGCGGCTGCAGGCCATCGAGTAGTTGATCGGCGCGCCGATGAAACCGTAGGGCGTCTCGAACTGGGCGCTGGGCAGGCCGGCGCCACCGAGGCCGGAGGCGTCGCGCTCGCGGGCGCTGCGACCGGCCTGGCCGTGCGTTACAAGGGCAACGCTGCAGTAGCCGGCGTTGATCGCCGCGATGGCGTGCGCGATGTGGATGACGAAAGACGAGCCGCCGACGGCCGTCGAGTCCGTGAATTTCGGCCGGATGCCGGTGTACTCGCCGACCGCAAGGGTGGAGTAGCCGGCCGTGAACAGACCGTCGACGTCTTTAACAGAGAGGCCGGCGTCCGCGAGGGCGTTGTGGGCCGCTTCTGCGTGGTGCTGGAGCGGCGACTTGTTGGGTACGAGGCCGATTTCGTCCGACTCTGCCGCCCCGACAATCGCCACCGTCTTCGAGTACGAGTTCATAAGTTCTCCATCCAGCTACATGCGGTTTGGACCGCGGATCCGTTGTTTAGAGGAGACGTGTGCCCGGCATGTTGGTCCAGGCGCTCATCTCGTGCGCTGGCGTGACCGGTTCGGCCCGGCGCACGTACTTCTCGTTGAGCTGGGACACGCTCGTGACGCCCATGAGCCCCATGGCTGAGATCATCTCGTTCTCCAGGATCTCCAGCATGCGCTGACACCCGTCCTTGCCGTTCGCCGCGAGGCCCCATGCCTGCAGGCGGCCGATGGCGACGCACTTCGCGCCGAGGGCGAGGGCCTTGATCATGTCGGTGGCACGCTGCACACCGCCATCCACGATGACGTCGGCCCGGCCGTTCACGGCCTGGATAATCTCCGGCAGCACGTCCATGCTCCCGAGTCCGTGGTCCAGTTGACGGCCGCCGTGGTTGGATACCCAGACGACCTGGACGCCGTGCTGGATACACAGCTCGGCATCTTCCGGCGTCATAAC
Organism: uncultured Chloroflexia bacterium; assembly: GCA_963731765.1. GTDB lineage: Bacteria > Chloroflexota > Dehalococcoidia > DSTF01 > WHTK01 > WHTK01. The sequence goes on from CAVSWS010000022.1 coordinate 168,414, forward strand.
GCCCTTGACCATGAGCGGCTTGTCGCCCCACCACTCCTTGATGCGGTCCAGCTTGTCCCAGTTGAGCTCGGACAGGAAGTTGCGGCTGGCGCGCTGGGCGGCCGTGGCCTGGGTGGGCGGCGTCCAGCCGGAGATCATCGGGCGCTCGCGGCGGCTGTAGATCGCCGTATCGACTGTAATCGCGAGGGCCTTGTAGCCGGCCGCCGCGATGCGCTGGACAGAATCCTTGGTCCAGGCGTCGTCGCCGCGCACGTAGAGCTGGAAGAACGTCGTGCCGGCGGCTGCCGTGTCTTCCCAGGCCGGCTCCGTCACAGAGCTGACGCAGTGGGTGGTGCCGAAGTCCTTCGCTGCCTTCGCTGCCGCGACACCGGCTTCGGGCGTGAACACCTGCAGCGAGCCGACGGGCGCGAGCATGGCCGGGATGCGCATGTGCTGGCCAAGGAAGGTGGTGGAGGTGTCGATCTTCGAGACGTCTACCAGGATGCGGGGACGGAAGGCCCAGCGGTCCCAGGCTGCCCGGTTACGGCGCAGCGAGGTCTCAGACTCGGAACCGCCTACGAGGTAGTCCCAGGCGCCCTGGCCCAGCTTCTTGCGCGCCTCCATAACAATCTGCTCGTTACTGACGAACTCAGGCACTGTCCGACTCCTTTGGTCACAGCGAAGGCGCCATTTGGCGTATCTAAGGGGGCTAGGCGGATCATGGCGATTGACTCTCGCAGTGTCAATGTAAAGGGAGGATGAATCGCGGAAAGGGAGGCGTGGTCGCAGAGAGCGTCCTTCCCGAGGAGCGTGGCTGGCGACTGTAGCTTGTCTGGTGCAGGCGGCGAAATGTACTCGACATAATGCTGGATGTCCTGCAGGAACCATTCGTCCGGCTCCATCGTCTTGAAACCCGAAGCAAGGTTCTGGAGAGGAAGAAGGGCGATGAAGCGATTTGGGTTAATCATGATAGGCGCCATCGTGTTGCTGGCCTCATTGGCGGTGGCGTGCGGTGGCAGCGATTCGCCGAACGCGGCCTCGGACCAGGGAGGCGGCGTTGCGCCGTCTGGCGGTCTGGTGGCCCGCGACAAGTTCATGACCTACGACGGCCATCGCTACGAGCTCGTCAACATGATCTTCGAGGAGATGGTGCCGGCCGAGCAGTTCCAGGCTGTCGGCATGGCGACGCAGGCAGACGTCGACATGTCGGGTGACATGCAGGTGTTCGTCCGTGAGGGCGATTCGACAGCTGTATACACGCACTCCGGGGCGAATCAAGACGACAACGGCGTCTGGCTGGCCTGGCGCCTCGCCAGCTGAGAGTGATCAAGTCGCATCGATAACGAAGAGAGGCCTCCATCCGGAGGCCTCTCTTCTCGTCTGACGCTTTCGATCAGGACTTGAGCGGAGGCATCGAGGGGTCGATGAACTCGTTGGTGAACGACCAGCTGAGACCGCCGCCCTGGAACACGTTCCAGTTCTGCACGGCCGGCCACGACAGGCTGAGGCTCGTGGCACCGCCGGGATAGCGGCTGTAGTAGAACAGCTTGGCCATGTAGCGCTGGAAGTCCTGAACGATGGCGACGCGCTTGTCGTTATCGAACTCGAACAGGACGTCGCTAACCATCTTGTTCAACGTGGGATCGCCTTTCGCGTCAACGCCGGTATCGTTCGGGTTCCAGCCGCCGAACAGGTTGCCGGTGGGCGCGAAGTGCGCGTTCATGTAGGCGCCAACGTCTGGCCCGCCAAAGTCCACCGTGTTGAGCGCCTCGTTGAATTTCCCGCCGCCGAAGATGTAGTCGAAGATTTCCGGGATCATCACCTGCTCCTGCTCGGAGACCTGCATGCCGGCTTCGGCCATCATGCCTTCAATGATGTCCTGAGCCGGCTGCTGACCGAAGCCGAGTGGATACTGCAAGTGCTTGAACTTGAGGCCGTCCGCATACCCGGCGGCGCTGAGCAGCTTCTTCGCTTCGGCGAGGTTGTCGTCTCGGCTGCCGAGCGTGAAGTACTTCGAGTTCTCACCGAATTCCGAGCTTTGCGGATCGAGCCACATGCCGGGGAAGAACATGTAGGAGCCGGGTCCGCCGCATGGGATCGCCGTGTTCCAGCGACGGTTCTCCGGAATACCGGCAGAAGTGAGCTGGTCGGTGGAAAAGAAGACGTCGATGAAGGCGTCGCGGTCCCATGAGTACTGCACGGCCTGCCGCACACGCTGGTCTTTCCAGAACCCGTCCTTGCCCATGCCGAACCACTCCGTCACGGCCGTGGAGTCCGGCAGCGCCCAGACGAGCAACTCCGGATGGTCGGCTTTCAGCCGCAGGACGTTCTCAGTCGTGAGGCCGTTTGGGGGCTGGAAGATGTTGCCGCTCTCGAACTGGGCTGTCGCGCTTGTGACGTCGGGGAGAACCGTCATTTCGACCTCATCGACGAATGGGCGCTTGAGCTCCGTGTCCAGCAGCTCGAAATTCGGATTGCGTTGGAGGGTGAGCTTCACGGACGGCTCGTACGACTTGATCATGAAAGGGCCGCCGCCGAACTGATATTTGTTGTTGAAATCGTCGGGCTGGTCGGCGCCCTCCTTCGGGATGATGTAGAAATAGCTCACGCTGCCATTCGCCAGCTGAACCAGCAGCGGCGCATACGGCTGATTCAGCTTCATCACGACGGTCTCTTTGTCGGGTGTCTCGACGGAGAGCACCGGCGCGGACGGGTTGACGGAGTTCGCGAACTCGCCCGCGTTAGAGCTGATCGTGATGAACCGGCTCCACTCTGCTTAAGCTGGAGTGTGTCTTCGACCGAGATCAGGGGAAGGTCATAGATGGTCCCTGCCCTGAAAGTGCCCGTCGCCGACCAATGCGACGGCTCAGGGCTGTGGTCCAGTAGCTCTCCATGATGCTTTGGTCCTTCCTTTCGATAGGCGTAAGAAATGTGTTGTTCGTATGCTCCAATCAACGCGTGAATCTTCTATCAAATGCATTAACACTTACAATGATTTTGGCGCTGTATTTTTTGCCGTGGACGCATTTGCCCACCGTGAGCCGCCACATCGAGGCGGTCCGGCTGTCGTGGACAAGGCTGGGAGGCTGCAGTAGGCTGGCGGCGTTTCAGGCTGAGCGCAGGATTTGGGAATCGAGGTCGAAGAGATGCAGGCTGCGATTGCGTTCGAACCACAGGGGCAGGTCGTCGTCGAGGACGTCGAGCTGAGTAAGCCGGGTCACAACGAGGTGCTGGTGCGGCTCATGGCCAGCGGCGTCTGTCATTCGGACTGGCACATCCTCAAGGGCGAATGGGGCAACGCGCTCTTCCCGGTGATCCTCGGCCACGAGGGCGCCGGCATCGTCGAGGCGGTGGGCGAGGGCGTGTCGACCCCGCAGGTCGGCGACCACGTCATCCTGTCCTGGCGCACGAACTGCGGCATGTGCGAGATGTGCCAGAAGGGCTGGCCGGTGTTGTGCGATCGGTCACCCGGGGTCGCCACCAGGCCAATACTCAAGAGCCAGGATAGGCCGCTGGGACTCGCCGGTGGTCTCGGCACTTTCGCCGAGTACGCCCTGGTGCATCAGAACGCCACCGTCGTGATTGATAAGGACATTCCGTTCCCGCAGGCTTCGCTGGTGGGCTGCGGTGTGACGACGGGCGTGGGCGCCGCGATTAACACGGCGGGAGTGGTGCCCGGCGCGACGTGCGCCGTATTTGGCTGCGGCGGCGTTGGGCTGAACGTGATCCAGGGCTGCCGAATCGCCGGCGCGAGCCAGATCATCGCCGTCGACATGCTGGACAACAAGCTCGAGATGGCGAAGCGGTTCGGCGCCACCGACACCGTGAACGCTTCGCAGGTCGACCCGGTCGAGGCGATAAAAGAACTGACGGGCGGTTTCGGCACGCACTACGCCTTCGAGGCGATCGGCCTGGTCGAGGCGCCCTTCCTGCAGAGCATCCAGTGCACCCGCAAGCGCGGCGTGACGATCTGGGTGGGCCACGCACCGCTGGGCACGAACGTGAACATCGACGCGCGCACGATCATGCAGGAGAAGATGGTCATGGGCTCGATGTACGGCTCGGCCCGGCCCCAGATCGAGTTCCCCCGCCTGCTGCGTCTCTACCAGGAAGGCAAGCTGCTGCTCGACGAGTTGATTACGCGCAGTTACCCGCTATCCGGCGCCAACGAAGCCTTCGCCGCCCTGGGGCGTGGCGAGGTGGCCCGCAGCGTGCTGGACCTGGCTTCCTAACGACGAAGGAGCATCGTCATGTTACGCAGCGTTTGGACCGAGAAGGGCATCGTTCTGGAGGACGTCGAGCCGGGGCCGCTGAAGGACGGCTGGGTGCGCTTGAGGGTGGGCGCCTGCGGCATTTGTGGTTCCGACCTGCACGGGTATAAGGAAGGCAAGTTCCGCGCCGGTGGCGTGCCGGGGCATGAGCTGGCCGGCACGATCATGGAGTCGACCGCCGCGGGGCTGCCCGATGAGCTTTACGCGATGGAGCCGTGGCTATGGTGCGGCGAGTGCGAGTTCTGCGAGGTCGGCCAGGTGCAGCTCTGTCGCAACGCCGGCCTGATCGGCGCCTTCCTGCCGGGCGGCCTCGGCGAGTTCGTCGACGTGCCCGCGAAGCATATCTACGCCAGCGACCCCAGCCTGAGCGCCACGGAGGCGTCGTTGTCGGAGCCCTTCGGCATCTCGCTGCGGGCGGTACACATCGCCGACCTCAAGATGGATACGCGCGTGCTGTGCCTCGGTGCCGGAAGCCTGGGTCTGATCTGCGGCCTGCTGGCGCGCGACACGGCCGAGCGCGTCGCCGTGAGCTACCGTTACGAGTCGCAGGCCAGGGCGGCGCGAGCCCTTGGCCTGGAGGCGGTGCCGGAAGACGAGGTAGTCGAGTGGTCGAAGACATTCGGCCCCGACGTGATTATCGAGACGGTGGGCGGGCACGCCAACACGATGGAGCAGGCGACGCAGGCAGCGCGACCAGGTGGTCGCATCGTCGTCCTCGGTCTGTTCTCGACGCAGCCGCCGCTGGACATGCGCGCCCTCATTCATAAGGAGCTCAAGATCCTGGGCTCAGCCTTTTTCGGTACCTCGGAGCACGGACCGGAGTTCAGGGCATCGACGAAGCTGCTGCCGCGCTACAAACCGGAGCTCGCCGTGCTGCAGACGCACCAGTTCCCCCTCAGCCGTGTCGCCGACGCCTTCGCGACCGCGGTGGACAAGACGGAGCGCCCGATCAAGGTGACGATCCTGCCGGAGGTATAAACTTCGGGTCGGATATGCCTGCCGAGCTTCCCTGGCTGCAGCCCTACTACCAACGACTGCGATTCGCGGTCGGTGTATCGGCGTTGTTAGGCGCGCTCGCCGGGCTCGCAATCGCGACCGCACTCTTCGTATCGTTCATCTGGCCGTCCGGTGTTGCTCCGAACGATCGGTTCTACGCCGGCCGAATCGAAGACTTCAAGGTCGATCAGCCTGTCTACTTTGCACAGCACAAGCTCTTCGTCGTGCGCCGGCCGGACGATACGTTCGTCGCGTTCTACGCGATCAACTCGCACAATCTGCCGAACGAGTGTCCCGTGCAGTGGGATACAAGCAGAGCCTGGTTCGATAACCAGACCGGTGAGAGGCTTGCCGGCGTGTTTTACGCTCCCTGCCACGGCGAGACTTTCAACATCGACGGAAAGCGATTGTTCGGCCCCAGCCCCAGAGACCTCGATCGCTACCCCGTCGTAGTCGACGGTGGATATATCGCCATCCGCGCGGGGCAGAACGACCTGATAAAAGGTACGCAGCGCCTGAACTAGTCGGGCGCCCCTCGATTAAGCGGGAGCCGCAAAGGCGCCACGGTGCGCCGGCTTGCCAATCGGCAACCTCCACTTAATACGCCACGAACCTCCGCGTCACGATCTCGAAACGTGCCTCTGCGAGCCTGAGTGCAACCCCGTACCGACCCATTTCGGACGCTCACAGGAGAGGCGATGACCGTCGAGACCAAGTTCCACCTCCTCGAAACGACGCTATCGGACGTGCAGGCCGCGTTCGACGCGGGCGAGCTGACTTCGCGTGAGCTTGTCGAGCTCTATCTCAAGCGCATCGATGCCTACGACGCCGTCGAGGGCGGCATCAACAGTGTGATCACGATCAACCCCACGGCCCTGGAAGAGGCTGATGCGGCGGATGCGCTACGCAAGTCCGGCACGGTGCTCGGGCCATTGCACGGTGTGCCGGTGGTGTTGAAGGACCAGATGGATGCCAAGGGCATGCCGACCACCATGGGCTCGGTGCTCTTCAAGGATTACTACCCGGACCAGGACTGCACCATCGCGGGCAAGCTCCGGGATGCGGGCGCGATTATCCTCGCCAAGGTCACACTTGGCGAGATGGGTGGCGGCGACACGCACGGCACCTTGTTCGGCTCGACGCGCAACCCGTATGACATGGAGCGCACGGTCGGCGGGTCCTCCGGCGGTACGGCCGCGGCAGTGAGCGCCAACCTCGCGACCATCGGCATCGGCCAGGAGGGCTTCGCATCGATCCGGCGCCCTTCTTCCTGGAACGGCATCGTCGGCATGCGGCCGACGCCCGGGCTTGTGAGCCGCGCCGGTGTCTGGGGCGGGTGGCCCAGCCGCATCGGTTCCCTGGGCCCGATGGCACGCACGGTGACCGACCTCGCGAAGCTGCTGGATGTCATGGCGGGCTATGACCCCGAAGACCCGCAGACGGCGCATGGCTACGGTCACGTCCCGGAGACGTACACGGCTTCGCTGCAGAAAGACGGCCTCAAGGGCGCTCGCGTCGGCATCCTGCGCACCTCGATGGGTGCTCGGGCCGAACCTGATTCCGAGGACTTCAAGAAGGTGACGGACGCCTTCGACAAGGCCGTCGCCGAGCTGGCAGATGCCGGCGCCATCATCGTCGACCCGATCGAGATCCCCGGCCTCAAGGCGCTCATCGCCACCCGCACCGGCGGGGCTGACGGCGACAGCGGCTTCATGAACTGGGCAAAGCGCAGCAAGAGCTTCCCGTATGCCTCGCAGGCGGAGTTGATGGCCCAGCCGGAGTACTCGCAGCGGCCTGGTCGCGATCCCAGTAATGCCAACATGCGCTCGTTCAGTCCAGAGGCGCACTACGAGTACCTGAAGGCGCGTGACGAGCTCGAGACCAACGTGCTCAAGGTCATGGCCGACAACCAGCTGGACGCCATCGTGCACAAGACGGTGGAGCACCAGCCCACGCTAATCAGCCAAGGGCTCAATCCGCCGTACTACAACTCGCGTGGGGCGCCGCACCTCAATACCTTCCTGGTGTACGCCGCCTCGATGACGGTGCCGGCGGGTTTCACGGTGGACAACCTGCCCTTCGGCATCACGTTCTTCGGTAGGGCCTACAGCGAGCCGACGCTGATCAAGCTCGCTTACGGCTACGAGCAATCGACTATGCACCGCAAGCCGCCGGCCACGACGCCTCCGCTGGAGGGCGAACCCTAGGGCCGCATCGCTGGATGCAACCAAATCATCGCGTTTTGCAGGAGAAAGTATGACTGTCGAGACCAAGTTCCACCTCATCGACGCCACTCTGGACGACGTGCAGGCGGCGCTCGCGGCCGGCGAGATGACCTCGAAAGAGCTCGTCGAGCTGTACCTGAAGCGCATTGATGCCTACGACCGCGTCGAGGGCGGCATCAACTCCGTCATCACGGTAAACCCGGCGGCCATTGAGGACGCCGAGAGCATGGACGCCTTGCGCAAGTCCGGCACGGTGCTCGGTCCGTTTCACGGCGTGCCGGTGGTGCTTAAGGACCAGATGGACGCCAAGGGCATGCCGACCACGATGGGTTCGGTGCTGTTCAAGGACTTCTACCCGGACTCCGACTGCACCATCACCGCCAAGCTCCGTGAAGCGGGCGCCATCATCCTCGCCAAGGTAACGCTCGGCGAGATGGGCGGCGGCGACACGCATGGGACGCTCTTCGGCTCGACGCGCAACCCGTATGACCTGGAGCGTACCGTGGGCGGATCGTCCGGCGGTTCGGCGGCTGCGGTGAGCGCCAACCTGGCGACCGTCGGCATTGGCCAGGAGGGCTTTGCTTCGATACGCCGCCCGTCCTCCTGGAATGGAATCGTCGGTATGCGGCCGACGCCCGGTCTCGTGAGCCGGGCAGGCGTATACGGAGGCTGGCCGAGCCGCACCGGCTCCCTTGGGCCGATGGCGCGCACGGTCAAGGACCTCGCGACGCTGCTGGATCTCATGGTGGGCTACGACCCGGAGGACCCGCAGACGGCGCACGGCGTGGGCCACATCCCTGAGACCTACATCGATTCGCTGCAGAAGGACGGCCTCAAAGGCGCCCGCATCGGCGTCATTCGTCAGGTCATCGGCACGGCGTCAGACCCTGACTCAGAGGACTTCAAGAAGGTGTCTGACGCCTACGAGAAGTCGCTGGCCGAACTCGCGGCCGAGGGCGCGATCCTGATCGACATCGAGATCCCGGACATAATGGAGCTGCTGGCCACTCGCACGGGCGATGGTAGCGGCGAGTCGTTCGAGAACTGGGGACGCCGCAGCAAGAACTTCCCCTTCGCATCGCAGGCGGAGCTGCAGGCTCACCCGCTATACCCGACGATCCGGCCGGGACGTCAACCGGCTTCGACGACGGTGATCCGGACGTTCGACCCCATGAAGCACTACGAGTACCTGAAGGCTCGGGACCAGCTCGAGACGAACGTGCTCAAGGTGATGGCGGACAACCAGCTGGACGCAATCGTCCACAAGACCGTCGAGCACCAGCCCACGCTAATCTCAGAGGGTCTCGGCCCGCCTTACTACAACATGCGCGGGGCGCCGCACCTGAACACGTTCCTGGTGTACGCAGCTTCGATGACGGTGCCGGCAGGATTCACGGTGGACGACCTGCCCTTCGGGATCACGCTGTTCGGCCGGGCGTACTCCGAGCCTACGCTGCTGAAGCTCGCCTACGCGTACGAGCAGGCGACTATGCACCGTAAGCCGCCAGCCTCCACACCTGCTCTAGCGGGCGAGCCATAGCGCCCGCGCTCCCTTCGCCCCCAAAGAGACCGGCCGCCTCGCCGGTCTCTTTGGTTTTCGTGGCAAATGGCCCCATCGACCGCAGCGAGAGATTTTACATTGAGTAACAGAGACGAAACTCAGACGAAACAGGGACGAAACATAGCGCCCGTATGCTCAAGGAAATCTTAGTAAGGGGTGTCGCCTTGGAGTTTGTTGCAATCGCTGCCTTCATCGTAATGATTGGCGTGTTCGTGGTCCTGCCGAGCCTGATCAAGAAGGGCCGCTCCGAGGAGTAACACCGTGCAGCGATAGCTGCAGAGGATATCGAAAACAAAGGCCGGCAATATTGCCGGCCTTTCTTGCTGTGTCCTGGATTCGGGATGGCCGCGAATGCGGTGGCTCAGAGCATTGTGACTTCGCGTAGCCCTCGCATCGTTTCTCTCCGTCTTGTTGAGCCCGTTAGCTGAAGGCAAAGAGAAGGGTGGCCCCACGGAGGAGAGGCCACCCTTCTGGTTTCGAGCGCTTCGAGTTCGATTGGAGCGCCCGGACGGTACGGCGCCGTGCGCCGTGTGCGTTAAGCCATGGCTTCGACCGGCTCGTCGGGTGGGTATGCGACCTGCGTATGCTCGGTGAAGTCGACACCCGCAAGCTCGTCTTCGCGTGGCACGCGTAGACCCATGGTCATCTTGATAACGCCGAAGATGGCGGCGGAGGTAATCCCGGTCCACAAGACCACCGCGAACATGCTGATGATCTGAGAGACTATCTGGTCGGTGTTGCCGTCGATGAGGCCGGAGACCCCGTATGTGCCATCGGCGAAGATACCGACGGCGAGGACGCCCCAGAGGCCGTTGTACAGGTGGCAGGGAACCGCCCAAACCGGGTCGTCCAGCTTGATCACGTACTCGTTGAAGCGCGCGCCGTAGACCACCAGCGGCCCGGAGATTATGCCGATGACGACCGCAGCCCACGGGGGAACGAAGGCGCAAGAAGCGGTGATGGCGACCAGGCCGGCAACGATGCCGGAGCAGGTTGCTGCGATATCGACCTTGCCGGTCTCGATGAATCGGATGTAGTAGGCCGCGAGACCACCCGCGATACCCGCGAGGAACGTGTTCACGGCGATGACGGAGATGCGCAGGCTGGTAGCCGCCAGTGTGCTACCGGGGTTGAACCCGAACCAGCCCAGGAACAGGACCAGCATGCCCAGGACCACCAGCGTCATGCTGTGACCGGGGATGTTGCGGGGCTTGCCGTCCGGCCCGTACTTGCCGATGCGGGGGCCAAGCATGAGACCGCCGACGAGCGCGGCTGTGCCGCCGACGGTGTGGACGACGCCGGAACCGGCGAAGTCGATTGCGGGCGTGGATAGAGTCGAAAGCCAGCCACCGCCCCAGACCCAGTGACCGTAGACCGGGTAGATGATGGCGCTAATCAGGAAGCTGTACGCCATGTAGGCGTTGATCTTCGTTCGTTCGGCCATGGTGCCGGAGACGATCGTCGCGGCTGTGGCGGCGAAGACCATCTGGAACATCCAGATCTCGAACGTTGTGACGTCATAGGCGTCGCCGGAGAGGAACCAACCGGATGTGCCGAAGATGTCGTTGCCCTTGTCGAGGCCGGAGCCAAGCGCCGAACCGCCGAACATGATGGCGAAACCGAAGGCCCAGAAGGCCATGCCGCACATGAGGAAGTCCATGACGTTCTTCGTCAGTACGTTGGCCACGGACTTCTGGCGCACGCTACCGGCTTCCAGAAGGGCGAAACCGGCCTGCATGAAGAAGACGAGGAACGCCGCCATCAGCGTCCATGTGAAGTTCACGGCCGCGTTCGGGTCGGCTGCTAGCGTTGCTTCGCCAGAGGGGTCGCGGTCAGCCAGTGCGACGCCCTGCGAAACCGCCGCGCCCACCAGGATGACGCACAGACCCACGAGGAACATGCGAAGTGGTTTGAAGCTGGCGACTTTCACGGCGTATCGACTCAAAGAAGGTTGAGGGCCGTCTGCTGCCTCCACGTTAAGTTGCTCCTTTCAAGCTAGAGGGTCCGAGGCGGCGATCCGCGATGAAGCCGTAACCACGGCCGCGGACCGTCTGTACTCGATAAGGCCAGCTCGCCGATAGCTTGGTGCGTAAGCGGCAGATTGCGACGTTTAAACGCCTGCGCTCCCGGGGTCCCTCCGAGTGCCAGAGCGCCTGGCACAGCGCGTCATAATTGACGATTCGATCGACCTGCTTGCAGAGCGTCCTTAAGAGCTCGAACTCAAAGAACGTTAGATAGACTGCTCTGCCTTTGACCGTGACGCCGAAGGTTCTCTCATCAATGCTGAGATTGCCAAAGATGGTTTCTTGATCGGGGTCCTCGTTAGTCGCCACGGTTAGGGGCACCTCCCTCCTCGCTGGACAGGAGAGTAGGGCGCCTAAGTTACAGAATTATTTCAAGAAATGAGGGTAACTTGCATGTAACCAAAGCGTAACAATTGGGTTGCCATGCAGACGGGAATCTCGGGCTCGCAAAGATCGTCTCCATTGGACGTGCAAACCCGGACGGATGGAAGCATACTCCTGCAAGGAGTAAACCGCACGCCATGCCGCGAGAAATTCTCTGGAATTACCGCCAACCCGAGCGCATGCGCTGGCATGTCGGAGTCGGTGTCCTCCTTACGGCGCTGGTTCTGATCATCATTACCGGAGCGTTTCTCTCGTCCTTTGTCTGGCCCACAACAGACCTCGGCGACCCGACTGCGCTGATCCGGGCAGGGCGTGTTACGGACTTCGCGAAGGAGGAGCCGGTGTTCTTTCCGGAGGCCCGCTTCTGGTTGGTGCGACAGCCGGACGATAGCTTCGTAGCCTTCTCGGCCAAAGACTCCTATCGAGGCTGCACGGTGGCCTGGCGCCCCGACTTCGGGTTTGAAGATCCGAGGGACGGTATGTGGAAGACGGGATGGTTCCGCGACCCCTGTCATGGCTCCGTCTACGACCCTGACGGCACAAAGGTCTTTGGTCCCAGCCCACGCGACCTGGACCGGTATCCGGTCGAGGTGATCGGTCAGGAGGTCGTCGTGCGCGCTGGTGAGAGCGATGGGATTCCTGGGACGCCAAGCCCGTCCTTACAGCCGTTCGGACCAGGGGGAGGGTAATTCCTGCCGGCTCCGGCTAGGATGCTACGCAAGCAGGATGACGAGTCGAGGGCGCCCACGCCACAACGATTTGCTGACGCCGGCAGAATGGCGCGTCGTCAATGCGGTGCGCCACGGCATGAGCAACCGGACCATCGCGCGCCGCATGGGCGTCAGTCTCGATGCGATAAAGTTCCATGTGCGGAACGCCATCGGCAAGCTCGAGCTGGAAGACAGGCAGGCGCTGAAGATGTGGCGAGGCGCGCCGTTCGATAGCGCCATCACTAGAAAGGGCGGAATCGTGGCGGGGGTCCAACTAGGCTCGATTGGTCAGATTGCGCGCGCAGTGCAGGACATAACGAAGGCGGAAGCATGGTATCGAGACGTCCTCGGCCTGCCGCACCTCTATACATACGGCAAGCTCGCCTTCTTCGACTGCGATGGCACACGGCTGTTTCTCGAAGAGCGTGGTGACATCGAGGTCTCAGGCTTGAAGAACGACTCGGTGCTCTACTTCCGGGTGCCGGACATCAACACCGCTTACGACACGCTGCAGTCGCGAGGCGTGACGTTCATCGATGCGCCGCACATGATCTTCCAGCATCCGGACGGCACGGAGGAATGGATGGCGTTCTTCCATGACTGCGACGAGGGCATACTGGCGCTCATGTCCCAGGTCAGGCCTTCGTAGACTGCCTCCAGGGCGTCTCGAGCAGAGCGCTAAGCACCATGAATGCAAGGAGGCCTGTCAGGGCGCCGGCAGCATCGGCCATAGCGTCCTGCACGCTCGCGGTGCGTGTCGGCACGTGAATCTGATAGACCTCCATCGCTGCACCAAGGGCGATGGAAGAGCCGAGCACGGCCAGGAACACAAGGATCGAAGGACGCCCGACAGCGAGCATGGCGCAGAAGGCAACGGCCGCATAGATGGCGAAGTGCCCGACATAGGCCTCGTTGGTGGTCAGCTCGGGTACGCCCGCACTGCCGCGCACCTGCGAGGACTCGTAGAGGATGATCGCAACGACCGTCAGGGTCGCGGCTATGCCGATGGGCCGTAGGCGAGCGGTATTACGAAGCTCCATTGGGTCAACGTAACATAAGGTCCATGTAACTTCTGTTAAAACATGGAATCGCGCAGGTTAAAACCCGCCGCGCAGTCCTCAGATTGCCCGATCGTTCGAATGCCCGTAAGTTGTGGTTAAGGTGCGTGGAGGCATCGGCTGCTCCACACGCGAGGCTTCGACTACATACGAGAGTGAGGACTGCAGGATGAAGGTTTGTGTCGCCGGGCAGGGCGCTTTTGGTCAGAGGCACATCGAGGCGATTTCCGCCATCCCGGGCATCGAGGTGGTATCGCTGGCGGGCGGTAATGCGGCGGGCACTGAAGCGACGGCCCAGAAGTACGGCATCCCGCACTGGACTTCCTACAACCTGACAGAGAGCATCAACCAGCCCGGCGTGGAGGCCGTAATTCTGGCGACGCCGACGCAGCAGCACGCGGCCCAGGCACTGGAGTGCATGCGCGCCGGTAAGCACGTCGAGATCGAGATCCCGATGGCGGACAGTCTGGCGGACTCGGAGGAGATCTGTCGCGTGCAGCAAGAGACGGGCGTCGTCGCCATGGCGGGCCACACGCGCCGCTTCAACCCGAGCCACCAGTGGATCCACAACAAGGTCGTGGCCGGCGAGCTCAAGCTGCAGCAGCTCAAGGTGGAGACGTACTTCTTCCGCCGTACCAACATGAACGCGGCAGGCCAGCCTCGCAGTTGGGTGGACCACCTGCTGTGGCACCATGCCTGCCACACCGTGGACCTGTTCCAGTACCAGACCCAGGAAGAGGTCTCGGTGGCGCGCGGCATCCAGGGCCCCATCAACCCGGAGCTCGACATCGCGATGGACATGAGCGTCCAGATGAAGGTCCCGGGTGGCGCCATCTGCACCCTTTCGCTGTCGTTTAATAACAAGGGGCTGCAGGGTACGTTCTTCCGCTACATCTGCGACAACGGCACCTACGTCGCCTACTACGACGACCTGTACGAGGGCGAAGTTAAGGACGAGAACAAGATCGATCTGTCCGGCGTCGCGGTATCGATGAACGGCATCGAGTTGCAGGACCGGGAGTTCTTCGCCGCGATCCAGGAGAAGCGAGAGCCCAATTCCAGCGTGCAGCAGGCGCTCTCCGCCATGCGCGTGCTGGACACGATCGAGAAGAGCCTGGCGTAGTTCCACCGGCGCACTTCCGACCTCAAAGCCCCGCGTTCGAAGCCCGAGCGCGGGGCTTTGACTTGTTGTGAACCGCGGCGGTTGTCATACTCCGTCTGACGAACCGCCATCAGCAGAAAGGGATCCCCAATGGCCGTCCGACTCGTCGTGATGATGAACGCGAAGCCCGGCAAAGGCGCCGAAATGCTCGCGGAGATGGAGAAGCGCTGCGTCGAGGTACGCAAGGAGCCCGGCTGCCAGCAGTTCGAGATCTTCCAGAGCGGCAATGACCCGGACAATATGTGTCTGCTGGAGCTGTGGGCCGACCAGGCGGCGTTGGACGTGCACGCTCAGAAGAACGCGAGCGCTCCGCCCAACCCCCGTATGGCGGAGCTTCGAGCGGACGGCGCGGGTTCCCGCGAGGACTACGAGTACAGCCGGACCAGATAACTCGCACGGCGCACCATGGCGCCGTCGTGAACAACTAATTAGCGTCTCGGATGCTCGCCGGAAGTAACCGGCGGGCATGAGCAAGGGAATGCGACCGTAGACACGAAGGATCGTCTGAGGCTCTTGGAGCAGTACCGCGAAGGCGCCCGTATGGTTGCCGAGGCGGCTGCTTCGCTCTGGCCGCGGGACCTGAACCGCCTTGTGGACGGCGAGATGACGGCACTGGAGGTGCTGCACCACATCGCTGAAACCGAGCTGGTGGAGGGCCTCCGACTGCGCCGTATCCTCACCGAACACGAGCCTTTGCTGCCTTCACTTCAAGCCGGAAGTCCACTTACTTTTCAGGGGAGCTCAGCGGAAGTCTCCGTGGGCGCCTTCCAGGGGGCGGTGCTGGCGAACGCGGATCGGCTCCAGCGACTGCAAGAGGCGGACTGGCTGCGTTCAGCCCGGTACGACGGGGGCGAGTCGTACTCGGTGGAGGACTGGCTGCTCAAGATGTCGTCGCACGCCGGCGACCACGCCTCGCTGCTACTGCAGGCGGTCGCTCGCGGCGTTACCTAAACGCCGGGAAGCCGTTCGACGCGCACAAAAGAAAGAGGAGTCCAATTGGACTCCTCTTTCGCTTAGCTGGAACCGAGAGCTCTGCTAGCCGCCCCAGGCGAGACCGGGACGGGGCGTACCCCGCGGGGTGTCGTCGGGTCGCATCTCCGGTTCGGCCGGCGGAGGCGTCGGTGTCTCCGGGGGCTTTGCGGGCTCGGCAGAGGCCGGGGGCTCGTCATCGTCCGCCCCAATCTGGGAGGCCATGAGCTTCAGGAGCTCTTCGCCTTCGATGGTCTCGACCTCTAGCAGGCGCTTGGCGAGCTGCTCGAGCTTCGGGCGGTTCTCCCGGACGATCGTACGAGCGACCTCGTGAGCCCGGTCGATGATCTCCCGTACTTCCTCGTCGATCTCTTCGGCAAGGCGCTCCGAGTAGTCGCGTTGCTCCGAGATCTCACGGCCGAGGAAGACGAGCTCCTCTTTCTGACCGAAGGTGCGCGGGCCGAGCTTCTCGCTCATGCCGTAGCGGGTAACCATGGAGCGGGCCAGCTTCGTCACCTTGGCGATGTCGTCGCTGGGGCCGGTGGACATGTGCCCGAAGATGATCTCCTCGGCCGCGTGACCACCCAGCGTCATGGCAAGACGCTTCTCCAGGTAGTCCTTCGTGTTGATGTGACGGTCCTCTTCCGGCAGAGCGAGCGTGTAACCGCCGGCCATACCGCGAGAGACGATCGTGATTTTGTACAGCGGGTCGAAGTCTTCCAGCATGTACGCAACGAGGGCGTGGCCGGACTCGTGGTAAGCGACGACCTCCATCTCGTTGGCGCTGCGGACTCGGCTCTTGCGCTCCGGGCCCATCATCACGCGGTCGATGGCTTCTTCGAACTCTGTCATGCCAACGCGCTTCTTGTTCGTGCGCGCGGCCATGATCGCGGCTTCGTTCACCAGGTTGGCGAGGTCGGCGCCGGAGAAGCCGGGCGTGCGCTTGGCGAGGCTCTCCAGGGAGACTTCCTTGTCCAGCGGCTTGCCCTTCGTGTGTACGTCCAGGATGGCGACGCGGCCCTTCACGTCCGGGCGCGTCGATGATCACCTGGCGGTCGAAACGGCCGGGGCGAAGCAACGCCGGGTCGAGAATGTCAGGCCGGTTTGTAGCGGCGATGACAATCACGTTCGTGTTGGTGTCGAAGCCGTCCATCTCCACCAGGATCTGGTTCAGGGTCTGCTCACGCTCGTCGTGGCTGCCGCCGAGGCCCGCGCCGCGCTGGCGGCCGACCGCGTCGATCTCGTCGACGAAGATGATGCAGGGCGAGTTGCGCTTGGCCTGATCGAACAGGTCACGCACTCGAGACGCGCCGACACCGACGAACATCTCGACGAACTCGGAACCGCTGATGGAGAAGAAGGGCACACCAGCCTCACCGGCCACAGCTCGGGCCAGCAGGGTCTTGCCGGTTCCAGGCGGACCCACGAGGAGGACGCCGCGCGGGATGCGAGCACCGAGGGCGATGAACTTCTCCGGGTACTTGAGGAACTCGACAACTTCGGCGAGCTCTTCCTTGGACTCGTCCACGCCCGCGACGTCCATGAACGTCACGGCCGGCTTATTGGCCGTAAACATGCGCGCCTTGCTCTTACCGAAGCTCATGGCCTGGGAGTTCGACCCCTGGGCCTGGCGCATCATGAATAGAATCAGGCCGATGAAGATAAGAATCGGCAGGAAGTTGATCAGCAAACCGAGCCAGTTACCAAAGGCACTCGGCTTCTGCACTTCGATTTTCGGAAGCTGGCCGGCCTGGACACCGTTATCCGTCAGGATCGAGACGATGCTGGCGCCGTCTTCCTTGCGCGACGAATACTCATCGCCGCTCTTCAGAGTCACGGTCAAGTCGTTTCCATCGACCTTGATCTCCGAGACGTTACCAGCGAGCGAGTCCTGGATAACGGCACTGAGATCGAGGGTCTTGCTGTCTCCGCTGCCGCGACCGAGAAAGATGACCACAATGGCGATGATCGCCACCAGGATCATCACGTAAACCAAACTGTTACGCATTAAGCGAGATCCCATCACACCCCTCTACCAGGAACGCTCCTGACGCTTAGTTGATTACACAACTGGCCAAAGGGCGCTTTTCCTGATGCCGCAACTTTGTGTCAAGTATAGCATCAGTCAGAGACTCGATTTGGTAAGAATCGTTACTCTAGGTTTCGGACGAAAGCACGCCGGCTTGAGCCCAATTCTCCTTCGCCACGTCATCAAAAATCACGATCGTAGCTTCCGGTGTCGTCTTGGCGATATCGACCATTGCCTGCGTGATCACGCGGGCAAGCTCCTGCTTCTGGGCGTGGGTGCGCCCGGGCCACATCTCAACGTGAATGACCGGCATTGGGGACTCCCTTTCTACTGGTAACCTGCTTGCTCCATTTCTCATGATAGCCCGAGAAGGGTTGCGAGGCCATGCTCGCGTGTTAGTATTCGGGCCAAGATGGCGGGACCCCGACCCCTGCCGACGATTGTCGAGGAAGAGGCGCTCTGGGCCTCTGGTTACCCCCTCGTTGCCGGCGTCGATGAAGTCGGGCGCGGCCCGCTGGCCGGCCCAGTTTACGCCGCCGCCGTCATCCTTGACTGCAAGGATCGTCCCGGCTGGCTGAGTGAGCTGCGAGACAGCAAGGTGCTAACGGCACCGGAACGCGAACGGCTCGCTCTCGCCGTCCGAAAGGAAGCGCCGGCGTGGGGCATCGGCTGGGCGTCTGTCGCCGAGATTGACGCCTGGGGCATTTCGAGAGCGAACTATACAGCGATGCTGCGAGCGATTGCGAGGCTGACTCTGACTCCGGAACACGTGCTGATCGATGGACCCCTGGTGATCCCCGGTAACACGCTGCCGCAACGGGCAATCGTGGACGGCGATGCCACCTGCGCATCGATCGCCGCCGCCTCGATCATCGCCAAGGTCGCCCGCGACGAGGTGATGTGTGGCCTGGACCGCTGGTACCCGCAGTACGGTTTTGCTTCACATAAGGGATACGCAACCTCAAGCCATCTGCGTCAAATCGAGGAACACGGTCTGTGTCCGCAGCATCGCCGTAGCTGGGCCGCCGTTGCCCGCCGCAGCCGCAATGCGGTAGCCGCCGTTGGGGCGGTGCTGGCTGGCGCTGCACTGGAGCCAGCTCATGGCTAAGGGCGGTAGGGCGCGAGCACGCAGCCTCGGTAATTTCGGCGAGCGAGTCGCTGCCAGTCATCTCGAGGCCAAGGGCTACGAGATTCTGGAGCGCAACTGGAGCGTGCGAGAGGGCGAGATCGACATCATCGCTTCGAAGCCGGATGAGATCATCTTCGTCGAGGTGCGCAGCCGCCGCGGCGGCAGCTTCGGCACGCCTGAGGAGTCGATCAGCGGTCGAAAAGCCGATCACGTGCGTGCTGCCGCCGCGGCTTACCTTCAGGAGCATCCGGAGGCGCCGGAGAATCAGCGCATCGATGTCATCGCCCTGGAGCTCGACGCCAAGGGCCGCGTCCTGCGCGTGGAGCAGATCGAGAACGCCATCGAAGACGCGTAGGGCGTCTCCTACCCCAGTGTTGGGTCCAATGGACGTATGAGCTGCAGGATGAATCCCGCAGTGTCTTTTCACCTCAAGGTCGCTTCTTCGTACCGGTGACTGTATCGACGTTCACTACGGCGTAGGAGTCTCGCGCTCAGCTCAATAGCCACCGCCATTGACGGTCAGGCGCTGGCCCGTAACGTAGCGCGATTCGTCGGAGCAGAGGTAGAGGATGGCGCCCGCGACGTCTTCCGGCTGGCAGATGTAGCCGAAGGGGGCGTCTTCGGCGAACTGGTCCTTGCGCTGCAGGTCGCCGTGGCTATCGAGGAAACCGTCGCCCATCGCCGTGTCGACGAGGCCAGGTGAGACGATGTTGACGCGGATGCCGTGCTCGCGCTCCTCCTTCGCCAGCGTGAAGGCGATCGCCTCCATACCGGCCTTCGAGACGCTGTAGGAGCCCATGCGCGCTCGCAGGGCCTGGGCTGCAAACGAAGAGACCATGACGACGTTGCCGCGGCCCAGAGTGCGCATCTGGGGCACGATGAGCTTGATCATGTAGAGGCAGCCGTAGGTGTTGTAATCGATGAAGCGCTGCATGTCGGCCGGGTCGGTGTCGGTGAGCAGGGGGGTGCCGAAGGTCTCGTAGCCGATGCCGGCGTTGTTCACGAGGATGTCGACGGTTCCGAAGTCGGACAGCGCGGCCTCGCTCATGCGCTGACAATCGTCCCAGGACGTGATGTCGGCCTGGTATACCTCGGCACGGCGTCCGAAGCTGCGCACCTTGTCGGCGACGAGGTCGGCGGCAGCTCGATTGGCGTGGTAGTTAATCGCCACATCGGCGCCTGCTTCGGCCAGCAGTACTGCTGTCGCCGCGCCGATACCGCGGCTGGCGCCCGTAATCAGCGCGACGCGGTCTTTCAGTCCCTTCATGTCGAAGTGTCCCTCCCGAGGTTCCGAGCGACAGGGTTGCCCGATGCCCGGATCGCGGTCATTTCACGGCCTTACTGCATGGGGCTGATGATAGGCGCTCGAACCGACGGGGCGACACCCGTATACTGCGGGTGCTATGCCTATTTACGAGTACACCTGCAACGCCTGTAAGTCCCCCGTCAGCGTCTTTGTGCGCTCCATGAGCTCTGAAGTCAACGCGAAGTGCGACAAGTGCGGTAGCACGGACCTCACGCGCATGATCTCCCAGGTCTCCATCCCGAAGTTCGGTGGCGCCGGCTCCGACCTCGGCATGGATATGAGCGACCCGGAAATGGCTGCCATGATGCAGCAGATGGGTGGTATGGGAGGCATGGGCGACATGGGGATGGGTGGAATGGGAATGGGTGGCATGGGCGGTATGGATTTCGGAGACGACGATTTCTAGCGAAGACATGCGCGACCTGCTGCCGGAGATCGAATCGCTGGCAGAGGGCGCACGCGAAGGCCTCGCGAGCAAGAACACGGCGCGCGAGGCCGGGCTCGGTCGCAGTCGAGACGCCATCCGCAACTCCGCAAACGCCATCCGCGCCGTCCACCGCGGCGACTTCCCGCTGGCCGAGGAGCTCGCCGGCAAGGCCGGCACCCTGCTGGCTGAGGCGAAATCGGCCCTGCGGGAGCACCCGGACATCCGCTACGCCGGCTTCGTGCACGACGCAGAGAAGGAGTACGCGGAGGCACGCCTGACGCTCGCCTTCATCGCCGGGCACGACAAGCTTCCGCGCCCGGGCGATCTCGATGTCGATATTCCGGCCTACCTCAACGGCCTCGGTGAGGCGGTGGGAGAGCTACGACGATACTTGCTGGACCGCCTTCGCCTGGGCGAGGTCGAGCGCTGCGAGCAGGTGCTGACCGTCATGGACGACGTCTACGGCATCCTCGTCACGTTTGACTACCCGGACGCGATGACGGGCGGCCTGCGACGTACGACAGACAACACGCGTGGCATCCTGGAGCGCACTCGGGGCGACCTATCGCTCGCGGTGCGCCAGCGGGACCTCGAGAACAAGCTCGCGCGCTTCGAGGAGAAGCTGCAAGGCTAAAAGCGACAAGCCTCAGGCGACAAGCCCCATACCCAGTAGAACAGTAAAGGGAGCATCAGTGCTGATGCTCCCTTTACTGTTCTACTTGCTCGGCTCGCTTTGAGCTCGGAGCTTCAAGCTTATCGCTGCGAGCCTACCCCACGAAGAGGGGGCCGAAGACGACGGCCACGATCGACATCAGCTTGAGGAGGATGTTGAGGGCCGGACCGGATGTGTCCTTGAAGGGGTCGCCCACGGTGTCGCCGACGACGGCGGCCTTGTGAGCCTCGGAGCCCTTGCCCCCCAGGTTACCCGCTTCGATGTACTTCTTGGCGTTGTCCCAGGCACCACCAGCATTTGCCATCATCAGGGCCATGACTGCGCCCGTGATGATGGAGCCGACCAGGAGGCCTCCGAGGGCTTCGGCGCCGATGACGGCACCCACGAGCACCGGGACCACGATAGCGAGCACGCCCGGGACCACCATCTCCTTGAGAGCGCCATCGGTGGCGATGGCGACGGCTTTGGCGTATTCCGGCTTGCCGGTACCTTCCATGATGCCGGGGATGTCGCGGAACTGGCGGCGCACCTCGTTCACCATGTCCATGGCAGCGCGGCCGACGGCCTGCATCGTCAGGGCGGAGAACACGAAGGGCATCAGGCCGCCGATAAGGGCGCCGATGAGCACGTCGACGTTCAGAAGGTCGAGGGCAGAGATGCCAACGACCTGTGAGTAAGTCACCATCAGGGCGAGGGCCGTCAGCACGGCGGAGCCGATAGCGAAGCCCTTACCGGTGGCGGCGGTTGTGTTACCGAGACTGTCCAGCGCGTCTGTGCGCTCTCGCACTTCCGGCGGCAGGTGAGCCTGCTCGGCGATACCACCGGCGTTGTCGGCCACGGGGCCGTATGCGTCGGAGGCCAGCGTGACGCCGAGAGGGCAGAGCATGCCGACGGCGGCGAGGGCGATGCCGTACAGACCGGCGAGCTGGAAGGTGATGTAAATCGCGGCCACGAGCACGAGGATCGGGATGGCGGCGGAAATCATGCCGAGGCCAAGACCACCGATGATGAGGGTTGCTGCGCCGGTCTCGGCGGTCTGGGCCAGTTCCCGGGTTGGTTTGTACTCGTAGGCCGTGTAGTACTCGGTGGCTGTGCCGATGAACTGACCGGCGATGAGGCCGACGAGCACGGCGAGGAACAGCTCCACCGGCAAGCCCATGATTGCGACGGCGATGCCGGTACCGACCAGCACGAGACCGCTGGCGGCGAAGATGCCGGTTCGCAGGGCCCAGAGCAGACGTCCCATGTCTGCCTCCTCGCCGGTACGGACCAGGAAGGTGCCGACGATCGCGGCGCCGATGCCAATCGCCATAACCAAGAGCGGCAGGATGAACGCATTGCTGGAGTACTTCGAGATGGCGCTGACGTCGAAGACACCGTTCTCGGCCGCGCCGACGACACCGATGGCCGCCAGGGACATGGTCGCCACGATGGCGCCGGTGTAGGACTCGAACAGGTCGGCGCCCATGCCGGCCACGTCACCGACGTTGTCACCGACGTTGTCGGCGATTGTCGCCGGGTTACGCGGGTCGTCCTCGGGGATGCCGGCTTCGACCTTACCGACGAGGTCGGCGCCGACGTCAGCGGCCTTGGTGTAGATACCACCACCGACGCGGGCGAAGAGGGCAATCGAGGAGGCGCCGAAGGCAAAGCCCGTGAGGGGCTGCACGTTTTCGAAGATGAGGTAAAGGGCGGTGAGGCAGAGGAGGCTGATGCCGACCACGCTCATACCCATGACGACGCCGGAGGAGAACGCGATGCGGAGGGCGGGATTGAGACCAATGCGAGCCTTGGCGGCAGTGCGGACGTTAGCGCGCACGGCGATCTGCATGCCGACGAAGCCCGCCAGAGCCGACGCGCCTGCGCCCATGACGTAGCAGAAGGCCGTTCGAGGCAGATCGGTGAACTTACCTGCCTGCTCGCCGAACCGGTTCAGGATGTCGTAGTCAATGAAGATCGCGAGGACCAGTGTGACTACGACTACGAAAGCGGCGAGGAAGGTGTACTCACGCTTGAGGAAAGCGCTGGCGCCCTCCTGAATGGCGTAAGCGATCTCCTTCATCGTGTCGTCGCCTTCGTCCTCGGCGATGATCGTTCGGGCCACGTAGAGGGCGAATACGAGCGCAGCGGCGCTCGCCGCCAGGGCGATGATCAGCGATAACATGAATCCCTCCGCGAAATTTCAAGGGAAGACGCAATTCTTACCGCGTCACGCGCAAACGTACTTAAACCAGGGCTTTGGAGCAAGGCGCCGGAGTCCTGCCTATTAAATCTGCGAAAAGTAGCGCGGTCAAACGCCTTCGGGTGCTCCGGTCCGCCGGAACAGGGCCGGCGAAATACGTTACGGATTCGAAAAGCCGCCAAAGTCTGACCTCTGCCTGCCGAACATGATTACGAGAGGTGAATCCTCCCTCCGCTTCTTCAGTTAGTCAGGCAGGAACTACTTGAGCGAATTCAGCGGCCGGCATGCCCTTGCCGAGCAACCCGAACGAACTCGATCAATTCGAAGACTCCCACAGCACACGATCAGCAATGTTCTGATCCCGCTGAGCCAGGCGATTGACCTGGCGGAGGGACGAACGCCCGGTCATGCTCAGCGTGTCGCCTTCATCGGTATGGCCATCGCCGAGACGCTGGGCCTGGACAAGGAGTCGCAGCTCGCGGCGTGCTATGCGGGCCTGCTGCACGACATCGGCGTCGTGGCGGCAGGTGCCGATATCGCCGGCTCGACATCGGGCGACGAGCGACTCGTGTTCGCCTCCTTGCCTCTACTGACGCCGGACGAGGCGTTGGCGGGTGCCGGCGATGCTTCCTACGCCTACGTGGACCGCGTCGCCGGCCACGTTGAGCACGGCGCGCGGGCGGCGCAGTACCTTGGCCTGTCGGAAGA
Source organism: uncultured Chloroflexia bacterium (assembly GCA_963731765.1). GTDB lineage: Bacteria > Chloroflexota > Dehalococcoidia > DSTF01 > WHTK01 > WHTK01. The sequence continues at coordinate 192,207 of CAVSWS010000022.1, forward strand.
GGTGTCGCGCGGTATCGCTACCCACCATGAGACGTGGGATGGCGAAGGCTACCCGGACGGCCTGCAGGGACCGGCGACACCGGTCATCGGACGCATCGTCGGGTTGGCCGACCACGCCGAGGCGCTGATCAGCCAAAATTCGCCGCTGCTGGCCCGCCGCAACTTCGATTTCTGGATGGCGAACGCGCACGGTGTCGAGTCCGACCCGGACATCGTTTCTGTGCTGTCTGAGCTGGGCCGCGGCGATTCCTTCTGGCTCGGCCTGTGCAGCGACGACCTGGTTGCGGAGCTAACGGAGCGCTGCAGCCGGGTTCGTGAGCCGAGGGGCGCTAACCTGCTCCCCGTCGTAGAAGCGTTTGCTCGCCTGGTGGACTCCCGCTTCGCCTTCACAGAGGGCGTGTCGGCACGAGTGGCTCGTTACGCCGAGTCGCTGGGGAAGGCGGCCGGTCTTAACGACCTGACGCTCAAGCAGCTCAAGGTCGCGGCGTTCCTTCATGACGTGGGCCAGCTTTCGATGTCGGAGCGCATCCTGTCGAAGCCGGGCATCCTGAGCGTGGAAGAGATGGGGGCGCTGCACCTGCATCCGATCTACTCGTCAGATGTCGTGCGACTGATACCGGGCCTGGAAGTGGTTGCCGATTGGGTGACGAGCCATCATGAGCGTGTGGATGGCCGCGGCTACCCGGAGGGCCGAGAGGGCGATGACATCCCGTTGGAGTCGCGTATTCTCGCGGTGGCTGACGCCTTCGTCGCTATCACGTCCGAGCGGCCGCATCGACCACGCGCCGATGGCAAAGAGGCAATCGCGCGGCTCAAGAGCGCGGCCGGATCGCAGCTGGACAGCGGTCTCATCGACCTGTTTCTCAGCAAAGTGGTGACGGGGCGAAACGCGGCCTGAGGTGTCGGGGCTCAGGAGTGGTCGTGGTGCTCCATGTGCTGCTGGTTCGCCATGTAGGTGGTCAGCGAGAAGCCGGCCGCTATTCCGAGCACGAATCCGAATAGGAAGCGCATAGATCCTCCGTGGCGGCCGATCAGGCCGGCGTCTTGTAGCCTTCGATGGCGCGTCGCAGGGCGGCAATGACAAGCGATGCCGAGTGGAGCTTGCTCGCGGGCAACCCACCGACAGCCTCGGCGACGTCCTCGTGGGTCAACTCCATCGCTTCGTCCAGCGTAAGTCCGGTCACCATCTCGGTGATCAGGCTGCTGGTGGCGACCGACGCTGTGCAGCCCTCCGTCATGAAGCGCGCCTCTGCAATGCGGTTGTCCTCGATGCGCAGCATGAGGGAGAGGACGTCGCCGCACACCGGGTTCATGTTGTAACCGCGCGCGTTGGCGTCTTCCAGCATGCCCTGGTTGCGAGGGTTATTCGCGTGATCGAGGACGATTTCAGAGTAGGATTCGCTCACCATTTCAGGTTAGCAGAAGCGTCAACGTGAACGGCAGAGCCACGCGAGTTTAGTCCGGCAGGATGAGTCCTGCAGCTTGCCGTCCATTCGCCTCATGCGCCTTCTTCACTTGTCGGAACGTCCTTGCCCATGATGAGGACCTTGATGCGGCCGAGACCGGCGGGGTCGATGAGCTCCATTGCGGAACGTCTCAGGGCGTAAAAGGCCTCAAGCTGCGACGGGTCCGGCGGGGACGACAGCGCCTCGCCGATGCCGAGACCTGCTAGGTACTCGTCCTGCGGCATGGTCGCGAGCGCCGTGAGGCCTGCGGCTTCTCCGGCTCGTCGGACGGACGTGAAGTCGACGCTGGCGGTGATGTCCTGCCGCCCTATGCGCGCGTACGGGTCGTCGCCGGAGGTGTGGCGGTAAAAGGTGAGCAGGGTGCCGCGTTTGCGCCATGACGCGTACAGGTCCGGCGCCTCGTAGCCGTAGTCCAGCGTGAGGACGTACCCACGACGCAGGGCCTTTGCGGCATGAGCCATCCAGGCCGGCGCGATCAGGCAGACTTCGGCCTCGCAGCCATCGCCCGGCCCGACGCCGAGTCCATCGAAATGAGCCGTGATCTCCGGTCGTGGTTCGGCCTCTACGTCGGCGAAGGCGCCGTTCTCGATTCCCACGAGCAGCTCGTACAGGTGGCCATCGCGTTTGCGCAGCCGGCGAAACGGCAGTGCGTCCAGTAGCTCGTTGCTGAGGATGCAGCCTTCGAGCACGGCGGAGTCGGGTAGCGCTGCGGCGACCTCGACTTTGTCGGCGGGCAGGCTGGCGGCTTCGAGACGCTGGTGGGCGTCGCTACCCCCCAGGGTGACGTCCTGTACGACATAACGAAGACATTCATAAAAATCAGGCTCGGCGTTGGCGGCGTAACGCAGGATGTCGGCGGCCAGCTTGCCCGGCCCGGCGCCTGCCTCGAAGGCATCGAAGCGCTGAGGGCGGTCAAGCCGGCGCCAGAACTCGGCCAACTGGCGCGCGATACAGGCGCCGAAGACGGGATGCACGTTGGGGGAGGACTGGAAGTCCTGTGTCGGGTCCTGAGTGAAGTAGTAGCCATAGCGCGGGTGATACATCACCAGCTCGTAGAACTCCGAGAAGGAGATGGGGCCGGTCGCCTCGATGCGCCCAACGATGATGTCGCGCAGCTCGCGGTTGTAGGTGGCATCGAGGTCGCTGAGGTTCATGCTAATGCAGTGTAGAGACGGCCCCGGAAGCCGGTCTAGCGAGGAGGAAGCATGAGCGAGCAGAGCAGCCCAATCCCAGAGGTGCCGACCATGGGATTCGCGCCGGCAAATCCCATGCTCACGCCGTGGAGCGAGGCGGAAGCCGGCCTCGTTGCGGCGAAGACGTACTGGCTGGCGACGACGCGGCCAGATGGTCGGCCGCACGTCATGCCGGTCTGGGGCGTCTGGCTGAAAGGTGCCTTCTACTTCAGCACGAGTCCGACGTCTCGCAAGGGCAAGAACCTGGCGGCCAACCCGCATTGCGCGGTCACGGTCTCGCGCCACGCCATCGATATCGTGGTCGAGGGCACCGTGGCAATGCTGCAAGAGGATGCGACGTTACGCCACGTCGCGGAAGTCTACAGCGCGAAGTACAACTGGCCTCTCACCGTGCGCGACGGCGGTCTCTACGGGGAGAACGGCGACGGCGGGCCGGTCTTCGTCCTGTCGCCGGTGGTCGCGTTCGGCTTTAGAGACGCTGAGGACTTCTCGGCGACCCGGTGGCGGTTTGAGGGCTAGGGGCGGCGTCTAAACGTCGGTGTCGGAGGTAGCTGCGGATTTCAACCCGCAGCTTGCGGCTCCTGTTGCTGTGCAGTGTGGTGGTGGCAAGCGGTCAGGCGCAGCCGACGACGGTGACCATGACCCGGCGTTCGCGGGGGTGGTCGAGCTCGATGAGGAACACGCGCTGGTAGGTGCCGAGCGCCGTGCAGCCCTCAATGACCGGGATCGTCTCGCTGGTGGCGAGGAAGAGCTGCTGGCAGTGGGCGTGACCGTTGGCGGGCTCGTCCTCGTGCATGCTGACGGTGCGGCGGCTGAAGTCGTTGTGCTCGTAGTAAGCGTTCATCGGCGCGATCTGGCGCAGCGTGCGAGCGAGGTCGCGCATCAGCAGCGGCTCGTCCTCGTTGATGCGGATCGCGGCAGTGGTGTGGCAGGAGAAAACGCTGACATGGCCGTAGCTCACGCCGGAGTCCCGCACGATGGCGTTAATCTCGTTGGTGATGTCGTGAAAGCTGGGGGCGCCGGTGGTCTCCAGCTCCAGTACTTCCGTGACGACGCGTGTTTCTGCCTGCTGGCGGTTGAGTGAACGGCGATGCAGCTGATCCGGGCGGACGGTCTGTTCGAGCATCTCTTGTTTGCCTGCTCCCTCCATCGTTGCGATGGTGCTCCTCAGTGTAGCAGTAACCGACGTACGGCATAGCGTGACGCCTCGCTGCCCAGCAGGGACGTGAGCTCGCTCAGCTAGATGCCGCCCGTGCTGCCTCCGTCGCCCGTGTCGCAAGCGTTTCGAGAGTCTGTGGAGCCTCCGACTTGCCCGCGTTCAGCACAACGACGTGTTCCAGACCCTCGATGCTGCCGCCTAGCTTCTCGAGCACGCCTGGCGAAGCGAATAGCGCCCGGCACTGCGGCCATGAGGCCTGCGCCACGATTTCGGTCGCCTGCAGGTCGTAGTAGATGAGAACGGGAAGGCATCCCGCGCGCACCGCTGCGTGATAGGCCACGATCCAGTCGATGCCGTTCTCGGCGCAGATCGCAATGCGGTCGCCGCGCTGCAGTCCCAGCGCCACCATACCGGCCGCTACGTCGCGGGCGCTACGTGCCAGTTGTGCCCACGTCATGCGTCGGGCGCCCTCGGCGTATGCCAGCTTGTCGTCGTAGAGGGACGCTGCAGCGTCCAGTACCTGCGGTAGAGTCGAGCCGTCAATCGATGCCATCGCCGGAGTATAGCCAGAATGGGGCGGG
>CAVSWS010000023.1:0-31852 GCA_963731765.1 uncultured Chloroflexia bacterium
TGATGAGAGGTTCCTGGTGGTTCGCTCTGGGAGCCGTGTGCGGTTGACCGCGAAAACTAACGTGGGAAGAACTTGAGATTCAGCCTCTTCAGGCGCCGTTCGTAGAACGACCTTCCGAATCGAGGACAAACTCGGGTTCTTACCGTCGCTCGAAACGCCTGGCTGCTGCCCTGCTATCCTAGGGGGCACCTCGGCCTACTCGTACCCGCGACAATGACGGCGGCTGGGTGTCCGAAATAGCGTGGGGAAAGGATCTACCAGAGACACGAGTGAGCGCCAGGTCGGCGACGGCCCCGCGGCGAGAGTGGTAAGAGATATCGTATGGCCAACAGGAGCGAGGCGAACATCAGCGCGTCATCGTGGGCAAGGAAGAGGTCATCGACCGGTGCTCGTCGCGATGATCTTCGGACGGGCACATCCTGTTCGAGGACGTGCCGGGCATCGGTAAGACGACGCTGGCGAGGTCGATCGCGCGGTCGATCGACTGCGTGTTCCGTCGCATCCAGTTCACGCCGGACGTGATGCCTTCGGACATCCTGGGGATGAACTTCTACAACCAGAAGGCGGGCGAGTTCGAGTTCCGCCCGGGGCCGATCCAGGCGAACATCGTGCTGGCGGACGAGATCAACCGCGCGACGCCTCGAACGCAGAGCTCCCTGCTGGAGGCGATGGAGGAGCGCCAGGTCACGGTCGAGGGCGTGACGTTGCCGTTGCCGGCGCCGTTCCTGGTGATCGCAACGCAGAACCCGATCGAGCTGGAGGGCACGTTCCCGTTGCCTGAGGCGCAGCTGGACCGCTTCTTTATGCGCGTGAAGCTGGGCTATCCGAGCGAGGAAGAGGAGGACGCCATCCTCCTGCGCTTCGAGGAGGGGAGTCCGCTGACGGACCTTCAGCCGGTGACTACGGACGAGGAGCTGGTTCGCCTGAGCCGCCTGGTGCCGCGAATCTTCTGTGAGGACTCGGTGCGCCGCTACATGGTTAGTCTGGTGCAGGCGACGCGGCATCACGCGGCATACGAGCTGGGCGCGAGCCCGCGAGGAAGCATGGGGCTATTCAAGGGTGCGCGGGCGCTGGCGGCGGTCCGAGGCCGAGACTATGTGCTGCCGGACGATGTGAAGTTCCTGGCGCCGTACGTCCTGACGCACCGGGCGATCCTGAACTCGCAGAGCCGTTTGCGTGGCCGCGACGCCGCGGGTGTTCTCGAGGAGATCATCGAGAGCGTCGCGGTGCCGGTGGCGGGGTAGGGCGATGGGGTGGGCAGCTGAGCTGCCTTTCTTCTGTTTTCGGGGCGTTGATCGCTGCGCATCCTTCTCAGGCTGTTCCGCTCTTTTTGTAAGAAGAATGACCTGGGCGGACACCCCCCAGCGCCCCCTGCGTATGGGCTTCGCCCCCGCTACCCCTTTAGACAAGCCTTTCGCTCGCCGCCTTCCACTAGATCGCAAGTCTGAAGCTTGCAGCTCGAAGCTCGTCGCTATCGGCTCGCAGCCGGGACGGTGGGGAGGTGGGGCTGGTGTGGGTTAGCCGCATTGGGCTGCAGCTTAGCGTCCTGTTCATCCTGGCCGGGATCATCTTCAGCAGCGGACCGCTGATCGGGCTGGGGGCGTTCTTCCTGATTGCGACGCTGGCGGCGCGATACTGGTCTGATCATGCCCTCGACAAGCTGACGTACGAGCGCATCGTGCCGGAGAACCGGGCGTTCGAGGGGGAACATCTGCATCTGACGCTGCGGCTGGTGAACGACAAGCCGCTGCCCCTGCCTTTCGTGGAGGTGCGCGACTCCGTACCGCTGGACACGCTGGTGGGAGAATCGCAGGTATCGATCAGCTCATCGCCGGGCTACGTCTTTCTTGGGCGCACGACGCATCTTTCCTGGTACGAACGGATCAACTGGCCAGTGGAGCTGAAGGCGCCGGCAAGGGGCTTCTATCGGGTCGGGCCGGCGCGGATTACCACGGGCGACATGTTTGGCTTCTTCCCCAGCGTGTGGAGGAGGACACGTCCTCGCCCATCATCATCTATCCCCGCATCTATTCGATGCCGGAGCTGGGGTTGCCGGCGGCGCGGCCGTTCGGTGAGCAGAAGGGCCGTGAGCGTATCTTCGAGGACCCGAGCCGCATCGCGGGCATCCGTGAGTACCAGCCGGGCGATCCGATGCGCCGTATCGACTGGAAGGCTTCGGCGCGCATGCAAGGGCTGCAATCGAAGGTCTACGAGCCCTCGGCGACGATGCACATGCTGATCGCCCTGAACGTGAACACGATGGAGCACTCGTGGGAGGGCTTCCTGCCGGAGATGCTCGAGCGCCTGCTATCCGTCGCAGGTTCGGTGGCGAACCACGGGTTCGAGACGGGCTACGCGGTGGGACTGGTGGCCAATGGCTCGTTCCCGCAGAGCGACCGGCCCATGCGCATTCCGGTGGGGCGCAGCGCCGATCAGCTCGGTCGCGTTCTGGAGGCGCTGGCGGTGATCGGTCCGATGACGCCGGAGCCCCTGGAGGAGGTCATCGACCGGGAGGCGCGCAGCTTCGCGTTCGGGGCGACGCTGGTATGCGTTACGTCGCGCATGGATGAGCCGCTGGTGCTGTCGCTGCGACGGCTGGCCGCAGCGGGTCATACGGTGACGGTGCTGTCGCTGTCCCAGGACGAGTTTGAGGCGGACCTGGGGTCGATCCCGGTGGCTTACATCGCGGGTGCGATGCGGGCTATCGAGGCGCGAGAAGCGACCGGAGAGGCGAACGAGGCGTGAAGCGTTACTCGCCCCTGATCGTACGCGGCTCGATGCTCCTCATGGACTCGTTGTGGGTCTACGCGCTCGTGGCGTGGTTGGTCGCGGTCACCGTGGGTGGCGGCAGGCCGACGTTCCTGGGCGTGGCAGCGGTGATCTTCGTCAGCCATGGCATCTCACGGGGCCTGCAGAACTCGAGCATCTCTCTCGGCATCCTGCGGTTCTGGGGCGCGTTCCTCTCTCTGCTTGTCTTCTACGCCATCGTGCGCGTGGACTACTACGGCGACCTGCGCTTCTGGGACCTCACCTTCCTGGATGACATCTTTCTCCATACAACGCCGACACTGAGCGATGCCAAGACGGCTGTCACGAGCGTGCCCGTGCTCTGGGTATTCTGGATGCGAGGCGTCCTCCGCAGCCAGCAATCGATAGCCTTTGAGGACGTCATTCATAGCTTCGCGCTCGGCCTCGTCGTGGTGGCGTTTGTGGCGTTGTTCTCGGGTATGGACGACCTGCCGAGGGCGGTCGACTTCATCCCGGTGCCATATGTCGCCGTTGGCCTGCTCGCGATCGGGCTGACGCACGCCTCGCAGGCGTCGGACCAGTTCGACCGTGGCTTTGCGAAAGACTGGCTGGTGTTCGTGGGCGGCGGGCTCGTGTCGCTGGCGGTCATCGGTCTGCTGTTTGCGGTGGTCGATTTCGAAGCGGCGCGTCACGGCCTCGAGTTGGTCGGCCGGGGCATCGGGTTTGTCTTTGCCGGCGTGCTGTACGTCATCGTCTGGCCGATCATCAAGCTCCTGACGCTGCTGCTGGAGGCTATGAGATTCCTTATCGACCTCTGGGGCGGCTCGAAGAACCCGCCCATAGACAACCCGCAGGGCCAGATCCCGAACCCGGAGGACCACCAGGGAGCAACGAAAGGGCTGCCGGGAGGCGTGGAGACGGGCATCCGCTTCATCGTTGGGGGCGGGCTGCTGACGGCGCTGTTCGTGGGCACGGCGATGCTGTTCCAGCGCTTTCGCAAGGATGCGAATCCGGACGAGGCACGCGAGTCGACCTATCAGGAGGGCCGTCTGGCTAACGATCTGGGCGACATGCTGAGCAACTTCCTCGGTCGCTTCCGTGGGCACGGCCGGCAGTCCGACGGCCAGGTAGAGCCGGCGCGACGGTTGTACTTCGAGATGCTCGATACGGCAGCGGCGCGCGGGGTGGAGCGGCGGCCGATGGAGACGCCGCTGGAGCTGGTGCCGCGGATCAACCGCACGATTAGTGGCTCAACGCCCGGCGAGATCACGCGCCTGTTCGATGACGTCCGCTATGGTGCAGTGCCGCCTTCAGACGAGGAGCTGCGGCGCTTGCGCGAGGCGTGGGAGCAGCTGCCGAAGTAAAGCCTGAAGCTTCGCGCGTCTCGGCTCAGGTTGAAGCAGGGGCGCTGGCTTCGATTGATACGGTGCTGTCGGCGACGGGCGACTCCACCGTGAGGGTGGCGTGAATGTCGCGGCCATAGATGCCGCGGCGGTACCAGATCACTTCGGCGGCGCCCTCGGAGTTGGTCATGCGCAGGATGCGCTTCGAGTCGTGACGGGGGGCGAGGCTGCCGTCGCCTTCGAGCGTGACGGTGCACTCTTCGCCTGTGACGGCGGCGCCGTCGGGCTGCCTCACACTGAACTTGAAGCTCATGCGCACGGTGTTGGAACCGTTCTCGGTGAAAATCGGGATGCTGGCTTGCGACACCAAAAACCTCCTGTCGTCCTGCTTACCCGTAGAACGGCCGCCGCGCCTGGTTGCGGCAGCCAAGGGGAATTCGGCGCGCTGATTCTAGCAAACCGGAACTCCTGGTCAAGAACCGGCGCACTCTCGATGCGGCCTCTGGTCGGTCGCGAGCCTATGCCAGGGCGGCCCGCACCTTCGCTTCGATTTTGGCTGCGGAGATGCCGGCCCAATCGCGCAGCTCTTCGGGCGAACCGGAGCCGGGCATGTCTGTGACGCCAATCTTGATCACACGTCCGGAGAGCGGCGCGCCGTCTTCGGCCAGGGCTGCCAGGACGGCATCGCCGAGGCCGCCTTCGATCCAATGGTCCTCGGTGACGACGATGAGGCCGGTGTCGGCCATGGCCTGCTTCAGGGTGGCGGCGTCGATCGGCTTGACGCTATAGGCATCGATGACACGGGCCTTGATGCCGTCCTTCTCCAGTGCCTCAGCCGCCTTGAGCGACTCGTAGACCGTCACGCCGGCGCCGACCAGGGTGACCCTGTCGACTTCGCTGGTCTGCAGCGTCTTGCTGCCGCCGATGGGGAAGGACTCCTCCTCGGTGTAGAGCGGGTCGGTCTTCTCGCGCGTGGTGCGGATGTAGGAGACTCCGGCGAGGTCGACGATCTGACCCATCAGGGTGGCAGTCGAGTTGCCATCCGCCGGGTAGAGCACGGTGGAGCCGTGGACGGCGCGCATCATCGCGAGGTCCTCGAGCGCCATCTGCGACGGGCCGTCCTGGCCAATCGAGATGCCGGCGTGCGAGCCGCAGAGCCGCAGGTGGGCGCGGCTGACGGCGGCCATGCGCACGAAGTCGTAGGCGCGGGTCAGGAAGGCGCCGAACGTGGCGGCGAAGGCCGTCTTGCCGACGACGCCGAGGCCGACGGCGGCGCCAACCATGACTTGCTCGGCGATGAAGAACTGGATGAAGCGGTCCGGGGCGACCTTCTCGAAGTCTTCCGTGTGGGTCGAGTTGCCCACCTCGGCGTCCAGGACCACGACGTCGGGTCGCGCGGCGAGGGCTGCGAGGCTCTCACCGTACGCTTTGCGGGTGGGGATGCCTTCCTTGTAGACGGGCAGTTCGACGTTGTGGACGCCGTTAGAGGGCTTGAACTCCTCAGGCGAGGGGGGCGAGACGTTGAGGTTGCGCTCGCCACCGAGCTCTTCAATCGCCTTCCTGGCGTCGTCCGGCTTGAGGGCCTGGCCATGGAAGCCTTCCTTGTCCTGGAGGAAGGAGACGCCGTTGCCCTTGCGGGTCTTCGCGACAATCATCGTGGGCTTGTCGGCCTGCTCCGCGGCGCCGTATGCCGTGTCGATGGCCTGGACGTCGTGCCCGTCGATCTCGACCACGTTCCAACCGAATGCGCTGGCGCGGTCGGCGTAACCGTCGCCGTCCCACTCGAGCATCGTGGGGCCGCGCTGGCCAAGGCGGTTCATATCGAGGATGGCGACAAGGTTGTTGAGCTTGTGGTAGCTGGCGGCCTGGATGGCTTCCCAGACGCTACCCTCGGCCATTTCGGAGTCGCCGAGGAGGACCCAGACCCGGCCGGGTGCCTGGTCCAGCTTCATGCCGAGCGCCATGCCAAGGCCGATGGGCAGTCCCTGGCCCAGCGAGCCGGTCGCGACGTCGATCCACGGCATCTCCGGGATCGGCGCCGGGTGACCCTGCAGCGGGCTGCCCATCTTGCGCAGGGAGAGCAGCTCTTCGTCGTTGATCACGCCCATGGCCTTGAACAGCGAGTAGAGCAGCGGTGAGGCATGGCCCTTCGAGAGCACGAAGCGGTCGTTCGCCAGGCTCTTCGGGCGGCTGGGGTCGTAGCGGAGGTGGTCGGTAAAGAGGACCGAGGCGAGGTGCGCCGCCGACATCGACGAGGTCGGGTGGCCGGAGCCTGCCGCCGTCGTGCAGCGAATACTGTCCACGCTGAGCTGCGCGGCTAAATCATTCCAGAACGAAACCTTATCCATCAATCCCCGCCAACCAGCGTATGTCACGCCTAATTTCTAATGTCTTGTGGGGCAAATTCTAAGTCCCGCCACCCATAGCTGCAAAAGCATTCGGATGCTGGGCCTTCAGTTGTCAGTCACCAGTTATCAGCAGCCCTCGCCTGTAGCTGATTTCGCAAGACCGGTGAGTCACGGTTGTTTCGTCATGCCGAGGCGGCAGCCGAAGCATCCGGTGGGTGTCAGCGTGGACGAGGTGCCAGGTTACACGCCGGCTTGTCGAGGTGCGGGACAGGATTGCGTTGGTCCATCGTGGAGCTGTGGATGCTTCGCAGGCTCAGCATGACATGGGAGGGGATGGCATGAGGGGCGCCGCAGCGCCCCTCAAAGACTGATTGACAGACTGGATACTCGGCAGCCTATTCGACCTCTACCGAATCCATCTTCTCGTCGTAGAAGGCGACGTAGCCGCCGGCGATGGGCATCGACTCCGGCAGGGCCTGGGGGTAGTACCACGCCGCGTCTTCGTAGAGCTTGCCGTTGAGCTCGACGGAGTAGTACGAGGCCGTGCCCTTGTAGGGGCAGACGGAGTGCGTCTCACTGGGGCGCAGGAGGTCCATGCGCACGTCGATCTTGGGGATGTAGTAGCGGGTGCGCAGACCCGTCTCGAACAGCAGTACCGGGTTGTCGCTCTCCGCGACGACCTCGCCACCGAGCGTGACCTTGATGTGTCGAGTGCTCTTGATGCAGTCGATGCGCTTGTAGGGGTCGCGCGGGTGGGCGAAGATCTCCTCCGCCTCCTCGAACCACGAGTCCATCTTGTCCCAGGCGAAGGTGACGTAGCCGCGCAGGTCCGGCGCCTCGTCGGTGAAGCCCTCTTCGGTGGCGTGAGGCTCGCCGAACATTGTGGCGGCGTCTTCGACCGTCTTGCCGTTGACGGTGAGGTTGTAGTGCGTGGCGTCGCCGATGTGGCGGTCGTTCGTCACCTGGTCGGTGGGCGTGAGCAGGTCCATGCGCACTTCTTCCACGGGGAAGTAGTACGCCAGACGGCCGCGCCGGGCTCCGCGCGACTTCACGATGATGGCGTGCTTGCTATCGACGACGGGGACGCCGTTGAAGTAGCCGCGGATCCATCGCGCCGTGGGCTCGATGAGGAGCACGGAGTTCTGGAAGTTGGTCAGTCTCTCGCTGGTAGCAGCCATAGTCTCCTCCTGAACAACACTTCGAGATTGAGGTGATCATATCAGCGATGGGCCAGGTCGTCAGGCTCCCGGGGATCCCGTTGACAGGCAAGTACTGACTTGCCTATTATCCTGGCCGTGGCCGACATCTTCGAGGCGATTGCGGCCCCGGCCCGACGGGCCATCCTGGACGAGCTGCACGAGAACAACGGTCAGACGCTGTTCGAGATCTGCTCGCGGCTGACGATGCGGCGAGGCATGGGCCTGACCCGCCAGGCGGTTTCGCAGCACCTTGAAGTCCTGGAGTCCGCCGGGCTCGTCAGTACACGACGAGAGGGCCGGTACAAGTTCCACTACCTCGACACCAAACCGCTACGAGCCATCATCGACAGGTGGCCGACCGACAAGAAGGAGTAGGTAACCAGCCAATGCGAATCGTATTGACCAACGTCTTCGTCGACGACCAGGAGAAGGCGCTGGCCTTCTACACAAGCAAGCTGGGGTTCATCAAGAAGGACGACGTGCCGATGGGCGAAGACCGCTGGCTCACGCTCGTCTCACCAGATGCACGCGATGGCACCGAGCTGCTGCTGGAGCCCTCCAGTCACCCGGCAGTCGGACCGTTCAAGGACGCCCTGGTTGCGGACGGCATCCCGTATGCGTCGTTCGAGGTCGACGACGTGGATGCCGAATATGCGCGCCTGCAGGCTGCCGGCGTGAGGTTCGTGCAGCTTCCCGCCGATATGGGCGGCTTCAAGACTGCTGTTTTCGACGATACCTGCGGCAACCTGATCCAGATCGCGTCATCCGAAGGCTGAGGGCGATGGCCACGCAGGAAGACGTACGGCGGATCGCGTTGTCGCTGCCGGAGACAGAGGAGGGTGACGACCGGTTCGCCTTCTCGGTGCGCGGCAAGGGCAAGCCGAAGGGCTTCGTCTGGGTCTGGCTGGAGCGTCTCGAGCCGAAGAAGGCGCGCGTGCCCAATCCCGAGGTGATCGCGATCCGGGTCGCCAATCTGGACGAGAAGGACATCATCCTCTCGATGGACGAGTCGAAGTTCTTCACGGAGCCGCACTACAACGGCTTTCCGGCCGTGCTGATCCGCCTCGCTGCCGTAACGCCGGAGGAGCTGGAGCCGCTAATCACGCATGCGTGGGCGTGTCAGGCGCCGAAAGCGCTCGTGAAGCAGTCGGGGCTATCGTCGGGGTTGGAAGCGCTTTACTAATTCCGCCGGCACGGCTCACCACGTAGTGCGCAGACGGGGTCTGTCCAGTTAGTCGGGGCATGTGGACTCAGGAGTTTCCGAGTCCGCATGCCCCTCATCATCTCAATCGTTGCTGCGGTCGAGCGTGTCTACGGTGCGACCTGCAGCTGCAGGCTCACGCCGTGCGCGGGCCGGAAGGAGTAGTGCCCTGTAGTGGTCGGAAAGAGCCACTCTTCACCATCTGGAGTGGTTACCAGATAGTATTGGTCGCTCGGGTCCATTGTCCCGAAGAATTGCGCACCAGCCGCCAGGCCGTTCTCCAGACTGCTGTACTCCCACTGAATGTCGCCTCGGATCGATTCGGCTCCGGCAGTCCCCGGACCACCTCCACCAACGATATGACCGCACCCGGCACCGGCGATATCGCCGGTTCCGTTAGCATCGATCTCGATCCAGAACCAGATGCCTCCGGTGCCAACGACATCCGAGCAGAGTGAGTAGCCAGGGTTATTGCAGTTGGCCGACAGCTCGATCTGGGCTAAAGGCTGGTCGGCGCGCCCGTATGCCGATGCCGTCTGGTGCTGGAATGCGAACCCAGCGAAGACGAATGCGCTCGCCAGCACAGGCACGGCGAGTCTAACAAGCCACTTGTTCATGACTGCTCCATAAGAAACTAACTGGAAGCTCACCGATGGTGGGTGCGTTAGTGTCACTGCGGTGGCGGGCGATTGTGATGGAGCATCCCTCTCCTCCTCGCATTTAATCGCGGGGCTCGCCAGTGGATTACTAGTTTTGTACTCCCGAAACCTTAAACAGAACTGAAGGAGGCTTTAAGGATTGCTCAGGCTGTCTGAGAGAGTAGGTGGGGCTCCTGGCGCGATCGGGCGTCCCTAATAGACACAGTTCAAACGCCAGCGTTAAAGCCTTAGCTAATTCGCTTGATTTCGGCGAGAATGCGCGGACAGCGCGATTAGCAGGAGGTTGGCATGTCCCTGGAAGGCAAAGTGGTACTGATTACGGGTGCGGCCCGCGGCATGGGTCGCGAGCACGTGCGGGGCTTCCTCAAGGCCGGTGCGAAGGTGATCGCCGCGGACCTCTCCTGGGCGCCGAGCGGCGTGAGCAGCGACGACGCCGACTTCCGCGAGGAGTTGGAGGCCAACCCGGACGTGCTGATCCAGACCATGGACCTCAGCTTCGATTCGCACGTGAAGATGGCGTACGAGGCGGCGATGGACCGCTTTGGAACCATCGATGCCATCCTCAACAACGCCGGCCTGCGACAGCGCAACCTTTATCCACCCAGTGGCGCATCGTGGACCATCGAGACGGACGTCAGCGAGTGGCAGCGCATGTATGACACGCATGTGTTCGGCGTGCTGCGGGTGATAAAGGCGTTCGTGCAGCCGATGCTGGCGAATCGGCAGGGGAGCATCATCAACATCGGCTCCGGCGGCTGGGACGGCTCCAACCCTTCGACCCGGGAGCAACCCTACAAGTCGGCGAAGGCGGCGGTCTGCAACATGACCTATTACCTGGCCGACGAGCTGAAGCAGCACAACATCGCGGCGAACATCCTCACTCCGGGTCACACGCGCAGCACCGGCTCCGACGAGCAGGAGGCGGCTCGGGCCGAGATCCACGCGCAGTCGCACCCCGGCGAAGCGTTCCTGCGCGTGAGACTGCGCCCCGACCACGTCGTGCCGGGGGCGCTGTTCCTGGCCGACCAGGACGCCTCGACCTTTACGGGGCACGAGATCGTGGCGATTGAGTGGAACGAGCAGAACGGCTTCGGTGGTCACGAGGCGTGGTCGTACGAGCCGGACCTGGAGGCATCGCGGTCCATGGGAGGGTGAGGGTACGCGTGTCTTCCCGTTGCGCTCTCTACGCACCTTCGTCCCACAGGGTGGTTCGGTGACTACGGCAGCTGAGTCCCGGCCGCAAATGGGTCTCGCAACCAACAGCCGATATACTCGTGAGGTGAATTCGGGGCCCGGCCTAAGCCTGTTCGCCCGGGAGCGCTACGAGGCGCTGCTGGGGCTCAATGCGACTCGACGGCTTGTGCGCTTCGGCGCCAGCGGCATTGCGACCTTCTTTGTGCAGATCGGAGGGCTGCTGCTGCTGAAGTCGGCCGGCTTCAGCGGCGTCATCGCGAACGCGGTGGGTATTGCGCTGGCGGTGCAGTTCAACTTCCTGGTGAGCGAGCTGTTCGTCTGGAGCGACCGGCGGCTGATGACGATCCTGGGACGGGAGATGTTCCAGCGCTGGCTGACGTTCATCGGCTGCATCGCGTTGTCACTGGTGCTCAATTTCGGGGCATTCCTGATCGCCCGGCTGGTGATGCCGGACCTGCCGGCCGCGATCGTCGGTATTGGGGCGTCCACGGCGGTGAAGTTTCTGTCGCTCGACAGGCTGGCGTTCCGAGAGTAGCTGCTGCAGTCCTGACGGATCGCATAAGATGGCGCCGGCTGTCGCAGCGGGCATGGATGCGCAATTTGCGACACATCTGCGGCTCGTCCTGGCGCCGTAGGTTGATTGGGGAGGATCGCGGGGCCGATGACGCTTGCGTCGCCTACTTCTACGACGCCTACAGGAGAGAAGCCGTTCATCTCCATCGTGATGCCGTGCCTGAACGAGCGCGAGACCGTGGAGACGTGCGTGCGAAAGGCGCTCGGCTGGCTGGAGCACTCCGGTCATCCCGGCGAGGTTCTCGTTGTCGATAACGGCTCCACGGACGGCTCGCCGGAGCTGGCCATTGCTGCCGGTGCCCGCGTTGTATTCGAGTCGGCGCGCGGCTACGGGGCTGCGCTGCGTCGCGGCTTCCGGGAAGCGCACGGCGAGTGGCTGGTCATGGGTGACTGCGACGACACCTACGAATTTGGCGAGCTGGGCCCGCTGATGGCGCCGCTCTACGCCGGAGCCGACATGTCGATCGGTAACCGGTTCGCCGGCGGTATCGCGCCGGGAGCGATGACGTGGAGCCATCGCTACATCGGCACGCCGGCCATCTCCCTCCTGCTGCGCATGTTTACGGGCCTGCACGTCGGCGATAGCCAGTGCGGCCTGCGCGCCTTCACGCGCGATGCCCTCGACCGCCTGGAGCTGAACACAAACGGCATGGAGCTGGCTTCCGAGATGATCCTGAAGGCGGCGCGACGCGACCTGAAGGTCGCCGACGTGCCGGTGCCCTACGCCGAGCGTTTGGGCGAGGCGAAGCTCAACACCTTCCGGGACGGCTGGCGTCATCTGCGCTTCCTGCTCCTGGCCAGCCCGAACTACCTGTTTACGATCCCGGGCACGCTGCTGACGGTGCTGGGCCTCGCCATCCTCATCGCCGCCCTGCCCAACAATCGCATTGAGATTGGGGGCTGGACGTGGCAGCCGGTGTTCGCGGGCAGCATCTTCGTGGTCGTCGGCGTGAACGCGCTGATGCTGGGCTTTGCGTCACGCTTATATACGAGCGCGCGGGGCATCACGAACGAGGACGCGACGGTGCGGTTCTATCGGCGCTATCTCAGCCTGGAGGTCTTCGTAGGCCTGGGCGTGCTGCTGATCGTCGCAGGGCTGGCGCTGGACGTCGTCCTGCTGGTGGCCGATTCGGGCACGTACAACATCAGCATCGCAGCGATTGCCCAGACGCTGATCGTGGTGGGCGCGAACGTCGGTCTGGTGGGCGCACTGGCGAGCCTGCTGGAGGAGAAGTCGCGCTAGCCTAGTTACCGTCTCTTGATCACTGACTCGCCCACAGTCTGGACCTTACAATGGACCAAAAGAGAGGATTCAGATGAAGGTTTCTGTGACCGAGGCAAAAGGGCAGCTCACGGAGCTAGTGCGGCGGGCTGAGGAGGGTGAGGAAATTATCCTTACCCGGCATGGACACCCGGCGGCGCGCATCGTTCCGGTGAAGGTGGCCGCAAATGCGGCAACGCGTCATAGGTTGCTTGAGGCGCTGCGAGATGCAGGCGCGACCCAGGCCAACTTCGGTCCCAGCGCTGCCCGAAGCCAAGATTTCCTCTATGACGACCACGGGCTTCCAAAGTGATCGCAGTTGATACGTCCGTGTTCGTGACGATCGCCCTGCAGGAGCCCGGATTTGAGGCGTACATGATGGCGCTAGAGAAGGAATCTGAGATTGTCATCTCGGCCGGAACCCTGGCGGAACTGCTGATCGTCTCAATGCGACAGGAGAGCGTGAGACTTGCGGTGGCAGATCTTATCGATCGCTTTGGCTTCAACATCGAACCAGTGACCCGCCTCTCCGCCGAGCGCATAGGCCAGGCCTACGAGCGGTGGGGGCGGGGATTCCATCCAGCAGCACTCAATTTCGGGGATTGCTTCGCATATGACGTGGCCAAGCAATATGGTTGCGCCTTGCTGTACACCGGTAACGATTTCTCGAGAACGGATGTCGACAGTGTGTTCTAGTCGATTGCCTGTACGTACGCTCAGGCTTTCGTGATCGTCGCGCGACCGCGTATCATGAATTCCGCCCCTTTCAGCAAGGGGCAAATCCATATTCAAGGTGTGAGATGTCGAAGAGTTACAACGTCGCCGTGGTCGGCGCTACCGGGATCGTAGGGGCGGAGCTTCTCGGTCTCCTGGTCAAGCGCTCGTTCCCGCTGGCATCGCTGAAGCTCCTGGCCTCGCCTCGTTCTGCCGGCAAGCGCATCCGCTTTGGCGAGCAGGACATCGAGGTCGAGGCCCTCACGCATGACAGCTTCGAAGGCGCCGATTTCGTCTTCAACGCCATCCCTGACGAGACGTCGAAAGAGTACTCGCCGAGCGCGGTGAAGGCCGGCGCCATCGTCATCGATAAGACCGGGGCGTGGCGCATGGACCCGGACGTGCCGCTGGTGGTACCGGAGATCAACGGCGCCGACGTCGAGCAGCACAAGGGCATCATCGCCACGCCGAACTGCGCGACGACGCCGGTGGTCATGGCGCTATGGCCGGTGCACCAGTTCAATCCTGTGAAGCGCATCATCGCCGCCACCTACCAGTCGGTGTCCGGTACGGGCGGTCCGGCGGTGGAGGAGCTGCGCGCGATGACGCGCCAGGTGCTCGACGGCGAAAAGGTCGACCCGAAGGTGTACCCGCACCAGATCGCCTTCAACCTGATCCCGGAGATCGGCTCGTGGAAGGACGACGACTACTCCAGCGAGGAGCTGAAGCTGGTCAACGAGACGCGCAAGATCATGCACGACCCTTCGATCGCGATCACGGCGACGTGCGTGCGCGTGCCGACGTTCGTCTCCCACGCAGCGGCGGTGTTCGCGGAGTTCACCAACCCGATTACGCCGCAGGAATTCCGTGATGCCGTCGCGAAGGCGCCCGGACTCGTCGTGCAGGACGATCCGCGCAATAGCGTCTATCCCGCAGCCGTGGGCAGCCGCCGGCGAGGACCCGGTCTACGTCGGCCGTGTGCGCCGTGACATCTCTTGCGACAACGGCATCGCCTTCTGGACGGTGGGCGACAACCTGCGCAAGGGAGCGGCCTTGAACGCCCTGCAGATCGCCGAAGAGCTGATTTCGCGCAACCTGATCTAACGGGCGCACGCTGGATTCAGGCCGTATACTGTCAACCACGCCGTCTCGGCACCCCGCCGATAGCTGTGCACGGCCTGCTACTTCTTTAGCTCGCTCGGAGGACTGTTATGGCTGAGCGTAATGGAACGCATAGCGCACCTTTCGGCCGGCTGCTGACCGCGATGGTCACGCCGTTTGACGACGCCGGAGAGGTCGACTACAAGCAGGCGCAGCTCCTTGCGCGATCGATTATCGATGCGGGCGGCGACGGCATCGTGGTCACCGGCACGACCGGCGAAGTGCCCACGCTCACGCACGATGAGAAGACGAAGCTGTATGCGGCCGTCATCGAGGCAGTGGGCAAAGACGCAGCCGTTATCGCAGGCACGAGCACCTACAACACGCGCGAGAGCGTGGAGGCCTCCAAGGAAGCTGAGCAGATCGGCGTCGATGGCCTGCTGCTGACGGTGCCGTACTACAACAAGCCGACGCAGGAGGGCATGTTCCGCCACTTCGAGGCAATTGCTTCGGCGGTCGATATCCCCTGCGTCATGTACAACATCCCGGGCCGAACGGCGATCAACATGCTGCCGGAGACGATCGTGCGGGCCGCACAGGAGATCCCCAACGTGATCGGCGTGAAGGAAGCGAGCGGCAGCCTCGATGCGATGGCGACGATCATCGCAGACGCCGGGCCGGACTTCTACGTCTGGAGCGGCGACGACTCCGTGACGCTGCCCCTGCTTTCCGTGGGCGGCTACGGCGTGATCTGCACCTGCTCGAACATCTTCGCGCGCCAGATGCGAGCGATCATCGATGACTTCGTCGCCGGCAAGGTGGTCGAAGCGGCGTCGCGTCACCGCCACATGCTGCCGCTGATGTCCTCGCTGATGACGGTGGCGGCGAACCCCGTGCCGGTGAAGCACGCCATGAACAAGCTCGGCTTCAAGGTAGGCGGCGTGCGGCTGCCTCTGTGGGACCTGGACGATGCCGCCTCGGCGAAGCTGATGAGCGTCGTTAGCCGCTACGAGTCCGAGGTCGACCTGCCCGTCAGGGTGTAGGAGCCTCTTTACGCACCAGGACAAAGGCCGGAACTGATTCCGGCCTTTCTTATTGGTTGGTCTGCCCGGGGCTACGTCTCGCGGCGGGAGCCTTCGCGCTCGGCGACATGCTTTCGCCAGTCTTCGGCCAGCTTCTTATGGCCGTACTGGTAGCCGATTTCGTCCCCGATCACACCGCCGATGATGCCGGCGAAAATGCGGCTGGCCACCAGGAAGACGACGGTGGCGGTGAGGAAGAACCACAGCGCCTTGTTCAGGTAGAGCACGTTGATCGCCACCATCCCCAGGAACAGAGCGAGACCAAGACCAAGGCCGAAGAAGGCGAAGGCGTTGACGATGACGCTCTCCCGCTTGCGCATGCGACGGTGCATCAGCACGACGTCGCGAGGAACGGAGTTGATGGGTGGTCGCTCCGCAACGACCTGCCCGCAGTGGTCGCAGCGCGTGGCGTCGGGCACCATCGGGTTGTAGCAGAAGGCGCAGAAGGTGCCGGAGTTCGGCGTCTCGCCTTCCTGCAACTGGTCGAGAAAATCGTCCAGACGCGGTGAGAAGATGCCGCGTTCGCCGCGTGGGTTTGGAGACGCGTCGTAGCTGGATCCCATGGCGCCCTCCCTCATGCGGTCGCCATCCTGGCCGCGACCTCTTCGACCAGGTCACGAAGCTCGTGGTAGTACGCGAGCTTCTTCTGCCGAGGGTAGGCAGCGGTACGGCCACTGGACGAGGGCATCACGTACAGCAGGCTATCGCCGAGGCGCTCCGCTTGCAGACCAGGCTGGACTTTCTTGATGCCGGCGAAGGCCTGATAGATGCTCATGCCGTTGAAGCAGATGACGCCGGGTCGATAGCGCAGGAGCTTCTCGCGCAGGTCGGCGGCCCCTGCGGCCAGCTCCTCGCGCGTGAGATCGTTGGCCTCTCGGGTCGTGCGGTCGCAAAGGTTCGTGAGGCCGATGCCGAACTCGAGGGCACGGTAGTCGGTCTCGTAGTTCAGGGGCTCTGGGAGCAGGCCGGACTGGTTCAGCAGAGGCCAGAAGTGGTTGCCGGGGTAAGCGTAGTGATGGCCCGTGGCACCGGAGCGTACACCGGGGTTGATGCCCACGATGACGAGCTTCAGGCCGGGCGCAAGATGATCAGGAACGTCCTGTACGGTCACGTTATTTATTATTCGCCTCCCGCCCGATGTGGTCGAGGGTAGAGGCGCCTCTCGGGTGATTTAGAGGGGCCGGTCGACGATGATGACCTGCTCGCGCTCCGGGCCTACCGAGACAATCTCGATCTGCTTGCCGATGAGCTGGCCGACGCGACGGATGTAGTTCTGCGCGTTCTCCGGCAGGTCTTCGAAGCGGCGAGCGGTGGAGCTGTCAGACTGCCAGCCGGGCAGCTCTTCGTAGATCGGCTTGGCGCTGTTGAAATCAGCGATGCTTGCCGGCGGTACGTGCATTTCCTTGCCACCGATCTGGTAGCCGGTGCACACGAGGATCGAGGGGAAGGGGTCGAGCACATCGAGGCGAGTCAGAGCGATCGACGTCACGCTGTTCACGTCGGCGCTGTAGCGGGAGACGACGGCGTCGAACCAGCCGGTGCGGCGGGCGCGGCCCGTCGTGGTGCCGACCTCCGGGCGCGGGCCCTGGGTGCGCAGGATGTCGCCGGTTTCGTCGTGGAGCTCCGTGGGCATAGGGCCGTTGCCGACGCGAGTCATGTACGCCTTGTAGACGCCAACGACCTTCGTGATGTCGGCCGGACCAATTCCCATGCCGATGGCAGCGCCGGCAGCCGTGGACGACGGTACGGAAGACGTGACGTAGTCATAGGTGCCGCCATCGAGGTCCAGTAGAGCACCCTGGGCGCCTTCCAGCAGCAGCTTCTCGCCGGCGGCAAGAGCCTCTCGGGCGATTACGGACGTATCCGTGACGCGGTCCTTGAGCCGGGCTGCGAGCTCGCTGTAGCGGTCGTAGACCTCGTCGAAGGACAAAGGCTCGGTCTCGTAGAGCTTCGTGAGGACGGCATTCTTGTAGGGAAGGACAAAAGACAGGCGCTCTCGGAACGCCTTGGGGTCGCACAGGTCGCCCATGCGCACGCCCAGTCGGGCCACCTTGTCGGTGAAGCAGGGGCCGATGCCGCGCCCGGTGGTGCCGACAGCAGCAGCGCCGCGCAGCTTCTCGTCCAGCTGGTCGATGATGGGGTGGTAGGGCATGACGACGTGCGCCCGGTTGCTGATGGAGAGACGCTCCGTGCTGACGCCGCGCGCCTCCAGCGTGTCGATCTCCTCGAGGAGCACGGCGGGGTCGACCGCCATACCGTTACCGATGATGCACGTCTTCTCGGGGTAGAAGATGCCCGCAGGCACGATATGCAGCGCAAACAACCCGAGGTCGTTGATGATGGTGTGTCCGGCATTGTTGCCGGCGGAGTAGCGGGCGATGACACCGGCATCGCGAGCGATCAGGTCTACGACCCGGCCCTTACCTTCGTCTCCCCATTGTCCGCCGATGACTACTGTTGCGGGCATAAATTACCCCGACCTGGAGTCGGGGCTGCTCCTCCCATGAGATAGCTGCACTCGCAGCACCGCGAGAGATTATAGCAGAGTATCTCGTTGTCCGGAGATGGGCTGCTGGAACCTGATCGAAAGACCATTGGGATGGCGAATACAGTCCGAAGCGCATGGTGTCACGGTTTATGGTTCGTCACGGTTGAAACTGGGGAAGGCCGTGAACAGGGACATGAGAAGCAAATTTCCATATAATTAGGTTGGGAATCCGGAAATTGCTCATAACAGATCAAGGTATCTCTATGGCAATCCCTATTTCTTATGATTAAGCCTCGCGAAGACGAACTTTCGTTATTGTGTATAGGACGGATGCTGATATCATCCTACCTAGAATTACACACGTTCGGCATCGAATCTTAAATAGGTAAAAGGATGCCGAGGAGGAATGGAGG
Organism: uncultured Chloroflexia bacterium; assembly: GCA_963731765.1. Classification (GTDB taxonomy): domain Bacteria; phylum Chloroflexota; class Dehalococcoidia; order DSTF01; family WHTK01; genus WHTK01. The sequence continues at coordinate 18,325 of CAVSWS010000023.1, forward strand.
CATAGTTGGCCGGACTCGATAAAGACAATATCCGCACCGAGACTCTTCCCTTGATGACCCTCGTAGATGCGGGCAACGTCGCCCAGCGTGGGCTTGAGAAGCGCCTGAGCCATTTGCATCTCAGCGTCGCGCAACAGAGGATCCTGGCCCTGGTTTACTTCGCCAAGGAAAACTTGACGCCTTCTATGCTGGCAGCTCTGCTGTTGCAGGAAACGCACAGCGTGAGCGGCCTCCTGAACCGTCTGGAAGACCGCGATCTGATCACCCGTACCCGGGACCGCCAGGACCGCCGTGTGGTCTGGGTAGGGCTCACGGATGCGGGTAAGAAGGTGGCCGAAGAGGCGATCAGCATCGTTGTTTCGATGTCCCAGGAGCTCGACCCGGTGCTGCGAGGCCCGAAGAGCGATGACATGGTAGAAGTCGTGCGCCAGGTGCGCGACATGGGGTTCAAGATTGCCGGCGTGCGCGAAGACATCCGCCGCGAAGCATTGCGCAGGGTCTGGAGCTAGACCCGAGCGAAGTCTCGAGAACTACAAAAGGGTACAGAGAGCCGGCCGGGTGGGGCCGGCTCTCTGATTTCAGAAGATGACGGCCGTCAGGCTTGCCGGGCGATCGCCTCGGCGTAGGCAATAAGATCGCGGGCGCGGTTCACGATCGGGATATCGACCATCTGGCCGGCGATGCGTACGGTGCCATGCCCGGCTGCCGTGGCGGCATCGAACTCCGTGACGATCTGGCGGGCGGCTGCAAGCTCCGCCTCCGTGGGAGAGAACACCTCGTTAACGGGCACGACCTGCTCCGGGTGCACGACGTACTTGCCCTTCATGCCGATGGAGCGCGCATAAGCCGCATCGGCGCGCAGTCCGTCCTCGTCCCCGAGCACGGCGTAAATGCCATCGAGCGGTCGCAGGCCGTAGGCGATGCAGACGTGAATCATGGTGCGGCGGATGTGCTCCAGCTCGCGTGCTTCCTTCGTACGCGGCACGCCGATATCGGCGCAGTAGTCCTCGCCGCCCAGCGCGAGGCCAACGATGCGGCTCGAGGCCCTGGCGATGTCTTCGCAACGCAGCACAGCCATGGCGGTCTCGATCATGGGAATGAGCGCTGTATCGCCCGGCGTGACGCCTTCGGTGTGGTACTCGCGCTCGCGAATTAACACGTCGAGGTCCCGGATTTCCTGGGCCGATTGCGCCTTGGGGTAGAGCAGCGCTTTCAGTCCCGGCGCGATGACGGCAGCAAGATCGTCGCGCGTCAGGCCGGTTTCGAGGTTGTTGATGCGCACATGCACGGTCTTGCCCGCGGCGGCCAGCGTGTCGATCGAAGCTCGGACCGTCTCGCGCGCGGCGGCCTTTTCGGGCGGCGGTACGGCGTCTTCGAGGTCGAGGACGATAACGTCGGCGGGAGTGCCGATTGCCTTCTGTACCATGTTGGCGCGGTTGGAGGGCACAAACATCAATGTGCGTGTGGGTTGCATGCTCTGGCTCCGGGTTCTAGGTGCGTGTCTCGCGAGGCCTGGCCCAAAGATTAGCTCATCACGCCTCGCGGGGCACGGGCTCGAGCGACAGGAAGTAGACGTCGCGCGGCCGCGCATGCAGCAGCCGCCTCCCCCAGGTCGATGGCAGCGCGATCGCTTCGTCCTGCGTCATGCGCCGGTGCTGCGTGATAGCAAAGCCCGCGGCCGCGTAAGCGGGGACAAGAGTCGATTCGATGTAGGCCTCGTCCAGCGGGGGAAGCGGTTCGCCGGCGAAGGCATTCGTGTCGTGCTCCGGGTGGTACGACATGACCACTTCGATGACGCCGGGGCCGTTCAGCAGCGACGTGATTGCGGTGAGGACGGCGGGCTGGGGCTCCAGGAGTCCGCGCATGAGGCTGCCCCAGGGGAAGTTGACTCGCACCTTCTTCGCGATGCCTTTCAGCTCCGGCTGCAAGGCCTCCACGGCCGCGACGACGAAGACGACGTTCTCGACGCCGCCACGGGCGGGCTTGCGAGAGGCGCGAAAGGCGTAATCCGCCATCGTCTGCGGGTCGGGGTCTACTGCGATGTAGAGACTATCGGGGTCACCCCGGGCGCACTCATAGGCGTAGCGGCCATCGCCGGCGCCGAGATCGACGACGACAGCCCGGCCGTCCGCATCGATGCCCTCTCGCCAGCCAGCGGGCGCTTCGACGACCTTCTTGCCCTGGAGTATGCGCATGCGGGCTAGCAGAGGCTTGGCCAAGCCCTCTGATTCAAGTTGTAAAATGAGCTGGAAATGAGCAAGCGAGATAAGCTGATTGAGCAGGTTGCTGGAGCGGCGGGTGACAAGCATTCGGTGATCAGGGGTAGCCGGACGCGCGTCTCTGCGATTGCTCAGCTTTACGAGCAGCTCGAGCGTGAGACGCCTGCGCAGCGTATCCAGCGCGCTTTGCCGCATCTCGAAATCGCGGAGATCGAGGCGGCGCTGGATTACTGGCGGAGCCATCCTGAAGAGATCGCAGCAGACGTCGAGGCAGATGAGGCGGCCTACAGAGCGATGACGCTTCATCGGTGAGCCTCCGCCTCTATCTCGACGAAGACGTCGACGTTGTCCTCGCGGCGCTGCTTGAAGCAGAGGGTTTCGACGTCCTGACGACTCGGGCCGCGGGTCGAGCTGCTCGCCGGCATTCAGACGAGGAGCAGCTAGCCTTCGCCGCATCCTCAGGTCGCGCAATCTTCACGCACAACATCAGGGACTTCATTGCGCTTGCCATTACCTGGGCAGAATCGGGCCGAGAGCACGCCGGCATCATCCTCAGCCCCCGCCAGTCTCCAGCTGAATTGCGGGCAAAATTTCCCCAATTTGCCCAGCGTTACAAGGACGGCATGGCGAATGTCTGCGACTTCCTCTAGAAGCTGGCCTCAGGCGTACCGTCTATCAAGTACCGGCGGCAGCTCTTTATGGCGCCGCATTCAGACGGCGATGTGACCTGGCTCCTTCCTGCTAAGCCTTGTCTTCCCGCAGCCTGCTGCGCACGAGCTTGCCTGCGGCGTTGCGGGGCAGCTCGTGACGGAACTCGATGCGGCTGGGTGTTTTGTAGGCAGCGAGGTGCTCTCGGCAGTGGGCGATGAGGGCATCGGCTGTGATCGTGGCGCTGGGGCGCAGGACGACGACTGCGACGGCCGTCTGTCCCCAGCGCTCGTCGGGCACGCCGAAGACGCCAGCTTCCGCGACGTCTGGGTGGGACTGCAGCACCGCCTCGATCTCGGCGGGATAGACATTTTCACCGCCGGAGACGATGAGATCGTCCCGGCGGTCGAGGACGTAGAGGTAGCCTTCCGGATCCAGGTACCCGATATCGCCGGTATGCAGCCAGCCGTCTCGAATTGTCTGTGCCGTCGCGTCGGGGCGGTTGAGGTAGCCGGGCGTGACCGTAGGGCCGTGCACGACGATCTCCCCTTCAGAGCCGTCGGGTAGGACGTGACCTTCGGCGTCTTCGATGCGCAGCTGCGAGCCGAACAGGGGCTTGCCGGCCGATCCGACCTTGCGTAGCGCGTCCTCCGGCGTCAGAGTCGCGACCTGCGAGGCTGCCTCGGTGAGGCCGTAAGTCTGGACTACCGGCACGCCCATCGAGACGCAGCGCCGCAACAGGGGCTCCGGTGCGGGTCCGCCGCCCAGCAGCACACATCTCAGGTGTGCGGGATAGGGCCGCGGGCCGCGCTCGTCCAGCATGCGCTGCAGCATGTTGGCGACGACGCTGATGATCGTGACGTGGTCGTTCTCGATGGCCGCGTTGACGCGGGCGGGATCGAAGCCGTCGTGCACGATGGCAGTGGTGCCGTAGATGGCGCCTCGCAGCAGGATGGCGAGGCCGCCGACGTGGAACAGGGGCAGGCAGGCCAGCCAGCGGTCGTCCTCGTGCAGGCCGAGGTTGAGCGCCGAGCCGATCGCGCTCCAGAGGTGGTTGCCGTAGCTAAGCATGGCGCCCTTGGGCGTGCCGGTCGTGCCGGACGTGTAGACGAGGGAGTGGGTGGCGCTGAGGTCGAAGTTGACAACTCCTCCCCCGTCTTTGCCAACGGGGAGTGGGCCCGGGCGAGCGGTTGTCAGTGCCTCGATGGGCAGGAGCTGCAGCGGTGGTGTCTCGCCCCGGAGAGCGATAGCACGTTTCGGTGGCTTGCTTCGTCGTGCAGGAGGCGGTGAGCGCCGGCGTCTCTGAGCTGCCAGGCGAGCTCGGCGGTGGTCAGGCGCGTGTTAAGGGGCATGAGCACGGCACCGCTGCGGGTGATGGCGTGCACGGCCACGACGAAGGCGGTGCTGTTGCGCGAGAGCACGCCGACGACGTGACCGGGCTGCACGCCTTCGCGTCGCAGGTAATCGGCGGCAGCGCCCACGGCGGCGTTGAGCTGGGCGAAGGTGAGGCGGTCGTCGCCGCAGATCAGGCCGAGGCGGTTGGGCGTGGAATGGGCGCGCTGATGCAACCAGTCGGGGATCGTCATGCTGGCCGGGGCCTGCACTAGCGGACCTCCCGCCACTCGCCGGCGTAACGAGCAACGGCGTCATCGTCCAGCTCGACGCCGAGGCCGGGGCCGGAGGGCAGGTAAATGAGGCCGCGCTCGACGGCGAGGGGTACGGCGAGCAAGTCATGACGTAGCAGGGAGGCCGTCGCCAGACCATGGGCCCGACCGTCGTCGAGCAACGAGGCGGCGACGTGCAGGGCCATCGCCGTGCCGATACCCGCGTCGATGGTCGTGGTGATGACGACACGGAGGCCGGCCGATGCCGCGTACTGAGCCAGGTAGCGCGTTACGCTGGCGCCGCCGAGGCGCATCGGCTTGAGCACGACGGCGTCGGCGCTCTGGATGGCGCTCTCGGCCGTCTCATAGTCGACGACCGACTCGTCCGCAGCGATGGGTGTCGTGACAGCATGGCGCACGCGGTCCAGGGCGTCGAAATTGCCGGGCGGGATGGGCTGCTCGATGAGCTCGATGTCGTGGGGCTCCAGGGCCCGGATGTTGGCGATGGCGTTGTCCTCGGTCCCCCAGGCGCCGTTGGCATCGAGACGCAGCCTCGTGTCGGGGCCGATGACGTGGCGGATGGTCTCGACGCGCTCGACCTCGGCTTCGATCGTCGGTTCCATGCCCACCTTGAGTTTGATGCAGGCGAAGCCGGACGCCACGGCGAGCAGTGCATCGTGAGCAGCATCCGTGGTGCGCTGACGGGCGATCGTGGCGTTGACCCGCACGCGGTCGTGCACGATCGACTCTTCGCCGGCGAACTGGTGCGCCAGCAGCGTGGCCAGCGACATCCCGGACACCCGGCCGCCCGCATCGGCAAGCGCCGTTTCGAGGGCGCAATGGGCGGCACGTTGGGCGTCGTTGCCGGTCGCGTGCTCTTCCAGCACCTCGTGGTACTCCTCCGGGCCTGCGGCGATGAGGTTACGCGACAGGGCTTCCAGGGGCTCGTAAATGCTCTCGGCGTCCTGTTCGGGACGTGACGGGTCAAGGTTCGCCTCGCCGAGACCGACGAAGCCCGTGTCCGACTCGAGGCGGAGGATCAACCCGGCGCGATGCGTCGCCCTGCCGCCGTGCGCCGGTCTCGTACGGCGTGACGAAGGGGATGCGGTAGGGCGCCCAGCTCACGCGCGTGAGGTTCACGATCCCTCCCTCCTTCGATGCAGCGTCGTAGTGCGTCTCGAATCGCTGATCCGAGGTTGCTTCGCGTCGCTGCCGCGATGGCTCGCAACGAGGGCATGGGGTGCTCGCACTGCTCGGCTGATGCTGATCGCTGACGGCTGACAGCTGAGAGCCGACCGCTGACGGCTGAAAGCTCGCTGCTCACGGGAAGCGCGGGTACTTGCTGAAGTCCGGCTTGCGCTTCTCCAGGAAGGCGTTCTTGCCCTCCTTCGCCTCCTCGGTCAGGTAGTAGAGCAGGGTGGCGTCGCCGGCGAGCTGCTGGATGCCCGCGAGGCCATCGGTGTCGGCGTTGAAGGAGGCCTTGAGGAAGCGCAGGGCCGTCGGCGACATCGCGAGCATCTCGCGGCACCACTGCACCGTCTCCTCCTCCAGCTGGTCGAGGGGCACGACGGTGTTCACGAGGCCCATGTCGAGCGCCTGCTGGGCGTTGTACTGGCGGCAGAGGTACCAGATCTCCCGCGCCTTCTTCTGGCCGACGATGCGTGCCAGCAGCGTCGCGCCGTAGCCCGCATCGAAGCTGCCGACCTTCGGGCCGGTCTGACCGAACACGGCGTTCTCGGCCGCGATCGTAAGGTCGCAGATCACGTGCAGCACGTGGCCGCCGCCGATGGCGTAACCCGCGACCATCGCCACGACGGGCTTGGGCAGCGTGCGGATCTGGCGCTGCAGCTCCAGCACGTTGAGGCGCGGCACGCCGTCATCGCCGATGTAGCCGCCGTCGCCGCGAATCTTCTGGTCGCCGCCGGAGCAGAACGCCTTGCCACCGGCGCCCGTGAGGATGATCACGCCGACTTCGTCGTCCTGGTGGGCGACTCGGAAGGCGTCCTGCAGCTCCGTGATCGTCAGGGGCCGGAAGGCGTTGTGTACCTCGGGCCGGTTGATCGTGATCTTGGCGATGCCCTCCGCCGTCTCGTAGATCACGTCGGTGTAGTCGCCGCTCTTCTGCCAGTCGATAGTCATGAGTCCTCCTCAGGAGTGTGAACAATTATGGGGAAATCGATGGGGCGGCCGGAGACGCCTACCTGGTTGTCGTTGCGAGGAGGCGTCCAGGCCGACGCGGCAATCTTGCAGGCTCTCATTCGCTCCGAGTCGTCCGTCTCAGGTGCAGACCCTGAAGGATTGCCACGGCCTGCTGCCGCGTGCCTCGCAACGACATTCGCCGGGGCTTCGGTGGCAGCAATAACGGTCATGCTTCGGCCCCCGGCGAGTGCTTCGTCGAGAAACCGCCGCACCAGCCTCGACCACGTTTCGGGCTGCTCCAGGTGGGTCGTGTGACCGGCGTCCGGGATGATCGCGTGCTCGGCGCCGGCGACCTTCGAGGCCAGCACGGGCGCCAGCGCGGCGTATCGGGTGTCCAGCGCGCCGGCGAGGAACAACGACGGCGCTTCGATGACCTCGAGGCGGTCGAGGATGTAGTCCTGCGCGCCGGCGCCCATGCCCCGCAGCGAGTTTGCGAGTCCGAGCGGTGAGTTCTCGATGCGCTGACGGCGCTGCTCTGCCAGGACGCCCTCCGGCAACGATGCTTGCGACGCGAACAGCCCCTGCGCCTGCCAGCGGTCGGCGAAGGCCTCGATGCCGTCCTGAAGATCGACTGCGCCAGCTTCTCGTCGCTCTCGACGCGGGCCGCTCGCTGCGCCGCGTCTTCGATGCCGGGCGATGCGCTTTCGATGACGAGCGCCCACAGGCGCTCCGGCGCGGCGGTCGCGAGATGCAGCCCGACACGGCCGCCCAGGGAGTAGCCGACGAGGGCGTACTTGTCGACGCTCAGATGGTGGAGTAGGGCCGTGAGGTCTTCGACGGCGTGCGCCATGGTGTAGCGCGAGGGGTCTTCGGGCGCATCAGACTTGCCGTGGCCGATGAGGTCCACGCGGATCACGCGATAGCCGTCGAGCGCAGGCAGGACGGGCTCCCAGGCGCGGGCGTCGCGCGTAAAGCCGTGCAGCATGAGGACGATGGGGCCGTCGCCGGTGACCTCGACGTTGAGGAAGATGCCGTTGGTGGCAACACGGCTCATCGACGCATCTCCCCTCGTTGCGAGCCATCGCGATAGCGAGGCGAATCAATCCCGGTGCTCAAGACAGGTCTCTTCCCGACTGAGCTCAACTCAATGCGATAGCCGCTACGCATCGCTCTCGCGCTGCTCCGCTCAGGAATATTGGAGAAAAGGATTTCGTGGGGGGACACCCCCCATTGCCCCCCGCGCATGGGCTGCGCCCCCGCTACCCCGGCTCTTGGCCATCGAACGCCTGCGGCACCAGGCATCGCATCAGACACCGAAGCATGGCTTCGGGCAGGGCTCCCCCTCTTCGCCAGCGGGGAGGGCGCCAGGAAGAGGGGTAACACACGCCTCATTGCCGGTCTCCTGCCAGCGGTGACACGGCCTGCGCGACGGCGTCCGCGATGCGCTGGTGCAGCTTGAGGTTGGCCTCCCGGTCTGTGCGCACCTCGATAACCTGGACGCCGGGCGCCTCGAAGGAGGCTCTTAGAGCGTCGCGGTATTGCTGGCGGGTTTCGACGCGCTGGAAGTCGACGCCGTAGAGCGGGCCGACATGGGAGAAGTCGAGGCCGTGCGGCGTGCCGAACAGGGCTTCGAAGTCCTCCGACTGGTCGTGCTGAGGCAGGAACGAGAAGATACCGCCGCCGTCGTTGTTCACGAGAACGATCGTGGCGTTGAGGTTGTGTCGCCGGGCGGCGAGGAGGCCGTTCATGTCGTGATAGAAGGAGATGTCGCCGATGACGAGGACGGTCGGCCCCTCGGCGCGCGCCGATACGCCGAGGGCGGTGGAAACGACACCGTCGATGCCGCTGGCGCCGCGGCTGCCGAGCAGCTTGATCTGACGTTTCGGGGGCCGTGAAGAAGACTCATCGATATCGCGCACCGGCATGGAGTTGCCGGCGAAGACGTGGCTGCCGGACGGGAGCAGGTCGGCGAGGTCGGTGACCACGGAGGGCTCCGTCAGGCCCATCAAGCTCGCCCAGCACACCATCAATGGCCGCGGTTGCCTGCGATTCAGCCTCGCGCCAGGACGATAGCCAGCCATTCGTCGTGGCGGGTGTCACTGCCAGGAGGCCTTGAGCATGGATGCACAGACAGAGGTGGCGTCGGCGTGGATAAGCTCATCGGCGCTGAGGTCCGGGTCGGGCCACTTGCCGGGGTGGGCGACGGCGAACTGGGGCACGTCGCGGTGGCGGGCGAGGAACGTGGCCAGCGGCTTCGAGGTAGGCGGGTCGCCGAGGCGGAGGATGAAGCCGGGTCGCAGAGCTTCGACACGGGCTTCGGACGAAGGAAAGCATCGTACCTCGCCAGGACAGTACCGGTGACGGTAGCGGTGCAGCGCAAGCCGGAGAGTGGGTCGGCGAGCAACGGCGCACCGAGTCGTTCCGACAGGGCGAGGACAGTCTCGGTGTCCAGGTCTGCGTTCGGGCCGGCGACGATGAGCGGTCGCTCAATGCTGCGAGGGTCGAAGGGCAAGTCGAGGTTGCTCGAAGTGACGGAGGCTAGGCTGGGCCGCCGGCAAAGCATCGGCGTAGTCGAACGGCGCAGGTACAAGGGGCTCGCGGAACATGAAGTCGAGGTGCACCGGCCCCATCGGCGCCTGCTGCGTCGTGGCGATTGCGCGGTCCGCGATCATGCGCACGTAGCGCAGCATCTCCGGCGAGGCCTCGGGCAGAGGAAGCTGCGAGAACCACTTCACGGCCGGGCCATAAAGCCGGTGCTGGTCGATTGTCTGGTTGGCGCCGAGGTCCTGCAGCTCCGGCGGGCGGTCAGCAGTAAGGACGATGAGGGGCACGCGCGAGTGGTACGCCTCGACCACGGCCGGGGCGAAGTTCACGGCGGCGGTGCCGGAGGAGCAGAGGATGGCGACGGGACGCGTCGGGTCCGCCTTCGCCATGCCGAGGGCGAAGTAGGCGCAGGAGCGCTCGTCCAGGTGGCTCCAGAGCTTGACGTCCGGGTGACGCGCGAAGGCGATGGCCAGCGGCGTCGAGCGGGAGCCGGGGCAGTAGCAGAGGTCACGCAGGCCGCACGCCACCAGCTCGTCGACAAAGCTGCCGACCCACGCGCCCAGTACCTCAGCGTGGCTCAGCGGCTCGCGTTCAGCGCCCACAGCATTGCCTCCAGCTTGATCTCCGATTCTGCCCACTCTCGCTCCGGCTGCGAGCCCTGCACGATGCCGCAGCCGGCGTAAAGGGTGGCGACGTCCTCGCGCAGTAGCCCCGACCGCAACGCCACGGCAAACTCCCCGCCACCCTCGGCGTCGATCCAGCCGATGGGGCCGGCGTACCAGCCGCGGCTAAACGGCTCCTGCTCCCGGATCAGGCAGAGCGCCGCCTCCTTCGGCAGGCCGGCCGTCGCGGCGGTGGGGTGGAGTCGCTCCACGAGCTCCAGGACGTGTCGCTTGATATCGGTGCGCGCCTCGATGGGAGTGTGCAGGTGCTGCACGTTGGCCATGCGACGCAGCACGGGTGTCTCGGGGGCGCCGACTTCGCTCGTGAGGCCGACCAGCGCTTCGGTGATGCCGCGGGCCACGAAGGCGTGCTCGCGGCGCTCTTTCTCATCGGCGAGGAGCTCAGCGCCGATGCGGGCGTCCTCTTCTTCGGTTTTGCCACGGCGCGCGGAGCCCGCGAGACAGTCGGCGCGCACCCGGTCGCCTTGCAGCGAGACGAGCGTCTCCGGCGTGGCGCCGAGGAAGACCGACTCACCGGAGCGCATGGCGAAGATGGTGCATTCCTGGAAGCGCTCGCGAAGCCTTGCCAGCACCGCGCGCGCCTCAAAGGCGCCCTGGGCTTCGACACCGACACGCCGGGCCAGCACGGCCTTGTCGGGGTGGCCGGTGGCGATCTGGGTCGTGAGGGCTTCCACGCTGTCGGCCCAGAGCTGCCGCGCATCCTCGCCGGGGTCGAGCAGGTGCGAGGGCGCCGCTTCCGGTGCAGGCGTGCGGGTCTCGTCGAGGAGGCGGCGGGACAGGGTCGCGAGGTCCTCTACGGTAGCTTCGACGTCCAGTGTCGGTGTCTACGAGGGCGGTGACGGTGATGAAGAGGTGGGAGCCCGCGTGGGAGAACATGACGCGCGGGATGGCAATCATGGCATCGGGGTAGCCGAACCAGGCGACGTCATCCGGTCGCTGCGGGTCGAAGGCGAAGCCGCCGACCGCCATCGGGGCGGCTCGCAGGGCGGCACCGGACTCCTGGAACACGACGGCGTTTTCGTTCAGGGCCTCGAGACGAGAGCGCACGGCGGCGAAGCGGTCGGGGCCATCGGCCGTGAGCTGCACAGCCCGGCCCACCGACGCCATCGCGATGCCGCGTTCGGGCTGGTCCCAGAGGAAGGCATCCGGTTGAGACACGAGTGCGGCGAGGTCGAAGCCGGCGGCGGGACCGAGGTGGCCGGTGTAAGAGGCGAGCACGGGCGTACGCAGACGGGCGCAACGGCTCTTCGCGGTGCGCACCAGGGGCGTCAATCCCTGCGTGACCTGTTCCTGGACCGATAGGGCAGGCATAGCTCCAAGCTCCCAAAACCGACTGACTGGTCGGTCGGTTCTATCGTAAATTCTCGGCTTCTGGGATACAAGCGTGATGCCCCGTAGACTTGGGACGATGAGCGAAACGGCTAACCGCAGACGCATCACCGTGCAGGCCCCCGACGGTGTCGAGATTGCCGGCACCGCAACCGGCGAAGGCCCCGGCATTGTGCTGGTCTACGGCGCCCTGATGGAGCAACCGGGCTGGTCGCGTCTCGCTGCGCAGCTGCAGGACGGCCACACGATCTATACCTACGATCGGCGCGGCCGGGGCGAGAGCGGCGACGGCTCCGACCACAGCATCGACACGGAAGTGGAGGACCTGCGCGCCTTCCTCAGCGCCGTACCTGAGCCCTTCGACGTGTTTGGTCACTCCTCCGGCGCCCTGCTGGTGCTGCACGCCGCGATGAAGGGTATCGCAGCGAGGCGCCTCGTGCTGTACGAGCCGGTGCTGCCCGCCGTACGAGAACCCAAAGTGCCGCCGGACCTGCCCGATCGCATCCGCGCCTACGTCGCCGAGGGCAATCCGGACGCCGCCATGGAGGCCTTCATGCGCGGCGGCATGTGGATGGACGACGCCGCGATCGAACGCGTGCGCGGCGGTGAGCGCTGGCGAGAGCAGTTGCGCTATGTCGTGACCGCGGCGGACGACGTGAACATCGCTCGCAGCTACGTCCTGGAACCGGAGCGTCTGGCTGAAATCACGATTCCGGTCCTGCTTCTCGTGGGCGGCACGAGCCTGCCGTGGATGAAGCTCGGCGTTTCGAAGTTCGGCGAAGCGTTGCCGGACGCTCGTGTCGAGGAGATCGAAGGGCAGGGGCACAACGCCCAGTTCTCGGCGCCGGACGTACTGGCGGCGAAGATGCGCGCCTTCCTGGACTGATATTTCATCGGCCTGTTCGACATCTTCCACTTCAGGCTGACGCGTTGGGCCTGGAGGTGGCGGACCTCTTCTTGTCATTCTGACGCAGAAAGAATCTAGCCCTTCAGCGATTTGGCTCGGAGCGCTTCAAGACCGGCGCCGTTTTGTGCTTGGAGCGACCTCAAGGCAAAAGCATCGGGGCGAGAGATGCCTCGCCCCGATGGGTGGTTCGCTTCGGCGGTGACTTATCCCCCGTTGTGGTGGGGCGAGGTCGCGTAGTGCTGGCGCAAGAGGTCTCGGCCGTAGTCGTTGCCATTGGGGACGCGGACGACGGTGTGGATGTGGTGGCGCGTCGGGCGGTCAAAGTTGAGCGCCACGCCGGCCTGGTGGTCGAACTCGATGAGGATCACCGGGCTGTGGACGCGGTAGTAGAAGACGCCATCGTCCTCACGGCTGCCGATCCAGCCGAAGTACGTCTCGTCCAGGTACTGCTCGATCTGCTTCATCCAGACATCGCTGTGGCCGTCGCGCAGGCGACCGACGTAGGTGCGGATGAGGTCGCGCGCCTTGTCCTTCTGACCGGCGCTGAGGGCGTCCATGCGCAGGCCGGTGCGCTCGAGGTCGGCGTTGTCGGCGAAGGCGGGGATGATGCACTCCGGCGGGTTGGTCTCGCCGATGATCGCCTTTTCGATCTGCGAGGCGTCGAGCGACTGCGCCAGGGCGAGGCCGTTGTCCTGCTCCGCGTCGAATACGCGCGTACCGGCGTACTTGCTGCCCTCCGGCGCGATGTTGGGCTCCGAGCCGAAGAACTGCGGCGCCATGACGATCTGATCGCCGAGGACGAAGTAGTTGATGATCAGGTGGTGGCCATCGACCTGCCAGCCCCAGGGCTGCGTGTCGGACGGCTCGCCGAAGATTGAGAACCAGTACAGCTCATCGCCGAACTCGATGTCGCGGCCGGTGAGCTCTCGGATCGTCTCGTTGAGCTTCATGATGTTGCGAGAGGTCTCGTAGCCGGCGACGCTGAGGCTGGCGCGCATGAGGTTCAGCGCGGCCTCCTTCTGCGGCTCTGTCATGTGTTCCATGCAGACGCCGTGGCGCATGAGGAACATGTGGACGTTGCTCCAGCGGCGCCAGGCATCGCTGTCGACGGGAAACATCGCTTCGGTGCGGCGGTCGCCCAGCGACGCGAGGAACGCCTCTGCGGCGGCCTTCACGGGCGCGGTCGAAATGCCGGTCGGCTGGATCGAGAACAGGCCGGGCCGGAGCTGGCCGTTCTCCGTAATGCCGGCGAAGGGCTGAGCAACGGAGCGGTCGCCCGCTTCCTTCATGCCCTTGGTGCGCTCGTTTTGCTGCGACGAGAGGTCGCGGGCAGAAACCGCGACTTTCTCGCGTGGCGGCAGCTCAGAAAATGTCGTGGTCATGCAAACACCCCTCGCAGATCAAGTCTCGAAATGTGGCCTAAGGTTTGATCAAGCGGCGCAGGACTGCAAGTTG
>CAVSWS010000024.1:0-40089 GCA_963731765.1 uncultured Chloroflexia bacterium
GCTGCCACGACTCGCCCCAGCCGGCATTCGAAGCGCTGAAAGCCAGGGAGCGCCGGTAGGCCTACGTCGAGGCTCTACCCGCCGCGATAGTTCAACACCACCAGCTTCGTGTCCGACGGCAACCCGCTGCGATTGATGTTCAACCGCTGCTCCGGCGTCGCCGCCTCGGCGCTCATCTCCTTGAGGAACGCCTCGACCGGCTGCAGGTCTTCCTTCGACGCATCCGTCTTGTACAGCATCGGGATCACGATCTTCGGATCCAGCAGGCTCACGATCTCCGCCGCCTTCTCGCCGTTCAGAAACCGGCCACCGCCCACAGGCAACAGCAGGATGTCGCAGCTCAGCTCCTCGACCTCGTCGCCCGTCGGTACCTGCTGCACGTCGCCCATGTGGCACACCCGAATGTCATCGATGTCCGCCACGTACGCGATGTTGCGACTGTACCCGTCGTCGCGGTCCGTCTCGTCCGTCGCCATGCCCGTCACGAGCACGCCCTGCACCTCGAACTCGCCCGGCCGGTCAATGAACTTCGTGTCACCCGTCGCCGCCTCGCGATGGTTGCTGTCCGGGTGATTCCGGCTCACCGTCACCAGGTCCGCCGGCACCTTGCCGATCTTGTAGCCCGTCGAAGGTGGACACGGGTCCATCAGCACCGTCGCATCGCGACCCCGCAGACGAAAGCAGCCATGTCCCAACCAGTAAATTTCCATATCCTATACAGCATAGTCGAGTGAGCGTTTTCGGTCACGTCCCAACACGAACGCGCAGCGGCATCCCGCAGTGTCCGACTTGCCCAGAGACTCCCGAGACACGCCAATCCTTCGAGCGATAGCGAGAACCACCGTAGGGACGGAACTTCAGGTCCAGCAGCGTCCCATTCGCCTCATCCCCAACGAAACGCCCGGGTCATTCGATGACGCGATGGCCTGCTCGCCCCTCCAGCGCCTCGACGGCTGTACTCTGCCCGTCACCCCCGGCGCCGCAGCCCGCCCGCGCGCCTCAGCAGCATCGACGGCTCCTCCAGCGCCAGCACCCGCGCCGCACCGAGATACACGACAGCACCCGCCGCCGCACACGCCGCCACCACCGTCAGCGCGTCGACGCCCCGGTGTACGTCCATCGATGCGCCATGCGTCAGCCCGATGTAGCAAACAGCCACCACCGCACCCATGATCGCCGTCGCCATCGCCATACGCATCAGCCCGCTTACGAGGCCGCCTTCGACAATCTCCGGCATCTTTATCACCAGCCCCGTGAACAGCAGCGTGCACTCCACCGTCGTCGCGACCGAAAGCGCCAGCGCCACCCCCTCCAGCTTCAGCGGACCCACCAGCAGCGCCGCCAGCGTCAGGTTCACCAGCATGCCGATCACGGCCACGCCCACCGGTGTTCGAGTATCACCCTGCGCGTAAAACCCCCGGCTCAGGATCTCGATGCCCGAATGCGCCACCAGCGCCGGCGCGTAGAACATCAGCGCATTCGCCGTCACGTGCGTGGACGAAACGTCGAACTCCCCCCGCTGCAGCAGCACGACCACGATCGGTGTCGCCAGCAGCGTCAGGCCGATGCCCGCCGGCAGGCTAAGAAACACGATCAGCCTTAGCGCCCCTCGTAGCGTCGGCGCCAGCGCTGCGTCACCCGTCGCCGCCAGCTCGGCCAGGGTCGGGAACGCCGCCGTCGAAATCGCCATGCCGATCAGCCCCAACGGCGTCATCACGATCAGCCACGCAAAGCTCAGCCCCGAGATCGCCCCCGCCGACAACGTCGACGCGAAGAAGATGCCGATGAAGTAGAAGTTGACCTGTGTCGCCGCCAGCCCCAGCACCCGCGGCGCCATCAGCGTGCCGACCTCCCGTACCGCCCTGTCGCGCCAGTCCGCCACCAGCTTGTACGCCATCCCCGCCAATCGCAGGTCGGGCAGCTGCACGGCCAGGTGCAACGCCGCTCCCACGACAACGCCGACGGCCAGCGCCTTCACGTCGCTCGAAATCAGCGCCGCCACGATGATCGAAAGGTTGTAGAACATCGGCGCCAGTGACGTCGTCAGGAAGTGCCGCCGCGCGTTCAAAATGCCCATGAACATGCCGGACACCGCGAACAACACCGGCGAGACCAGCATGATCCGCGTCAGCTGCACCGCGAGGTCCTTCAGCTCCGCCTCGCGACCCGTGCCCTCGCCCAACCCCGGCGCCATCAGAGGCACCAGCTTCGGCGCCAGGATGAACGCGACCACCGCGAACACCGCCGTCGCCGCCAGCACCAGGTTCAGCACCGAGCTCGCCAGCCGCCAGGCCGACTCCTCGCCATGCCTGGCCCGCACACTCGCGAAAGTGGGAATAAACGCCGAAGCCAGGGTCGCGCCGGCCAGCAGCTGAAACACCACGTCCGGCAGGCGGAACGCCACCCAGTACGCATCCAGCTCCGGCCGCGTCCCGAACGCCTGCGCAATGATCACGCTGCGCAGCAAACCCAGCAGCCGGGATCCCAGGAACCCGGTCGCCACGATCAGCGCCGCGATCGTCAGGCTGCGCGTAGCAAACGCCGATGCACCACCGGAGCCTTCATCGCGCACCATCGCTCAGACCTTAGCACGGTGAGCAGCGAGCCTATAGCTGCGAGCTTCGAGCTGTCGAACCGAACGGCAGGCTATCGGTCATTGCGAGGAGGCTGCAGCCGACGCGGCAATCCCACATGCGCCTGACCCTGCCGAAGGCGCCTCGTGTGCTTGCCACTGCCGCCTTTGGCAAGAGCCCCGCATTGAACCGGACGAGCGGTGAACAAAGACGGAGCCTCAACGACGCCCAGGGTCTAATCGCCTCAGGCGGAGCCAACACCAGCCTGCGAAGCGCCAGGACTCCCCTATCCGCCAGCACTCCCCTCTTCGAAGTCGGAGAGGGGTCGGGGGGTGAGGTTCCCACATCCAGGCGTCATTGCGAGGAGGCTGCAGCCGACGCGGCAATCCCACATGCGCCTGACGCTGCCGGAGGCGCCTCGTGTGCTTGCCACTGCCCCCTTGGCGAGAGCCCCGCATTGAAACCGGACGATAGGTGAACAAAGAAGGGTCCCAACGACGCCCAGGCGCTCACCTCCCGCTCGGCGCAGCCACCGCCAACCTCTCGAATCGCCCAATACCCCCTCTCCGTCAACGGGGAGGGGGCAGGGGGAGGGGTCGCCCCCGTGAGCAAAACGCCGCCCTCCGCTACACTCCCTACATGAAGCTCACCGTTCGCGCTCCCGGCACCTCCGCAAACCTCGGACCCGGCTTCGACTGCCTCGGTCTTGCCGTCGACGTGTGGGGCACCGCCACCATCGAGACCGGTCGCGACGATGGCAGTACCGAAAAGGGCGTCACCCGCCTCATCTGGCAGGGCATCCAGGCCGCCTTTGAGTCCATCGGCAGCCCGCCCCAGGTCGCCATCACCTGGGACAACGGCATCCCCATCGCCCGCGGCCTCGGCGCCAGCGCCGCCCTCAGAGCCGCCGGCCTCATCGCCGGCAACGCCCTCCTCGATAACGTCCACTCCACCGAGGCCCTGCTCGCCTTCGGCACCCGGCTCGAGGGCTTCCCGGACAACATGGCCCCCTGCCTGCTCGGCGGCTTCCAGGTCAACGTGCGCAAGCCGGACGGCGCCATCCTTCATCTCCAGGCGACCCTGCCCGACGACCTCGAGGTCGTCGTCTTCGTGCCCGACTTCGAGATGCCGACTCAGGAGTCCCGCCGCAAGCTCCCGAAGGAGCTCTCGCGCGAAGACGCCATCTTCAACGCCTCCCGCGTCGGCCTGCTCGTCGCCGCCCTCAACGCCGGCCGCTACGACCTCCTCGACGAGGCCACCCAGGACCGTATCCACCAGCCTGCCCGAGCCCAGATCTTCCCGGGCCTCGAACCGATCATGGCCGCCGCCAGGCAAGGGGGCGCCGCCGCCTCCTACCTCTCCGGCGGAGGCTCCACCGTAGCCGCGTTCTGTAATGCACAACGCCGAACGCATCGCCCGCCTCATGACCCAGGCAGCCATCGCCGCCGGCTACAGCGGCCGCAGCATCATCACCCGACCCACCACCCAGGGCGCCCACATCGCCTAGTCACGCCGCTTCTTCTGCTCCCCAACCGTAGCTTCCCAGCATGCTGGGAAGCTACGCCACGTAGCCAAAGTGCCCACGACATCGGTGGCGTCCTCTCTGCGAGGTCTTTACGTTCGATCCGCCTGCCATCTTGACAGGAGTTCCGTAACCGACCTTACTAAGCGAGCTTTATCGAAGAGTTCGGAGGCAGCAATGAAGTTCGAAATCTACGCAGACGCCAGCGGTCAGTACAGGTGGCGGCTGCGCTCCAGCAACGGCCAGATCGTGGCCTCCTCCGGCGAGTCCTTCTCGAGCAAAGCCAACGCGAGAGCTGCGGCCGAGAACGTCAAGGCGCGCGCCGGAACCGCAGAGGTCGTCGAAGTCTAGGTACCGATACGCCTCGACCGTTCTGCTAGACTCGCGCGCATGAATGAGAGCGCATCGACCACACCGGTAGCCGTACGCGAGAACCTGCTTGGCGCTCGCATCGTCGCGGGCATCATCGACCTCGTCCTGCTGGCGATCCTCGGTGTCGTCTTTGCCGTGCTCTTCGGTGATTCGAGTTCGGACGGCAGCAGCTTCAACCTCAGCCTGACAGGCGTCCCGTTCCTCATCTACGCCGTCTTCTGCCTGCTCTACTACTTCGCCATGGAAGTCGCGACAGGACAAACCGTCGGCAAGATGGCCATGAAGATAAGAGTCGTCGCGGCCGAAGGCGAGCTAACGCCCGGCAAGGTCGCGGTCCGCACGATCCTCCGCATCATCGATGGCTTCGCCTTCTACATCGTCGCCGTCATCGTCATCGCCGTCTCGAAGAACCAGCAGCGCATCGGTGACATCGCCGCCGGCACGGTAGTCGTTCGCGCCTGAAGCTCGACAATTTCAGCCTCGTGAATCCGGAGCATTCGGGAGGCTCGTCCGTCCTGAAGCCGGTCGATTGGGCAGGGGCCGAAGCCACTCTCGCGCCAAAGATCCTGAGACCGGCCCTCTCATACGCCTTGAGGCCAATCGAAACGCTTCTGTCGTTGCGAGGAGGCGCCAGCCGACGCGGCAACCTTCCAACGCCCCGATAGCGCGCTCGCCTTCTTGGTCTGCTCCGGCCTCAGCCGTTCTCAAGGACATCGAAACCTCAGACCTCCACGTCAACTCCGATAAGATCGAGCCGTACCAGGCCGACTTCCGCCCCACGACACGTGCTCTACAGACCAGGGCCAAAACAACAATTGTCAGCCGCGAAAACAATCAAACAATCAAACAATTCACCGTAACCGGTACGTCGCCTAAGATGACTGCATGCCACTCGTAGTCCAGAAGTACGGCGGCAGCTCTGTCGCCACCGCCGAACGCATCAAGGCCGTCGCCGAGCGCATCGCCCGCCGCAAGGCTTCCGGCGATGACGTCGTCGCCGTCGTCTCTGCTATGGGCGACACCACCGACGACCTCATCAACCTCGCCGGCCAGATCACGACGAACCCCAGCGAGCGCGAGATGGACATCCTCCTCTCCACCGGTGAGGCCGTCTCGATGTCCCTCATGGCCATGGCGCTCCACACCCTCGGCGTCGATGCCGTCAGCCTCACCGGCGCTCAGGCCGGCCTGCGCACCGACGCCGTGCACCAGCGAGCCCGCATCCTCTCGATCGAGCCCGACCGCATCCGCAGCGAGGTCTCCCGCGGCCGCGTCGTTATCGTCTCCGGCTTCCAGGGCATCACCGAGGAGTACGAGGTCACGACCCTCGGGCGCGGCACTTCCGACCTCACGGCTGTCGCACTCGCCGCCGTCCTCGAAGCCCGCTGCGAGCGCTACACGGACGTCGAAGGCGTCTTCACCGCCGACCCCCGCGTCGTGCCGGACGCCCGCCTGCTCCCCGAGATTTCCTACGAAGAGATGCTGGAGCTCGCCAGCCGCGGCGCCAAAGTCATGCAGCCGCGAGCCGTCGAGATCGGCTCCTTCTTTAACGTGCCGATCTACGTCGCGTCCAGCTTCAAGGAGACGCCCGGCACCCTCATCCACGGAGGCATCAACATGGAGTCATTCAGCCGCGTACGCGGTATCCCTCACGACCTGGACGTCGCCAAGATCACCATGCGCAACGTGCCGGACCGGCCGGGCATCGCCGCCTCCGTCTTCGAGCCCCTCGCCGACAACCACATCTCGGTCGACGTCATCGTCCAGAACGCCTCCGCCGAAGGCAACACAGACCTGACCTTCACAGTGTCCAAGGGCGACCTCAGCCGCACGATCAGCATCGTCGAGCCGATCGCGAAGGAGATCCACGCCGGTGAGATCGTCACGGATGATCAGGTGGCGAAGGTGAGCATCGTCGGCACCGGCATCCAGTCGGCCCCGGGCTTCGCGTCGCGCATGTTCCGCGGCCTTTACGACGCCGGCATCAACATCCAGATGATCACGACCAGCGAAATCCGCATCACCTGCATCGTCGATGCCGCCCGCGTCAACGAGGCCGTCCGCGCCCTCCACAAGGCCTTCGAGCTGGAGCACCCCGAGCTCACCTAGGTTCAGAGCCCGATGGCACTGACCAGCGGTTCGAAGAGATTGAGGATCCAGTCGAAGGCGTTGGCGCCGACATAGGCCAGCAATAGTCCGCGACACACCTTGCCCGGCGTCACGGCGCCCATGAACTTCCAGAATGAGTACCGTGTTGCGCCCGCCGTCCAGCCCGCGACCTCGAAGAGAGGGTTGGGTACCACCGAGAGCGTAAACAACGTCGGCATGCCGTAGTGCGACATCAGCCAGTCGACCCAGCGTGTGATCCTGTCGATCAGCGGCTGCAGTCGTGATGGCGCCTTGAACTCCTCCTCGCGCGCGATGACGGAAGCGGCCATCCCCGCGACGTACGCCGTTACTTCCCCCAGTGCCATCCCCAGCCCGCCGAGGACGCCTACCCAGAACGGGCTGAGTGTCTGGGCGCTGCTCGGGATCAAGGCCTGCGCCGCGGCGGTAAGTCCCGGCACAGGCACGAAGAGCGTCGCGGTGCTCGCCAGGTTTGCCAGGAACACGCCGGCGTAACCGAGCTCGCCGAACCAGTCCTGCGTGGCGTCTTGACCGGTCGAAAGGGAGAAGTAGAGCAGCGCCAGGGAGGGTGCCAGTACAACGAGGAAGACCACGATACCCGCGACGATCCGGCCCTTCGTCGAGGTGGGGGCGTGCGCCATGAGGCGCAGGTACGTACGCACGGCCCAACGGGCGACCGCCGAGTCCTCGAGCTCCTCGCCGAAGTCTTCAACGGCCTCGAGGATCTCACCGGGAAGCTCTTCGAGCTCCTCAATGATTTCGTGAGCTAGTGACTGGTCGCGCTGATGGCTATCCGGCGTATGGGCCGGCTCGCGGCGATTCTCTGTGCCGGGCTCAGGACCCTGATTCGTCTTCGGCCTCGTAGTCGCCAAAGTCGATGTCATCAGGCCGAATCGCTTCGACCTGAGTGACACCTTCGACCTTCTCCATGAGGATCCGCTCGATGCCGAGGCGCAGGGTAAGCATGCTCATGGGGCAGCCATGGCAGCTCCCAACCATCTGCAGCTTAACAACCCCGGCATCGCTGACGTCCACGATGTTGACGTCTCCCGAATGGGAGTGGATGTAAGGGCGGATCTCGTCGAGGGCCTTGTCGACGCGGTCGTAAAGGTCATTCACGCTCGCGATCGTAGCACAGCGACTCCCCTGACCGAAGCACGCACTACTTGCTCACCGGGTCCGTACTGGAGAACGTGGCGCGCAGGTAGTTCAGGATGTTCCATCGATCCTCCACACTGATCGAGCCCTCGAACGAAGGCATGACCCCTGCCAGACCTTTGGTCATCGCCCCAAAGAAGAATGAGTCTGCGTGATAGGGAATGTGGTCGTAGAGGTTGGCAGGCTGCAACGGCAGGGACGCCGCCGCAGGACCATCTCCTCGGCCATCTTCACCGTGGCAGATGGCGCAGTTCTGATCGAAGAGCAATTTGCCTCGGGCAATCGAATCTGCTGTGGCGGGTACCGGATTGCCTGCTGTCGCCTCATTTGATGAGAGCTTGGAGTGGGTGTGATTGCCGAGAACCAGTCCCAGCCCGATGCCGACCACGATGAGCAGTCCCAGAGTCCACACAGGGCGCAGCTTCTGGAGCGGAGCAAGGGTGTCGGCGGCTTCGCCGACGACCCAACCGAGGTAACCGTCCGGATAACCGGGCCGTCTGATGCTCCCGAAGATGATGAGAACGCAGCTTGCGCCGGTGACCAGCAAGAGGAGCTCCGAGACCAGGGACAGCGGCACCGGGAAGTCGAACAGGCCGCCACTTCGCGGAGCCGATACGGTCGCGTTGGGGTCCGCCACGTTGACGGTGAACGGGACCCGGACGTCGTTGCCCTGGGTCCGCCGGATGTTGGCGACAATGTCCCAATCACCCACGGTAGGCAGGTAGGGCCCCTTGCCGATGTAGTAGGTCGGTGGCGTGCTCCCCTGCAAGTCGAGACGCGACGTAGCGTCTGAACCATCGGCCGGCGTGAACTCGAGGCGAACGCCCTCCACGAGGTCGATTCTCCCGGCCACGTCTAGTTCGAACGTATTGGTGCCCGGCTGGTTGGGCTCGATGATCAGGGTTAGCTGGAGATCACCTGCGTCTGCTGTGTTGATGTACTTTCCACCGGCTTGAGGCGGAGTCTCAAGCCGTCCGCGCGACGGAGTGATCTGAACGAGGACTGCAACCACGGCCAGAACGGCCACCGCAACGATCACTTCCCAGCGCATTCGCCGGTTGAGGTCATGTTCGACCTCGCCAAGAAGATGCAGCCGGTTGTTTCGCGGAGAGTCCAGCGCTTCGAGGTATTCGGGACGGAGCAGGTAGGCGTTACTGGCAGCAACACCGAGGAGGGGCACCAGCAAAATTAGCTTGATAAGCAGCGCCTGCCCGTAGCCAGTATCAACGAGGTCTGAAAAGCGTCCTAACTCGATGACGCCGTTGAAGACGCCGGTGAAGAGCAGCAAGGTAACGCTGACGACAGCGACCGCCGAGAAACGCTGCAGAGCGTGTGCCAGGACGTCGCACCGTTCGGCCTCGGTCAGCGAGCGACGCGCCCATGCGAACAGCAAGACCAGCAGGCTCAACATACCGATCCAGACGGACGCGGCCAGAAGGTGCACGAAATCGGAGGCGACGGCCCAGAACGCACCTCCACCGGCGGCGCTGTGACTGACGGCCGAGGTGACGGCCAGGTAGCCGGCGGCGCCCACCAGCGCACCGAAGGCCAGTAGCTGCGTTCGACTCCTCATGCGCCAGATCACGAGCAGGACTGCGGCCGGTTCGATGAGAATCAAGTTTCGAAGGAACCAGCGTTGACCCCATGTCGTGTTGAACGCGTCATTGACGCTGGAATTGAGTAGAGAGGCCTGAACGAGCAACTCGATCATTCCAACGATGCCCAGAAACACGAGGGTGATGGCGGAGAGGAGCAGAATGCGGCCTCGGAAGGAAGCAACCTTATCGTCCGCCTCGGTTGCAGGCATGCCGGGCATCACCCAGGCCAGGAATGCAAGTGAGCCCACGAGCACGCAGCCGCCCAGTAACAGGAGGAACTTCGTTACGACTCTGCCGGGGTTAGCTCCCGTTCCGGAGACGTTGGACGTGGCCTGGATTGCCGTGCCTGGAGGCTCGCTACCATCCGGCTCAAGAATCGTTAGCGGGTATGAACCCTCGATGCGGTGACCATCGACACTGGAGACCGTCTGCCAGTTCACCGCCAGATAGCCCGGCTCTATCGGCTTGAGATAGACGCGCATCAGCGCCTTGTCGGACGGATCGAACTCGACGTGATCGGTGAGCTTGTTGCCCTTTTGGTCCTCCACCTGGACGTCGCTGAACTCCTGCTCCAGCGGTTCGCTGAAGTAGAGCGTGAGCATCGTCGGTGCTTCGCGCAGTTCCGCATTCGAAGGCGGGTCTGCCCGGACCAACAGCGCGTGCGCCTCGACAGAGCTTCCGGATGAAGGACTGAGGGCGATGGCCGCTCCCAGCAATAATGCCAGGAGCAGCCATCGGGATTTCACCAGACTAAGCACGTGATCCAGCGAGCTTCATGCCGACCCCGCCGACAATGAGGCCGCCCACGACTCCGAGTGCAAGCGTCCACGCGGGGACGCCACTGCCGCCGGAATCGCTGCTGCCGCCTTCCACGCGGAAGGTCTTGGTGGCCAGCACGGGCGGGTTGAACGGCGTGTGATTGTCGTAGTTCAGAACCACGGTCACGGTGTGGTTACCGGGCTCCAGGTTCTTGAACGTGTAGCTGTTCTCGGCCCACATGATCGGGTTCTCGACCAGGCCGCCGGGGTTGTTCGACTCAGCGGTGGTACCGGACGAGCCCGACATGTCCATGCCGCCGGATGAGCCGGTGGCACCCGTAGCCGTGTCGGAGTGAGTGTGCTCTCCCGTGAAAATATCGGTCGGCACCTTGTCCAGGTAGATGTGGTAGTGGCCGAAGTTCGGGTCCACAGTGGTGCCGTCCGGGGCGCGGGGTGTGAAGTTGGTAGGGGTGATTTCCAGCGTCGCGCTGTCGCCCTGGACCACGTCGGGGATGCTGATTTCGATCGAGGCCGCGGACGCGGCATCGCCTTCTTCGACTGGGTTGGCCGGACAATCGGCACCGCCATCCATCGCGGCGCCGTTGGAGACGGCGTCGTCGGCCGCCTGCTGGCCTACGAAGAACGTGTAGCAGCCGCTGAACACCTCACCGTCCACATCGTCGTGCGTACTCCAGTAAACGAGGTATCGACCATCGCCGAGGCCCGGCTGCAGGGCCGTCGACATCTGGCGCCTGTCGGTCGAAAGCTGCACGTCACCGGTCTGGACCTCCTTGCTGTCGGTGTCCATGACCTTGATGAAGGACTCATCGGCGCGCCGGATGTCGGACGTGAACCAGCCGGTGATCTCGGTCGGCGCCGATGTGAGAATCGTTCCGGGTGCCGGGTCGAATCGAATGGGTCGCGAGTGAGCGTCGACCATCGAAATCGACCCGAGTGCTGCCAGCGCGGCAAGCACGGGGATCAATATCAACTTGCGCAATTAGAACCTCCCTGAATCAGAAACAGTTCTGAAGCGGGGCACCTGGCAACCTGAAACGAATCGGGCACCAGAGGCCCTCAGGCCGCGACTCTCGGAGGACGGGCCAGGGTCGCAACGAATGCATCTTCAGGTGGTGTCGCGTTCAAATCGGTAACAAGCGCCAGTGAAGGCCGGGATGGCGGCAGTGGAGCGAGCTGATCACCCCATATCTCCGCGATGCCTGCGCTTGAGTCGGCACAGGAGGCAGCGTCGCCGTGACAATGGTCGTGATGGAGCGAGGTGTGCTGACTGGTACCCACGACACCTTCGACGTCCACCATGCTGGTGTGCCAGTGGTCGAGGGCTGCGACCTGGAAGACGTAAGCAATCAACACCAGCTGCCCGACCATGAGCAGCAGCGCTTCGGAGCGGCGGCGGTTGAGGCCAAAGAAATGCAAGTGCATGCGATTGCCCGTGAAAGACGCATAAACGATAACATAAGCATCCCGTAGCAAAAGAGCCGTTAGGGCTATAATGGAAGAGCCCTACAAGTCATATGTTTACGCACTTACACCTTCACACTGAGTACTCGCTTCTCGATGGTCTGACGCGCATTCCGGCGCTGATGGACCGCATCGAGGAGCTCGGTCAGCCCGCCGTCGCCATGACGGACCACGGCGCGATGTACGGCGCCATCGACTTCTACCGCGAGGCGAAGAAGCACAACATCAAGCCCATCATTGGCGTCGAGGGCTATGTGGCACCCCGCTCGCGTCACGACCGTCCGCCCGGCGATAACCAGCCTTACCACCTGACGATGCTCGCGCGAAACGCGACGGGCTATCGCAACTTGATGAAGCTCGTGACCATGTCGCACCTGGAGGGGTACTACTACCGCCCGCGCATGGACCGCGAGATCCTCGAGAAGTACGGCGAAGGCATCATCGTCCTCTCAGGTTGCCTCTCCGGCGAGATCCAGCGCGCCCTCCTGGAAGGCCGTATGGAGGACGCCAAGGCGACCGCAAACTGGTATCGCGACGTCTTCGACGGCTACTACCTGGAGATCCAGGACCACGAGCTACCCGAGATCCACCAGGTCAACAAGCTCATGGTCGAGCTCGCCAGGCAGACGGGCATCCCGCTCGTCGCGACGAACGACTCGCACTATCTGAACGAAGACGACCACGAGAGCCACGACATCCTTCTCTGCATCGGGACCAACTCCACGGTGCAGGAAGAGAAGCGCATGAAGATGGTGCACGGCCTGTACGTGCGCTCCGAAGAAGACATGCGCCGCGGTTTCGCCGAGTTCCCCGAAGCCGTCGACAACACCTGGAAGATCGCCGAGCAGTGCGAGCTGGAGCTGGAATTCGGCCGTCTGCACATGCCGGAACCGGATCTGCCGCCGGGCGTGACGGCACAGGAGTATTTGGAGCAGCTGTGCTGGGACGGCCTGCGGCGCCGTAAGCCGGATGCGGGCCCTGATGGCGATGAGCGCCTGCGGTACGAGCTGGATGTGATCCAGCAGACCGGCTTTACGAACTACATCCACATCGTGCGCGAGATCGGCACGTACGCGCGCGAGCAGCGCATTCGCTTCGGCGTGCGCGGCAGTGCGGCGGCGAGCCTCGTGCTCTACTGCCTCGGCGTCACCGAAATCGACCCACTAAAGGCGAACCTGGTCTTCGAGCGCTTCCTCAATCTGGAGCGTCCGGAAGCCCCCGACGTCGACTTCGACTTCCCGGACGACCGGCGTGAAGAACTGCTGCGTTTCGTTGCCCAGCGTTACGGGTCGGACAAGGTGGCGCAGATCATCACGTTCGGGACCCTCGGTGCGAAAGCCGCCGTGCGCGATACAGGCAGAGCTCTGGGCATGAGCTACGCCGATACAGATCGAGTCGCCCGTCTGATCCCGAACGCGCTGCACATGACCATCGCCCGTGCGCTCGAGGAGAGCTCAGAGATGCGCATGGCCTACGAGGCCGACTCGCAAGTGCGCAGCCTTGTTGACCAGGCGAAGAAGCTCGAAGGTGTCGCGCGTAACGCCAGCACCCACGCTGCCGGCGTCGTGATCAGTCGCGATCCGCTCGTGGAGCACCTGCCGCTCGCGCGCCCTGCCCGTGGCGATGCGCAGGCCATGCCAACGACGCAGTACCCCATGGAGCCTGTCGCCGCCATCGGCCTGGTGAAGATGGACCTCCTGGGTCTCTCCAACCTCTCGATCCTTGAACACGCCGTAGAACTGATCCGCGATCGCCACGGCATCGACGTCGACCTTGGGCATCTCGAGGACGGCGACCCCAAGACGTTCGAGATGCTGGCGTCCGGCGAAACGTTCGGTGTATTCCAGCTGGAGTCTGCGGGCATGCGCCGCGCCGTGCTCGACCTCAAGCCGGAGAGCGTCGACGATCTCGCCGCCCTCGTCGCCCTGTACCGCCCGGGCCCGATGCAGCACATCGGCACCTTCGCACGCATCAAGAACGGCCTGGAGGAGGTGCACTACCCGCACCCGGACCTGGCCGAAATCCTCGACTCGACGTACGGCATCATCGTTTACCAGGACCAGGTGCTGAAGATCGCCCAGAAGTTCGGCGGCTACACGCTGGGCCAGGCCGACATCATGCGCAAGGCGATGGGCAAGAAGATCGCCTACCTCATGCAGGAGCAGCGTGAGAAGTTCATGAACGGGGCGGTGGAAAAGGGCTACAGCAAGGAAGACGCCCAGAAAGTCTTCGAGCTCATCGAGCCGTTCGCAGGCTATGCCTTCAACAAGGCGCACTCGTATTCCTACGGCACAATCGCCTACCAGACGGCGTGGCTGAAGTCGAACTATCCGGAGGAGTACCTCTGTGCCGTGCTCATGGGTGCGGATAGCCACCCCGCAGGCACCCACGAGCGTATCGCCCAGGCCTTCAACGAGTGTGTCCGCCTCGGCATTCCGGTTCTGGTACCGGACGTGAACAAGAGCCACCCCAACTTCGTCCTGGAAGACATGCCGGACGGCAAGATCGCGATTCGCTTCGGCATGGCGATGATCAAGAACGTCGGTCAGGGTGCGGCCGAGTCGGTTGTCGAGTCTCGTGAGGCCGTGGGCGGCGCGTTCGATTCCCTGGATGAGTTCTGTCGCAGCTTCAACTCGCGCAACTTGAACAAGCGCGCGCTGGAGAGCCTGATCAAGGCGGGCTGTCTGGACAGCCTCTCGGGCAAGAGCGAGGCACGTGGTTCGTTGCTGATGAACCTGGACCGCATCATGAGCATGGCTCAGAGCGCCATCAAGCTGAAGGAGAGCGGTCAGTCGACGATGTTCGACCTGTTCGGCGACGAGGTCGCGACCCCGCTGGCAGGGCTCGACCTCGAAAGTGCGCCGGTGCCACGGGCCGAGATGTTGGCGTGGGAGAAGGAGATGCTGGGAATCTGGCTCTCCGAGCACCCATTCACGTACGCGGCGCCGCAGCTGGCTCGATACGTCAACGTCCTCTGCAACGAGGTCACGCCGGAGCTGCTGGGCGAGGCGGGTGGCCAGGTCTCGGCGCAAGGCCGGGACTTTGTCATGGCGGGCCTCGTCGGATTCGACGCGCAAGCTCACGACTCGCGACGGACGTACGTTTATCGCGGCGGAGATTCAGGACCTCTCTGGAGCCTACGAAGTCACGGTTTGGCCGGACGTCTACGAGCGCACCCAGGATTACTGGTTGCCGGGCAGCGTACTGCTGATGCAGGTGCGCATCCGAGAGCGCGGTGAACGCCTGAACGTAGGTGTCCAGGACGTGGTGCGCTTCGAGGAGAACTTCCTGCCGCCGGTCTGGGCGACGGAGTCCACACCGATTAGCCGTCCGAGCCCGCCGATAATCGCGCCTGTAAATGCGCCGGTCGAGCGCTCCGCTGCGCCGCCTTCGCCGTATGTACCGCCCGTGATCGAGGACAGCTTCGACCCCTCGGAGCCGCCCGAGCCTGCGTCCGAAGTGGCGCCTCCAATGCCAGAGCCCGCCGAACGCTACAGCCCGATTGCGCCTCAGCCTGCGCGACGTGAATGTCTGCGACTCGTGCTGCAGGAAGGCGCTGATGAGGACGAGGACCAGAAGCGGCTTTCGCAGGTGTTCCGCCTGCTGCAACAGCAGCCTGGCAAGGACGACGTCTTCCTGACGATCAAGACGCGTGAGGGCGATGACGTCGAGCTGAAGCTGCCGACCGCCTCACTGGACGAGGGCCTGCGGGCGAGCCTGGAAGAGGCCGTGGGTATGTCGCGCGAGGCGATGGCGGTCTAGACCGGAATCCACTCCTGTATCTGACCAGCAGGTCGATGTCCCATCTGGCGAATGCTGGTTTGCAACGTGGTGCCATCGGTTAGTGCCGCGATGAAGCCTTCCGTCAGGGGTGAGAGCATGGCTTTTGCGCGCATAACCCACGAGCCGCTGCCCGGCACACGCCACGAGAGGTAGACGAACGGCTCTTCCGGCGTGCCCTGGATGCAGGCACCACGATAGCGCAGACGTCCTTTCGAATCGGTATAAGCAACTGCCTCAGTCTCGTATGTGGTCGTG
The DNA here is from genome assembly GCA_963731765.1 of uncultured Chloroflexia bacterium. Lineage (GTDB taxonomy): Bacteria > Chloroflexota > Dehalococcoidia > DSTF01 > WHTK01 > WHTK01. Next base: position 15,629 of record CAVSWS010000024.1, read on the forward strand.
CCGTCGGGTTGAAGTACGCCCGGCAGGACCACGTCCCGGCCTTGTTGCATGCCGAACTCGGTGGCCTGCCCTTGCCACTCGGTCGGGACGGGTTCGGTCCAGACCAGGCGCAGGCGGAGGGGCTTCTCGTCCACAGGCTAGTTGTTGTCCGGCTCTCCGTGGTCACGGCGCAGGTCCGTCTTGAGCACCTTGCCCATCGGGTTGCGCGGTAGCTCATCGACGAAGGCGACGTACGCCGGCGTCTTGAAGCTGGCGAGGCGCTCCTTGCAGTAAGCCTGGAGCAGCGCGCGCAGGTCGTCGATGTCCTTGTCCTCTTCGTGCGCGGCGGGTGTCAGGACGACGATGGCTTTGACCGCCTCACCCCATTCCGCGTCGGGCACACCAATGACGGCGGCCTCATCGACGAGGTGGCTGCTTTCGAGCACGGACTCGATCTCGCCGGGCGCGATATTCTCGCCGCCGCGGATGATCAGGTCCTTCACGCGGCCGGTGATGAACAGGTAGTTGTCTTCGTCCAGGAAACCGACGTCGCCGGTGTGCAGCCAGCCGTCCACGATGGCCGCGGCGGTTGCTTCGCCGGCCTTGAGGTACTCCTTCATGACACGGGCGCTGCGGACGCAGATTTCGCCTTCCGAGCCCTGGGGCAGGGGTTCGCCGGAGACGCTCATGATCGCGACCTCCACGTCGTCCATCGGGCGGCCGACGGAGCGCAGGCGGTGCAGCTTCCTGGCGTTCTGCTCCTCGGTTCCGTCCATGCGGTGGTCGTCGGGGCCGAGGTAGGTGAGCGACGATGTGCTCTCGGTCTGGCCGTAAGCGTTCATGAGGTCGCAGCTGAAGACTTCGATGGCGCGGCAGACGACCTCGAAGGGCATCGGAGCGGCGCCGTAGGTGATCAGCTTGAGCGAGCTGATGTCGTGCTTGTCGAAGTAGGGGTAGTCCATGATGCGCTTGAGCATCGTGGGCACCACGAAGGAGTGCGTGACGCGCTCGCGTTCGATTGCTTCCAGCCAGATCTCGGGGTCGAACTGCGGCAGGATGACCAGCGTTCGGCCGCCCCAGATCGAGGAGAGGATGGCCGTGATGCCCGCGACGTGGGCGATCGTGACGGAGAGGATCGTCTTCTCCTGCTCCGTGCTCGGGTCCGCGGGGCTCATCGTATTCATGACGTAGAGCGAGAGGTTGAGGTAGGTCAGCTCTACGCCCTTCGGCATCGCCGTGGTACCGGAGGTGAAGATGAGGACCGTAGGCTCGTTCTCATCGATCTCGATGAAGATGTCATCGGCCGGGGAGCCATTGAGGAGGCTTTCGTAGGTTGCGACGCCGGCGTCGTTGTCTTCGAAGGCGATGACCTCCTGGACGTTGGTCGCAGTGGCTCGCGCCGTGTCAATCATTTCGAGGTAGCGAGCGTCCGAGAAGACGATCTGCGCCTCGGAGGTGTCGAGCATGTAGGAGAGCTCTTCCTGCTTGGCGCGGTAGTTGATCGGCACGAAGCAGGCGCCGAGCTTGGCACAGGCGTAGTAGACCTCGACGGCCTGGGGCGAGTTGGTGGCCATCGTCGCGACCCGCGTGTTGTTAGAGACGCCCTTCGCCTGGAGGGCGTTGGCGAGCTTGTTGACCCGCGTAGCCATCTGCTCGTAGGTGATGCGGGTCTTGCCGTCACCGGATACCAGGGCTTCGCGGTCGGGTACGACGGCGCTGCTAATGGTCAGAAATTCGGCTGGATTCACGCTTGCCCCTCGTGATCAGTTTATCGCTGGTAATTAGGCCTAGGATAAGGGCCGCGCGATTAAGGTGAAAGCGTCAGGCCATGACATTTCGTATCGCTAAACGTCGCTCGAGTCTCAATGCGTCTTGAAGCGACACGTCGGCGCCGTCCCAGATCGATCGTTTGATGGATTTCGTGGCGTTTGCAGGCAGGTCTGCGATTCGTCTTGCCATGGCTTCGGCGGTGGCGTTGAGCTCATTGTTTGGGACGACCTGGTTGACGATGCCGTAGTCCAGGGCGCGCAGGGCGGTGATTGGCTCGGCGGTGAGGATCATGTCGAGGGCGCGCGAAAGGCCCGCCGTGCGCGGCAGGGTCTGCGAGCCGCCGGCGGTGGGTACGTAGGCGAGGTGGGTTTCCGGCAGGCCGAAGCGGGCATCTTCCGAGGCGATGCGGAGGTCGCAGAGGAGGGAGAGCTCGCAGCCGGCGCCGAGGGCGTAGCCGTGCACGGCGGCGATAAGGGGCTTCTCGAAGTGGGCGAAGCGGTGCCAGAGGTCGCGCTCGAGGCGGCCGCGACGGGCCTCCGTGTAGGAGGGGGCGGTACCGAACTCGGAGAGGTCGGCGCCGGAGGAGAAGGCGCGGTCGCCGGCACCCCGGAAGACGACGACCTTCACGGAGTCGTCCAGAGCGATGGCTTCGAGGAGGACCCAGAGCTCGTCGCGCATCTGGAGGTTGAGGGCGTTGAGCACCTGGGGCCGGTTGAGGGTGAGCCAGGCGATGCCTTCGTGGGCTTCGTAGAGGACTACGGGCTCGGCCATCGGGGCGCCTCGTTTGATTGTTTGATTGATTTTGGGGAAAAAACGCAGTGTTTCGGTCTGCAGAGAGCAGGCACTTCGAGGCGTGTGCCGCGTCGTTCGGTGGCCTGCGAGCTCGGTGGGTGCATGGTCAGAGGATAGCGCGTTGGTGAGGAAGGTCGGAGGTGCGAGTGGCGTCGGGCGTGTCGGGGTGCTGTGCTGGTGGAGCAGATTCTTCGCTTCGCTCAGAATGACATGGAATCCAGGAGGCTGGGCGTTATTGTCGCTGACGGCGGGAGGGGACTTGCCAGCTGCGCGGGCCACGTAGTGGGACCCTGCGTCCTCATGCGAGGGGGAACATCGCGGCCGAGAATGCCGAGATTAATATTGTCAGCCTAGACATTACGAACTTCGGCGCCGTGAGTGGTGGCGTCGTGGGTGTGGGCGATTGAGAGCAAGGAGCGTGGCTTTGGCCCCGAAGAGAATCTGGGATATTCACGTGCATTTTCCGCGCAATCCGCGAAAGCCGGAGGAGGAACCCGAGGCGGCGCTGGCGCATATGGCGATGCGGCTGCAGGAGACCGGCGTCGTGAAGGCGGGACTGCTGTGCCCGACCACCTCGCCCCGGTCAAGCTCGACGGGCGATCCGAGCCGGGAGCTGACGCACGAACGCTGCATCGAGATGGCTGCGGCGTATCCGGACCTGTTTGTGCCCCATGCGGTGGTGGACCCGGAGGTGACGACGTACGAGCGCATGCACGACCTGCATGCGATGGGCTACCGGGCGCTGAAGATCATCGGTACGCGCATGCCGTACGACAGCAAGGAGTTCTTCCCGGTATATCGGGCGGCGGAGGAACTGCGGATGCCGATCCTGTTCCACTGCGGCGTGATCGGCGGCGGCGTTGTCGACTGGCTGAACCGGCATCCGCGGCGTAACGAGGACTCGGCGAAGCGAGTACGGGAGCTGGACGAGACGGCACGCAAGGTGGCTGCCGGCGAGGAGCCGCCGCCGGGGTATCGGGGCGGACCGCGGGAGAGCTCGGCGGCGTTCATGCGGCCGTTCCACCTGGATACGATCGCGAACGCGTTTCCGAACCTGAAAATCATCGGAGCTCACCTGGGCGGGACGGGCAACTACGACGAGGCAGCCTCGGTCGCGCGATGGCGGCGGTGGGTATATCTGGACCTTTCGGGCGGCCGCACGATCGAGCGTCACGCGATGGAACGCAACCTGATCGGCGGGGAGATTGCGATCGAGAAGCTGATCTTCGGCTCGGACTGCGCGGCGGACGAGGTGCACGAGCACGTGGAACGGTTCGAGGGCATCTTCGAGAAGCTGGGGCTGTCGGAGGAGGAGAAGGACCTGATCTGGTATCGGAACGCTGCGGAGATGTTCGGTGTTGAGGAGCCGGCCTGGGCATAGGCCCTGATTCACACCGCCTGCCGTGATCGGCGCACCGCTGAATCAGCGGGATGCCCCCTCTCCCTCTGGAACAAAGAACTGCGTAAGGGCGAAGTCTGGTTCGGGGTCTCAGCCACGATCCGAGCGCGGTGGCTCCTGGTCTTGTGCTGCAGGCAGCGACGCCAGGCGGTGCTGGAGGAAGTGGCGCTCGGCGGTGTTTTCGGTGAGGGAGATCGCCGTCTCGTAGGCAGCAGCGGCCTCGGTGGGGCGATCGAGGCGGCGGAGGAGATCGGCGCGGACGGCGTGGTAGAGGGGGTAGGTGGGGAGGTCGAGGGTGTCGACGATGGCGAGAGCGCTTTCGGGGCCGGCGACTTCGGCGAGGGCGATGGCGCGGTTGAGGGCGACGACCGGCGTGGGCGTGAGGGCGAAAAGCTGGTCGTAAAGCTGGAGGACCTGGGGCCAGTCCGTGGCGTCGGCGGTGGGAGCGTCGCTGTGGACGGCGTTGATGGCGGCCTGGACCTGATAGGGACCGGGCTGGTTGCGACGCAGGCACTGGCGTACGAGGTCCTGGCCTTCGGCGATGAGGCTGCGGTCCCAGAGGGTGCGGTCCTGGTCGGCGAGCAGAACGAGGTCGCCGCCGGGGGTGGTGCGGCTGGCGCGACGGGACTCCGTGAGGAGCATGAGGGCGAGAAGGCCGATGGCCTCCGGTTCGTCCGGCATGAGCTGGGTGAGGAGACGGCCGAGTCGAATCGCTTCGGCGCAGAGGTCGTCGCGGATGAGGCGGTCGCCTGAGCTGGCGGTGTAGCCCTCGTTGAAGATGAGGTAGACGACGGCGAGGACGGCCCGCAGGCGGTCCGGCAGCTCGGCCTCGGACGGCACGCGATAGGGGATGTGGGCGTCCCGGATCTTGCCCTTGGCGCGCACGATTCGCTGGGCCATGGTGGGTTCCGGTACGAGGAAGGCGTGGGCAATCTCGGCGGTTGTGAGGCCTCCGAGGAGCCGTAGGGTGAGGGCGACTCGGCTGGTGAGGGCCAGGGCAGGGTGGCAGCAGGTGAAGATCAGTCTGAGCCGGTCGTCTTGCACGGCGTCCTCTTCGATCTGGGTGTCGTCGGAATCGTTAGCGTTTAGTCGAGCGGCCTGGGCGTGGCGGTCTTCGCGGGTGGCCTCGCGGCGCAGGCGGTCGATGGCTCGATTGCGGGCGGTGGTGATAATCCAGCCGGCGGGGCTGGGAGGCACTCCGGTCTCCGGCCAGCGCTCAACCGCACGGGTGAAGGCGTCCTGGACCGCCTCTTCAGCCATATCGATATCGCCGAAGACGCGGACCAGGACGGCGACGGCGCGGCCGTACTCCTGCGCGAAGACGCGTTCGATCTCCGAGATCGGGAGCTCGGCCGCCGGACTCATGACGCTTGCGGTTGACCCGGAGCAAACTGCCGCACTTCGATGGGCAGAGTGCTGGCCTTGGTGAGCTTGCCGGCCCATTCGACGGCGGCATCGATATCGGCAGCCTCGATGATGGTGAAGCCGCCGATGTGCTCCTTGCCTTCGACGTAGGGGCCGTCGGTCGAGAGCACGCCGGTGTCTTTGGACCGGACGACGACAGAGGGACCGGCGGGGTCGAGACCGGCGCTGAAGACCCAGACGCCCGCCTGCTGCATCTCCTCTCGCACCGCCCCGACCTTGCGCATGATGGGGTCGAGGACTTCGGGTGGTGGCGGACCGCCGTCCGGCTGATACATCGCGAGCATGAAGCGAGGCATCGGAGCTAGCCTCCACCCTGCATCGGACGCACTTCGAGGGGGAGGATGCGGGCGAGGGTGAGCTTCCCGGCCCAGGCGAGCGCGGCGTCCAGGTCGGCGGCCTCGATGATGGTGAAGCCGCCGAGGTGCTCCTTGCCTTCGACGTAGGGTCCGTCCGTCATGATTACCTCGCCGTTCTGGGGTCGCAGGACGGTGGCGGTGCTGGCTGGGAAGAGACCAGCGCCGAAGACCCAGGCGCCGGCGGCCTTGACCTCGTCGGACCAGGCGTAGACGTCTTTCATGATCGGGTCGAGGACTTCGGGCGGCGGCGGGTCGCCGTCGGGCTGATAGATGCTGATGAGGTATTGCGGCATTTCGATGCTCCTGGGGAAATCGTGACCGGCTCCATACCGGCTCTCACTGCCTATACGAAGCGGGTGCGGCGAGATCGACACGGGCGAGACGCTGGCCACGAAATTAATCGTACCGCGCAAGAAATCGGAGTTGGCGGTGAGGGCGCCGAGCTACGAAGTGCCTGCAGTCGTCTCGGCGCGGGGGGTGGCGAACCGGGCGTGTGGAGGCGTCGGGGAGCGGCCGCGGCGGGTTCGTGAGGCGCCACGCGGTTTCATGTTATGGAGGGCCGCTAATAGACAGGGTCTGCAATGTGTGACGGGAGCTATAGAAGGTACGGTGGTAGAGAATAAATCGAACGTATTTCCAGTCTTGACAGTGAGAAATCCGCTTTGCTAGTCTCCGGCCAACCTGAAATCTAGGAGAATCTGTATCTCCTCGGTTTTCGTATTATTTGACGCCATAAAACAAAAATTTGGCGGGCGGGTGAAGCCGCTTTTCGCGGGAGGTAGGGAGACGGAGGTGCAAGACTCGTGCAGAAATACGTAGCACAGAGATTGATTCTGATGATACCGACCATCTTCATGGTGACGGTGTTGACGTTCTTGTTCCTCCGGGTGTTCCTACCGGCGGATGTCATCGACCTGATCATCGGCGAGTATGGTCGTAACGACCCGGGCTTGCGGGCCGCGCTCGAAAAGGAGCTGGGCCTGAACGGGAGCCTGCTCACCCAGTATTTCAACTGGATGGGCGTTAGCTGGTTCTGGGGCGGCCCGACGGGCGTGCTCGAGGGCAACCTCGGCGCATCGTTGCACAGCGGCCGTTCCGTACTGGGTGAGCTGCAGCGCCGCGTGCCGGTGAGCATCGAGCTCGGCATGTGGGGCCTGATCATGGCGCTGATCCTTTCGGTGCCGATGGGTGTCTGGGCGGCTCTTCGCCAGGACAAGTGGCCCGACTACGGCCTCCGCAGCTTCGCGATTCTGATCAACTCGGTCCCCAGCTTCTGGATTGCCGTGCTGGTGATTACATTCGGTTCGATCTGGTTCAACTGGGCGCCACCGATTAACTTCCAGTACATCCAGGACGACCCGTGGGCCCACTTCCAGATCATGCTGCTACCAGCGGCGATCATCGGTCTGACACCCAGTGGGGGGCTGGTCCGCCTTGTCCGTACAACGATGCTGGAGGTGCTCAGAGAAGACTTCGTGCGCACGGCGCATGCGAAGGGTCTGAGCCAAAACACGGTGCTTTACAAGCACGCGCTGCGTAACGCGCTGATTCCCGTCGTCACGGTCGTCGGTAGCGTGTTCCTCCCGAACATCATCACGGGCACGGTGATCTTCGAGCAGATCTTCATCATCCCCGGCATGGGCCGTTACCTGGTCGATGCCGTCAACAACCTGGATTATCCGGTTATCCAGGGGTTGAACCTGGTCTACGCAGTCATCCTGATGCTTTCGCTGATTGCCGTGGACATTAGCTACGCGTTCCTCGATCCGCGGATCCGGTTCAGGTAGGGGAAGAGAGGACCGACATGGCAGTCAACGAAATCGGAAACGTTTCGGAGCTCGACAACTGGGAAACGAGTGCGCAGAAGGCACTCCCCCAGCGGATGTTGTCTGGTCTGGTCTCGTTCGCAAGGAAGAAGCCGCTGGGCTTCGTCTGCGGCATCATCGTCATCATCTTCTTCATCATCGGTGATGCGGTGCCGGCGACAGCGAACAAGATCTCGAAGACGGCGGGCCTGGGCGACCAGCCTGTGCCGTACATTGCAGACCAGCTGGAGCAGACCTTCAGCTTCATTTATCCGTACGCAAAGCAGGACTTGAGAGCGCGCCTACAGGGCTCGTCCTCGGCGCACCTGCTGGGCACGGACGCCATTGGCCGTGACATCCTGAGCCGTCTGCTGTACGGCTCCCGGACCGCGGTTGTGGTCGCGTTCGGTGCGGTGTTTATCCAACAGGTGATTGGAGCCTCGATCGGCATTGCTGCCGGGTACTACGGGGGATGGGTCGATAAAGCCCTGTACAGGGTTGTGGACGTGTTCCAGGCGTTACCCGGTCTCGTGGTGCTGATCACCGTCCTTGGTATTTTCGGTTCGGGGTTGTGGCAGCTGGTGTTCGTCATCGGGGCCCTGTTCGGACCAACAAATTCACGCGTGATCCGCGGTCAGACGCTGTACGTCATGGCGAGCCCGTTCATCGAGGCCGCCCGTGTTGTCGGTGCCGGCGACAAGCGCATCATGACGCGGTACGTACTACCGAACGTGTTCGCGCTGATCGTGCTCGGCGCTACGTTGTCACTGGGCTTCGTGGTGCTGCTGGAAGCGACACTGAGCTTCCTGGGTTACGGTCTGCCGCCTCCATTCCCGTCCTGGGGCCAGATGCTCAGCCTGGAGGGCCGCCAGTACATGCGTACGCAGCCCGGTCTGGCCATCTACCCCGGCGTCGCTATCGGTATCCTGGTGTTCTCGTTCAACCTGTTCGGGGACGCGCTCCGAGACGCGATGGACCCTCGACTGCGGGGTCGCTAGGGCTGACGAGCTTACGAGTAATGAAGAGCCGTATCGAGAGGTACGGCTCTTCTGTTTGTGTGGGCGCAGGCGGTGGGATTGCGGCGAGTCGCGGATGGCGGTGCTAGAATCGGGCTCGCGGTAATCGGTTCGGCCGGAGGGTTGCAGGTATGACGGGTCGAATCACATTGGTGGGCGCCGGCGAGATGATGTCGGCGATGAGCTCGTTGCATCGCGTCGCGTTGCAGCGTCTGGGTGCGCCTGCCAGGCCAGTGTTTCTGGACACGACGGCGGGGTTCGAGACGAACGTCGACGCCATCGTTGAGAAGGCGGTTGAGTACTACGCGCACCATCTGCAGACGGAGCTGCGAGTGGCGCGATTCCGGCACCGGGAGCGCGCGACGCCGGCTGAGACGGCTGCGGCGGTGGCGACGATCCGCGAGGCAAACCTGATCTTCGCCGGGCCGGGCAGCCCGACGTACGCGATCCGGCAGTGGCGCGAGTCGCCGGTGTGGGATGCGGTGTTGCAGCGGTTCCAGGCGGGGGCTGACATCTTCTTCGCCAGCGCCGCTTCGATCTCTCTGGGGCGTTTCTCGCTGCCCGTGTACGAGATCTACAAGGCGGGCGAGGACCCGTTCTGGACCGAAGGCCTGAACCTGCTGGGCGAGCTGGGGCTGGACCTGGCGGTGGTGCCGCACTACGACGACAACTCCGGCGGTGAGAATTACGACTCGCGGTTCTGCTACATGGGGGCGCGGCGGTTCGACATTCTGCAGAGCTGCCTGCCCAGCGAGGTGACGATCCTGGGCATCGATGCGTATACGGCGATCTGCTTCGACCCGAACACGCAGCAGGCGACGGTCTCCGGCCAGGGGGGCGTGACGCTGATCGGCGAGGGGGGCAGCCGGCGATTCGAGACGGGCGACACGATGCCGTTCGAGGCGTTCAAGTCTTCGTCTCGGGCGGTGGTGCAGACGTTCGACCCGGCAACGCAGGTCTCCGGCTATGCCTTCGCGGACACGGACGAGGCGACCGACGACCCGATGGCGGAGTTGGCGGCGGCGATCAATGCCAACACGAACATGACGGGCAACGAGAAGGTTGACCTGCTGGCCAAGCTGCATTCGCTGGGCGACCTGTCGGGCGGGTCGAGCGAGACGGAGGACCAGCTTGTCGACCTCGTGCTGGAGCTGCGACAGGGGCTGCGCGAGGCGAAGCGATTCGACCTGGCAGACCGGGCGCGGGACTCACTGCAAGAAGCGGGCTTCGAGGTACAGGACCATCCCGACGGCGCGCGCTGGACACGGCAGTAATGCCCGCTGAGCGCCGCGTTCGCGCAGGCGAGATCGAGATCGCGATCCGGGAGTGGAACGGCGCGAAGCAGGACTTCTTGCTGGTGCACGGCCTGGCGTCCAACGCGAAGACGTGGGAGCTGGTGGCGCAGGCGCTGAGCGCGGCAGGCCACCACGTGGTCGCAATCGACCAGCGGGGTCACGGGCGGAGCGACAAGCCGGAGACGGGCTACGGCTTCGACGAGGTGACGGCCGACCTTGCGGCGCTGATCGACGCGATGGGGCTGGAGCAGCCGGTGGTCGCGGGGCAGTCCTGGGGCGGCAACGTGGTGGTCGACTTCGCGGCGCGGTATCCAGAGCTGCTGGCCGGGCTGGTACTGGTCGACGGTGGCCTGATCGACCTGTCGAAGCGGCCGGGTGCGACGTGGGAGACGATCTCGGTGGACATGAAGCCGCCGAACCTCCTGGGCATCCCGCGATACGAGATGGTGGCCCGATTCCACGCCTTCCACCCGGAGTGGAGCGACGAGCAGATCGAGCTGCAGATGGGCAACTACGAGACGCTGGAAGACGGCACGATCCGGCCGTGGCTGAGCCTGGACCACCACATGGAGATCCTGCTTTCAATGTGGAACCAGCGGCCGACGGAGCTGGTGGAGTCGCTGCAGACGCCGATGATGATCGCGATCGCGGACTCGGGGCCGCCGGAGCGCCGGTTAACGCGCGTCGAGGAGGCAGAGCGGCTGCGTAGCGCTCGGCCGGAGGGCGTGCTGTGGCGTCAGTTCACCGGCGCGGCGCACGACATCCACGTGGACCAGCCGGAGGAGCTTTCGCAGTGGATGCTCTCGGCGGTTGGGGACGGGTTCTTCGGGTAGAGAGCGCCGGTTTCCCGTAGAACGATTCCAGCGGCTTTCAGCATTTTGAGTTGATTCAGGGCCGATGCCACCGAGGTTGTGACATCTCGGTCTGGTTGATTGTGCATTGCGATCCTATGTGGCGGCGTTTGGGTGGGCGAGGGCACGTTTCGACCACTGAGGACGAACACCCGTAGGGCCCCAGCATGCTGGGGTCCTACGGTATTCGGTACGCGCGCGCCGAGGTTGGGTGCGAAGTCGGCTACCGGGCATTCGCCGTCGTCTGGGCGGCACGACGGGTATTGGCTACGTCGTTAGCGGTCGCTCCTGTACATTACTGATGACATGCTGAGGGCTGCACGAGGATGAGTATGCAGAAGGCGCCTGAACTGCCGCACGGCGATCCAAGGGTCGTGGCGGCGATGTTCGACCGCATCGCGCGACGGTACGACCTGATGAACCGGTTGCTATCGCTGGGGATGGACGGCTGGTGGCGCCGGAAGGCTGCCAAGGACGCCAACCTGCGACCGGGGGACCGGGCGCTGGACCTGGCTTCGGGGACGGGCGACCTGGCGTTCGAGATGGCGAAGTACGTCGGCGACAAGGGATACGTCGTCGGGCTGGACATCGCGCACGAGATGCTGGTGCTGGGCCACGCCAAGTCCATCGCGCGCAAGCAGCCCCGGGTGGTGCACCACGAGGGCGACGCGATGAACCTGCCGTACCCGGACAATACGTTCCGGGCTGTGACGATGGCGTTCGGGGGCCGCAACGTACCGGACCTGACGGGATCGTTCGCGGAGATGAATCGCGTGCTGCAGCCGGGCGGCCGCGTCGTGTTCCTGGAGCTGAACCGCCCGAAGCTGTGGGGGTTCCGGCACCTGTTCGACTTCTACTTCCACACGTTCTCGCCCCTGGTGGGCGGGCTGATCTCGGGCGACCGGGCGGCGTATGAGTACCTGCCGCGCTCGGTCGATAACTTCGAGGACGTGGAGGCGATCAAGGGCTGCATGGAGACGGCGGGGCTTTCGAACGTGCGCATCGACCCGTTGATGTTCGGGGTGGCGAACATACACATCGGCACGAAGCTCTAGGGCTTCGTTGGGGCGTGGCCTCTCGCTTCGCGGTCGTGGCGAGCTTCAGGGGCGGTTGCTGGTCGTTGGTCATTGGTTCTTAGTCGTTAGTTTCTAGTCTTCAGTTTTCAGTTCTTTGTTTTCCTTCAGTGCGCTCTTTGGTCGATCAGGGTCTGATCGCTCTTAGGGCTGCATGGCTGTGGCGCTGCGGCGTAGGGTGGACCGTTGCTGGTCTGACCCCATGCTGTCGACGGTGCGTGCTGCGCCGGCGTGCCGCCGGATTGATAGCATGGGGGCATGCGTGAGGACGATCGACAGGTGGCGGGCTCCATGGAGGCGGCGCGGGCGCTGATGGTGGAGTCGTTGCGGCGCTCGATCACGGACGAACGGGTGCTAACGGCGATGGGGAAGGTGCCCCGCGAGCTGTTCGTGGTGCCGGAGCGCCAGGCGGAGGCGTACGACAACCGGGCGCTGCCTATCGGCCACGGCCAGACGATATCGCAGCCGCTGATGGTGGCGGTGATGCTGCAGGAGCTGTCGCTGAAGGGCGATGAGAAGGTGCTGGACATCGGCACGGGCTCCGGATACCAGGCGGCGCTTCTGAGCGAGCTGGCGGGCTCCGTGGTGGGTGTGGAGCTGGTGCCGGAGCTGACGGAGCGGGCGCGCCGGACGCTGCGAGAGCACGGCTACGACAACGTGACGGTGCACCAGGCGACGGACGAGCTGGGCTGGCCGGCGGATGGGCCTTACGACGCCATCGTGGTCGCGGCGGCGGCGCCGAGGGTGCCGCAATCGCTGGTAGGGCAGCTGGCGCCGGGCGGTCGCATCGTGATTCCGGTGGGGGAGCGCTCGGGGCAGGAGCTCATCGTGGTGGAGAACCGGCCGGAGGGACTGACGGTGACTCGGAAGGGCGGCTGTGCGTTCGTGCCGCTGGTGGGACACGAGGCGTTTTCGGGGTGAGCCAGGGCGTTTCGGGGCGCGGCACGATCACGTCCTTCGACAGGCTCAGGACGAGCCGTGTTTGGCGTTCGAGTCAGTGCGGCTCCGGGCTCTTAGTCGTCGTCGCCGGGGTGGTAGACGGGGTTGTAGCAGGCGGCGAAGTGTCCGGGGCTGACCTCTTCGAGCAGGGGGGCATCGAGGTTGCGGCAGTCGTTGCGGACCTTGGGGCAGCGGGGGACGAAGGCGCACTGGGCCGGCAGCTTCGACATGTCCGGGGGCCGGCCGCTGACCTGCACGAGGAAGTCGACGTCCTGGTTGAGCCTCGGCAGGGCGGCGAGCAGCGCGGCCGTGTAGGGGTGGCGCGGCTTGTAGAAGATGGAGTCGATATCGCCCTGCTCGACGATGCGGCCGGCGTACATGACGGCGACTCGGTCGGCCATGGAGGCCATGACGCCGAAGTCGTGGGTGATGAGAAGGATGGAGACGCCCTGGTCTCGCAGGCGGCGTAGCTCCTCGAGGATCTGGGCCTGCACGGTGACGTCGAGGGCGGACGTGGGCTCGTCGGCGATGAGGACCTCGGGCTGGAGGGCCATGGCGGTGGCGATCATGACGCGCTGAGCCATGCCGCCGGAAAGCTGGAAGGGGTATCGGCCGGCGATGCGCTCGGGGTCGGAGAGGCCCATGCTCTCGAGCAGCTCGAGGGAGCGTCGACGCGATTCGCGGTGGTCGGTGATGCCGTGGGCGGTCATGATCTCTTCGACCTGCTGGCCGATGGTGAGCACGGGGTTCAGGCCGGCGATGGCGTCCTGGAAGATGATCGAGATGTGGCGGCCTCGGAGGTCGCGCAGCTCTTCTTCGCTCATGGCCAGGACGTTGCGGTCGTTGAAGTAGATGGCGCCTTCGTCGATGGCACCGGGGTAGGGCACGAGGTTGAGGACAGAGAGGGCGACGGTGCTCTTGCCGCAGCCACTCTCGCCAACGATGCCGACGATCTCACCGGGGTGCAGCTCCAGGTCGACGCCATCGACCGCTTTGGTCACGCGTTCGCTCTCGTAGTAGCGGGTCTTGAGGCCCTCGATACGGAGAATCGGGCTGCGGGAATATGCCGCGGAGTGCATTGACATCGTCTGTCTATGTTAGCAGGCGAGGTAGGCGGTGACCGGCGCGCCCAGCTTTGCACGGTTGCCGGCCGCATGCGTGAGGCGCGATAAGGCGTGGCCGTCCGTAGTTTCCCAGCATGCTGGAAAGCCACGGGCGACGGGCGATTGCGGAAGCTGGCTTCTCGCGGGGCTAGACGGGGTGGCGGAGCATCCACCACTCGTAGGCGTCGGCGAGGGCGAGCCAGGACGCTTCGATGATGTCGGTGCTGGCGCCGACGCACTGCCAGGTGTTGGCTTCGTCGCTGCACTCGATGAGGACGCGGACGGAGGCGCCGGTGCCGGCGTTGGAGTCGACGACGCGGACTTTGTAGTCGACGAGGCGGACGTCATCGATGGCAGGGTAGAAGTCCTTGAGGGCCTTGCGTACGGCGTCGTCCAGGGCGTCCACGGGACCATCCCCTTCGGCGGCGGTCTGGATGATGCGGTCTTCCGCTTCGCCACGGCCTGGGAGGCCGACCTTCACCATGGCTTCGGCCTTCATCTCCTTGTGTGCGTAGGGGTCGTCGCGGTTGTCGGCGCGGCGGAGGATGACCCAGAAGTCGTCGATGTAGAAGGGGGCGACGTAGTTGGGCAGGGTGCGGCGCACGAGCATTTCGAGGGAGCCGTCGGCGCCTTCGTACTGGTAGCCGCGGGCCTCCATCTCCTTGATCTTCTCGGTGAGGCCGCGGGCTTCTTCGCGACTGAAGGGGTAGTCGATATCGAGGTCGGCGAGCTTGTCGAGCAGGCCGCGGGAGCCGCCGAGCTCCGAGACGAGCAGGCGGCGCTGGTTGCCGACAAGGGCGGGGTCGATGTGCTGGTAGGCGCTTTCGACCTTGATGACGCCATCGGTGTGGTAGCCGGCCTTGTGAGCGAAGGCGCTGTGGCCGACGTAGGGCTGCTGCGGCCACGGGGCGAGGTTGGCGATTTCGCTGACGAAGTGGCTGACGTCCGTGAGACGGGCGAGCTGGTCGTCCGTGACGACGTCGCTGCCCTGCTTGAGCTTGAGGCCGGCGATGACGCTGAGCATGTTGGCGTTGCCGCAGCGCTCGCCGTAGCCGTTGATGCAGGCCTGGACCTGGCTGACGCCGTGTTCGAGGGCGGCGAGGCTGTTGGCGACGGCGACATCGGCGTCGTTGTGGCAGTGGATGCCGAGGGGTGTGCCGGGGAAGGCGCTCTCTACGCGTTCGATGGTCTCGAGGAGCTTCGACGTCAGGGTGCCGCCGTTGGTGTCGCAGAGCACGAGACCATCGACGCCGTTGTTGACGGCGGATCGCAGGCAGGCGAGGGCATAGTCGGCGTCCGAAGAGAAGCCGTCGAAGAAGTGCTCGGCGTCGAGGAAGACCTGCTTGCCGACGGACTTGAGGAAGCGGACGGAGTCGCCCAGCATGGCGAGGTTCTCTTCGTAGCTGGTCTCCAGCACGGCGCGCACATGCAGGTCGTGGGCCTTGCCGACGATGGTGACGACTTCGGTACCGGCGTTGGCGAGGACGTTGAGCGTGGCGTCCCTGGCGGGATCGACGCCGGCGCGCCGGGTAGAGCCGAAGGCAACGAGCTTCGCGTTGAGCTTGACGTCACGCATGCGCTCGAAGAACTCGACGTCCTTGGGGTTGGCGGCGGGAAAGCCGCCTTCGATGTAGTGGACGCCCAGCTCATCGAGGCGGCGGGCGATGCGCAGCTTGTCCTCGACGGAGAGCGAGATGCCTTCCATCTGAGCGCCATCGCGCAGCGTTGTGTCGTAAAGCTCAGGGGTCATTAACGTAGCCTCCGGGTGATCCGCCGCGGCGTGTTGCGGGCGGCATCGATAGTCTCAGCCTGCCGATCTGGATCAGCCAATGGCGCGCCCCGACGATGAGTCGGGACGATTAGAGACCTCCGGAGAAATGAGAAGCGTCATTGGTAGTAAGCATAACAAGCTTCGGGCATGAGGCAAACCGAGGCTATCGTGGTGCACCCTGATTTCGGGGAACCCAAGTAGCCTGACGCCTTAGACCAGCTTGTCGATGAGGAGGGCGCCGAGGCCGAGGAAGACGAGGAAGCCGATGACGTCTGAGAAGGTGGTGACGATGACGCCTGAGGCGAGGGCGGGGTCCATGTTCACGCGCTTGAGGACGAGCGGCACCATGACGCCGACAAGGGTGGCGTTGACGATGTTGGCCAGCATGGCGATACCGGCGATGAGCCCGAGCCAGGCATTACCCATCCAGATCCAGGCGATGAACCCAACGATGAGGCCGAGGACAGCACCCTTGATCAGGGCAATGATCGCTTCGTGGTGGAGGACTCGCATGGCGTCTCGCACCTCGATCTCGCCCAGGGCGAGGGAGCGCACGACGAGGGTGATGGTCTGAATCCCGGCGTTGCCGCCCATGCCAGCGACCACGGGCATGAAGACCGCGAGGGCGGCGACGCGGCCGATGGTGCCTTCGAACAGGCTGACGGTGAAGGCGGCCATGAAGGCCGTGATCATGTTGATCATGAGCCAGCCGAGCCGAGGTGGCACCGCCTCGCGGATAGGGCGGAAGATGCGCTCCTCCTCCGGTAGCCCGGCCAGGCGGTAGATGTCCTCGGTGGCCTCTTCCACCTGGATGTCGAGGATATCGTCGGCGGTGATGACGCCACGGAGGCGATCCTCGGCGTCGACAACCGGGAGGGCCAGGAGGTTGTAGTGGCGCATGCGCTCTGCCACGGCTTCCTGGTCCTCCGTGGCTTCAACACGCTGGACATCCTCGCTGGTAATCGCGGCGATCGGCGTCTCCGGGGCGGCGGTGACGAGGCTTCGCAGGCTGACGGTACCGGTGAGCTTGCCGTCGTCATCGACGACGTAGAGGTAAAAAGGGTGGGTGTCGTCTGGTGATTCCCTGCGCAGGAAGCTGATGGCTTCTTCAACCGTCCAGGTGCGCTGGAGGGCGACGACGTCGACGGACATGCGGCCGCCGGCGCTGTCTTCGGGATAGTCCAGGAGCTCCTCGACGTACTCGCGCCACTCGAGGAGGGGGACGATGGCTTCGGCGCGCTCGGGCTCCATCTCCTGGACGATGTCGGCGGCGATGTCCTCATCGAGGCGGTCGAGGATGGGTGCGACCTGCTCGGCGGGAAGGTCGGCGAGGAGGTCGGCGCGCATTTCGTCGCTGAGATATTCCAGCGTCTCTGCGAGCTGGTTGGTGCTCATGAGGTTGGCGATGGATTCGCGGGCTTCAGGCTCAAGCTTCTCGAGGAGGTCTGCCTGGTCGGCGCCGTGCATGTCTTCGAGGAGGATGGCGGCGCGGGCGTACTCCTCCTGCTCGACGAGCTCTTCGAGCTGCTCACGGGTGATTTCGATCTGGTCCTGATTTGCCATCGGAGCACCAAGGTAGCAGCCGGCCGGTGTTATGGCCTCCGGCTGCGGGTAAAAGAACTGTAAGCGCGACTACGAACGGGGGTTGGCCTGAGCCGAAAATCAGGATAGCAGAGGGCTCGCCGAAGGGGGCTGAAAAAACGTTCAGATAAGCAGCGGGGAGCCAATTGACGCTGAGCCTGCCGGACGAGTTTGCCGGAGCGTCTAATGGAATCTGGCGGGGCTGTCACAGGAGGGCCCGACGGTGTCCTCCGGCATTGGACCCACGTGGAGGATGATCAACCCGTTAAGGTTCCGTGAGCGACACTGGTTAAGCCTGGTAGTTGTGCAACGAAGCTATTGAGGATTGCCTCGGGCTGCGGACCAATATCGGCCATCGGCAGAAGGGACATCCAATGGCGAGGCCGCTCTCGGGCCTGGACTACCAGAAAACAGCCCTCGAATGCCGGTACAAAGTTTACTGACAGGCTGGGGCTTCCGGCGGGCAGGGCCGTCGCGAACGTCTGCCATGCCTGAATGGTCGACTGGACGGGCCCCGGAATATACCGATGAACAAGTTGCTGTGGTGATGTCACGTCTCACCTCCTACCCAATTAGAACGGGTGGAGGAGAGGGGCTGTTAACGAGTTAAATTCCGGGTTGCTCGCAACCTGGCGTTAGTCATCTACGTGACATATCAACGCGTCGCGACGGGAGTGAACAGTCGCGGTCGCGGCAATAACAATCGTGCTTGCCTTTAGCCTAATGAGACATCAAGCGAAATAGACTCCGGCTATGGCAGTTGAAGAGTCTCCCGGAAACGCGATGGCCCAGTCGTCGTCTGACTATCGAGGCCTGGCGAGGGAAGCCCTCGACATGGTCACGCGTCACGATCTGTCGGGGCTGGCGGCCGATATCACCTTTCATGCGACGCTGGCGATGCTTCCCTTTCTCCTCTTACTGGTGTCGTTGCCGTCCGTCACCGGGAGCATCTTTTCGATCTCCGACCCGGCAGGGCAGGTGTCCGACAAGATTGGCCAGGTGTTCTCAGAGGACCTGGGAAACAGCATTCGTTCCCTGCTCGGTGAGGTTAAGGAATCCAGGGGCTGGTCAGCTCTGATGCTGGGGCTTGGGGGCTCAATATGGGCAGGCTCATCGACGATTAGCACAATTCGCAAGGCCCTGAATCGAATCGAGGACCAGGAGGAGGAGTGCCCCTTCTTGAAGAAGAAGGCAATCGAGGTAGGGCTGACGGTCGTCATTGGACTGATCGTGTTTTCGGTGATCATCTTCGCGGTGGTTGGTCCACTGCTGCTCGGCGTCTCGGGATGGATCGGGGAGGGGGTCTTCAGTGCTTACGGTTTGCTGGCCGCGCTGGTGATCGCATCTCTGCTGTTCTGGCTGGCTCCGTCGCGTGAGCGGGAGTTCAAGTGGGTGACGCCGGGCGCCTTCCTCTTCGTCCTGTCCTGGCTTGTGTTCTCGCTGGGATTCGCGTTTTACATCGCGAATGTCAGCAATTTGAACCACGTCTACGGGACGTTGGGCATTATGGCGATTGCTATCACCTGGATATACGGGTCAACGCTGGCCCTCCTGGTGGGAGCTGAGATCAATACGATTATCGCGAAGCATCACGCGATGCCGGACAACCTGCCTGCTGCGTTAGCTGACCAGGTCGGCGGAAGGCATGGTTAAGCCCGGCAGGATCTGATCCGTCGGGCCCACGCTCGAACCGGGCGAGGATCTCTCGACGCGCGTGTAAAGACGACAACAGACCGACCAGGATTCGAGCCGATCGCGAGCGTCCAACCGGTGTGTGCTACGGGGATTGATGTATCCGGTGGGTGCGTTGTGGAAGGTCGCGCTAGACTAGGCAGCGTTTCAGGTCCTGGTCGCGGCGCGCGTACTGAACCTGGCGCCGTTATCAAAGCTCCGGAGGGTATGCATGACGACATCTCGACAACTGGACGCGCGCGTCGAGGCGCTGCTGGGAGCAGAGTCCGGCCGCAAGGAGATCGAGCGCATCGACCCGGAAGGGGCGCTGACGGAGGACGAGGCCTACGGGCTGCAGTTCCAGCTCATCGACCACCGCGTGTCGCAGGGCGACGCGGTGGTTGGGCTGAAGACAGGCCTGACGAGCCAGGCGAAGCAGAAGACGATGGGCGTGCACCAGCCGATCTTTGGCCACATCCTCGCTTCGAGCGTGGTGCCGGAGGGCGAGCCTGTGCACTGCGGCCAGCTGATTCACCCTCGGGCGGAGCCGGAGCTGGCGTTTCTGCTGAGCGACGACCTGGAGGGGCCGGTGACGGCGGCACAGGCGCTGTACGCGACGGCGACGGTGTTCCCGGCGGTCGAGATTATCGATAGCCGGTTTGCCAACTTCCGATTCGGGTTCGGTGACGTAATCGCGGACAACACGTCGGCGGCGCGGGTGATCTTCGGCAGCGTATCGGTGCTGCCGACGGAGCTGGACCTGCGGCTCATCGGCATGGTGTACAGCAAGAACGGCGTGGTGGAGTCGACGGCGGCGGGCGCGGCGATCCTGGGCAACCCGTGGGAGGCGCTGGCGTGGCTGGCGCGGCGGGCGTGGCAGCTGGGACGGCCGCTGCGGGCGGGGCAGATGGTCCTCGCGGGTGCGCTGGCCGATGCGGTATTCGTCAATCCGGGCGACAACGTGCGGGTTGAGTTCGACAATCTCGGCGCGCTGGGCGTGACCTTCGTCGAGTAGCGCCCGAAAATGTGCTCAGCTTAAAGACAATCGGGTTGCCCGCGGAGGGCTAGTTCTAGAAGGCGACGAAGATGAGCGAGGCAGTACCGTCTCAGGCCGAGATGCAGAAGTACCTCACCGAGAACAACAACTGGGGCCGGTGGGGCAAGGACGATCAGCGCGGCGCGATCAACCTGATCACGCCGGAGAAGCGCCTGGAGGCGATCGCGCTGGCGAAGAAGGGGCGGCCAGTGTCGCTCAGCCGTCCCTTCCCCAAGGACCCGGCGCCGAACAACCCGACGCCGGCGCTGCACTGGATGCGCGCCCTGGAGCGGCCCTTCGGCGTCAACGGCGTCATCGACTTCTACGGCATCTCGTACCACGGCCAGAGCAGTACGCACATCGATTCGCTGTGCCACGTGTGGGACGAGCACGGGCTGTGGAACGGCGCCGACCCGAGCCTGATCAAGGCGGACGGGACGCAATGGGGTGCGATAACGAATTGGTCGGAGGGCATCGTCACGCGGGGCGTGGTACTGGACGTGCCGCGGTTCCGGGGCGAGGCCTTCGTAACGAAGGATAAGCCGGTGACGGGCGCGGAGATGGAGGCGATCTGCAAGGCGCAGGGCGTCGAGGTGCGGCCGGGCGATGCGCTGATCGTGCACTCGGGTCGCGAGGCGCACGACCGCGCCAGCGAAACGCCGTGGGGCACTCCCGGCGTGCCGCGACCGGGTCTGCACGTTTCGACGCTGAAGTTCATCCACGAGCACGACGTCTCAGTCCTCGTCTGGGACATGATGGACGACGAGCGCGAGCAGGACTGCCCCTGGGGCGTGCACAGCGCGATCTTCGCGTTCGGCGTGGCGCTGGTGGACAACGCGCTGCTGGAGCCGATCGCCAACGTGTGCGCGGAGGAAGGCCGTCACGAGATGATGCTGATGCTTTGTCCGCTAGTCGTTGAGGGCGGTACGGGCTCTCCCCTCAACCCCATCGCCATGTTCTAGGGCACCGCGTGACGGCGCTGGGCTACCGACGTCACGGATGCGGCGAGTCGCGTCATTCGGTGTCGTGACCGCCGCCCTGAGGTGAACAGGCTTTAACAACAGAACGGGACGCTCGAATGGGCGTCCCGTTTCTTCTGCTCAGGTCAGGGAAGCTGACTCAGGAACGAAAGCAGTGCTGCGGTTGCTTCGTTCCAGACGTCTTCGCGGGTGCGGCCGGAGGACTTGAGGACGCTGAAGCCGTGGTCGGCGCCTTCGAGGAAGTGAGTCGTGGCGTTGGGGACGAGGCGGGCTGCTGCTTCGAGCTGATCGACGGTGCCGAAGGTGTCGCGGGTGCCGGAGCAGAAGAGCGTCGGGACGTGGACGTGGGGCAAGTGCTCCGAGCGAGGTGTCGCGTTGCGGCCGGGTGGGATGAGGGGGTAGGCGAAGAGCGCGAGGCCCTGCACATCGGCGCCCTTCGCCACGACCATGGATGCGATGCGACCGCCCATAGACCGTCCCCCGATTACGAGAGCCCCAGGGCCTTCGGCGCGGGCGAGGTCGAGTACGGCAGTCCAGGTGGCTTCGAGCAGCGCGGGCGCGTCGGGGCGTTTGCGGCCCGCTTCCATGTAGGGAAACTGGAATCGCCAGAGTTCGATGCCCTCCGCGGGGAGGGCTGCGGCGAGATGGGCACCGAAGGCGTCGTTGAGGTTGGAGCCTGCACCGGGCGCGTAGACGAAGGCGACGGCGTTATCGCGGGACTCTGGTTTGGAGCGCAGGACGGAGACCGTGATGCCGGGCCGGACCGTGACTGCGAGGCGCTGGGCTTCCACGGCTTCAGCTTAGCCCGGTTCGTGGTCTCGCAGGGAGCCGAGGGCGATTACCGAGCGGTACTTTCCGCCGGGCGCCGGCGCTGGCGCCCGGCCCGCAGTGTCAGGAGGGTCGGCGCCAGGCGGAGTGGCCGTCGCCGGCCGCCGAGCCCGAGTGAGTACTCGAGAATGTCTGGCGTCTCGGCGGTGCGGGTGCCCATCCCGCCGGCCTGGGGGCGGCGACTCGCTGAGGTTGGGTCGCGTGGGCGCGGCGATGAGCCCAGATGCGACGGCCGGACTCCCAGGCGTTGCCGGCGAGCAAGGCCGAGGTCAGGTAGTAGTCGACGCCGAAGAGCTTGAAGACAACGAAGGCTGTCGTGGCAACGATGGCGGCGAAGACTGCCTGGTCCTCGTAGCGAATCGGGCAGGTCGGCGGGTCGTCCAGCATGAAGAAGCCGAAGAACAGCACGGCCTGAAGGTCCGGGGTACGGAAGATCTCGGCGACCGTGGTAGGCGTGCCGAGGAAGCTATCCAATGTAAACAGGCCGAAGTAGACGGCGAGGAAGATGCCGACGAGCGGCAGCTTGTTGATGCGATCTGCCATGAAGGCGCCGGCCACCAGTACGGCCAGCAGGCCGATGACGCCGGCGTCCGGCAGCGCGCCCCACCAGCTCTGCCGGGCGCCGAAGATCAGGGCGCCGGCGACGAGGGCGAGGGCAGCGGGGTTGAACACGTTGGACCAGCGGGTGCGCAGGGCGTGCTTGGCGCCGATGGCGATACCGGTGACGGCGATGATGGTGGCCAGCGGTTCCTGCGGTCGCAGGACAAGGGCGATGATGAGGCCGGTGAGGATGGCGCCATCGGGCAGCCTTAGCCTGTCATACAGGGTGAGATCGAGCGCGAAGTCCATAAGGGCCGCGAAGCCCACCGCGACGAGGACGTTGGTCAGGAGCTGGCCCGAGCCGATGAAGGGTATGGCAATGGCGACAAAGGCAACGAGGATGCCGATGAGGATGCCCTTCGGGGATTTGGCGTAGCGCAGGGAGCGCTCCCAGGTCTTACTGCTGTGAATTGCGATGTCGTTCAAGCTCGGAACCTCCCGAAGCCGCTTGTTTCCCAGGTCTGTAGCTCGTCCGAGACCATCAGCCCTTCGACCCCCTGACGCTCCAGGAAGTCGATGCCACGCTCGGGGCCGAGAGCGTATGCCGCGGTCGAAAACGCGTCGGCGCTCATGGCGGTGGGCGCTACGACGGTTGTGCTGATGATCGTGGGGCCCGTGGTCCCGCGTTGGGTGAGGATGTGGCCACCGCTGCGGCCGTCCGGTCGGGCGCGCTCGTAGTCGCCGGAGGTGCATACGGCCATGTCGGTGATAGAAAGCGTCTCGATCGTGTCTTCAAGGCTCCGGGGGTGGCGGATGCCGATATGCCAGGAGGTACCTTCGGGCGAGTCACCGTAGAGCAGCACGTCACCGCCGGCGTCGATCGCGAACCCGGGCGCGCGGTTGAGCTCGTTGCCAGCGAGGTCGATCGCGAAGCCCTTGGCAACGGCGCCGAGGTCGAGGACCAGAGGCCGGAGTAGGGTGACGGTCTGGCACTCGTCATCGAGGCGAACGTCGCGGTAGGAGGCCTGGTCCGTCGCGCTTTCGTGGGGGCTGCTGACGTCGCCGCTGCGGTAGTTGCGGTTGAAGCCGGCCAGCTCCAGGGCGCGGCCCACGGTGGGGTCGAATACTCCGTCTGTAGCCTCGGCCACCGCAAGAGCGAATTTCAGGGCCTGAAACAGGATGGGACTGACCTTGACGCTCTCAGCGTGGCTGTTGTTGAGGCGGGACAGCTCGCTGGTGGCTTCGAACCGGCTGCAGATGGCCTCGACTTCACGAAACCAGCCGAAGGCGGGTCCGGCCAGCGCGGCTGCCCCGCGTTCGTCACCATCGTGCACCACCTCGATGGTGACGAGGGTGTCCATGAAGACGTCGGAGGCAATGAAGCTGGTCGGCATGGGTCAGCCCGCCTGCGACAGGGCGTTGGCCACGGCCTGCTTGTAAGCGCGGGAGCTATCGCTGGCGCCGGAGACGTGGTGCACCGGGGCTGCCTGGATGCGTACGACCTCGTCGACCAGCGGCGCGACGTCGGAGCAGGGGTAGCGCGTCATGCACTGGGAGATGTCGGCGGAGACGATCTGGCCGTTCTGGATGACGACGGTGGCTTCGATGTCGCCGTGGCGGCTGGTACCGCGGCCGACGTAGGTGCCGTCTTTGTAGCCGACCTGCGCCTGAGGCGTCGGTGTCGAACCGGGGCGCGATACAGTCGAGGCGTGGGGCGTGGGAGTGGCGGCGATGTCAGCGAGGTTCGAGCCGCTCGCGGTGCTGGTGTTGAGATAGCCCAGTCCGTAGACGGAAAGGATGGCGGCCGAGCTGAGACCGAGCAGGCCGCTGGTGAGTCGAATGCGGGCGTGGGTGCCCCTCGACTGGCTGTGGTTACCGTCGGCGTCTGATCGCGTGGGACCAGGGACGTTCATGCGCTGTTTTCGTTTGGCGTGTCGTTTCGGCAAGGCAATCCTCGACCATGCTGTTTACGTTTGATCTCAAATTAGCGCCTGATTCTTAGAAAGAGATTGGAAGACGAGGATGATGTGAGAAACGGAAGAGCCGTCCGATGGGACGGCTCTGTTTAGAAGTACGGGGACCTCTTCTTCACGTATGGCGGAGAGGGAGGGATTCGAACCCCCGGTGACCCGAAGGCCACAACGGTTTTCGAGAGCGTAGACAATTGATTATTGCCGTGCGCCAACGTCCGCTACGACTGCGAGATTAAGCTTTAGTCCGCTCATCGCCGCTATTGTTCGCTCCCTTATCG
>CAVSWS010000025.1:0-204213 GCA_963731765.1 uncultured Chloroflexia bacterium
GGCGCCCTCAAGCGTCGTCAGCTCTTTGTAAGAATCGAAGTTCTGGATCACGCCCTGCCAGACGAGTACGAGCGTCAACACGACCGAGAGCGGCAGCAAGATCCAGAGCACGCAGCGAGTCAGGTCGACCCAGAAGTTGCCAAGGTCGGACGTGCCACGCCGAGCGAAGCCTCGAATAAGAACCACCACTACCACGATGCCAACGGCTGCTGAGACGAAGTTCTGCACCGTGAGACCGAGCATCTGCGTCAGGTAGCTCAGCGTCGTCTCGCCGCCGTAAGACTGCCAGTTCGTGTTGGAGGTGAAGCTGGCGCTTGTGTTGTAAGCGAGGTCTGAGCTAGTGCCCGGCAGGCCCTCCGGGTTGAGCGGCAGACCGCCCTGGAGCCGTAGCAACAGGAACAGAACGACGAAGCTGACGGCGCTGAACACGAGGATGTTGAAGCCGTAGCGTTTCCAGTCCATGCCGTCGTTCGGCCGGATCCCCAGCATGGCGAACACGGGGCTTTCGATTCGTGTAAGCACCTCAGCGACGCGACCCTGCGACTCGAATACGGCGGCCATGTAGGTTCCCAGCGGCCTGGTCAGGGCCAGGATCACGGCGAAGTAGATCAGGATGTAGGCGATGCCTTGCGTCGTCACAACATCACCTCAGAAGCGCTCCGGCCGAATCAGGGCGAAGAGCAGATAGGCCCCCAGCAAAGCCGAGACGATGAGGAGGGCAACGTTTTCCAACTCACATCACCTCGAAGCCACGGATGACCACGAGGACCGCTGCGAACAGGGCCAGTCCTAGCGCCACAAATGCGACGTCAGCCATTGCTCGTCTCCTCTGCGAGCTTTCCGGTAATCGCGGTATCGAGGGCGTCCAGCGGGAAGGGCTTGAGCAGCACGTGCGCCGGCCTGAACTCCTGTATGCGCCGCTGTGACACCGGCGCAGCCGAGATCACGATGACGTTCAGGTTTTCTCTGTCGTTCACCGTCAGGCGCCGCAGCACCGCCCAACCCGTGTCGTCCGGCAGGTTGATGTCCAGTACGAGGGCTTCCGGCCAGGCCTCCGCCATCGCCAGGAGCGCGGCTTCTGCGCTACCG
This sequence comes from uncultured Chloroflexia bacterium, assembly GCA_963731765.1. GTDB lineage: Bacteria > Chloroflexota > Dehalococcoidia > DSTF01 > WHTK01 > WHTK01. The sequence goes on from CAVSWS010000025.1 coordinate 1,090, forward strand.
GTCACGGAGACAGCGTGTCCGCGAGCGCGGAGGTTCCTCGCAATCACGTCGGCGAGGGCAACTTCGTCTTCGACCAGGAGGACGTTCATGCCCTCAGGCTAGGCGCGCTCGTGTCAGGGTTCCGTCAGGGCGAACGACAGGCCTTGTAAGGGAACTGTCAGGAAGTCTCAGGCAGGACGAAGCGGTAGCCCACCCGCGGCTCAGTGGTTACCAGAGTCGGACGGGCAGGGTCGGCCTCGATCTTGCCTCGGAGCTGATTGATGCAGGTGCGGAGGACGGCGGTGTCTTCGTATTCGGCGCCCCAGACTGCGCGCAGGATCATCGGGTGGGTGAGCACCTTGCCGGCGTTGGTGGCCAGGTACTTGAGCAGGCTGTACTCCGTTGGGGTCAGGGCGACTTGACGGCCGTCGCGGGTAACAGCACGATGCTCCAAATCGATGCGCAAGGGTCCGGCCTCGATGACGGGGTGCGACGCCCGCAGGGAGCTGCCGTGGCGAAGGGCCACTCGGACGCGGGCGAGCAGCTCGTCCATGCCGAAGGGCTTCGTCAGGTAGTCGTCTGCGCCTTCGTCCAGCGCCTGAACCTTTGTTTTCTCTTCTCCCAGGGCGGAGAGCACCACGATCGGCGTCTCGTTGCTTTCGCGGATCGACCGGCACACGTCGACACCGTTCATGTCCGGCAGCATGAGGTCCAGCAGCACGACGTCCGGCTTGAAGCCTGCAAACTCCCGCAGGCCAGTCGCGCCGTCCTCGGCGTCACGCACGCTGTAGCCGGACTCGTCCAGGTACCGGCGCAGGGCATATCGCAGCTGCGACTCGTCTTCGATCACCAGGATGCGGGGGCGACTCATGCCGGCACCTTTGTCGGCTGGCTGGCCGGCAGCCTGATCTGGAAGGTCGTCCCCTGCTTCGAGCTCTTGACGCTTACCGTACCTCCACACAGCTCCACGAAGCCTTTGACGATGGTCAAGCCCAGCCCGCTGCCCTTGACCCGCCGGCTGTGTTCTCCGGCCCGGAAGAAGCGATCAAACACGAAGGGGATATCCGAAGCGGCTATGCCCGGCCCCTCGTCCGAGACCTCAAGCACCGCGCTGGCACCCTCACCGAAGGCGCGCAGGTGGATCCCACGGCCGGCGGTGGAGTACTTGTTCGCGTTTTCTATGAGGTTGACGACGGCCTGCAGGATCAGTGCCTCGTCCGCCATGAGGCTGACAAAGCCGGGGACTTCGATGCTCACTTGCCGGCCCAGCGTTTCGAACGCAGTAGCTTCCCGGGCGCGGTTGAGCAGGGTGGCTGCATCGAGAGGTGTGCTCTCGGGCGTGAGCTCGCCAGCTTCGATACGGTTGAGGTCGAGAATGTCCGAGATGAGGCGGTTGAGCCGGTCGGCCTGGGAGTCAATCGTTCGCAGAAACGCGTCCACATCCTCCTCAGACCACTGGATGCGACGGTCCATCAGGCTGGAAATCGCGGCTTTGATCCCGGCAAGCGGCGTCTTGAGGTCATGCGAAATCGAGGCCATGAGAGCGGTCTTCATCTCATCGGCTTCTTGCAGCGCTTCGGCGTGCGCCGCTTCGTGCGACAGCGCCAGCCGGTGCAACGTAACGGCCGCCTCGCCGGCAATAGCGGTCAGGATTGGCGTCGGATCGTCCCGGAAGGGCGAGTCGCCCATCGGACCATCGAGTCGCAGCACGCCGCGAACGTCTTCACCGAGGCGAATCGGCACGAAGACGACGGGGCGCCCGACGGCAATCGCTGTCTCTCGCCCTCGCGGCACGACGATACGCTTCTGGCGCGAGGTTTCAGGTCTCGTACCGCCCATGCCCGCAATCATCCGGGTGGCGATGGCCTGCTCAGCCAGCAGCCGTTCGGCGCCGTCCAGCTGGCGACTGGCCCCACTCGCGCCGCTCGAAGCCACGATCGACCAGTCCTGCGGCGACCTGACGAGCACCGCGGCGCCGGCCGTGCTGAGCACGCGCACGACCTCGTTGCATAAGGTGCTTAGCGCGGCCGAGGGCTCGGTCTCGCCGCTCAAGGTGCGTCCGAACTGCAGCACCGTCTCTGCTTCGGCCTGGCGCCGCCGTGCTTCTCGGGCCGACCGTCGCGCCGAGGCCAGCAGCGTGCTCCCGATGATCGCCACTGCCAGGAAGACGCCCAGCGCCAGGATGTTGCGAGGGGACTGCACCGTGAAGGTGTGCAGCGGCTCGATAAAGAAAAAGTTCAGCGAGAGGTTTGTCAGAATGGCGGCGAATAGGCCGACGTCTCGCCCCCAGTAGGCCGTGATTAGCAAGGTCAGGAGGAGAAACAGCAACCCCGCGTTCAGCAACCCAATGTCCGACCGGAACGGGGCGAGCACGCCGATCAGCAGACAGGTTGCAGACGAGGGTGACAATGAAACCCGCGAGCGAGCCACGAAGACGCACCTTACGGTCCATGATCCGAGTTTAACTCGTGGCTACACGAGTTCTGCCTTCTCGTCGATGACGCCGGCCGCCGCAAGACTTCGCTATAGTCATAACGAACATATCGGCCATTAACCGCCGAATTCTGCGACTTGCGCTGTGCGACTTCAGTCTCCTGAATCTGGCTGCTACGAGCGTGAATCGCGAAGTTATGCATCTTAGCGCCGGGCTTGGGATTAGAAGTAGTCAAGGTTAGGTCGCCAGGGAAGATGCCCCTATGTTCCTGCGATCATTCTTATTCTTCCCAAGTGCATAGCTGCTGAGCGGCGTCAGTTCTGGCTGGGTCCGTGCTGCTTGTCTGTTTACCGCTGAGGTAATCGAGGGTCACCAGCCTGACGCGGCTCCGAAGATCCTCACATCGCGTCTTACTGGAATATACACAGGTGCCTATTCGGCAAGGTTCTTGACCTTGTCTAGCGTCTGCTTATGGATCGCGCGGAGCCTCGGGTTGCCGTTGACGCGTTCGAGGCGGTATAGCATTTCGAGCACATTGGCCCGCTTGCCGAGTGCGGCGACGCTCCCGTCGGTGAGACCCTGTTGTGCCGCTGCGAGAAACAGCGCCTCCTTGTCGCCAAAGCGCTCCGTGAGTGTGTCCCATGCTTCGCCGGTCGCTGCTTCGATCTCGCTGGGCTTCACGGCATGGAAGCCGTATGTGAGAAATGCGTCTAGCGCTGCTTTGAGGATGCGCGCGTGTGGTTCGGGCCGTGTCCTCTTCGATCACGGCATTAAGGCTCCGCCGTTCATGAAGATCGATTCACCGGTAATGTAGCGCACGTCCGGGCTGCATAGCATGCGTCGACCTCGGCTTCGCTGCTCATGTCGGCCATGTAATAAGTCGCAGAGCCACCGGCCTGCTTGATGAGCGCCATAGTCACCTTCGCCGCTTCGTCAGATGTATGGGCGTTGACCATGATGCTCGCGCCGCCGGCTGCGAGGGAGCGCGCAATCGCCCGGCTGATGTTGCGCCCGGCGCCTGTAAGCAGCGCTACTTTGGCTGCAAGGTCATCGCCCGGCCTCAGTGTCATCGAATCGCTCCAATCAGCCTGGGATGCTCAGCCGGATCAGCTCCTCAGCTCGGTCTGAGGTCTCCAGATTGCGGCATGCGTCAATGAGCCCGTCGAACTGAGCTTCCGAGATCGGGATGCCCGGCGCGATATCGCGAATGCGGCGGGCCTCCTCCTCGAAGTCCCACATGAACTCGCGACCGGTGGCAGCTTTGGTGAACTGCTTGCCGTCTTTCGTGAAGATCGTCACGGTCGGCCCAAACAGGGTCTGGGTTTCGGAGGGGATGATTGTGACTCGCTTCATTAGATCAAGGACCTCGGGTGGGTCTGTTTCGGCCGGGCGGTCCTGCAGCATCGGGTACATGCGCTTCGCCGCACCCCAGGCCGAGAAGTAGTGAGTGCTGCCGGGGCGCGGCTGGTTGTCGCTGCTGCGATTGGGGAAGGCCGGGCTCGGGTATTTTGTCTCCATCCAGTGCACTGTTGCTTCGATCCGGTCGATGTCCTCGTACTCGATGTCGTTTTCGGCGCAGACAGCGGCGGTAACGTCGACGTGGGCGATGTTGAACCCGGGAGTCGAATAGATACGGTAGAGCGTCTCCAGGAACGTCCAGCGCTCGCCCAGCCCTTCGACGATCGAGGCGAGGCTGGTCTGCTTGGGACCGGCAAATACGTAGGCCTGCTCGCCCCGGTTGTTGCCGGCGTATGAGTGGTAGAAGCCGGCTTCGCCCTCCAGGACGGTTTCACCGCCTCGCATGCCCTGCTTGGCAAGCGCTACGGCAAGCAGTCCGTTGCGCACGGAGCCGCCCTCGCGCAGGGAGCGCCCGCCGCTCCTTGCGCCCTCCAGGTTGCCGGCCGCAAGGTTGACGCACTGGGCGATGGCGCCGTGGATCTGCTCCGCGTCCATGCCTTGGACCTTCGCGGCAGCAACTGCGGCACCGAAAATGCCAAACACTGGCCCAGCATGGAAGCCTCGCGACATCACCGTCGGGATGTAGTCCGCCGCCATACGCTCCATCACCTCGTAGGCAGCGACGATGCCAGTGATGAACTGCTTGCCATCGGTGCCCTCGAGTTCCGTCGCGACAAGGGCGGTAGGCAGGATGTTGCAGCTCGGGTGGGTCAGCATGCGGAAGGTGTCCCACTTGCCGCCCGCATAGATCATCTCGGAGTTCACGAAGGCAGCACCGGCCTTTGTCAGCTTGTCGCCGTAGACCAGGGCCGTCGCGACCCCGCCTGCCGTGCCTTCTTCTGCCTGCATCAGCGCCAGAGCCTGCTTGCCAGAAGGCATGCCGGCACCCAGGAGTGCTGACGCGATCGCATGCAGCGTGACGCCCTTGGCCCGATCGATAACCTCCGGCGGCAGGTCCTCATACTTAAGGTCTGCGACCCAGGTTGCGAGCGTGCGGCTCAGTGATGGCATTCGTCCCCTCCTGGTAGATGGCTGGCTCGCGCCTGCGCCAGTAGACAACAGCAGAAAGCCGGCAACAAGGAGAGGTTTGAACCGCTCTTGCTACCGGCGTCCTGATACCCGCTGTTTGTTATCTGCGGTGTCCTACACCGGCAGGCTGTAGAGGTTCTTCGCGTTTTCGTACGTGATGGCGCGACGCTCGTCGTCAGGGATGCCATCAAAGATGTCTTCGAGCACGTCTTGCGAACGCGGGAACGTCGAGTCATGGTGAGGGAAGTCGCTGCCCCACATGAGGTTCTTGATGCCGATTTCGTGGCGTGTCGCGAGGCCCACACGGTCGTCCTCGAACGTCACGGTGAAGTTCTGCTGGAAGTAGTGGGTGAAGGACTCCTTGGACCAGCTGCCCTTGTAAGTCACCCAGTCCATGCGCTGCAGGAAGTGAGCGACCCAGCCGGTCTCCCACTCCGTCGGCACAAACTTCAGCTCCGGGTGTCGCTCACAGATGCCGCTACCGACTATGTCGACGATCACGCGCTGGATAGCGAATGCGGCGAGGCCGTAGCCTGTGCCGTACTGCATGCCGTCCGGCAGGCCGTGGTTCGGCTGCGTGGAAGTGAGAAAGTGCATGACCAGCGGCGTGCCAGCTTCCTCCGCTGCGGACCAGAAAGGCTCGTAGAACGGATCCGAGTACGGCTTGTCCTTCGGAGGCACGCAGGGGATGTTCACGCCGACGTGCCCCTGAGCCACCGTGCGCTCGAGCTCCTCAATTGCCAGGTCGATGTTGTGCATCGGCAGGCAGGAGGTCGGGAACAGGCGCGCGGGCTGGTGTCGCGTGTAGTTGAGCACCCAGTCGTTGTAGTTCTTGTAGGTCGCCGCGATGACGTCCTTGTTCTCGATCGTGTTGATGCCCATCAGGACGCTTGGAAGCAACACTTCAGCGTCGATACCGTCAAGGTCCTGGTCCTTGATACGCAGGTCTGGGTCGAGGACGCCGGGGCGAATCGCCGAATAGCCCTGCTTCACCATTTCGATGGTCTCAGGGTCGTTCGAGAAGTGGCCGGCGATTCCGAAGCGGCCGATGTTCACGAAGGCGTTGTGGCCGGGGATGTCGAGGACGGCGCCGCGTTCAGGGTCATGAATGATTTTCGGTGCTTCGTCGCCGTAGCGCTCCTGGAGACCATCGAAGATCTCTGGAACCTCAAGGATGTGGGAGTCGCAAGATATGCAAGGACCTTCGTAAGGCATCGGTGTCCCCCTCGTGAGAAAACGTCAATTCTGGTTGCTGATGCTACGAATTCTCTGCATGACCGTCAACTATTCATCATGACAATATGCTAAAACTGGACACCTATGACCTCCTGGAGGTAGGCTGACCGCGGCGAAATTCGATATGACAACAGACCAAGACAGCATCCCCCTCGTCAGCAGAGAGGAGTTCGATCGCATTGAGTGCAATCGCTGCGGTATTTGCTGCGAACGCATCCATATGCCCAGTCCGCTGGTCCTGGCGCAAGAGATAGGCCGCTACGCCCGCGAACGCGCATTGTGGCCGCCGCAGGCAATCGAGGAGCTGGGTCTCGAGGCGGCAATGCTGGATCGGGAACGGCTGATCGATTGGTGGTCGCAATTCATCCCGGTCGTGCGCGTCGAAGAGGACGGCAAGCCCCTCCAGTACGAGTACCGGTGCGCTCGCTTCTACCGTGACAGCGAGGGTCTCGGTTGCTGTACGGCCTACGAAGAGCGCCCGAGCACGTGTCGAAGCTTCCCGAACGGGAGGCCGATGAATGCCATCGCTGAGTGTAGCTGGAACGTGCGAATCGCCGATGGTCGACAGAGTGGTTCTGCACGCCTCTCCAGTGATCAGAAATCGGACAGTAGAAACCAGAATTAGCACGATGCTGGCCGGTCGCAACAGAAGTGGCATGCCCGGCGTGGTCGAGGACAACGCCCGTGCCTGGTTCTCACAATCCGCAAATTCTCGTAGCGCATCCCTCCTCTGCTAACGGCAGTTCGAACGTCGACATCTAAATACCGAAATATCACGTCCGGATCTTGACTAAAAAAGGAACGAGGATTACCGTACGCCTCGTCGTAATTTGGGTTAGTAAACGCTTCGAATAGGAGATTGGTTAGGCCAATCGATAGTTTGTCCACCGCGGAATCATGTGCGTCTATGGGCGCTGAACGGCGGTTGGAAGGTACGGAACTAGCTAAAAGACGTGGGAGGTCTCCATGGCTAACAACTACTGGGACAGGGTTCTAACTAGGCGTGTCGGCCGTCGGCGAGCGCTCGCGGCGACTGGCGCGACTGCGTTCGGTGCGGCCTTCCTGGCTGCTTGCGGCGGTGATGACGATAGTGGGCCGTCGAGTGGCAGCACCTCCACGAGTGGCACCACTTCCAGTGGGTCGACAGGTAGCACCGGCGCTGCCACAGGAAGCTCCTCAGGAAGTACGGGGACAACCGGTAGCAGCGGCTCCAGCGGGGCCTCCAGCCTTGCGTACATCCCCACAGACACGACAGCGCAGGCGAAGCGCGGCGGAACTTATACCACGAGCATCGTCGCTGAGCCCGCTGCGTTCGATGTGATAACTGGAGCCGCGCCGGATGTGCCGCATCCCGCTCGTGTCTACAGCCGCATCATCAAGTACCAGGTCTACAAGTATCCGGACCCGGTGCAGCCAGTTCCGGCGCCCGATGCGGCGCAGTCATGGGAGACGTCTCCGGACGGACTAAAGGTTACGTACAAGTTGCGGCCCGACATGAAGTACGATCCGCGTCCTCCCACAAACGGTCGCCTGCTCACCAGTCAGGACGTGCTGTTCTCGGCTAATCGCTTCTTCGAGCTCTCCACGCAGCGTTCGGTGCTGTCTAACAAGCTGAACCCTGACGCCGCGATTACGTCCTTTGAGGCGCCGGACGACCAGACGGTCATCGTGAATCTGGCGTTTCCCTACGCCCCTATCCACATGCTCATCGGTGCTTGGCGCTACATCGTTATCATGCCTACGGAGGCGGACGGCGGGTTTGACGTGCGCAACGACATGCGCGGTTCGGGGGCCTGGCGACTCGACGACTACCAGCGGGGCTCACACTACAAGTACGTGCGCAACGATGATTGGTACGACGCCAAGAAGGTCAATTTGGACGGCCTGAACTTCGTGGTCATCCCTGAGATCTCGGCCCAGAATGCCCAGTTTCGCGCGGGCACGCTATGGAACTTCTACGGGGCTACTGCTACTCCACAGGAAGAGGTCCTGGGTTTCAAGAAGGACTTCCCGCAGCTGAACATGCCGGCTCAGGATGAGTTCAGCGCAGGTGGTACCTGGATCCGATTTGGGATGTTGCCGGACTCGCCGTTTAGGGATGAGCGTGTGCGCCAAGCGACTTCCATGGCGCTAGACCGCGAGCTATTCATTCGCACGTTCGGCAACGCGGACGCCTTCGAGAAGGCGGGGCTGGAAGTTCCAATCCGGTGGAACAGCGGCATCTTTAGTGGGGAGAGTTACTGGCTGGACCCCAAGGACGAGGCGGCTTACGGCGATTCGGCCAAGTACTATCAGTACAATCTGGACGACGCAAAAGCGCTCATGAAGGCGGCCGGTATCGATGGACCGTTGGAGACCGACTTCCATTACCCCACGGGCTTCTTCTCTGGCGACTTCGACAAGAAGATGGAGGTTCTCCACGCTATGTTGCAGGACAGTGGCCTGTTCAAGTTGAACATCGACGCCGTCAGCAACTACCTAGCGAACTTCCAGGGGCAATACACCAATGGCGAGGACAAGTGGCAGGGCATCGCGGCTGCCGCAACGGCAGCCCGTGCGGAGCTCGACGTGCTGCTACACGAGTACGTGAAGTCCGGCCAGCCCCGCTCCGGCCACCTCGACGACGGTAAGCCCGACACGGAGCTTGACTCGCTGATCGAGAAGCAGCGCGCCGCCACTGATACGGACGAACGTGAGTCGATTGTCCACGACATTCAGAAGCGAGTAGCGTCCAAGATGTACTACATGATGGAGCCGGGACAGGCGCTCGGCTACAACATCGCATGGCCTTGGCTGCAGAACTACGGTCTGTGGCGGAGCAAGTCCGGTGGTTCAGTGGACCAAGAAGGAAACATTTACTACTGGTACGACGAAAGCAAGGCTTAGCCTCGGCGGCTTGCATCTTGCATACAGCGAGGCCCCGTCCATCGACGGGGCCTCTCTGTATGCGGTTGCACACGAGATTCTCAGGCTAGAGGCGCCTTGGAATCATCGATCCACCACTCGCGGCGTCGGTCCACCCAGACGCCGGAGTTGGCGTACCAGGCGTAAGCGCCCGCGTTGCCGACGGCGGGCCACCATAGCGTGAAGGTCTTGGCGGAGGACGCCCTCGGGATGTAGTACATGTTCTCGGCCGTATAGCGAATGAGGTCATGCACCAGGTCGATCTGGGCGTCCGTGTCGAACTCCTGCTTGATCTTCACCGTGAGGTCGTTCAGGAAGGGGTCGCCTTCCAGAACGCTGCCACCCTCCGGCACGGCACCGCGGTAGCCGCCGCCGTCCTTGTGGAACTGGTTGTAAAGCTGCAGGGCAAGAGTGACGTAACCGCGCTCCGGGATCACCGCGATACCATTGAAGCCGGCGCCAGGCTCGTAGGTGTTGGTGCGGTAGACGCGGCTGTAGTTGGTGAGCCAGTCGTCAGGGTTGATGATCGGGGAGAGTTTGGACTTCTGGCCCGCGTTACGGAACATACCGTCGTACAGCTCAACCTGGCGCTCGTATGCGGTGCCATAGCGTCCCGGCGGGCCCTGGTAGAGGTCGAATTCGAGGCCGTCCGGGTAGCCTGCGGCGCTCATGAGGGCCTTTGCCTCTTCGACGTTGTAGTTAAGGTACTTCGCCTCGGGGCCAAAGCTGGCCTCGTCGGTCGGATCCAGCCAGTAGCGGGTCCACCCGCCGGGGACGGCCGAGATGCGGCGGATGCTCGTGTCCAGGCCTTCCTTTTCGAAATTTGCACGGTTATCTAATACGTCGATGATCGCCTCGCGGTCGATCATCATCGAGAGCGCCTGACGTACACGGACGTCCAGGTAGGGCACGCCGGCCTCCCAGCCGAAGGTGGTCATAGCCGTGCTCGTTGTCGGGTAGTTATTCTCCTGAAGCAGGAGCGTGTCCGGCACGTCCTTCTTGGTGACGACAATGTCTTCTTGTACACCCTCGAGAATATCCGTGTAGATGTTGCCGGCCTTGAACTGGGCGAGGCGCTGGGCGTAGTCGCTCACGATCGGCACCTCCACCTTCTCTGGGAAGGGGTGATCCTTGATGTAGAAGTCAGGATTACGCTCCCAGTTGAAGTGCGAGGACGGAACGTACTCGTCCAGGATGTAGAGGCCGTGGCCACGGACCGTCTGGCGTGGGTCGAAACCGCCGTCGGCTTCCGTGGGTTGAATGTAGAAGAGGTCATACGCGCTGAACATCGGGATGATCGACGCGTCCGGCAACGCCAGCTTGACTACGATGGTCTCGGCGTCGGTGGCCGAAATCGACTCGACCGGAGACTGGGAGCTGCCGCCCTGGAAGGCCATTGCTGACGAGTTCGGGTTGAGCTGCTTGTACTTCTCCCATGAGAAGACCACGTCGTCTGCGTTGATTTGACGGCCACTGGTAGGGTCACGGCGGTCCCAGACCATACCCTGGCGGATCTTGAACGTGATCGAGAGGCGGTCGGGGCTAACCTCCCAGCTCTCTGCCAATTCGCCTTCGGAGCTGCCGTCCGCTTCCTCCGGTACCGGCACGGACTTCATACGCAGCATGCGCGGGTAGAACAATGAGGAGGAGAGACTGACCACTGCGGCGGACGAGTCGGCCACGGAGTCGAAGTGGGTGGCGTCGGTGGCTGAGTAATGCTTGAGGGTGCCGCCGGGCTTGCCCTGTGTGGCTGTCGGCGAGTAGAGCAGGCCGGACGAGGCCGTGCTGCCGGTCGCGCCCGTGGCCCCCGTCGTGCCGGTCGCACCAGTTGAACCCGTTGCGCCGGTAGAGCCTGTGGCGCCGCTACTGCTGCTGGTGGTGGCAGTCGCCGTGGGTGCGTCGTCATCGTTGCCGCCACACGCCATGAGGAACATGGCGGCACCGCTGAGACCGGCCGTGCCGGCAACCGCCCGCCGTCGCGTAACCCTCCGTCTAAGAACTTCCGACCAGTAACTTTTCGTAGTCATGGACTCCCCTTTCTGATTCGCGTGAGCCATTCGCCAGGGCTGGCCTCCGGCCTTCGCCGGGCGAAGGTTATGGACTTCGCAATCGACTATTCCCTCTCGGTTCACTTAATGCGAGATAAAACGTGAGCGGGTGTCTGGTAGCCAAGCGAACTCGCTCGGCTACCAGACCTTGCTCGCTAGTAGTCGAAGGGCAGGTGATAAAGCTCGCAGCAGTTGGCCACCGTGATGCGGTAGCGGTCCTCCGCCGAGACGCCGTCGAAGATCTCATCGAGGACGGCCTGGGAGCGCGGGAACGTGGAGTCGTGGTGGGGAAAGTCGCTACCCCACATGAGGTTGTTCACACCGATTTCGTTGCGCGTCATCACGCCAACCGCGTCGTCCTCAAACGTGGCGAGAAAGTTGCGGTGGAAGTAGAAGGTGCCGGACTCGACGACCTCTTCCGGGATGATGTGCGATGGCACGCGGTGGATTGACCAGTCGAGGCGGTTGAGGAACTGGGCGATCCAACCCGTCTCGAACTCGGTCTGGACGAATTTCAGGTTGGGGTAGCGGGCGCAGACGCCGCTCCAGATCAGGTCACCCACCACCTTCGCCATGCCCGTGGGCCACAGACAGTAGCTCATGACCGGACCCCAGTCCGGCAGGCCATGGTTGGGCTGCGCTGAGCAGTTCACGTGCATGATCAGGGGCATCTCAAGCTCCTGAGCGGCCGCCCAGAACGGCTCGTAGAACTCGCGGTCCGTGTAGGGGCGGTCCTTCGGCGGTACGCACGGGATGTTTGCGCCTACATGGCCCATCTTCTTAACGCGCTGCAACTCCTCGACGGCGTCATCGATATCCAGCAGGGAGATGCAGGCAGTCGGGAACAGACGGTCAGGCGCCTGGTTGGAGTAGTTCACGATCCAGTCGTTGAAGTTTTTGAATGTCGCGGAAACCAGCTCGGCGTTGTCGACTGGGTAGACGCCGAACATCACGCTCGGCAGCAGTACCTCGGCGTCCAGACCGTCCAGCTTCTGGTCCTCAACCCGCGCAGCCGGGTCAACGATGCTCTTGCGCAGGCCGCGGTAACCCTCGCGCATCATCGCGATCGTCTCGGGGTCGTTGGCGAAGTGGCCGGCGATACCAAAGCGCCCGATGTTCAGACCACTACGACCGTTGATGTGGAGAATGTCGCCCTTGCCCTCTTCGAAGACGATGCGGGGCGCCAGGTCACCAAACCTGTCTTCCAGGCCGTCGAAGATGTCCGGCGTCTCAACGACGTGTGAGTCGGACGAAATACAGAGATCCTTTACCAATGTGTGCCTCCGTCAGCGTGTGCAGCTCGACAACTCGATCTTCATGCGCTAGAAATGTCGCGAGTGTATGGATGCCGTACTTGCATTGTCAATATTTGGCTTAATAGAGTCGATTATCGATCAACTGCGTTCAGTTTGCTCCGTGGCCACGTGTTGGGCGCTTGGGAAGAAGGAGCAGGGACGCAGGACGTGTGGTTCCCCACCCGGGACCCGCTTGAAGCCTGCTGCAGACAGTCTTGCGGTGTCGGCTAATGCGCGTCATTTGGCTGGGGTCGCGGACAGGCTCACTACGAATGAAGCTTGCTGTGGTCTGTCAGCCTGGAGTTGCGGCGCTCGTTGACACCCCGCAACATGGGTATAACATTAGGTCATTTCCTGAGAATTTCTAACCTGAGTGGAGGATTCCAGTGGCATACAACGAAGTAGTCGTCTCGTGCGATTCACACATTGTGGAGGTTCCGGAGATATTTGCCGGTCTCAAAGAGAAGTACGGCGAAGAGGCTCCAGGTATCGAGCACGACCCTGAGAAGGGCGAAGTCCTTAGCCTCGGCAGTGGCAAGACCTTCTTCGTCAGCGTCGGCCGCTTCGGCATCGCCGGTCACTTCGCCAACGACCCCGAAACGCAGGAGATGATCAAGAAGGGCTACGCAGGTCTGCGCCCCGGCGTCCTCGACCCCATCGCGCGCATCAAGGACCAGGACATGGACGGCGTCGATGCCGAGGTGCTGCTCCCGAGCGTGCTGCTCGGCCTGAACACCCTGCCGAACCCGCACATCATTTCGGACACCTACCACAACTACAACGACTGGGTGTACAACTACGCGTCCCAGTCCTCCGACCGCCTGTTCCCGACGTCCTGTGTGCCGCTCCACGATGTCGACCTCGCCATCGCCGAGCTCTACCGCACGAAACAGATGGGCCACTACGGCGCGAACATTCCCTGTGTCCCCCCGGCCGACAGGCCCTACTCAGACCCGATGTACAACCGCTTCTGGGAAGTCGCCGAGGAGCTGGGTATGCCCCTCGTCATGCACTTCCTGACCTCGGCGCAACCCAACCACGGGCTACCCGACCCGCTGCCCTTCGGCACAGGCTACGGCCTCGCCAGCTGGGGTATCTCGCGCGTCATCGTTGACCTCATCAGCAGTGGCGTGTGTGCCCGCTATCCCGGTCTCAAGTTCGTTATCACCGAGTTCGAGACCGGCTGGGTTGCCCACTTCCTCCAGCGCATGGACTGGGCGACGTACGCCCACTACCGCAACAAGCCGCCGGAGCTCACCGAGTCCTTCAGCCACTATTTTCACCAGAACTTCTCTGTCACCTTCGAGGACGACCGAATCGGCCTTGCCACACGACACGAGATCGGCATCAAGAACCTCATGTGGGGCAGCGACTTCCCGCACCACGACTCCACCTTCCCGCGCTCCCGCCAGGTCCTCGACGACATTTTCGATGGCATCCCGGACGACGAGCGCTACGCGATCACCTTCGGGAACGTGCAGCGGCTCTACAACCTGCCAGTCGTTGAGAAGGCTGTCGTAGGCTAGAACGGCGACTCAAGGACGGCGGCGGCTATCGAGCCGCCGCCGTTTTATGCCCGCGAGTATCGGAGGCAGTCATGACCGAACCTTCGCCCGTCCTGTCCGTGACGCCCGAGTTCGAGGTGACTTGGCGCGACCCCGAGGACGCTCAGTACAGCTGGTTGCTCGACGATGCCCACTATGGGCGCCCGATGCCTCGCATGGCGCAGGAGCTGTTCTCGGCGATCATGTGGCGCCAGGGCCGGCGAACTGCCTTCCTCAACGGCTACGGCTACGCCCTCAACCGCGGTCCGACCATGCCAGGCCCAGAATTGCAGGGCCGCGACGTCTTCGAGGTCTGGTCGCAGGGAGTACTTCCCGCGTCTCAAGCACGGTCTTGCCGACATCCGCAATCGCCCCTACGGATCTCTGGAGGCTCCACAGCTCGCAGCCCAACTCCCGGCCGTCTTCACCGAGGCTGCGGAGCTGCACTACCTAACGATGAGCGTCGTTCAGCCCTTCCTCGCCCCCACCATGGCCCTCATCGAGTTCTGCGATGCCGAGTTCGGAGAGGATGCAGGCTTGCTCGTGGGCACAGCTCTGCAGGAGTCCCAAAACGAAACCTCAGCGTCGGCTCTCATGCTGGCGCGTCTTGCCGAAATGGCGGGCGGAAGCCCGGCGCTTGCCGAGAAGGTGCGCGCCGGCGACCTCGACGATATCGAATCTGTACCCGGCGGCATCGAGTTCCAGAATGCGCTGGAGGCGTTCCTCGACGCGTACGGCTGGCGTGCCGAGCGCTGGTCGGCTCTTCACATCCCGACGTGGGCGGAGTCGCCGCGTGTGCCGCTACGATTAATCGCGCGGTTCATGGATGATCCTGCCTGGACGCCAGGCTCGAGTTGGTCGAAGGCCGGCGAGACCAGGACCGAGGCAGTTGGCCAGATCGAGGCCAGGCTCTCGCCCGACATGCTCGCGGAGTTCCGTACCTTGCTTCGGCGCTGCCGTGCGCATGTCCCTATGAGCGAGGAGCGCACCCTCTGCCAGCTCATGGTCTGGGGTAGCCTCCGAGTCCCCGTGCTCGAGCTTGGCCGCCGCCTGGCTGCATCTGGCGCCATCGAAGAACCCAACGACGTCACGTATCTGTCGAGCGAAGAAGCCTCGGAGGCCGTCGAGAACTCCACCGTACACCTGCAGTTCCTCGTTGAAGGCCGGAAGCTGGAGATGGATGCATGGCAGGCTCTGACGCCGCCGTTGCATGTGGGCATGGCTGCCTCCCTTCGCGTACTTAGTCACGCTCAGCAGCTCTTCGTACGCCACTTTCGCGGACCAGATGAGCGCATCCTCCAAGAAGGCCGCATCATACGCGGCCTGGCTGCCAGCCAGGGCACTGTCCGCGCCACCGCGAGGGTGATCCGGGAACTCAGCGATGCCGAACGCTTGCAGCCGGGCGAAATCCTTGTCTGCGGTGTGACCTCGGCGCCGTGGACGCCGCTGTTCGCCATCGCCGGCGCCGTGGTCACTGACGCAGGTGGCATCCTCGCCCATTCGGCCATCTGCGCGCGGGAGTACGGCATCGCTGCGGTCGTCGGCACCAGCGTCGGCACGCGCTTGATTCCAGACGGCGCAACCATCACCGTCGACGGCTCCGCAGGCACGGTAACACTGGAGGATTGAGAGGACGGAAGAGACTGGTGACGTATCGCCGCTTAAGTGAACGGCGTGCTGACAGGGGAACGATAGCCCAGGTAGTGAGAAATGCGCTCAGCCGTCGCGAGCATTTGGGTAATCAATGCGTTGCTACTGGTTTCGTCCTCGGCGGCGTTGAGGAAAGAGCCGATTGCCGCGATAGCCACTCCGGACTGGCCGAACACGGGTACGCCCACGGATCCCTGATTCCGCACGTCATGAGAGAGTGCATACCCGCGCTCCCGGGCCGTCGCAAGCTGGTCCGCAAGGTCGGCGGGTGGCTCTGGGGTTGTTCCGTTGCCCTTGGTTGCCTTGTCGAGCAGCGCCTTCATCTGAGGCGAGAACGCAACGATCGCCTTGCCCGTGGCCGTCAGATACCAGGCGCGACGTCCGGGCACCGGCCTGCTGAGCACGATGCCATCGACGTCTTCGAAGCGTTCGAGCAGGACAACGTCGGCACCCTCAGTAACGAGCAGGTTTAGCTCTCGGCCGACGTCCATTGCCAGCTTCAAGACCTCCTTGCGGGCGATGTTGATCGGTGTGCTCGCCTGCATTGCCGCGATCGACCACTCGTAGAGACGTAGTCCCAGCCTGTAGCGCTTCGTCGTTTCGTCCCTCACGACTATCGAATCGGCGGCCAGGCCGTCGAGGAGGCGGGTCGCTGCCGGCCGGCTCAGGCCGGCGACATTCGCGACTTCGGATACGGTGAGCCCCGCGGGGCTGCCCGCGATGGCTTCGATGCAACGGAACGTCTTCTGGATCGAGCTCGCCAAGTTCTATCAGGCCTCTAGAGTGTGATTGTTACCGCTCTCTATGATATCGCAAACGCGGCTATACCGTTCAACTGCGTCCGAAAAATGAACGCCCACCGGCCCTCAGTCGTTGACAGAGGACGAAAAGCGCCTAATGATATGACGAATTTCGGGCACATCGGCCGGACGGCCAGACTAGCACGTGCATCATCCCATGTCTGCGTGTCGAGCAGATTGCTTGCGGGACTGGAAAGAGAGGCTGTGCGATCGGTTGTTTTAGGCGGCGCCCTTGAGCAATGTCGTTGCCGTTCGTCTGCTCAAAGCCGGGCGTGAGGTATCCACCAACGACAAGCACAGGCATTGCGTGATTTAGACCGCGGCGGTGGACGCAAAAAGAGGAAATTCGACCGGCCAGAAGCCATCTCAAGCACCCGAAAGGAACAGAGCTAACCATGGCACGCGCAGCACTCGTATCAACATTCAAGGGACCCGTCGAGGTCAGGGACGTGCAGATCCCGGAGCTGGAGCCGACGGCCATGCTGGCAGAGGTGGAAGCAGCTACGCTCTGTGGTACGGACGTCCACTTCTGGGAAGGCATGATGCGGCAGCAGGGCTTGCCCTACATCCCAGGCCACGAAACTGCCGGTAAGATCGTCGACATCAAGGGCGAGCGCTTTGACATCCTCGGCCAACCCCTGAAGAACGGCGATCGCGTCCTCATGTCCTACCCCTGGTGCGGCCACTGTTACTACTGCACCGTCGCGGGTGAGCCGACCCTGTGCCCCAACGCCGGACGCTTCGGGCGCCAACGCGTGGATGACTACCCGTACCTGCTCGGTGGGTGCGCGGAGCTGCACTACGTCCCGCCGCTGTCTGACATCACCCGTATCCCAGACAACGTCTCGTCGCCTCTCGCTGCGTCTGCGGCCTGCGCTATGCGCACCGTCATGCACGGCTACGAGCTCCTGGGCGCCATTGCCCCTCACGAGACCGTCGTGATCCAGGGCTCCGGCCCCATAGGCCTCTACGCGCTAGCCGTTGCCCGCGACCGCGGTGCCGGCACGATTCTCGTCATAGGCGCACCGGCCTCACGCCTCCAAGTGGCCAAGGAGTTCGGCGCGGATGAGGTGCTCAACATCGAAGATATGCGTGACGTGAAGGAGCGCCACAAGTGGGTCCTGGACCGCACCGGCCAGCGCGGCGCCGACGTCGTCGTGCAGTGTGCCAGTGGTGCCGCAGTCCCTGAGGGCCTCGAGTTCACGCGGGCTGGTGGGCGGTTCCTGTCCATCGGCGCCGGCGGCACGGGCGACAAGCCGTTCTCTATCGGCACCAAGACCTATATCGGCTTCCGGGCCGGCGAGGCGCGTCATTACCTCCAGGCCCTGACCTTCCTCTCTACCCGCAGCAAGCAGTTCGATTTCGAGCGTGTGCTCTCCAACCGCTTCCCGCTGGAGCGCGTTCATGAGGCGCTACACGGAATGGCGGTGGGGTCGGAGGTGAAGCCCGTCGTCATCCCGAGCATGGCGTAGGGTGGGTGAATTTCTTACTACACAGCAGATAGTCGAGGCGGCTCGGGCCAACCTGAGCCAAGCTGCCTGGGATTACCTGGTGGCCGGTGCCGAGTCCGAGACGACGCTCCGCCGCAACCGGTTCGCCCTCGACAAGTGGGGCTTCGTGCCTCGCGTGCTCGTCGACGTTTCGGAGATCGACACGCATTCGACACTGCTGGGTCATGCGCTGCGCATGCCGGTGATCCTGGCGCCGATCGGCTCGATGCAGCACCTCTCACCGGATGGGGCCCTCGGCTTTGCGAGGGCGGCGGAGGAGTACGGCACGATCATGAGCATGAGCATCATGACGCCGCCGAGCCTCGAGGACGTCGCAGCTCATACGGCTGCACCGAAGATCTTTCAGCTTTATCTCCAAGGCGACCTCGAATGGGCGGCAGGCGTGCTCTCGCGCGTAAAGGCATCCGGCTACGAGGCTGTCTGCCTCACCGTCGACACGCCGTATCACAGCATGCGCGACCGCTCCATTCTTCATCCGATGCCCGGACGCCGGCCGGGCGCGAGAGGGCACGGCAACACGGACCATCTCAAGTTCCTCACCTGGGAGCACATCCCTCGGCTGATGGAACTTGCGGGGCTCCCCTTCATAATTAAAGGCATCGTCAGTCCCCTGGACGCGAAGCGTGCCGCCGAGCTTGGTGTGGCGGCTGTATGGGTGTCCAACCACGGTGGGCGGCAGCTTGACCAGATGGTGGCCACGATGGACATGCTGCCTCGGATCGTCGAGGCCGTAGGCGGGCGATGCGAGATCATATTCGATGGCGGCGTGCTGCGTGGAACCGACGTCCTCAAGGCGATTGCCCTGGGCGCCAACGCCGTAGCTATCGGTAAGCTGCAGGGTTGGGGTATGGCGGCGGGCGGAGTTGACAGTCTCGTGAAAACCCTCGAGTTTCTTGAGGGCGAAATACGTATGGCGATGTCACTCATCGGCGTGACATGTGTTAGCGAGCTGGATACCACGTTTGTTGAGCCGGCAGATCCGGTCATAACGCCTCACGAAATGAGTATGTGGATTGACCTGGCGGAGAAACGGATTACCTGACTTGCCGTTTGTCTGTGAACGTGGGAACTTAAGCATGATTGAACTTGCGGCTCAGTCGCCGCCTCCAGGACCTGTAATGCTGAACCGAAGCCCAATCCCGATGTACCACCAGCTCAAGGAACTGGTCTCGGAGAAAATCGAGAGCGGCGAGTGGGCACCCGGATACAGGCTCCCAACCGAAGCGGAGCTCTCGCGAGAGTTCGGCGTCAGCCGGATTACTGTCAGGCACGCCATGCAACTCCTTCAGAGTCAGGGCATGCTCGAGCGTAAACAGGGGCGCGGCACCTTCGTCGCCCAGCCCAAAGTCGCCCATGACCTCATGTCGATGTTCAAAGACGGCCTCAGCGTCAAGCAGATGGGCCGCATGCCCCAGATCGAGGTCGTATCACTGGAGCTCAGGACGCCGCCCGCATCCGTGGCATCTCGGCTGAACCTGCCACTGTCCGAGAAGGTTTATGACATCAAGCGTCTACTCCTCGGCGATAGTGAGCCCCTTATGCTCATCCACAGCTGGCTCCCCGCAGGCAAATTCGACGGTTTCGAGGCCTACGATCTGGGTGCGCGTACTCTGGGCTCCGTCATGCGCGAGTACGGCATCTCGGAGGCCTTCCAGCACAAGGAAGTTGAAGTCACCATCCTCGATGAAGAAGAAGCTGAGCTGCTCCAGACTTCGACGGGCGCGCCGGCTTTGCTCCTGACCTACGTGAATTACCTGCCCAACGGCGATCCCATCGAGTACCGGCGGACGCACGTGCGCGGCGATCGCTGCAAGTACTACATCGACGTCGAGAGGCCGGAGCTCCAGCTCTAGTCCGACTCGTCACGCGTTCCTTACTAACCCTACCGAACTCGGCTCTTCGAGGCGCCTGAGTGAGAGTACCCCAAACCCGATTCCAGTCTGAAAGGGCATCGCTATGAGCTTTGAACAACTCAAGGAGCAGGTCGCAGAAGCCAACCGTGTGCTTGCAGCCGTGGGTCTATCGACAGGTGCAGTCGCCGGTCACGGGCACGCCAGTATGCGCATCCCGGAGCAGCCGGATCGCTTCGTAATGAAGGGCCGCGGCGCCGTTATCGATGTGCTGGCAAAGGCCACCGCTGAGGACATGGTGATCTGCGACCTCGATGCCTTCACGGTCGAGCGCAAAGGCACGACAACTCCGGCCTTCGAGGTCATGATGCACGCCTGTATCTATCGCGATCACCCCGAAGTCATGTCGATCGCCCATACTCACGCCCGCTACTGCGGCGTGCTCAGCGTCCTGCAACAGACCATCGTCCCGATGTGCCAGGAAGGCATCCCGCTTGTCCGCAATCCCTTGCCTGTATACCCGCACGTAGCGCCGGTGATCACGCAGGAGGAGGGCATGGAGGTCTCCCGTCTTCTCGGCTCTAGCAAGGCCATCCTCCTGGAAGGCCACGGCGCCACGACGACGGGCGCGACGCTCGAAGAAGCTGTCATGAACATGATCAACCTGGAGGAGCAGGCCAAGATGAACTGGTACGCGCGCTGCGCCGCGGGCCCTGACTACCGCCGCATCCCGGAGCAGAACCTCGACGAGCTTTCCAACCTCCGCATCGCACCCACCTTGCCGCACTTCAAGGACCTCCTCGCCGAGAACGCGGCGGCGGAGCCTCAGCGGCGGCGTCGTGGCGGCGTCTACGCTTACTACGCGGAGACTTCGGCATAGCTATTGACGCCGGATGACCCAACCGTTAGGTTCAGTCATAACGTTATAACCAAAAAGATCCAGCCAACGAAGCGGAGGCCACATGCTCAGCATTGAGGACAACAAGCTCCTGACCGAGGTCGGTCCGGGCAAGCCCATGGGAGAGCTCCTCCGGCGATACTGGCATCCCGTCTGCGCCGTCTCCGAAATCGCCGAGAGCGGCTTTCGCACCAAGGAAGTCACCATCCTCGGCGAGGCCCTCGTTGTTTACCGCGACCGTTCGGGCAACCTCGGTATGGTCGCAGCCAACTGCACCCACCGGCGCGCCAAGCTCGCCTATGGCATCGTCGAGAACGACGGCATTCGGTGCATGTACCACGGCTGGAAGTTCGACGCGCAGGGCAACGTTATGGAGCAGCCCTACGAGGACACGACCCATCCCGAGGACAACTACAAGGCGAAGTGCTCCATCGACGCGTATCCCGTGCAGGAGCTAGCCGGTCTGGTCTGGGCCTATATGGGCCCCTCGCCCGTGCCGGAGCTGCCACGCTGGGCGCCCCTGGTTTCCGACAACTCGGTGCGCGACATTGGCATCATCGAGCTGCCCTGTAGCTGGCTCCAGTGCCAGGAGAACACCCTGGACCCGGTGCACACCGAATGGCTCCACAGCTACGGCGGTGACTACTATCGCAGCATCTTCAAGGGCGAGGAGCCCGTCATCGGCCACGAGTGGCAGCACGTCAAGGTCGGCTTCGACGAGTTCGAGTACGGCATCATCAAGCGTCGCGTGACCAAGGGCTCGTCGGAAGAAAACGATGCCTGGAAGATCGGTCATCCCATGGTCTTCCCGAACATCCTCCTATCCGGCAACCCCAACCAGAACCAGATGCAGTTCCGCGTACCCATCGATGACACCCGTACACGGCATTTCACCCTGCACACATGGCGCGCAGCCGATGGCTCCGAGGCGCCGAAGCAGGACATCGTCCCATCACGCCAGTTCGAGCTCTACGATGAGAATGGCCAGTTCAAGGACCTCGGTGTCTTCTTCATGCAGGACTACATGGTCTGGGCGGGCCAGGGTGAGATCGCCAAGCGCAACCTGGAAAAGCTCGGCCAGTCCGATGCGGGCGTTATCCTCTTCCGCCGCCAGCTCATGCAGCAACTGCAGCTCGTCATGAACGGCAGCGAGCCGACGATCAACGTCTTCCGCGAGCCCCAGCCGGTCATCGACCTCCCGATCGAGCACTTCCGCTTCCGGGGCAGCACTCGTTACGTCCCCACAGAACCCGGCCGCAGCAAGGACGCCGACAAGATCGAAGCAGTCATGAAAACCTGGGAGCAAGCAGCCCAGAAGACCCCGGCCACCGTCTAGCAACCCGCGCAGTACGAGCAAAAGGGAGGCCCACGAGGCCTCCCTTTGTTTCTTATCCTCGCAGCAGCCGAATGTTCAACCCCGTAGTCGAGGGGTCCTCACCTCGGCATGATTCGCCTATGGGCGTCTCGCAATAGCCATGGCCATCCGGAGGCGCTGATTGGCGTTCCGAGCACTGAGCAATACGCTGGCATGAATATCGGGCACCAAGAGGATACGAAGTACGTCAGCATTTGGTCGGACCACACCGTAGCCGGACGGGCGCTTCCTTGGACATCAGGCGCAAGAAGGCGTCAGCGTGGCGGATGCTGCTACCGGTAGCTACGGCACTGGCCGGAACTTCGGGAGAGAGAACTCCTGCGTCACGTCATCAAAGACCACCTCGACGGCCATGTCGCAGCGAATGTCGTTAGGCGCAACGTCGACGAGATTGGTCATGAGCTTCGGGCCCTCGTCCAGTTCCACGTATGCCACGTTGTACGGGATCTCGCCCTCGAACGCGGGGAAGTAGCGCTGCCACATGACGATCCACGACCACACTTTGCCGCGCCCGGAGGCCGGCTTCCAGGCGATGTCCGTGCTCAGGCACTGCGGGCAGCGCCCGGAGGGCGGGAACCAGATCTTGCCGCAGGCACTGCAGTTGAGCAGCAGAAGCTCGTGGCGTTTGGCGCCGTCCCAGAACTCGCGACTCAGTCTGGTAATTCGGGGCAGCGGTTTGGCATATCGCTCCTGCGTCATTAGATTTCGCCTCGAAACACGATGCCGCTGCAGATTGGCGCTGCGCAGGCGTAAAGCGCTGTACGGCAGTTCGTGACCTGGCGCTCGCCGCATTCGCCGCGGACCTGCCGTACGGTCTCTCCTAGGAGGGCCCAGCCCTGCATATAGCTCTCGCTCGTGTGGCCGCCCGACGTGTTCAGCGGCAGTTCGCCGTTCAGCGCGATGCGTTCCGGCGTGATCCAGTCTTTGCTCTCGCCCTGTTTGCAGAAGCCCAGCCCCTCCAGCGTGAACAACAGCGTGGGCGTGAAGTTGTCGTATATCTCGGCCACATCGATGTCTTCGCGAGTGATCGCGGAGCCCTCGAACAGGTCTCGGCCGACCATCTGCAGGGCGCCGTAGAAGCAGTCGTCCACCGTGTACTGGTGGTCGAAGTCCCCCGCCATGCCCATCGAGTGAATGTACACCGGTGGCTTCTTCAGCTCCCTGGCCCGCTCGGCCGACGTGACAATGAGGCAGACTCCGCCGTCGTTGATCAGGCAGTAGTCCAGAAGCCGCAGCGGTTCGGCGATGTAGCGGGAGGCCAGATAGTCGTCCATGGTGATCGGCGCCTGCATGACGGCGTTGGGGTTGAGCGCGGCGTTGCGGCGGTTGTTGATCGCCAGGTGCCCCAGAGTTTCTTCGGGCGTGCCGTAGAGGTACTGGTGCCGCCGGAACATGTGCGCCACCGAGGCCCCCGGCGAGGTCATGCCAAATGCCGCATCGCTGATGCCGATCTCATTGCCGCCGCCTTCGCCGCCACCGTATCGCGCGCCGGCGGAGCGACCGTTGTTGCCGTAGATGCACGCGACGGCCGTGGCCTGGCCGGTTGCGACCGCCATCGCTGCGTACTGCAGCGTGATGCTGGCCATGCGGCCGCCCGCCTGCATCACGTTCACAAAGCTCGGGTAACGGATGCCCAGGATGTCCGACATGCGCCCGTAGTCCGGTATGCGGCACACCAGCACACCATCGATCTCATCCTTGCGCAGACCGCTGTCTTCGAGCGCTGCGACGAACGCCTCGGCGCCGAGGTCGTACTGACTGCGGTCGGGGTCCAGGTTGCGATACAGGGCGCCGAAGGACGTGTTACCCACGCCTACCACGGCGGCCTTGTCTTGAAGAAAGGTGTTTCTCATGGTCGCTACTTGATCGCGTAGGCGTTGATCGGCGAACCGACGGCGCCCGGCACGTTGAGCGGCGCCGAGACGAGCATAAACTCGTATACGCCGTCGGCCGCGCAGTCTGCCGCCAGCGCCTCGAGGTCCCAAAGCTCGCCGATAGCCATGCCCTGCAGCGCGATCAGGCGCCGGTGCTGAAATCCCACCTCAGAATCCACACGCAGCGCTTCGAGTGCAGGGTTGTCCGCCGCGATCGCTGCGACGCGCCGGTCCCAGAGCCAGGCCGCCGTCGCCGTGCTTGCGTCGAGTCCGGGCATATCGAGGCCGTCCTCGCCTGGGTTGAGGCGGCCTCGCAGGGCCTCCTGACTGTCAGCGTCGAGCGTCTGGAACCAGCGCAGCCAGCCCGTGCGCAGCAGGAGGATGTCGCCATCCTGCAGTTCGACGCCCTGGGCCTTTGCGCATGCTTCGATGTCTGCCGGGCCAATCGAGGTCTTCTGGGTGGGATCGAGCAGCGTGCCCAGGCGCTCGTAGTGGCGCACGGCATCGATCAGGACGCCGCGGCCCACGATGCCGTGCTGCGCCCAGTGCTCAATGCCGAGCTTCGACTTGCCGTCCACGTCCTCGTCCTGCAGCCCGCCCCAGTACCCGAATTCTCGGTAGCGGATGTGACGCAGGCCGTCCCACTGGCTGCTGCCCTGCATAGCGAAGTTGTCCAGGGTGTCGTCACGTCCACCGCGATTCGTCGTGATGTTGTGCTTGTAGCCGCTGCGGGTCTCGCCCCGGTAGAGGGTCGTGGGGATGTTCAGCGGCAGGCTGAGATTGATCACGGCGCCCTTTGTCACCAGGCGCGATGCCGCAAGGACGCGCTCAGGCGTCAGATGATTGAGGGTGCCCAGCTGGTCATCTGGCCCGAAGGCTCCCCAGCCGTATCGCTCGCCTGTTTTCTCGAACGACGGCAGGTCTTCGTACTTCGGCAAGTCCACTCAGACGTCTCCTACTGACCCATGCCCATGGCGCCGCCGGATGCCTGACCCTGGCGTGTCGGCCAGTGGACCGTGGTCTTTCCGTCGCTAACGCTGACGCCTGCAGGGTGGATCTGGCCGTACCAGGAGACTCGCGCAGCCATGGCGCCGCACTTGCTGCAACGGCTCACGTCTTCGAGCCAGGCGCCGTTCGGGCGGCCCGTGCGCGTGGAGCGGCGGATCTCACCGATTTCGTCCTCCGGAAGGACTTCCATCGTGTGTTCGCAGTCGCTGGTCATGTTTGTTCCTCCGTTATGTGGTTGTAGTCGGCCCTAGAGCAGCCGAATGAGCTCGTCGACGTTCTCGAACTGATCGAAGCGGTGCGTCACGTCCAAAACTGCTTCCGTTCGCGCTGCATCCAGCCCGGCCTCGGGCATCAGCGTGCGGAACTTGTGCTCGACGTCCGCCCAGTCGATGCCGCGAGCGCCGGAGCCCCGGGGGGCATTGACGATGGCGCGATGCGTGCCGCCGTCCTTCATTGTGATCGTGACTGTTGCGCCCCAGCCCCATGTGTAGTGGTCGAAGCCCTCGGCTGGATCCGGGTCGACCTCTACGAGTTCCTGTACGAGGCCGATGCCTTCATCGAGATATTTCTCGGGCGTTGCGTGCTGCCAGCTGAAGTCCTTGTCCACCACAGCCGCGGCAACGAAGTACGGCATGCTGTGGATCGCCTCGACGAGATCCTTCGGGCGCTTGTGCCCGATCTGCGCCCGGAGGCGTGGCCCGGATACCGTGATGCGCTCGACAGCGTCAGGGTCAACGTTGCCTTCGCGGGCGGCGTTCATAGCGGCCTCGACGACGGCGGCAAACGGGGTGGCACCGGGCCAGATCTTGATCGTCATGTCCGTGACGATGTCCCACGATTCGCCGATTCCGCCGAGGATGACATCCTCTCGCACCTCGCCGGCGAACGTCTCCAGGAAGCCTCGAGGTGCTTCAAGCAGCCCGTTCTGGTCCGCTGTGTAGCCCCGCTGGGCATGGAGCACCGCGTTTAACGCCGAGAGTACGGACGAGCCGGCGTGGTACTCACGCCCCAGGCTGTTCGTGGAAGTCGCGAGGCCCCCCATGGACGTTGCTGTCAGCGCGAATGCCTCGCCGGTCTGGTCGGGCGTCAGCTTCAGGAGCTTGGCTGCTGCCATTACGCCTCCAAATGCCGTAATCACGCAGGCGTGAAAGCCGCGCTGGCCCAGCCCCGGTGTGATCGCCGCGCCGATGCGTCCCCCAGCTTCGTAGCCGGTAACCATGGCCTCGAGGACATCGCGGCCGCTCGCGCCGGTCTTCTCGGCAAGGGCGAGGGAGATCGAAGTGATGATCGTGCCGATATGGGCGATGTTGCGCAGGTCGCTGTCGTCGGAAGCGGCCGCGTCGCTCAGCATGGCGTTGACGCGCGCCGCTTCGATCACCGGCAGCTTGCCTTGCTTGTCGAACCAGATCGTTGCTTCGGGCGTGCCGCCCTTCTCGCGCGCCAGGTCACGCGCGATGCGGGCCGACAGGATGTCGGTGCCCGCCGCGGCGCTGGCCAGGGTGCTCGCAACAATCATCTTGGCGTTCTCGATTGCGTCAGCAGGAAGGTCGTCGTAGTGCTTGTCGAGGAGTAGGCCGGCCAGCTGCTTGCCGATGCTCATTTATACAGGTTGCCTCCAGCCAAATCGGGCTCACTTGCTGCACGGACCCTCGTACCGTCGCATCGGAGTTTAGCCTAGATCATGATGGGTATGAACGCTAGGTGATGTGGTGCGTTCGATTCTCGAACCAGCAGCATCGAAATATTGACACGTGTAACCCGCCTGATTAACCTCCAGAATAAATAAACGATGCGCCATAGAAGCTTGGAATTGGGCGAATGGACGCGAAGGAGACGCCGTGAGAGGACCACTGGAAGGCATCCGCGTATTCGATCTCACGCTGATCATGGTGGGCCCGTGGTCCACGATGAATCTCGGGGCACTGGGAGCAGACGTTATCCACGTCGAACGTCCGGATGCTGCGCGCATCTCGTTCGGCGGCGGCATCCCGCCTTATATCAACGGCACCTCCATCGGCCACATCACGTGGAACATGAACAAGCGCCAGACCTTCTTCGACCTCAAGGCCGCTTTCGACAACGAGATGGCGCGCAAGCTAATCGCGACCTGCGACGTCTTCGTGGACAACATGCGCCCCGGTGTCGCCGACCGCCTGGGCCTGAGCTATGAGGCCCTGAGCGAGATCAACCCGGGCATCGTCTACTGCACGATCTGCGGTTGGGGCACGACGGGCCCGCTCTCCGACCGCACCGCCGCCGACCCGCAGATCCAGGCCTTCACGGGCTTTGCCGGTAACAGCGGCAAGGAGGGCGGTCGGGCGGAGGTCTACCGACACTTCACCCAGATGGACGCCTCCACCGGCAACTACGCCACGATGACGATCCTCATGGCCCTGCTGCAGCGGGAGCGCACCGGCAAGGGCCAGCGTATCGACCTCAATATGGTGCGCGCGGGCACGGCCGTGCAGGCGACCAAGATCGGCGAGTACCTGGCGACCGGCGAGCAGCCGCCCCTCCTCGGCAGCGCTTCGTCCACGATCGCGCCGAGCGAGGCGTTTCTCTGCGAAGCCGGACTCTACCTCGGCGTGCAGGCCGCGACCAACCAGCAATGGCACGCACTCTGCACCGCCATCGGCCTCGATGAGCTGGGCGCCGACCCGCGCTTCGAAACGCTGGAGGGGCGCGTCGCCGGTCGCAAAGAGATCAGCGAGGCACTCGCGAAGGTGTTCGCGACGAAGCCGGCGCGCTGGTGGCAGCTCAAGCTCTCGAAGGCGGGTGTGCCGAACGCGCGCATCATGAGCTTCGAGGAGTTGATCCACCACCCACAGGTGACGGAGAACCACTACATCGAAAACGTCCACACCGAGGCCTACGGTGACGTTTACGCCACCGGCCTGCCCTGGACCTTCTCTCGCACACCGGCGTCCGTGCTGCCAACCGCCGAACCCGGCAAGCACACTAGCGAGATCCTGGACGAGATCCTGGCGCGCGACGCCGCTGAAGCCTCGACGAGTGCCGCAGGGGAGGCCGTCGCCGGATGAACGCACCCCTCGAAGGCTTCAGGATTCTCGAACTGGGACAGGGCATCCCCGCCGCGGTCGCCGGCATGCACCTCGGTGATGGCGGCGCGGACGTGATCAAGGTCGAAACGCCCAATGGTGACATCGCACGTTCGATGCCACCGTTCTGGGAGAGCGGCGACAGCGCCGTCTTCGTCGCCATCAACCGCAACAAGCGTAGCGTCATGCTCGATCTCTCAGCGGAGAGTGGTCGCAACACCCTGCGCGATCTGATCGACCAGAGCGACGTGCTCATCGAAGATGTCGACTTCACCCGAGAACTGGACCTCGATGTCGAGTCGCTGATCGCCGGCAACACGAAGCTGGTTCACTGCCGCATCACCGGTTGGGGGCCTAACGGTCCCATGGCCGACCTGCCCGGCGGCGAGCTGCCGGCCCAGATGGCGGCCGAGGCGACGACCTCGCTAGGAGCGCTTGGCGAGCCGCCGCTTCGTCTCGGCACGGACGCGGCGAGCACTTATTCGGGCATCTACGCCGCGCAGGGCATTCTTGCCGCACTGTGGCGCCGGTTTCATGACGGCGAAGGCCAGCGTGTTGACGTCTCACTCTTCGGCTGCATGCTGATGATGCGCTCGACCCTGTGGACGGCGCTGAGCAACCCCGATGAGTGGTTCGGCTTCCACAACGACAGCTACGTGCGGCCGCCGGACACCGGCTACCAATGTAAGGACGGCGCCGTCACCGTTGTCGTCGGGCGCATCAGCGATGAAGCGTTCGCCGGCCTGATGAGCGACCTGGGCATGGACGAGCTGTCACCCGAGGAGCAGCAGAAGGCGCGCGTGAACATCGGCGCCAACTCGCGCCAGGGGCACGTCTACAAGCCGGTCTGGGAGAAGTACCTCGGCCGCTTCACGGTGGACGAAGTCGCGGCCATGCTGAACAAGCACGGCGGCAACGCCTACCGCCATAACGACTACCCGCACCTGTTCCAGCACCCTCAGACGCAGCACCTCGACTTCCTTAGGGAAGTAGCAGCACCAACCGGCGACGGCACCGTCACGGTCATGGCGCCGCCGTGGCAGTTCAGCGATGCCGATAGTCCCGTGCGCCTACCCCCGCCCGCTGTCGGCCAGCACACCAACGAGGTGCTCGCCGAGCTCGGGATCAAGGCGTAGTTCTCTGGTCATGGGAAAACGGTTAATCGTTCTCAGCGGGACTCCATCGGGCTCCGTAGTTTCCCAGCATGCTGGGAAACTACAACGTTCGGTTGCACAGGTGCCCGTTAGCCCGATACCGATCCCGCAAATGCTCGAGCGGAGCGCAGCGTGACCGCTCCCTCCAGAGCCACGCCTCTGATCACCGACCTCACCCAGCCGTTCTGGGACGCCACGAAGCAGGGCCGTCTCGCTATCCAGCGCTGCGCCGAGTGCGATTACTACAACCACCCACCGAAGCCCGCCTGCGACCAGTGCCAGTCCGGCAACCTCAGCTTCGTGGACGTGTCCGGGCACGGCACGGTCTGGTCCTTCACGGTCATGCATCAGAAGAGCGTCGCGGGCTTCGAAGAGGCCGTGCCTTACGTCACCGCGCTCGTCGAGCTGGACGAGCAGCCGATGCTCCTCATGCTGACAAACCTGCCCGGCGTTGCGGCGACGGACGTGCGCATCGGCACGCGCGTCCAGGTGACGTTCGACGCGCTGGAGGACGGCAACATGCTGCCGCAGTTCGTCCCGGAGGGGTCATCGTGAGCTGGGCAGGCAAAGGCAAAGTCGCCGTCGTGGGTATCGGCTCCTCGGTAATCAGCCGGCGCTCCGACGAGAACCTCGGCAAGCTGGCGTTCGACGCGGCGAACGCGGCGGTGGCGGACGCCGGCCTGCAGCCATCGCAGATCGACGGCCTCGCGACGTACATCATGGGCGCCATAGGTCGGGACGGCGTCGACAGCGTTAGCGTCGACTACTTCCTCAAGCACTACCCGCTCTCGAAGGAGTTTCGCTGGTACTCGGAGCTGAGCCAGGGCATGATCGCCAGCGCCGTCATCGAAGGCGCCAACGCCATCATCTCCGGCATGGCGAACTACGTGCTCGTCTGGCGCGCCATGCACAACCCGGTCGGACGGCCGTACTCGCAGGCCACGGCGCGACAGGCCGCGGGCGATTCGCAGTTCTCGCTGCCCTACGGTCAGGCCGCTATCTACCAGTGGCACGCCATGGCCTATCAGCGCTACATGCACCTCTACGGCGCCACGCGCGAAGAGATGGCGACACTGACGACGCAGCAGCGGCGCAACGCTAACCTCAACGAGCGCGCCCACTTCCGCGACACGCCCCTGACCTTCGACGACTACATGAACGCCCGCTACATCGCCGAGCCCCTATGCCTGTTCGACTGCGACATTCCGGTCGAAGGCTGCTCTGCCTTCGTGCTCACGAGCGCCGAACGCGCACGGGACCTCAGGAACCCGCCGGCTTATGTGGCGTCTGCCGCCCAGCAGACCTCCGGCGGCCGCCGCGCCCTGATCTCTTACATCCTCGACGACTACATGGTCTGCGGTGGCACTCTGGCAAACCAACTGTGGTCGGACGCCGGTCTCGGCCCGTCCGACATGGGTGTCGCTGAGCTCTACGACGGCTTCAGCCCTTCGACCTACTACTGGCTGGAGGCCGCCGGCTTCTGCGGCCAGGGCGAGGCGCATTCCTTCATCCAGGACGGGCGCATCGAGCTCACCGGCGAGCTGCCCGTGAACACCTTCGGCGGCTCCCTGAGCGAGGGACGCCTGCACGGCATGGGCCACCTCGCCGAAGCAGCGTTGCAGGTCACCGGCCGCGCCGGGCCCCGCCAGGTCGCCGGCTGCGAGACCGCCTGCGCCATCGATGGCTCGCCGTTGCTACGCGGCAGCGGCGTCGTGTTCACTGCGGAACCGTAAGAAGGCTGACAAGCCGCTGTTTTCCGGTAGGGCGCTTGATGGCGACGACATCCTTTTAGGTGAGGAGTGTCTGTCAGGTCGTAGTGTGCAACGGCGTCTCGGTCAGAGACGAACACGTAGGCGGTCCAGGGAGACCGGCGATCTAATGCCCGGATCGGCTTCTTCTGGAACCAGACGGGGAGGTCGAGTTCAAATTCTTGACGGCTGGCTGCTCAGTGGAATCGCCGGAGTTGAGCAGCCTGTTTCCTTGCCCTTGAGCTCGGGAGACGCAGACTGCGTTGGGGCAAGTAACCTGTATGAACAATTGCTCAAGCCTTCGAGAACCACTCCGTGCAGTGGTGTTATTCTGCAGTTCCAGCGCTGTGCGAAGGGCATTTCAGGTGCACGAATCAGTTATGCGTTATTCTCAGATTCGGCACACCGGGGTGTAGCTCAGCAAGGTCAGAGCGCCTGCTTTGGGAGCAGGAGGCCCCCAGTTCGAATCTGGGCACCCCGACCATCCATCCACCATCAGAGCACGCGATGCAGAAAGGGAGGCGAACATGAAGCGCAGCTTCTGGACCCTGGGTACCCCGGGCTGGTCTAACGAGGCGGTGATCGCGGCGGCCGAACGCTTCGGCTTCCACGGTGTCGACCTTCGCTGCGGCGCTAACGGCAGCGTCTCGCTGCAATCGACGGACGATGAGGTCAAGGCGCTCAAGCAGCTCTTCGCCTACAACGGCATCGAGATTGCCAGCCTCCTCGGCTATACCCAGAGAGGCACCGAAGATGGCGTGGATTGGGATGCCGTCACCGCCGACCTCGTGGCCCACATGGAGCTCTGTCACCGCGTCGGCACGCACAACCTGCGCGCACAGGTCGGTGCGCCTTCCCGCGATAGCAGCTGGGACGCTTACCTCGAAGGCTTCGCGGCCGCCGTCTATGAAAGCCCTGAGCCAGGTCGACCACGTCGTGATCAACTTCCAGAACCACCCCGGATCGCTCACTGCCACCCAGGGAGCGGGGCTCGCGGCGATGGTCGACAGCCCTCGATTCGGTCTGGGACTCTCGACCGACCACTGCGTCGACATGGGCGAAGACCCGGCGGCGATCGCCGGGGAAGTCGCGCAGTGGGTGCGCTACGTCCACCTGGCCGACCGCGAGAACAACAACGGCCCGATGACGGCAGGCAAGTACTACGCCAGCCTCCCCGGCGACGGGGTGGTGCCGAACCGCCAGGTGCTCGAAACCCTGCACGCCGCCGGCTACAACGGCTGGGTCGCGTTCAAGTGGGAGAAGCCCACGTGGCCCGAGCTGCCGGACGCCGAGATCGCCCTGCCGCACTTCGTCTCTTTCATGAAGCATCTGCAGCCTGTCTGATCGCCCGCATGCCTATTAGAACGCCCCGGTATTCCCCGGGGCGTTCTCGTGGTCGTCACACCTGTGCCTCCGGGCCTTATTATTCCGTCGATAGAGCTACGCAAGTCCGGAGGTGGATATGTCTTTTCTCAACAACGAGCAGAAGGAGCTGGCGCTCGAGATCGCCTCGATGCTGACACCGCGTGGTCAGACCGTCGCGGTGGCCGAGTCGACCTGTGGCGGGCTGATCTCGGCCGCGCTGCTATGGGTGCCCGGCGCTTCGAAGTACTTCGCCGGCGGCGGCGTCACCTACACACTCAACTCCCGGACCGCTCTGGCCGGCGTTTCGCCCAAGGAGTACGAGAACTACCAGGGCACTACGCCGGAGATGCTGCTCTCGCTGGCCGAAGCGATGCGTGAGCGCCTCGGCTCGATCTGGTGCATCGCCGAGTCCGGGTTGGCCGGTCCGACGCCGGGTCGCTCCGGTGCCGCCCCCGGACGCACGACCGTTGCGATCGTGGGCCCGGAGACGCATACCGAGGTTTTCGAGACCGGTATCGCGGACCGCGAGGCGAACATGATCGAGTTCACCACGTTGGCCCTGCGCACCTTCCTGAACTCCCTTCGCGAGACCGCGATCTAGGCAGGCAGCTCACCCACAACCGGCGCCGGCAGCAGGCCCAGGACGTCCTCGCACCAGGCGCCGAGACGCATGAGCTCGTAGTCCTCGCGCGGCGCCCCGACAAGCTGGATGCCGAGCGGCAGATTCTCGTCCGAGATGCCCGCGTTCACTGTGATCGCCGGGAAGCCGAGGTAGCTCCAGCAGGCCAGCAGACTCGCGTCGCCCGTAGACTCCAGGCCCTTCGGTGCCGGCGTGGGTGCGACGGCCATGAGCAGCGCGTCGACGTCCCCGTAGAGCTGCGAGACCATCTCGATGAGCCAGGTGCGGATACGCCGCGCCTGGATGTAGTACGTCGCGGGAATCAGTTCGGCCGATCGCCCCCAGGCGTTCGCCGCGGGCTTGCCGGCGTTCATCGTCGCACCCTCGGCGCCGATCGCCGCCGCGGCCGACCACGTCAGGGCGTACTCGTCCGGCAGCGTGATGTCGACCACGGTCGCACCCGCTGCCCCGAGTCGCTCTGCCGCGCTATCGACGGCGCCCTGCATGACCGGCCCGGTGCGCTCCGGGAAGAAGTTCTTCACGACACCAATACGCGGCGTGCCGTAGGCGCTCATGTTGAGGTCGGCGGGCGGCGCCGGGTCGTACAGGGCCGAGGGGTCCAGCGGGTGTGGCCCCGCCAGCACGGACAGCACAAGCGCGATGTCGGGCATATCCAGCCCGATGAGCCCGACGTGGTCGCGCGACCAGGCGAAGGGGTAGCACCCGAAGCGCGGGATGCGTCCGTAGGTGGGCTTCAGTCCGGAGATCCCGTTGTAGGCGGCAGGGCGCAGGTTGGAGCCCGCGGTCTGCTCGCCGATCGCAAACGGCACCATCCGCGCACCAACGGCGGCCCCCGAGCCGCTGCTCGTACCGCCCGCCGTGTGCGCAAGGTTCCACGGGTTGCGCGTCGGCGGCATCTTGCCGTTGATCGGCATCGTCGTCTTCCCGACGATGATCGCGCCGGCCTCCCGCAGACGCTCGACGCAGGTCGCATCGGCGGGCTCTGGCGGTGGGTTGTCGCCGCGCATAAGCGTCGGCATGCCGGCGATGTGGAACTCGTCCTTGATCGCGAAGGGCACGCCGTGCAGGGGGCCGCGCAGCTTGCCGGTCTTTGCTTCTGCCGTCAGTATCTCGGCCTGAGCACGGGCACCTTCGGTGTCGATAAGGGTCCACGCCTGCACGCGGCCTTCCAGCTCCTCGATGCGCGCGAGGGCGGCTTCGAGCACCTCGCTGGGCGTGAACTCGCCGTTCGCGACGCCCTGCGCCAGCTCACGCACCTTGAGATCGGTGAGGGAGAGTGTCGTTGTCATTCTTCCGTCGTCCTTCTAGATCAGCAGGGGTTCCGTGTCTGGTGGCACCTCGGCGGCGCTAATAGCAACCATGTTGTTCGCCATCGGCGTTAGCGAGGCCTTGAGCTCTTCGCTCTCTTCCACGCCCCAGGTCTCGCAAGCCTGGCGGGTGAGCCAGCTAAGGGCTTCTTCAAAATCGATGGGTGGCTTCAGTCGCATTCGGGCAGTCCTCCTCCTGAGTCAGGACATTGCTCCCTGGAGGTTTCCGGCCGATTACGAGTTCTCCGCGCTGGGATTAAGCTCTCGTTGCGGTTGCGCTCGCCTCGAATTTGCCGCCAGGGCATGGATGGGGGGCCCTGGGGTGTCGATGATCAGGTGAGGTGAGCCTGTGAAGAGATTGCGTTGGTTAGCCCCGGTCTTGCTCGTGGCGTCGTTGTTGCTTGTGGCATGTGGCGGCGACAACGATAGCTGCGCCGCCTTCGGTCGCCGATGGCGTGACCCAGGTGACGCGCCAGGTCCTCGCGGACGCCGATCCGGACACGGCCCAGGGTCAGGTGCTGGAGCTAACGCGCGTGATCATTCCGGCCGGGGAGAGCATCGATCCTCACAACCATCCCGGACCGCAGCTTGCGATCATCGAGGAAGGAACGCTGACCTACACCGTCATCGACGGCGAGGCCGTCGTGACGCGCAATGCGGGCACTGATGGCCAGAAGGTCGAGCCCCACAGCTCAGGCGATACGTTCGAGTTGCACGCCGGCGATTCGATCCAGGAGACCGCGAAGATGGTGCACAAAGCAGCCAACCAGACCGACGCGCCGGTGGTCATCTACCTCTCATCGCTGTTCCCGCAGGGTGCTCCACCCTCGACCAGTGTGCAGTAATCGTAGCCTCGCATTTACGCAGGCTTAATCCCGTTGTAAAACACGGTAATGGATTTCCGTTTATCCTATACGCAGGAAGTGTCGGCTCGGCCACGCCGGCAATTCATCGACACTTCCAGGTTTGGAAAATCAATGCCTGTTACCAAAGTACTCCACAACACGACCGTCGAAGATCTGGAGACGGTCGAGATCAATAAGCTACGTGACGAGTGGAACGCGGCCCGGCGCCAGCTGGACACGCTGGTCATGGCCGGCGAGTGCTGTGTCTCCGCCTGTCGCACCATGCCATTCGTTGTCCTGAAGACAAAGATCGGCCGGCGCTGCGCTCTGCCTGCGCCACTTCGAAAAGCTCAACGAAGCGACGCCGGTCTAGAACACTCCCCAGTGAGGCAAGACGCAAGGAGCCGTCCCACCGGGACGGCTCCTTGATTCAACAAAAGCTCGCCTACCCGAAGGGTGGCTTCGAGTCGTCGATCCACCAGTCGATTGCCTCTTCAACTGGCAGTTCGTTGTTCGGCCAGCGTTCTCGCCAGTCCACACCAGACAGTGCGGGCCAGTAGAGCTCGAAGGCATTGGCAACGGTCGGAGCCGGGATGAAGTAGGCGTGCTCCGAGATGTAGCGGATGATGTCGTGCACCTTGGAGATCTGGGCGTCTCGGTCGAACTCCGCGGCGGCGGCGGCAATCATGGACGTGAGCTCGGGGTCGCCCTGGTCTGCGTTATTGCCGTCCGGCGTGAGACCGTGGAACGAGCTGCCGCCCGGACTCCAGGATCCCAGCATGAGGTTGATTGCAGTGGGATAAGGGCGCTCTGCCTCCACCGCGTAGCCCTCGTAACCCGGCGCCTTTGCTGCGCCACCGCCTGTGGTGGAAGCGCCGGACCGGTAGCCGAAGTAGTACGTGTTAAGGAACGTGGAGTAGTCGTCGCCCTGTTCAGTGACCGTGTTGCCGCCGTCTCGGAAGAAGTTCGGATAGAGCTGAGCACCGGTCGGGTAAGGCTCCCCGTAAGAGTTGGCGTTGTTGAAGTGCTGCGTCGTTGTGACGCCATCCGGGAACCCTGCGGCCTTGAGCAGCGCTTTCGCGTCGTCGGGCAGGTACGTCAGGTACTTCGCAGCGTCGCCGAAGTCTGACCCGGTGGGGTCCAGCCAGTAGTCGCCCCATCCGGCGCTGATACACGTGTTGACCTTGGCTTCCAGGCTGAGACCTTCGGCCGCGAATTTGTCCGTATTCCAGGCAGCAGCCGTGTAGCCATCGCGGTCGATTAACATCGAGAAGGCCTGGCGTACCCGCTGGTCCTTGAACGGCGAGTCGCCTTCATAGCCGAACCAGACGGACGGGCTCAGGCTGTTGCTCAGCGTCCTGCGCTTGATCAGATTCGCTTGCGGGGTGTCTTTCCGGAGCTGAATGATGTCGCTCGCGCCGGCCACGTTGTGCAGGATGTTGCCGGCGCGGAACTGGGCCAGGCGCTGGGCCGCCTCAGGCACGATCGGCCGATCGACGAAGTCCGGGAACGGCCGGTTATCCATGTAGTAGTTGGGGTTTCGCTTCCACTTGAAGCGCACGGACGGCGTGTATTCGGCCAGCAGCCATGGGCCGTTACCACGGACCTCCTTGGCCGGATCGAATCCCCCATCCGACTCGCGCGGCATGATGTACAGGTGGTCGGTCGCCGCGAAGAGGGGAAGGATCGTGGCATCTGGCCTCGCCAGCTTGAACACGATTGTCGTGTCGTCCGTGGCTTCAGCCGAGGTTACCGGGGCAGCCGGGTTGCGGTTGTTGTCGACGTTGGCGCCGCTGGGGTTCAGCTCGATGAACTTGTTGTAGCTGTACAGGACGTCGTCCATGTCCATCATGCGGCCGCTGGTGGGAGCCTGGTCGTCCCACTTCACGCCATCGCCCTGGCGAATCTTCATCGTCAGCGTCAGCTTGTCCGGACTGAGCTCCCAGGATTCGGCCATGTCGCCCTCTTGCGTGCCGTCGGCGACCTTCGGGTAGAAGCCTGACTTGAACTTGAGCAGGCGGTTGTAGGCCCAGATCGAGCAACGGTCGACGGTCTGGAAGCTGTTGGAGATCAGGGCGTCGAAGTGAGTGATGTCAGAGCTGGCCCAGTAGCTCCACGTCCCGCCGGGCTTGCCCTGAGCCGAGGTATCGACCGGCGTGAAGATCGGGCCGTTGGAGGCACCCGTGGCACCGCCGCTGGCTCCCGTGGAGCCGGTGCTGCCGGTAGCACCAGTCGCACTCGATCCTGTCGACCCCGTGGAGGCTCCCGTACTCCCCGTGGACCCGCCGGTGCTGCCTGACGATGCGCTGTCATCGTCGCCGCCACATGCCGCGAGGAAGGCGGCCGCAGCAGCAGTCCCTCCCGTCAGCGAAAGGGCACGCCGTCTTGTCATGCGACCCGCCGTGAAGCGACGCCAGTAGGACATTTCATTCGCCAATTGTCTGCTCCTCCCATCTGTACCGTGTTGGTGGCTTCCGATGCCGAGCACGTCTATAAACGTCTGTAAACACCTGATAGATTTCGCAGTTTATTTGGGATGCCATAAATAGCGTCAATAGAAGCTAGTTTCTAAGAAGGGGATTTCCACGCTCTGATTGCATGACTCTGAATTGCCGCAATACTTCGTACGTAAGTCAGGGATGGTGATTGCACGCGATATACTCCCGACATGACGTATATGGACATAGGCGACGCTCAGCTCTGGGTCGAAGACACGGGGGGTGATGGCGTACCCCTCGTCCTGCTGCATGCGGCGGCCGGGCACAGCGGCTGCTGGACGGAGCAGCGCCCGATGTTCGAGGCGGCAGGCTACCGTGTCATCGCCTTCGACATGCGCGGCTTCGGACAAACCCGACCCTCGGCGGGCAAAGAGGCATCCGGCTCGATTGCTGGCGATCTCGAAGCCCTGGTCGCACTGCTCGAACTCCCGCCGTTCTATCTCGTCGGCACGGCCTACGGCGGCTTCGGCGCCATCGAATTCGCCCTCGACAATCCCGACAAGCTGAAGGCGCTGGTGCTATCGACAAGCTTCGGCGGCCTCACGGACCCGGAGTTCGCCGCGTTTCGCGCTCAACACGTGCGACCCGACCTGGCCTCGCTGCCCACCGTGGAGAAGGAGCTCGGTGCCAGCTACCGGGCCGCTAACCCGGAAGGCGTCCACCGCTTCGAAGCCATGGAGAACGGCGCCTTTCGCGCCGACGGGCAACGCCAATCGCTGCGTCAGCCGACAACCCTGACGCGCCTCGAGACGATGCGGGTGCCATCGTTAGTCATCGCGGGTGACGAGGACGCCTATGCGCCGCCGCCCGTGATGCAGAAGCTGGCGGAGCACATCCCCGGCGCCGAGTTCGCGGTGCTCTCGGGCGTAGGCCACAGCGCCTACTGGGAGCAGCCGGAAGCCTGGAACCGCCTGGTGCAGGACTTCCTCCAGAAGCACACATAGCGAGCTAGAATCACCGCATGACTGCTCAAGACGATTGCCTGTTCTGCAAAATGGCTGTGGGTGAGATCCCGGTCGACAAGGTGTACGAGGACGACGATGTCTTCGTTCTCAACGACATCGCGCCGCGCGCCCCTGTCCACATGCTCCTCATCTCGAAGCAACACATCGAGTCGGCGCGCTCCCTGGACGAGCAGGCTCATGCGCCGCTGCTGGGCCACATGATCGCCGTCGCCAATCGAATGGCGGAGCAGCGCGACATCAAGGAGCGGGGCTTCCGTCTCACCTTCAACGTCGGAGACGAGGGCGGCCAGACGATCTATCATCTCCACCTGCACATCCTCGGTGGCCACCAGCTGGGCCCCGAAGCTTAGTACTCAGAGCAGATCAGAGAGTGTACGCACTGCCCGCAGCAGTTCCCGTCCCGGAGAATGAACCAGTAGCATGACCACCCTCGACGACCTCGAAGGCAAGCTGCACGACGCCATCGACGTGCTACCGGAAGGCCTGCGTGCCCACATCCTGCGCGTCGAAGCGGAGTCGCGCGCCATCGCCGAAGCGCACGACGTCGACACCCAGCGCGCCGTCATATCGGCCCTCGGTCACGACCTCGTGCGCCATCTCAAGGGGCCGGAGCTACTGGCCATGGCGACGCAGTACGGCATCACACCAGACGCGATCGAACTCGTCTCACCCATCCTTGTTCATGGCCCCGTTGCCGCCCGCATCCTCTTGCGTGACTACGGCTTTGACGATGCCGAGATCCTGGCGGGCATCGACTGTCACACCACGGCTCGCGCCGGCATGTCCGCGCTGGAGCAGGTGCTGTTTGTCGCCGACAAAGTGGAGCCAAGCAAGCTCTCGCGCGAGCCGGAGCTGGGCGAGGTGAAGGAGCTCGCCTCGGACGACCTGCGCGCCGCCGTCTTGCGATACCTCGACTTTAACCTCATGAAGTCGGTACGCAATGGCTGGCAGGTTCACCCCCGCAGTCTCGACGCAA
Organism: uncultured Chloroflexia bacterium; assembly: GCA_963731765.1. Classification (GTDB taxonomy): domain Bacteria; phylum Chloroflexota; class Dehalococcoidia; order DSTF01; family WHTK01; genus WHTK01. The sequence continues at coordinate 40,540 of CAVSWS010000025.1, forward strand.
GAAACGAGCTGCTGGTGTTGTTGGGCAAGGGCAGTGCGCAGGCTTGAGGCCATCTGAGCCTCTGTAAATCTCTGTAAAACAAACGAAACCTAATGTTTACCGGCTAGACCCAAAACTACCTTTACGGCTGCATCGCAATCGCTGATCTTCTTCACAGGCGCTCCGTGTTGGAGCGCGTTTACTTATTCCCGAAGGAATGGCGGCAGCCGGATGAGGCTAGATCCCGAAGAAGTAGCAACCCTTGTTGTTTCTCTTCTCAGCGATGAGCTGCGATGGGATAAGTGGCGCGGCAATGCCAATTCCGTGGCGGGTCAGTGCTACACGGCCAGCGAGGTCTGTCGCGCCCTGCTGGGCCCGGTCTGGGAGCCCTACATGGTGCCGCACGAGAACTCCTTCCACTGGTTCCTGCGCCATAGCGACACCGGTGAGATCCTCGACGCCACCGTCGGCCAGTTCGTCCAGATGCCCTCCTACGAGAAGGCGGAGCCGGCTCGATTCGGCCGTCGCACCAGCGCCGCGGCGGAGGTCCTGCTCTGGCGCGTGCTGGAGAGCTTCGGCGCCGCCGAGCGTCAGGAGGTCTAGCGATCGAGCGCGTCGGTGCCGTCAAGGGCTGGTAGGCCGAGCGCCCGCTGTGCCCACGGCAGTGCAGCCTTGAGCTGACTCAGCTGTACCTGCCTCACCCTGGGTGCCTGTGGAATCGGCGGCAATCCGGCGTATCTTGCGAAATACCCGGCGACTACCGCCGCCAGCTCAGGCGCTACGAAGCGGACCTCCTCGGGCGGTGGTCCGCCTTCCGAGTGCAGGCTGGGGAGCCATGTGGCAACGTCCAGCGCTCGATTGCCTCGACCGATGTGGTTCCAGTCGACCAGCACAGTACGCGAGCCCTCGAAGCAGATGTTGTCGCTGCGCACGTCGAAATGCAGGACGTCCTCGCCGGCAAGCGGTGCAGCGAGGCAGGCCTGCTGCAGTACCGGCATTGCACTGGACAACCATCGCGCTGAGCAGAGCCCAAGCGCCAGGAAAGGTGCCGGTTCGCGTTCGACTATCGACCACCCCTCCCGGAACTGCACATGAGGTCGTGACTCGATGGGAAGCAGGCCGGGGAGGTCCTCGCTGAAGGCCTGGAGCGCGTCAAGAGCATCGAGCACGTCCAGGACTTGGCTCTCTGTCCACGGTGGTGGCCAATGAGCATGACTGAGGTCTTCCAGCACCAGTATCGGCGCAACACCGTCGTCCTCCCAGGCGATGAGCTCTGGCAAGAACGCCGCCCGGATTCGGGAGTAGACCAGGCTGTGCTCCGCCCGCAAGAACTCGGCGAGTTGTCCGGCGCCTGACTTTACGAAGCAACTCAGGCCATCATCGAAGCCGACGATCCAACGCTCCGCCGTGGTGTAGCCGCCCGTACTGCGTCGTGACGTGCTGACCCGACGCCGCATCAGTCGCTCGAGTCGAAGTGTCAGGTCTGGCGGAAGTGCCTCTTGTGCGAACACGACCGCATTCTAGCGAGCCGTGAGTCCGCTCCCCACGGGACGATGGATCAGGCTGTCACGGCCTCCCGGTCCTCCTCCGGCTCCTCGGCGCCCTGGTCTTCTTCGCCGAAGCGACGCCGGTTCCACGGCTCCACCAGCTCGAAGTAGGTGGTGTGCAGGATGATCGCGATCGGCAGCGCCAGCAGCGCTCCCAGGATGCCCATGAGTGACCCGCCGACGATTACGGAGACGAAGATCAGGAGCGCCGGCACCTCGCTCTCCCGGCTGTGCACCATCGGCGTTAGCAGGTAGCTTTCGAAAGCCTGGATCGCCAGATACAGCCCCAATACCTCGAGCCCCGTCCAGGTGCCCTGTGTGAAACCGACAGCCAGGGCAGGCACCAGCGCGATCCACGGACCGATCATCGGCAGCAGCTCCAGCAGGAAGGCGATGAAGGCGAGCGGCACCGCCAGGGGCACGCCCAGCAAACTCAGTCCAGTGAACGTGATGATGCCGATGGTGGTCATCGAGATCGCCTCGCCCCGCACATAGCCACGCAGACCCGTGGCGTATTTGGAGAGCATCTCGGACGCTCGCTCTCGGTTCTTCGGTGGGAAGAACGAAAGGACAACCTGCCGGCTGCGGTCCTGGGTAATCGAGAACAACACTGCCGTGAACATGATTGTGACGATCCCGGCGAGGGCACTCACGAACGTCAACACCTGCCCGGCGATGCCGCCCGTAGCGCCCTTCGAAGCGCTCTTCAGCCACTGCTCAATCTGGCCGCTACTCGGGAGCGGCGTGCCTTGCTGCAGGTTGTCGTAGTCCTGTCGTATCTCGTCGACGTTGGCGGTGATGTCCTGCTGGGTGAACTCGTAGGCGCCGTAGGCTGTGACGATCGCCAGGAGCGCGCCGACCGCGAAGTACACGAGCAGGATCGCGGGCACCCGTGGCACCTTGAGCCGCGCCATCGTCTCGACAAACGGGTTCAAAGTGACGCCAAGGATGACGCCGATGAACAGCGTGGCCAACACCTGCCGGATCTGGATCACGGCGAGAGACAGGGCCACGACGGCGAGCAGGATCAACCCTGCGAAGATCAGGGGCCTTGCGCGGTCCCACGTGTCGGATTGCATCAATGCAGGCTATCGCGTCTGCGCTTAACCGCGCGTGAGCCGGCAGGTAACTGTTGTTGCGCTGGAGTTGCAACCTTCCGGCCGCCTTCCGTCGTCGGACAGAATCTAGACTATAGAGCACCATCGATACGCCTATCCTTGCCACGCTTCCGAGGCTAGGTATAGAATCGCGGCCAACCTCGCCAATCCTCGTTGTAAAGGGGTCAATCGAGTCTAATGAAGGACTACCCTACAGACAGAATCCGCAACCTCGCTCTCATTGGACATGGCGGCACCGGCAAGACATCCTTCGCCGAGGCCGCCCTTTTTGTTAGCGGCGCCATCAACCGCCTGGGCAAGGTCGAAGACGGCACGACGACGTCGGACTTCGATCCGGACGAGCTTAAGCGCAAAGTCTCCATCAATGCCTCGCTGCTCCCCTGCGAGTGGGACGGCTACAAAATCAACATCATCGATGCCCCGGGTTACGCCGATTTCATCGGCGACGCCTACAGCGCTCTCGCGGCGGCGGACGTGGGCGTCATCGTTGTCTGCGGCGCCTCAGGCGTGCAGGTCGGGACGGATCAGGCATGGGACATGGTCAACGAGCGAGGCATGCCGCGTGCCATCCTCATCAACCGCCTCGACCGCGAGAACGCCGACTTCAGCCGCACTCTCAGCCAGGTGCAGGCCGAATTGAGCAAGCGCTGCGTTGCCGTGCAGCTGCCCATCGGCTCCCAGGACTCGCTCCAGGGCGTCATTGACCTCGTCGACATGAAGGCATATCTCGGTGAGAAGGGCAGCGAGTCCGCCATCCCGGACGACCTTCGAGCGGAAGTCGATACGCTGCGGGCGGCACTGCTGGAGGCCGTCGCGGAGAACGACGAGGAGCTCCTCAACAAGTATCTGGAAGACGGCGACCTCTCGCCGGAGGAGGTCCGCAAAGGCCTCATGCTCGGCATTGCCTCGGGCGATCTTGCGCCGGTCTTCGCTGCCTCATCGTCGACAACCATCGGCGTCGCGCACTTCCTCGATGCCATCGCGCGCTTCTTCCCTTCCCCGGCAGACCGCACAGTCAAGACCGAGGACGGCAAAGAGATTCACGCCGATGCCGGCGCCCCGCTGCTCGCGCAGGTGTTCAAGACGACGGCTGACCCCTACGTCGGAAAGCTCACCTACCTTCGCGTGTTCTCGGGTACCCTGCACGCCGACTCGCACATCCTCAACGCCACGCGCAACAGCGACGAGCGCATCGGCCACATCTTCTACGTCCAGGGCAAGCATGAGGAACCGACGCAGCAGATTGTTGCGGGCGACATCGGTGCCGTCGCCAAGCTGGCCGACACCCTGACGTCTGACACGCTCACGGCGAAAGAATCGCCCCTGAAGCTGCCGCCGCTCCACTTCCCGAAGGCAGTGTTCAGCGTCGCCGTCACCCCGGCTTCCAAGGCGGACACAGACAAAATGAGCACCGCACTCGCCCGCATTGTCGAAGAGGACCCGGTGCTCAACGTGCATCGCGACCCGGACACGGGCGAGACGATCCTCTCTGGCCTCGGCGAATCCCACGTCGAAGTGGCATGCGAGAAGATGAAGCGCAAGTTCGGCGCAGACATCCTGCATGAGACGCCGAAGGTGCCGTATCGCGAGACCTTGATGGGTTCGTCCTCCTCGGAGTACACCCACAAGAAGCAGTCCGGCGGTCACGGCCAGTACGCCAAGGTGACGCTGCAGATCGAGCCGGCGGAGCGCGGCGCCGGGTTTCAGTTCGTCAACAAAATCGTGGGCGGCGTTGTACCGAAGCAGTACATCCCGGCGGTCGAAGCCGGTGTGCACGAAGCCTTGCAGGAGGGCATCCTCACGCATAACCCGGTGGTCGACGTGCGCGTAAGCCTGGTGGACGGCAAGGAGCACCCCGTTGACTCCTCCGAAATGGCCTTCAAGCTCGCCGGTTCGCAGGCGCTAAAGACCGGCGCCGTCAAAGCGCATCCGGTGCTGCTGGAGCCCATCGTCAACGTCAAGGTGCGCTGCCCGGAGCATTACACGGGCGATCTCGTGTCGGACCTCAACACGAAGCGAGCGCACGTCCTGGGCATCACGCCGGACGAGAAGGTCACCGTGATCGATGCGCAGGTCCCGCTGGCTGAGATGCAGCACTACGCAACAGACCTGCGTTCGCTCACCCACGGCCACGGCAGCTTCGAGATGAGCTTCGATCACTACCAGGAAGTGCCGGAGCACGTCGCCAAGAAAGTCATCGAAGCGACGGGCCCGCGCGAGGTGCACGTCTAGCTCCCGGCGAAGTCGGAGGACACAAGAAGACCGGTCGAAACTCGACCGGTCTTCTTCTTAATGCTGCCAATTAGGGCTGAACCTAAGTCGGAGTCTTCTGCTTTTCGAGATCCGCGATGACCTCGCGGTAGTGAACGAGCTTCTCTTCCAGGTCCTTGCGCATCTCGATCATCGCATCGAGCTTGGTGCTGATGATGTCGAACTGAAGCTGTGTTGCCTCAATGCGCTTGGAGACGCGGTTGATCCGTTCATCCACGGGCCGGTCTGGCCGGTAGGTGGCGTTGAGCTCCTCGCGCACCTCTTCTGCCTCAACCATGTCCTTGATTTCAGCCAGCGTGAGGCCGAGTAAGGACTGCATGCGCTTGATCTGCTCCACGCGGCCGACATCGGTCTCTGAGTACAGCCGGAAACCGCCGTCCATTCTGGATGGGGGCTTCAACAGGCCTCGCTCTTCGTAGAAACGAAGGGTGCGTTGGGTCACACCCGTCCGATCGGCCACTTCCCCGATCTGGAGGTATGGCTCATCGACATCAACCTTCTTGGTTTCCGGCATACTTCGAGCGTACTTATCATTAACGCAAACGTCAAATGAACAACATTTCCGGTATGAGGCGTTTCGTGCCTATTCGGGAAGCAAGATCAGGGCCTCGACATGCCTTGGACGCAGCATGCGAAAGTGCCTGTGGTCGAGCGTGGCCAGCTTCGGCTCCTTCAGACGCTCGGTGACCGCGAGCACCGCCGCGTCCACCCATCCGATGTCAGCGTCTTCGTAACGGGTAAGTAGCTCCCGGCAACGCACGTGGTCGTCGGTCGTCGGGGCGACCACTGTGTAGGCGCCGGAGAGGATGTCATCGAGCAGGATCCGGGGGCCCTGAGGCACCTTGCGGCTATTGCAGAGCCAGTCGAACTCTACGAGGACAGGCGAGGGTATGAGTAGCTCTTCGTCAGTGTTGGCCAGCAGGTCTCGACACCGGGCATGGTCGTTATCGCTGCGATCGTAGGCGGCGAAAAGCGGCCCCGTATCGACGATTAACGCCAACTACGGGGCTCGTATTGCATTTCGCCCGCCCGCTCTGCCGTGTCGCTAAATCCGGACGCGAAGGCGCCGAAGCTGGGCTTGGCGCGTTCACGTCGGGTGCGTTCCTCTAGAGCGTCACGGATGTACGCGGCCATGGAGATGCCGCGGGTCTGACCGTAGAGACGGACGCGGTTGTGCAGGTCATCCGGTAGAGAAATCACCAGGCGTTTCATCTCGCCCACCTCCTCTGGTCTCTCCTTGACGGCTATGTAAGCAGTTTGCGCCTCCGCCACACGCCCACCGGCGATAGACATGCTGTCTTCGAGTGTGTCTCTGATGAAGGCGGCCATCGAAAGGCCTTTTCGATCCGCTGCCAGTTTGACACGCTGGTGCAGCCTTGAGGGCAGGGAGAACACGGTACGGTTCACGCCAAGATGATATCACATCGCAGCATCACTCTTCAAGCGTTTTCCTCAACGCGCGGGCAGCCTATCCTACGGCGACTACACATGGAGGATGAGGATGGACTTCGAGCTCGGTGAGAGCCACAAGCTAATTCGGGAGACGGCCCGTCGTCTTGCCCGTGAGGTCGTCGAGCCCCGTGCGGCGGAGATCGACGAGACGGGCATTTACCCGGAGGACATCTTCCAGGCGTTCAAAGAAGTCGGACTTATCGGCACGGCCATCTCGGAGGAGTACGGCGGCAGCGGCGCCGGTATGCTCGGGCTCACCGTGGCGATCGAGGAGGTTGCCAAGCACTGCGCTGCTTCCAGCCTGATCCTCATGCTGACGATGCTCGCCACTCGCCCCATCCTCATCGGGGGTACGGAGGAGCAGAAGAAGAGGTGGGTCACCCCTGTGGCGCGCGGTGACCTCAAGGCGTCGTTCTGCCTGACCGAGCCTGAAGTCGGCTCCGATGCCGCCAACATGCGAACTTACGCTGTGAAGGACGGCAACGAGTACGTCCTCAACGGCGAGAAGATCTACATCTCCGGCGGCACCGTTGCGGACTACTGCACCGTCTTTGCCAAGACGGACCGCGAGGCCGGCTCCCACGGCGTTTCGGCCTTTATCGTGCCGACCGATACGCCGGGGTTCACCGTCTCCCGCACCGACCGCAAGATGGGCATGCACGGCGTCCCGACGGCACATTTCTCGATTCAGGACGTGCGCGTGCCGGCCGAAAACCTCGTCGGCGGTGTCGAGGGCAAGGGCTTCAGTCACGCCATGCTGGGCCTGAACGGCTCTCGGCCCCTTGTTGGCGCTCGCGGCCTCGGTCTGGCGGAAGGGGCGATGGCATACGCCCTGGAGTACGCCCGGCAGCGCTACACCTTCGGCAAGCCGATCACTGAGCATCAGGCCGTGCAGTTCATGTTCGCGGATATGGCCCTGGCAATTGAGACGTCGCGCCTGGCCGTGTATCAGGCTGCGTGGCTGGTCGACCAGGGGCGGTTCACCCGCGAGGACGCGGTCTACCTCTCCGTCGCCAAGACGATCGCGACAGAGGCTGCCGTAAAGGTGGCGTCCGACGCTATGCAGGTCATGGGCGCGCAGGGCTACATGATGGACCACCCCATCGAGCGTCACTACCGCGACGCGCGCCAACTCATGATCGTGGAGGGCACCAGCCAGATTCAGCGCATGATCATCTCCGGCTCGATCATTCGGGGAGAGCTGGATTACTCGTAGCCGCTCGAGGGGCCTGTTATCCATTCGTTGAGCAAAACAGGGGTGGATGGCAGGCCATCTGCTAACGTAGACTGCTGAAAAGGTGCCCAAATCATAGCGAGCGAACCGTTGAACAGTCCGACGCTGGTAATCGAGGGTGGTACACCGCTCAACGGGACTGTTCGCGTATCCGGTTCCAAGAACGGCGCCGACTACATTCTCGCGGCCTGCCTCCTCACCTCCGAAGAGTGCGTCCTGGAAAACGTCCCCGATATCGAGGACGTGCGTCTCATGGCGCGCATCCTGGCCTCGCTCGGCGCCGAGGTGACACAGGAGGGCAACGGCGTCTGGCGCATCCGGGCCGCTAACATCAACCGCTACGACGCGCCGAGCGAGATGGCCGTCAATCAGCGCGCCAGCTTTCTCGTGATGGGCCCCTTACTCGCACGATTCGGCGAGGCTGCCTGCGCTTCCCCCGGTGGCGACGTTATCGGTGCCCGCCCCCTCGACGTGCATATCGACGGCTTGCGGGCGCTCGGTGCGCGCGTGGTGCGTGAGGCCGAGGTGTTTCGCGCCACCTCGCACGAGACGAAGCTCAAGGGCGCCCGATTTTTCCTCGACTACCCCAGCGTTACCGGCACCATGGTCCTGGTCTTCGCCGCCGCGCTGGCCGAAGGCACGACGACCCTGATCAATGCCGCCGGTGAGCCCGAGATCATGAGTGTCATCGCGATGCTCAACGACATGGGTGCCAGGATCACCCAGCCGGCCAGCGGTGTGCTCGAGATCGAGGGTGTGCAAGCGCTTTCGGGCGCTCGCCATCGCGTGATCCCGGACCGCCTGGAGACGGGCCTGCTGGCCCTCGCCGGTGCGGCCACCAGGGGCGATGTCACCATCCAGGGCGCAGCGCCCCAGCACCTGGACGCCCTGACCGCGAAGATGCGCGAGGCCGGCGTGCTGGTGGAAGAGGGCAATGACTACCTCCGGGTCTACGGTCGGGATCGAGATCTCGTCAAGGTGCAGGCGCAGGCGGTGCCCTATCCCGGTCTCGCGACCGACCTGCATCCACCGCTCGCCGCCTTCCTCACCCAGTGCGCGGGTGTCAGCATCATCCACGAGCGCGTGTATGAAAATCGATTGCTGTACATAAGCGAATTACGCAAGATGGGGGCGAATGTGATAACTGCCGGCCAAACTGCGATAATTAGCGGGCCAACTCAGCTTTATGGGACATATGTCAAAGCGCTGGACGTCAGGGCCGGCGGATCGCTGGTGCTGGCCGGTTTGGTGGCTGAGGGTCAGACCGAAATAGGCGACCTCTACCATCTCGACCGTGCGCACGAGAACCTGGTGCAGAAGCTCCAGGGCCTGGGCGCAAAGGTCCACCGGAACTAAGCAGGGAACACTAAATGCTTTCGAAGCGCATTGGGATTGACCTCGGCACCGCGAACGTACTGGTCTACGTCAAGGGCGAGGGCATCGTTATCAAAGAGCCCGCAGTCGTCGCCCTCGCCACGCGCGAGAATCAGGTCGTGGCCGTCGGTAGCGCCGCTCGCGACATGATTGGCCGCACGCCGGGCACCATCAGCGTCATCCGCCCCATGAAGCACGGCGTTATCGCCGACTACCTGATCACCGAAGCGATGCTGCGTCACTTCATCGGCAAGGTCGTGGGCCGCCTCAACCTGATCCGTCCCGAAGTCATGATCTGCATCCCGGCCGGCGTCACCAGCGTGGAGCAGCGCGCCGTCCGTGACGCCGCAGAGCAGGCCGGAGCCCGCCGACCCGCTCATCTCATCCCGGAGCCTCTCGCGGCCGCAATCGGCGCCCACATCCCGGTCGGCACGGCCAGCGGCAACATGGTGCTCGACATCGGCGGCGGGCGCTCTGAGGCGGCCGTGATCTCGATGTACGGCATCGTGGTCAAGGAGTCCGTACGCATCGCCGGCGACGCCATGGACGAGGCGATCGTCACCTACATCAAGCGTCGCCACAATCTCACGATTGGTGAGCGCACTGCGGAAGAGGTCAAGATGACCATCGGCAGCGCCGTGCCACTGCAGAACGAGCTGGCGATGGAAGTGCGCGGCCGCGACCAGATTACGGGTCTGCCCAAAACCGTCGTCGTCACGAGCAGCGAAGTCACCCAGGCGCTGCAGGACTGCCTGGCGACCATCGTCGGCGCGGTCCGCTCCGTACTGGAGAAGACGCCACCGGAGATGGCCTCGGACGTTGTCGACCGCGGTATCGTGCTCACCGGTGGCGGTGCCCTCCTGCGCGGTCTCGATGAGCTCATCGCCGAGCAGTCGAACGTGCCCTGCCAGGTCGCCGATAACCCCCTCGACTGCGTCGCGATCGGCGCCGGCGCTGCCCTCGACTACCTGGACGTAATCAAGCGCTCCCTACCGACTGAAGAAGAGCTCCTCGTCAGCAACCAGCCCTGACTCAGACCTGCATCAAGTCTTTTCCAAAGGTCAGGATGCCCTGAAAGTCCGACTCGATGACATGCTTGCAGGCATTCTCTCTCAGCTGCGGCGCCACATGCGTGATAACCAGTTGCTTCGCGTTAGCCTGCGCTGCCACCTTGCCCACCTCGTGGGGGCAGGTGTGTGAGTTGGCGATCCGTCTTCGAAACTCGTTAAGGCCCTCGCTGTCAGGCCCGTGCTTGTCGCATCGGTCGGGGTCGCCTGAGGTCATTTCATGCACGAGAACGTCGGCGCCCTGTGCAGCCTGAATCAGCCCGTCACAAGGTGCCGTATCGCCGGAAAATACGATGGTCCGGTCGTCGCCTTCGAACTTGAACCCCAGGGCCGGTTGAACGTACCCGTGTTCGACCTCGATAGCGGTGGCGCGCCAACCGTTGGCCTCGATGACATCGCCGTTGCCGACCTCCTCGACGATCGGCGTCATAACCTCCTCGCCGACGCGATCATGTAGACGCCGGAGCTGAATGTCGTACTCGAAAGCGTGCAGGATGCGATTGACGAATTCCTGCGTGTAGGCGGGGCCCACGATATGCCAGGGCTTCTTACGGTACTGAATCCAACCGCTGATGAGCAGGTGTGCCAGATCAATGGTGTGATCCGAGTGCATATGGGTGATGAAAACGTGGTCGACGTTGTAATCAATGCCCGCCTCAACCATGCGTCGGGCGGCACCGTTCCCACAATCGATAAGAATGGACTCCTCGCCCACGGCGAGGTGCTGACTCGGTCCCGCCCGGTGAGGATTGGGGAAAGGCATGCCGGTTCCGAGCATCGTCAACTTCAAGGTCGCACCTCCGCAGTGAGGCATTCTAACCGAGAACGGATCGCCCTCAGCCGGACGGCGGGACCGGAAGCGCGTTCGCGGCAGGCCGGAGCAGGCGCAGTCAAGGATGTTATCGAGGCGTAATCGAGCCTCAGGCGCTCCGGTGAGCCCTTTCAGCCCTTTACCTCAAGCGTCTAAACGTAGACGATTGCTCAACAACTAACGAATCAGCATGCACTGGATGAAGGGGTGATACATGCGCGCTATCGACGTTCACATCCACACGCCGGGACGGCCCGGCGCACAACAATCTGAGTCGTCTCAGGCTATGGCCTCCTATTTCGGCCAGCAGGGAGAGCGCTCGGTTGAGCATCTCTACGAGACGTATGCTGCCGCCGACGTTTTCGGCGTGATCTTCGGCGACAACGACTGGACCGCCGAGGTCGTCCGGAAGTACCCGCAGCAGTTCATGGGCTTCGTATACATCAACCCGAACGACGGTCAGAAGGCCATCGACGAGGTCGTGCGCGGTTACGAGCAGCTCGGCTTCCGCGGCGTGAAGTGCCACCCGCCGGCTCAGGCCTTCTTCCCCAACGACGAGAAGCTCTACCCGCTGTGGCAGAAGTGCTCCGACCTTGGCATCCCGGTGCTATTCCACACCGGCCAGACCGGCGTGGGCGCCCGCATGCCCGGCGGCAACGGCGTGAAGCTCAAGTACGGTCAGCCCATCCCGTACATCGATGACGTTGCGGCGGATTTCCCGAACCTCAACATCATCATGGCGCACCCGGCCGTGCCGTGGCAGGAAGAGCAGCTCTCCGTCCTCGTCCACAAGCCCAACGTTTACATGGACCTCTCCGGCTGGTCCCCGAAGTACTTCCGCCCCATCCTGGTGCAGTACATGAACAGCATCGTCCAGGACAAGTGCCTCTTCGGCACGGACTACCCGGTGCTCATGCTCGACCGCTGGGAAGCGGACTTCAAGACCCTGAATCTCAAGCCGGAAGTCGTCCAGAAGATCATGCTGGACAACGCCAAGAAGCTCCTCAAGCTGTAGAGCCTTCGACGCCAGATTCGAATCGTGAACAAGAAGGCCCCTCGACTATCGAGGGGCCTTCTTATTCACCGAGGTCAGTGGTCGGTTCGGGCTACACCGAAGGTCCCGCCTCAACCTCGCGTACTTCCATCTTCGCCACGTTGGCGCCCAGCGTGACGTTGGCGGCAGCGCGAGCGTCCTGGAACGCCTTCGTCTTTGCCTCCAGGTCGGCAGCGTCGTCGTACGTGCGCACCCAGATGAACTCGTTCTGGGGCCGGTTCACCCAGGTGGAGACGATGGGCCAGTTCGCCGTCTTGTGCAGTGAGACGACCTCCGTCTCGAAGTGCTTGAGGAAAGCGTCCATCTCGCCCTTGTTGATCGTGTAGATCCGGATCTGTGCTGGCATTGTGTGCGTGTCCTTCTAGTTCTCTTGCTATTACTTGAGGCGCAGCGAATTCTACTCGCTTCGATCGTCAGTTTGCGCTCCGGCCTCCGTCCGCCCTGATCTGGTCGAAGGTGGCGCTCCATCGACCTCCAGATTGCCCAAAACCTCAGCCACCACAGGCTAGACGGACGCTGTCGTAAAACGCCGGCGTGATCTGGCCCCGCGCGCCTTCGTTCGGGGTCATACAAGGCGGCAGCAGGCCGAACTGCACGAGCAGGCCGGCGTCCGAATACAGGATTGCTTCCGAAAACGCCAGGTTGCCGGTGTTCTGCAGCAGTCGCTGGGTTGAGACCGTCTTCGTCTGGTGCGCCGCGATGGAGCCCGTCAGGAACGCGAGGCTCTCTTCGGCCTGACCCTCCCGGCTCAGTCGCTGGTACAGGTCGCTGACCACCTGGCCGGAAAGGACCGGATGTGCCGTGTCGAGGTAGTCGGCCGCCTGCGAGAGTAGGTCCTGCTTTTGCCTCACGACTGTGTCGAGGTAGGCGTGTGTCAACTCGTGGCCCAGCACGGCGGTCGAGTGGTCGCCCCAGAGCGGCTCCATGATTACTCGGCGATCCGGCTGATACAGGCCGTTGATCGTGCCACGCGCCGGGCCGCCTGAGACCATGAAGACGGGCGCCGCGACGCTCACTTCGCCGTCCGCCTTATCGATAGCGCCGGTGAGGTAATGCATCACCGTGTTGCCCTCAATGCTCGCGCGCAGTGCCGGGGCGTCGCCGTCGTCGTAAGGCCCGAACACGTAAACGTTGCTGGAGCTGAGGTCCAGCGTCGGCAAGTCACGCACCGCCGGCAGCATCGAATCCAGGGCCCTGGAGAGCGCGCCCAGGGTCGGGTCGCTGGTATCGAGGGCGAGGAAGATGCCCGTTGGCTGATCGCGGCTGCTCAGCGCCAGGGGCGCTTCGATGGCGAAGATGCGTCTGCCTTCGCCGGACAGCTCAAAGAACCGGAAGTCGCCGCTTGGCCCATTCGCCGTGAAAATCGTAACGGCCTCGTCGCGCTTGCCAAAGAGCCGGTCGCCCAGCGTCCGCGGCAGCTCGATACGAAACACGCGTCCCGATGGCTGCAGCTGCAACGCCGATGGGTCCGCGAACGTCTGTCGCACCATCTCAAGCTCCGACGCCACCGATGCGTTGACCCCGTACAACGGCTCGTCCGTGCTGAAGTCGAGCGCCGGTAGTCGTGACGGCGGGTTGTACACGGCATTACCGATGCCATACCCGACAGCGCCAAGCAGCCCGAGCACGACGATCGCGTAAAGCCAGTAGCGATACCGCTGCAGCAGCGACGGCCCAACGTAGTTCTCTACCGGCTCGGGAGGCGGCTCTTCTGGCGCATCTGGTCCGAGAACGTCATCGCCGTAGTCGCGGTGAATGACGATGTGATGATGCTCGTCCACGTCGTCGTCAGAGAAAGGCCCCGTCATGTCGATCACAGTGTGTCAGGGCGCGGGGTTGGTGTCCCGTTCCGGCCTCGGCGCCTGTCCCCGAGAACGTCTATGCCGCGCTCGCTGCTGTCGTTGCGAGGAGGCGCCAGGCCGACGCAGCAACCCTTCAGCGCCGGTGGCACAGAAGGCCGCTGCCGCTTGTGCCTCGCAACGACACGGGTGAAGGGCTGCCTTGATCTAGTTGCTTACGACACGCCTACGTTTCGCACGGCCTCGGCAATCGCGTGCCCCGCTGGCCTTCGTCCCACCCCTGGGCTGCCCCCGCTCATCGAGGACGATCGCGCCGGTCGACAGCGTCGTATCGACCGCCGTGCGAATCAGGTCGGCTGCTGCGTGCTCGCCCAGGTGGTCCAGCATCAGCGCGCCGGTGAGGATCTGCGAGATCGGGCTCGCACGGTCCTGCCCCGCGATGTCCGGCGCGGAGCCGTGGATCGGCTCGAAGTAGGCATGCGCGTCGCCGATGTTGCCGGATGAGCACAGGCCGATGCCGCCCACCGTCGCGCCGCCGAGGTCCGAGAGGATGTCGCCGAGGAAGTTCTCCATCACCAGCACGTCGAAGTGCTCCGGCTTCTGAACCAGGGCCTGCGCCGCAGCATCCGCGTAAAGGTGCTCCTGCTCGATGTCGGGGTACTCGCGTCCCACCTCGTCGAACACCTGCCGGAAGAACCAGAAGCTCGCCAGCACGTTCGCCTTGTCGACGCACGTCACTCGGTGCTTGCCGTCCTCGGGCGCGCCGTTGCGCTTGCGGGCCACCTCGAAGGCGTAGCGGGCGACGCGCTCCGTGCCCTTGCGCGTGATGATCATCGTATCCGTCATCGCCTCGCTCGTGCCGACGCCCTTACCGCGCGACAGATACATGCCTTCCGTGTTCTCCCGCACCAGCACGTAGTCGATCTGGCCCGGCGCCTTCTTGATCGGCGCATCGATGCCCGGCATCAGGCGCACCGGTCGCACGTTCGCGTACGCATCGAGCCCGACGCGCAGGACGCCGCCGAGCAGGCCCGCCTCGGTACCGTCGGCGTTGCGCACGTCCGGCAGGCCGACCGGCGCCTTGAACGTCGCGTCGGCCGCCTTGATCGCCTCCAGCGATTCCGGTCGCAGGTTCACGCCCTCGCGCATAAACAGTCCCGCGCCCGCCTCCTGGAAGTCGAGGTCCAGATGGAAGTCCTCGAGGCGGTGTTGAGCCGCGTCGAGGACCTCCAGCGAAGCGTCGATGAGCTCGGGCCCAATGCCGTCTCCGCGTATGACGACGATGCGATGCGTGCGCTGGTTCATGTTGCGTCTCCTTGCCCGACTGCGAGTGTGCAGGCAGAGCATAGGACAAGCCGTAGGCGCAAAAGAAGAATCCGGACCCCGCGTGCCGGTGAAGGCTAGCGGGTTCCGGATTTCGTGAGCGCGTTCTAGGAAGGGGAGGCTAATGCACGCCGGCGGGCGGCGCGGCGATCGTCATGCCGTTGCGCTTGAAGACGTCGACCATTCTGACCGGGTCGGGAGGGCCGCCCGCTGAAGCCTTCAGGACCTCGACGACTTCGCGGAAGTAGGCGGGACCCATGATCGGTGGCGTGATGATCGTCAGTTGCCTGGCATCGACGGAGCCGAGGTTGTCGAACCGGTGCTCCGCCCCACGTGGGATGCAGACGGCCTGGCCCGGGCCGACCTCGTAAGGCTTGCCGTTGATCGTCCACGTCACCACCCCTTCGATGCCGTAAAGGGTCTCTTCGTAGGCATCGTTCTTGTGAGTCGGGGCTCGCAGCTTCTCACCCGCCGGCACCGTCAGCTCGAAGAGAGACACCTGTCCGTTGGTATCGTCTCCAGTGAGCAGGAAGCGGACGCTGAGCTCTCCGAGGCCGATGGCTTCCTCAGATGCATTGATCGTGGGTTCGGTTGTCATGGCGACTATCCTTTCAGTAAACTCGATTGACTAACTAGGATAGTAAATCGAGTTTACCAAGGTGTCAACAGTGTCAAAGGCTGAAATTCCGTCCCTTATTGGTGCCTTGCTGCGCGTGCCTTCCCAGGTCATCCACCGCCGCCTGGTCGCAGAGCTGAACGACGCCGGTTTTACCGATCTGCGTTTGCCTCACATCGCCGTCCTCTCCTATCCAGGCCCGGACGGCCGGCGGCCCAGCGAGTTGGCCGAGCAAGCCGGCATGAGCAAACAGGCGATGAACCAGCTTCTGCAGAGCCTTGAGCAGATGGGCTACATTCGGCGATCGACCGACAAGGAGGACGGGCGTGCCCGTGTCGTCCACTTCACCGAGCGTGGCTGGGCGGCATGGCAAAAGGAGTTCGAGACCCTCGCCAAGATCGAGGCGGAGTGGCAGGCAATCCTCGGCCAGGAGCGCTTCGATGAGCTGAAGCAGCTACTCGGCGATGTCTGGGTGTCCGACTGGATCCCTTGATCGGCGGAGCGCGGCTACCACGACTCCCCGAACCGGTCCC
Source organism: uncultured Chloroflexia bacterium (assembly GCA_963731765.1). Classification (GTDB taxonomy): domain Bacteria; phylum Chloroflexota; class Dehalococcoidia; order DSTF01; family WHTK01; genus WHTK01. The sequence goes on from CAVSWS010000025.1 coordinate 56,718, forward strand.
GATACGCCACTTCCGCGACAGGCTTGCGCTTGCCGCGTCCATACTGCCGGTCCGGGTAGCCGACGGGCAGGATGGCGTGAATCTCGATACCGTCCGGTACGTTGAGTAGCTGCCTCACCTCGGGCTCGCGGCTCTTCCAGAGCGTCGTCAGCACACTACCGAGGCCCGAGCGTGTGGGCGGCAAGCAGCAGGTTCTGCACCGCAGGATAGATCGAGGCCTGGATAACGCCGCCACCGTAGGAGTTGTCCGTGCACACCGCAATCAGCACGGGCACCTGGTCCCACGGCGTTGTGTTCGCAGTCGGCCGGCCACCCGTATAAGCGGCGGCGACGTCGGCGTAGATCCGGGCCAGCGGCTGTTTCACCGCCGGGTCGCGGATCACGATAAAGCGCCACGGCTGCCGGTTACCGCCGCTCGGCGCCATCGTTGCGACCCGCAGCAGCTTCTCAACCGTCGCGTCATCCACCTCCCTGGAGGTATCGAAGGCGCGGATCGCCCGCTGTCGCGACAGGTGGTCTGCGAACTCCTCGTACTGCATGTCGGATTCCTTCTCTTAGGGCACTCGTTTTCACCAGGGCTGGAAAGTCTCGGCTACGTTAGCTTGTGGCCTGAAGCATCCAACTACCTGTCGAATCGCTTGGCTCGAAGCTCGTGGCTAGAAGCTCGCAGCTCTACTCCGCCAGTGCCCCCATCGGGTCCCAGGCCGGCAGCACGATAGGCTCCTCGTCCAGGGCCTCCTGCAGCTCCGGCGGCAGCTCCTGGCGCCGAGCGGCGATCTCGAACACGTACTCGTCGTACCAGTTGTCGTTCATGACGAAGAAGCCCTTTTTGCCCGGGTCCTCGCCCCAGCTGTTTTCGACCCGCCACCGCCGCGGCTTGTCGTCGACCACGTCGACGCCCGTGAACAGCATGGCGTGCGTCATCTGCGTCTCGTGGTAGTTGAGCCGTGCTTCCTTGTCGAGCGGAAACTCCGTGTCGTAGATCGAGGCGTAGTCGTAGAGGTTCTTGTCCCAGATACCGAGGTCGCGCCGGGACATCTTCCCGGTGTCGCAGCCGAACCAGACCGGGTCGCCGTTGACGATCGACTGCTGCGTCAGCTCCTTCATCAGGCCAACGCCGACGTTGAGGTACTTCACGATGCCGCCTTCGACCACGTTGCCGAGGTACTGCACCGTGAACGTGCGACCCTGCGGGCTCGTCGCGCGCGGGTCGTTGACCAGGCAGACGTAGTCGTCCAGCTTCTGAGCGCCGTACCGGGTCGCGAACTCCTGCGGCGTCATCTCCTCATCGCGGTGGAAGCCCTTGTCCTTGTCGGTCCACTGCCACGTGAAGCGCGTCGGCGGCGTGCCGAGGTGGATGCAGAGGATGCGGTAGATCGCCTTCAGCGTCTCGAGCTTGGCATCGCGCAGGTCATCCTGCGTTGCGCCCTTGGCGAACATCTCGCGGATCGTCTTTGCGCCTTCCCGCAGCTTCACGGAGAGGATGGAGTTCATGCGGGCGGAGGCGGACGAGCTCTGCGTCTCCGGCATCAGCGGCTTCGGGATCAGGCCGTGCTTCCTCACGAGGTTGACGAACATGTTCCACTGCCCGCCGTCCGAAATCGGGTGCGACACGATGTACGCCACCGTGCGGTCGTCCACGTCCCGGTCCGCCATATCGATGATCGCTTCGAGGAAGTAGTTCGCGCGCTCGATCTTGTCGCAGAACATCGTGTAGTTCTGGCTGAACTCGAAGGTCTTCGTGCCCATCTGCTGCATCGCGCCCGGCCGGAGCAGGTTCAGCCCGGCGAACATCCAGCACCGCCCCGTCTGCTTCTGGTTCGTCGCCGTCCAGTCGTCCAGCACGTGCGAGAACGTGTGGTCCGTGTTGAAGACGATGCTGCGGTTCAGCGCCACGTCGTCGGCGCCCACCTGTGTCACCGCGTTCTGCGCCAGCCGAAACGCAGGCGTGTCCAGCGCCCGCCCGAACGCCTCGAACGTCTCGGTCGTCAGTGCGCCCTCGGCGGCGCCATCGCTGAGCGCGATCTGGGAGATGGTCATCAGTGCCTCCGGGTTTTGTGTGTCGTTTGGGGGCATTTTACCCGCTGAATCCACCCAAGTAATGAGAGCGTCTGCGTGTGCCTTCGCGAGGCTCAGGTGATGACGTGGCAAGTACGCGACAACGCCCGTCGCCCTACCACGGATCCCTGTGCACTCTGTACTCTTCACTCTGTTCACGCATTGCAGTTACCAGAAGGAGCCTCTCGATGCCCAGGACCACCGTCCCCACCGATGTCCGATTCGCCCTCTACGACAACATCTTCGCTTACGCCTGGGCGCTCGACCGGGCCGACGCGGAGGGCATCGCCGCCACCTTCACGTCCGATGGCGTGATCACCAACGTCACGGGCGCCGAGTTCGCGGGAACGGATGGCATCCGGCAGTTCTCGCTGCAAGCGTTTCAGCAGCCGGGGTTTGCGGGCCGCCAGCACCACGTCCAGCCTCTGTTCATCGAGCCCAACGGCGACGGCTGGTCGATGACTTCGTACTGGATGGCCGTGACCTGGGACTTCGGCAAGGCGCCCCAGATCCTTTTCATCGGCTGGTACGAGGACACCTACGTGCAGGAGAACGGCGAGTGGCTCTGCAAACACAAGGTGATCACGCGCTGGGACAGCAGCAGTGCCCCCATGGTCGGCCAGAGCGCCCCGCGTCCCGAACCGAAGGTCTGAGCCTCCCAGCCGAGGTAATGCGGCGCCCGCGAAGCATCTGCGGACTTCGGTGCATGCGCCGCCTGGTGGCCTCTCGTAGGCGGTCCCAATGCTCGCTGCCCTGGGCACTGGGGGGAGGCTGCTAGGGCTGTCTGCGCCGCCTGCTCTCGTGCCACATACTCCCGCACCATGCGCGTGGCGTTGAACTGCGGCCCCAGCGTCTTCATCGAAGCCTTGACCTTCTGCACCCAGCGTCGCGGAAGGCCTCCGGGCGACTCGACGTCGTTGAACAGCGGCACCACTTCGGACTCAAGGAGCCGGAATAGCGCTTCTGCGTCGTGCCGGTCCTGGTCCTCAAAGCTAACGTTTTGCGGCGTCTCGATCGCCCAGCCGTTGTTGCCGTCGTAGCCCTCGGACCACCAGCCGTCCAGGACACTGAGCTGCAGGCCGCCGTTGAACACAGACTTCATCCCGCTGGTGCCGCTCGCCTCGTTGGGCGGGCGCGGCAGGTTTACCCAGACGTCGCAGCCCTGGACGAGGTACGGTTCCATGCTCAGGTCCAGGTCCTCCAGAAACACGACGCGTCCCGCAGCATTCGGCATGCGGTTCATCTCGAAGATACGCTGCACGGTGCGCTTCGCCTCGTCGTCCTGGGGGTGTGCTTTGCCCGCGATGGCGAGCTGCACCGGATTCGGCGCCGCCAGCAGACGGAGACCCCGGTCCGGGTCCATCGTCAGCAGATACAGGCGCTTGTAGGTCGCGATGCGGCGCACGAAGCCAAGCGTTATTACGTCGTCGTCCCACAGCTCTGCAGCTGCCTCGGCGTAGGAGGACGGCTCGCCTCGGCCCAGGCGGTCCCACACGCTGCGTTCGCGGACATAGCGCACCAGGCGCTGGCGCAGCCGGCAGCGCACCTCCCACACCTCCTCGTCCGGAATGTCATCGATGGCGGTCCATATGTTTGGGTCGTCTGCCCGGCTCATCCACTCGCGGGGCAGGTAGCGGTCGAGCAGCTCTTCCATCTCCGGTGCCATCCAGGTCGGCACGTGCACGCCGTTCGTCACGTGGTCGATCGGCACCGCCTCGACGGGTCTGTCCGGCCACATGTGGTGCCACATCTCCCGCGAGACGACGCCGTGCACGCGGCTGACGGCGTTGGCGGAGTGACTGAGACGCAGGGCGAGCGGCGTCGTGCCAAAGCGCTCAGACTGGTCCTCAGGCCGTGCGCGCCCGAGCGCAATGAAGCCGTCCCAGTCCAGACGCAGACTCTCGGGCAGGTCCGCCAGGCAGCAGCTAAGCTCCTCGCGCGAGAAAGTATCGTGGCCCGCGGGGACGGGTGTGTGGGTGGTGAACGTTGTCTTGCGCCGCGCGACCTCCATTGCGCTCTCGAGATCCATGCCGTCTGCCATGGCCTCCCGCACCAGCTCAATGGCGCCCAGCGCGGCGTGACCTTCGTTGAGGTGAATGACCGAGGGATCGATGCCCATGGCGCGTAACGCGCGGACGCCCCCGATGCCGAGGACCGCATACTGCGCCAACCGGATCTCGCGGTCGCCGATGTAGAGCCGGGAGGTGATCCAGCGGTCGGCGATTTCGTTGTCGGCGCGGTTCGTGTCGAGCAGATACAGGGGTACGCGCCCGACATCGATACGCCAGACCTGGGCCACCACCGTCCGGCCTCGGGCGGGGACCTCGACGGTGAGCGGGATGCCCCGGTGGTTCGTCACCAGCACTCCCGGCAGCCGCTGGGCGTCCGTATCGATCCAGTACTCGTGCTGCCAGCCCGAGGCGTCGGTACGCTGACGAAACGACCCTTGCCAGTACAGGATGCCAATGCCGAGGGAAGGCAGGCCGCGGTCGGACACCTCCTTGAGGTAGTCACCCATCAGCACACCCAGGCCGCCGGCATAGATCGGCAGGGAAGCGTGAACCCCGAATTCGGCACTCATGTGGGCGACCGGCCGTTGGTCACCCTCCGATGCATTCGGACCGCTGAGATACGTCTCGAGCCGCGACGCGAGCGTATGCACCCTGGCCACGAAGGCTGAGTTGCCCGCGTATTCGGCCAGGCGGGAGGGCTGGATCTCCTGCAAGAGGCGGACGGGATTATTGCCGCAGTGCTCCCAGCGCAATGGATCGAGCGTCTGAAACAGCTCCGAGCCACCCGGCGCCCACGACCACCAGTAGTTGTACGCCAGCTTCGCCAGCGGCGTCAGGCGCGGCGGCAGCACACTTTCGAGCGAGCTGATGGCCCGCGCCATATCCTGTTGCCCATCGTGCGATTCGGGCTGCCCATTCGTGTTCGTCATGACTCCTCCAGCCTGGCCTGAGACGATCTGACGCGGAGCCGCGCATACACTAAGAATCGCGGGGTGGTCTCGCTTCGGCGCTAATCGCTCAGCCCTGGGGCGGTTCCATGTCCTCTCGACAGCACGCGAAGTACACACGGCTCCTCGGATACACAATCGGCGCCTTTGCGCCACGTAGCAAGATGATCGACGTTTCGTTCACGTCGACGCCTCTCACGTCAGGCACAGGCACGATCTCTCCATCGTTTAAGTGCACGTACATGGTCGTGGGCGCACCGTTTGCCACGAGTTCACACGCCTCGCAGATCGGGCTAGGGGCTCCGTTGCCGCTCGTTAATTTGCTCATACCCCTTCCCTTCCGGCCGCCAACCTGATTGCTCGTTCAGCTACAGGTTGCTGCTTCATTGCCTGCGAACAACAGATGCCGAACGTCCCGGCCTTGGCGGGCCATTCGACACCTGCGTGCAGAAAAACGGCGAAGTGGTTCTGCAAGCGCAAGGTGATTGCCCGGAGCGCAGCAGGCCCAGGTCGGCCCCGAACGTCAGCCTCGCGAACCGAAGGTCAGAGGCTGACAAGCGGATCGACTGCTTACGGACGTCGGTTGTCGTTGTTGCGCCTTCCTTGACCTGGCGGGACACCGCTCACGGTCGTAGGTGTCGGTTGAAGCGTCGGCACCAGAGTGCCGAATGGAGTTTGGTTGTCGTTCCCGTTCCCATTCCCGTTATTGCCATTGCCGTTGCCGGGCCTGTTGTTGGTGCTTGGTGTGGCCGTAACGATAGCCGGGGTCGGCGAGGGCGTGTTCGTGGGCTTCACGCCCTGGGTGGGGCGTGGTGTCGGGCTTTCCTTGGCCGGTGTAGGACCGACCTGCTGTTGGCCGTTCTGGTCTACGGCCGTTTTGCCACCGTTGGGCGCAACGAACGAGAGCACAGGCTGGCCCTGTAGCGCCGTGAGCATGAAGTTGTGCCAGATCGGCGCGGCCGTGTACGTGCTGGTGCCGCCCGGGATGGGGTCGTTGTTGGCGTTGCCCACCCAGACGCCGGCGACGAGGGTGGGCGTGTAACCGATCGTCCAGGCGTCGCGCGTCTCGTCCGACGAGCCGGACTTCACAGCCGCCGGGATGCCCAGGTTCAACGGGCTGTTCAGTCCGAACATCGACTCGCGGTTCTGGTCGTTCGAGATCACCGAGGTCAGCTTGTAGACGTCTTCCGCCGGCACCAGCCGCTCGGACTTGAGGTCTGCCTGGTACAGCACGTCGCCGTCTGCCGTCTCCACCTTCAGCACTGCGACCGGGTCCAGGTCGCGCATGCCCTCCGGCAGGCCCAGCACGCTGCTGATGCCGGCCTGAACGCCCTGGTTGGCGAAGGTCGAGTACACGTAGGTCATGTCGACCAGGCTGGTGTCGAAGGCGCCGAGCGTGAAGGCGGAGCCGTACTCGCTGCCGTCGTCGACCGACGTGATGCCCAGCCGCTTCGCCAGCGCCACCACCTTGTCGAGGCCCACCCACCGCAGCGTCTCCACGGCGGGCACGTTCAACGAGCTACCCAGCGCCTCTTGCAGCTGGATCTTGCCGCGATACCACCCATCCGCGTTGCCCAGCACCTCTCCGTCCGGTCCCCAGTCGATCGGCTGGTCGACGACGGTCCAGTCCGGCTCGGCGCCGTTCATGAACGCGGCGAGGTAGGTCACCGGCTTGATCGTGGAGCCGGGCTGGTTGAGGGCCGTGGCGTTGTTCACCTGGCCGCTGATGTCGTCCCGGAAGAAGTCGTGGCTCCCGACCATCGCCAGGATCTCGCCCGTCGCGGGGTCCATGGCCACGAGCGCGCCGTTTGTCACGCCCTGCGAAGCCTCGAGCTGGTCGAGCTCGCTGGTCACCGATTGGTTGGCGACCTGCTGCATGTGCAGGTCCAGCGTCGTCGTCACCTTCAAGTTGTCTTTGACGTTGTCCTGGCCGATCAGCGACGGCAGCAGCTCCCGCACGTATTCGGCGAAGTGGGGCGCCACCGCGTCCTCGATGTCGGTCGGGCTGTCCGGCGGCCGGCCTTCGTTCAGCACGACCGTCTGGCCATCGCGTCATCCATCGTCGCCTGGTCGATGTCGCCGTGCTCAACCATGAGGTGCAACACCTCGGTCTGGCGTTCTCGCGCCGCCTCCACGTTCGAGATCGGGTTGTAGTAGTTCGGTGCCTGGGGCAGGCCGGCGAGCAGCGCCGCTTCGGCCAGCGTCAGGTCGGACGGCGGCTTGTTGAGGTAGCGATACGATGCCGCTTCGATGCCGTAGGCGCCGTTGCCGTAGTACGTGTGGCTCAGGTACCACTCGAGGATCTGGTCCTTCGAGTAACGCCGTGTGAGCTCGAAGGCCATCATTGCCTCTTTGAGCTTGCGCACCGGGCTGCGGGAGGCACGGTCCTCCGGCTTGATATACAGGTTCTTGGCCAGCTGCTGCGTGATCGAGCTGCCGCCGGAGCCCTTGAACAGGCCGCCGTTCTTCCAGAAGGCAATGTTCTCGTAAGCGGCGCGGGCGAGACCCTGGACGTTGACGCCGGGATGGCTCCAGTACTGCGCGTCTTCGGTCGAGACCGTGGCGTCGATCAGGTAAGGCGATATCTCCGACAGCGGCAGGATGCGGCCCGTCGTCGGGTCATCGTTGTAGGCCTGGATCAGCTCGCCGTTGCGGTCGTAGATCTGCAGGCCGGCACCACCGGCAAGCACGTCGGCGGGCGAAGGCAGCGTGACGGCCATCTGGGCATACAGAAAAGCGAGATAGATCAGACCCAACGCGGGCAGGAAAACCAGCCAGCGCTTATCGAACCCGCGCTTTCGCCGTGGCTTCGGCTTCTGGGCGGGCTGCTTTCCTCGTGCCGGAGTTTGTTTGGAGGAGCGACGTCTGGCGCCGCCGGATGAATCCTTCATATGTTCCGCACCGCGATAGACGATGCCTCTGAACAGGTTACCGGCCCGCCTAACGCGAAGGTGTTAAAGAAGGGCCAACACCCTCTCATACGCCCATCAACCCGAAATAGTTCCCTTGGCTTGACGTCTTATTGGCCTGCAATGGTTTTACCACGCGCAGCCGGCGTTGACACTGGCCACGCCCGATTCAAGAATGAGGCCACCACAGAGGAGGCGCGCAATGGCTGATTACGCTCGCGGGGACATGCTGGTCGAAGGTGCCTGGCTGCAGGAGCACCTCAACGACGCCAATCTACGTATCGTCGACTGCGATGTGCGCGATGCGTATCGCAAGGCGCACATCCCCGGCGCCGTCTTCCCGTCCGATACGTTTCTCAAGAACCCGGATGACCCTCGTTTCGTCATGACGCCCGACCAGTTTGCGGCCGAGATGAAGCGCCTCGGCATCGATGACGACACCTTCGTCGTTGCTTACGATCAGGCCGCCCAGACTGCGGCCCGACTGTGGTGGGCCCTCAACTACTACGGCCACTCCAACGTGAAGGTGCTCAACGGCAGCTGGCTCCAGTGGGTAGCCGAAGGTCGCCCGATCTCCACCAAGGCGGAGTCGTTCACCACCGACAAACCCTTCACGCCCAAAGCCGACGACTCCATGTACGCGTCCGCCGAATACATCATGTCGACCCTCGATAACCCGGGCGTCGTAGTGTGGGACGTTCGCTCCGACGGCGAGTGGAACGGTACCGTCATGCGGGACAACAAGCGCCAGGGTCACATGCCGGGCGCGAAGCACCTCGAGTGGACCCACAACTACGAGCAGGACGACATCAAGCGCTGGAAGTCCGCCGACGCCCTCAAGGCCCAGCTCGATGCCATCGGCGTGACGCCGGACAAAGAGGTCGTCACAGTGTGTCAGGGCGGCATTCGCGCGGCCCAGGCGGCTTTCACGCTCAAGCTCCTGGGCTACGAGAAGGTGCGCAACTACGACGGCTCGTTCCGCGACTGGGGCAACCGCGACGACACCCCGATCGTGACGGACTAGTTAGACACGATCGCTGAATGAGAGCCGAAGCTCTCGCTTTTGGGCGTCGAACTTGTAGATCGAGAGCTCCACGTCGTCCTGCCCCTGGCCGGGCGTCACATTGACGAGTCCGAAGTTGTTCAGCGGTTCAACGCCGATTCGCTCAGACCGGCACAGCCCGTCTCCCCAATTAGCCAGGCGCGAGCCGACGCGATTCGCAACCAGGTGGTCGAATCCACCCGGCGTCGAAAGGGCGCTGCTGGTCCACTGCGTCAGTACACCCTCGCCTGCTTTGCGGTGGACACGGAACGCCCCTGCCGCATGAACGTCTCCGGACAGGAGGACGACCTTGCGGCCCGGCACCTCACTCTGCCAGGCGAACAGCGTGTTTAGCAGACGCTCTCGATACGGTAGGAAGGCCTCGGAGTCCCAGCGCTCTCGCATCAGTGACGCCTTGCGTCCCGGCAGCGAGTCCAGCAGGCGGATGCCTGTCGGCGGGAAGTGAATCACGGGAGTCGTTGCCACGATAAAGACCGTCTGGACCTCGCGCCTGGCGGCCGATTCGAGGAACGACCTGAAACTGTCCCACTGCGCCTCCCCGATGAGGCTGCCGGTAGAGTAGTTGCGTTCCGTACGCAGGTCGAAGACGAAGAAGCCCGCGCAGCCATACCAGAACTCGTAGTGCAGAGGACCCGTATCGTCCGGTGTGGCGTCCGGGTTGTGTGGGTGCTGGTACTCCAGGTAGGCCTTGCGCGCGCTTTCGAACAGCCGCCGGTCGATGGGCTCGATGCTCTCGTTCGAGCCCCAGCAATCGAAGATCTCGTGATCGTCCCAGATCAAATACGAAGGCATGCGCTCAAGCAGGGCGTGGAAGCCGGGATGGCCAAAGTACGCCCGATATACCTGGCGATACAGCGTCAGGAGGCCGTCATCGCTAACCTCGGGTTGCTCCCGAGCCCACTCCGGCACGCTCAGGCCCGGAATGCCATCGGCGTAGGCCTGGTCGCCTACGAGCAGGCTGAAGCTTGTACCCGAGCGTCGAACAACATCCAGCATCGGCCCGTAGATCTCGCCGGTTTCACTCGGGACGGCCCTTTCGCCCTCGCGCTTGAAGGGCTGATTGCAGCTGCCGAACAGAAAGGAGAAACCCGTTTGCGGTTCGGGCGCGAAGGTGCCCTGACGCACCATGCCCGCCACCTCGACCGTAAATGCCTTGCCCGGCATCGGCGTGCTGACGGCGAGCTCCGCCACGCCGACACAGTCGTGGGCGGCGATGGTCTCGATCGTCCCTTCAGTGACCACACTGCCGTCCACCCTTAGCGCTACTGGATGGCTTCCGGCCGGAACCGACCGCAGCCAGACGCGTACGGAGCGGTCAGTGACGGCGCCGAGGCAAGCCCAGTTCTCGAAAGCGTGCTCACCGAAGAGCGATTCGAAATCGGATACGGGAGGCAGCCGCGGCTTGGACCGGAACAGCTTCAGCATCGAGCGGTATTGTCGCCCCTCCAGATGCCTGGTACGAGCTTTTCTTTGGCATCGCCTCGCAGGTTCGCTTGTACTCAGCGTCACAAGACTTGCACCAAGCCGACTCGCGCGAGACACTGATGCTTGCGAATCCAAAATCTTGGCAACTAGTTAAGAAATGTGCAGATTTAGAGAGATTTTGGCGGGGAGCAAGCGACAAGTGAAACGATTCCTCAGTCTTGCAGCGGTTCTGGCCCTCGTGCCGTTCCTGCTGGTCGCCTGTGGTGGCGACGACGACTCCAGCAAACGGCAACGGCAACGCCAACCGCGACGCAGGCGGCGAGCAGCGGCGCGACCGGCGCGACGGGTACAACCGGCTCCTCGGGCGCCGCCACGACAACCGCCACTGGGCCGACCGCGTCCGCCTCCGGGACGCCCGCGGCAACCACCCGCACCGTCACCGATGACCTCGGCCGCAAGGTAGATGTTCCCGTCGAAGCCAAGCGCGTCGTGGCGTTGAGCCCAAGCATCGTCGAGCTGATGTACAGCGTGGGCGCCGAGCCCGTGGGCCGTCCCGACTCCGCGACCTACCCGCCGGAAGCGACGGCCGTGCCGGACTTCGGCTCCTCCTACACGCCCAACTTCGAAGAAATCATCGCCATGCAGCCCGACCTGATCATCGCCGACGCCATCATCCACGCGTCGGTCATGAGCGACATCGAAGCGCTGGGCGTGCCCGTCTACGCTCTCAAGGTCGACTCTTTCGACACCGTCACGGCCGGCCTCCGCACCGTCGGTGAGCTGACCGGTCACGCGGACGCGGGTGAGCAGCAGGCCCAAAAGCTGGAAGACAAGCTGGCCGCCGTGAAGGCGAAAATCCCGGCAGGAGACGGTCCCAGCGTCCTCATCGTGGTCGCCGCCGGCGAGAACCAGTTCATCGCCGCCCGCAGCAACTCTTACCTCGCCAGCCTGGTCGATGAGCTCGGCGGTCACAACATCGTCGAGTCGGAGCCGGAGAACTTCCGCTTCCCCGGGTTCGCGGACTACAGCCTTGAGAAGATCGTCGAGGCCGACCCCGACGTGATCATCGGCATCAGCATCGGCGGACCGCCCGGGACGCCGAAGACGACCGACATCCTTTCTACGACGCCGGTCTGGAGCGGCCTGACCGCCGTGAAGGAGAACCGAGTATATGAGGTCGACCCGGTGATCTACCTGGAGTCGGCCGGCCCGCGGGTAAGTGAGATCCTCGATGAGCTTCCAGGCATCCTCTACCCCGACGCTTTCCCCCACTAGGCGTCGCGCACTCCATCTGCGGCGTCAGATAGTCGTACCGGTTCTCGCGGTGGTCGCGCTGTGCGTGGCCACCGTATTTGCTATCGGTATCGGTGCCGTGTACGTAGGCCCGTGGGAAGTTGTGCGCTCGCTGGCCGGCGAGGACACAGGCCTGGCATCCACGATCGTGAACGAAATCCGACTCCCCCGCGTGCTGCTGGACATCATGGTCGGCTCCAGCCTCGCGATGTCCGGCGCCATTCTCCAGGGCGTTACGCGTAACCCCCTCGCGGACCCCCACATCTTCGGCATCTCGGCCGGCGCGGGTGCCGTCGCCGTCGCCGGCACCGTCCTCTTCCCCAACGTCCCGAAAGAGACGATTCAGCCCCTCGCCTTCCTCGGTGGCCTCACCGGTGGCGGCGTCGCCTACGCGATGGCGTGGCGCGGTGGCGTGACGCCCGTCCGCCTCGCCCTCGCCGGCATCGCCGTAACCTCGATGCTCACGGCCGTGATCTCTGCCATGCTCGTGACCTCCGCGTTCTCGGCTCAGATCGGCCTGCGCTGGCTCATCGGCGGTCTCGCCCTGCGCAACTGGCACGACTTCAATCTGCTGCTGCCCTACTTCGTCTTCGGCACCGTGACGGCCCTGATCATGGCGCGACAGCTCAACGTCATCTCCCTCGGCGACGAGATCGCGACGAGCCTCGGCCAGCACGTCGAGCGCACCCGCCTCGCCCTCGTGGGCATCGCCGCGCTCCTCGCCAGCAGCGCCGTCAGCATCGCGGGCCTCATCGGCTTCGTCGGCCTGATCATCCCCCACCTCGTGCGCCTCATCCTCGGCAACGACTACCGACTGCTCCTGCCGACATCGGGTGTGCTCGGCGCCCTCCTCCTCGTTGTCGGCGACACCGCGGCCCGGACCATCTTCGCGCCCCAGGAGCTCCCCGTAGGCGTTCTCACCGCCGTCCTCGGCGGCCCCGTCTTCATCATGCTGGTGCGAGGTCGCGCGTGAGCGGATACGGGCTGCCAGGCAGTCGGGCAATCGGGCAGATTCGTGCCTGCCACGGAGTCCCTTCGCTTAACTGCGTAGAGGGGCGTTGGCGCTTCGACGCCTCTGGTACCTTTCGCCCTCACCAGGTGCCGAGTCGTGCCTGAAGAAGCCTTCGGCAAGCTCGGCGCCCGCGGCCTCCACGCGGGCTACCCCTCCACGACTGAGCTCGTCCTCGAAGCCCTCTCCCTCGAGGTGCGGGAGGGCGAGGTCGTGGCGCTCGTCGGCCCCAATGGCTCCGGTAAGTCGACCCTGCTACGAGCCCTCGGCCGCGTCCTCAAGCCCAGGTCCGGCGTCGTCTACCTGGACGGCCGGCTCATGCGCGAATGGCCCACGCGAGAGGTCGCCCGCCGCCTCGCCTTGCTGCCCCAGGGACCCACTCTGGCGAATGACATGGTGGTGGAGGAGCTTGTGCGCATGGGTCGCAGCCCGCACCAGGGCATCCTCGGCATCCAGTCGCAGGCGGACGAAGACGCCGTGCAGCGCGCCATCCGCGATACCAGCATCGACTCGCTGGCCCGCCGGCAGGTCTCGGCGCTCTCGGGCGGCGAACGTCAGCGCGTCTGGCTGGCGATGGCGCTGGCCCAGGAGCCCCACATCCTCCTGTTGGACGAACCGACCACTTTCCTGGACCTCAACCACCAGATGGAAGTCCTTGACCTCGTGCAATCGCTCAACCAGCAACGAGGCCTCACCGTCGTCATGGTGCTGCACGACCTCAACCAGGCCGCCCGTTACGCCACTCGCATGGTTGTCCTGCAGAATGGCTGCATCTACGCCGACGGCGACCCTGCCTCCGTTCTCACCCCCGAAACCCTGCGAGAAGTCTTCGGCGTCACCGGCCACGTCATAGCCGGTCCCGACGGCCGCCTCATCGTCGTCCCAACCGGCCGTGTGTAAGCGAGGAGAACCTCCTCACCTCATTTAGATAGAGCCAGGGCCCGGTCAAACCGAACCAAACCCGAGCTTTGAAATGGGGGTAGCGGGGGCGAAGCCCATGCGCGGGGGGCATTGGGGGGTGTCCCCCCAACTCCTTGTCAGAAAGAGACGCGGAGCAGCGCGGGAGCGATGCGGAGCCGGCGGTAGGGCCGAAGTTTTCTCGGGAAGCCTTGGACGGAAGCCGCCTGGGCACGCCCACCGCCCGCCATGCGATACTCCCGCCATGACCGATGAGCCCTTCCCACCCGGCAGCTTCCACAAGCAGGACGAGAGCCCCGACTCCCTCTTCTACGCCCAGCCCCGCCTCGTGAACCACATCGACGACTTCGCGATTGCGGCCGTCGGCGAGGCGTACCGCGACTTCCTTCCGCCCAACGGCGACTACCTGGACCTCATGAGCAGCTGGGTGTCGCACTTTCCCACGGACATGGCGGTGAACAGCCTCGTCGGTCATGGCATGAACGAGGACGAGCTGCGCGCCAACCCGCGACTAACGTCTTACTTCCTCCAGGACCTCAACATCGACCCCAAGCTACCGCAGGATGACAACCAGTTCGATGGCGTCGTCATCTGCGTCTCGATCCAGTACCTCACGCAGCCTGTCGCCGTGTTCCGGGAGATCGGACGCGTGCTGAAGCCGGGATGTCCCCTGATCGTTGCCTACTCGAATCGCTGCTTCCCCACCAAGGCCGTGGCGATCTGGCAGTACCTGGACGACTCGCAGCACGCCGATCTTATCGGCACCTACGTGGACGAAGCGGGCTGCTTCGAGCCGGCGGAGGCGTTCGATTACAGCCCCCTGCGCACCGGCCACGGCCTCCCCGACGATCCCAGGACCCAGGCCCTCATCGAGTCCGGTCAGCTGCGTGTCGACCCCATGTACATCGTCGTGGCGCGCAAGAAGGCGGCATAGCCGTCCTGAGCAAAGGGCGAAGACCCGCAACCCCGTCCTCACACAGACTTCGCGTCTTGCTCCCGGCCGTCAGCAGACGCATTTCAGAGCTGGATGTTCAATAAGGACTGTCGTCGCCTGCTGCCACTTGCGTCGGCACCCAGTACGTCAAAATCGCCCCGAATGCCCGAATGCCCGAATGCCCGAATGCCCGAATGCCCGAATGCCCGAATGCCCGAATGCCTCAGGCGCGCCACTCGAACGCGAGCGTGGCGAAGCGCATGAAGATGCCGCCGTTAGGCTTGCCGAAAGGGCCGTTAACCGCGATGCAGGCGATGCAGTACTTGGTGCCCGGCTCTGCGTTGCGCACGATCAGCACGCGCTGGCTCTTGTTGTAGCCCGCCACGGTGCCCTCCGGGTAGTCGAGCTCACCGTCGATCCAGACCTCGCCGTAGTCATCGATGTTCGTCTCGAAGTACACGGAGGCGCCCGCCATCGCTTCGCCCTCGAGCGTCGCGGGGATCTCGACTGTGATGCGATACCAACCCATCGTGAAGCCCGTCGAGACGAACTCGCGGACGTCGTCACAGACTTCCCAACCGGAGTCGTCGAAGTCGGGCAGGCGAGCCGATGAGCTGGGCGTTTCCAGCGTGACACCGCTGTCCGGCAAGGAGGGATCGTAACCGAGCGCGCGTCGCCAGACGCCGCCGCCCACTTTGGCGCGGTCTTCCGCTCGGTTCAGATCTAGGGCTATTCTTGGCATCCCAACCTCCGTTTCATCGCCCCTCATTTTAGGTGCAAACGGCAGGTCGTCATCTAAGCCATTAAGCACCCCATGGAGGTAATTTCATGCCCGGAAGAGTGGAGGGTAAGGTCGCCCTGGTAGTCGGCGGCGGTCAGACACCCGGAGCGACCATCGGTAACGGTCGCGCGACGGCGGAGCTCCTGGCGCGCGAAGGCGCCAGGGTCGCGGTCGCCGACCTGCGACTCGAGTCCGCCCAGGAGACCGTCGACCAGATCAAGAAAGACGGCGGCGATGCCATCGCCCTCCAGGTCGATGTCACCGATGAGGCTTCGTGCAAGAAGCTGGTCGACGATACGCTTGCCCAATATGGCCGCCTCGACATCCTGCACAACAACGTGGGCGGCGGCCTGTCCCTCGGCGACGCCTCGGTCGATGACATCACCACGGAAGCGTGGGACCGCCTGATCAACGTCAACCTCCGCGGCATGATGTACACCGCGAAGTTCGCCCTGCCCGCCCTGCGCGAGAGCGGCGCCGGCTCCATCGTCAACATCTCCTCCATGGCGGCCATGCACGAGTACCCCCGCATCGGCTACAAGGCGACGAAGACGGCCATCCTCGCCCTCACCGAGAACCTTGCTGCCGCCAACGCCAAGTTCAACGTGCGAGCCAACGCCATCCTGCCCGGCAAGATCAACACGCCGATGGCCATCGAGCCCCGGGTCGCCACCGGCCGCAGTCGCGAAGAGGTCGTTGCTTCTCGCAACGCCATGGTGCCCCTCGGCGGCAAGATGGGCTCGGGCTGGGACGTCGCCAAAGCAGCCCTCTTCCTCCACTCCGACGATGCCGCCTTCATCACCGGTGTCTCCCTGCCGGTCGATGGCGGCGAGAACGTCATGGGCGGCGCCGGGTAGGTGCCCGCTGCTCACGCTCTCGCTCGTTTCCTCGAACTGATACAAAGCGCCCCAGCATGCTGGGGCGCTTCCGCGTTTCGTGCCGCCCGACATCACCAGTGCGATAGGTAGGAGTACTGCGAGGCCCGACGCCGAAAGTAGTTTCTCCGGGAAAGCGATGCAAGGCATTTGTTACAGGAGACGACAGTCTTGAAACGCAGGTGCTCTTGTAGGCCTTATACGTAACCCGACATATTGGCTCAAAGTGATATCTGCCAGGCGAGCCTTGCGCCCGGCTTCCTTCTTTCAATCCGCTCTATCCGGAAGCCAGACGTCAGGATCTCGCTCACCACAGACGGGCGTGCTCAACAAAGATCAGTCGATTCACAAGGGGGCGGCCCTGTGAGCTTCTTCGACTATCTCCAGGACCGGCGAGAGCACCTGCTGAACCTCGGCATCGACCACGCGCTGGTCGTGCTCGAGGCTATCTTCATTGCCGCCGTGATCGGCGTGGCGTTGGGCCTGCTCACGTATCGCACCAACCGGCCGCGAGAGATCGTCCTCGCAACGGTCGGCGTCTTCCTCACGATCCCGTCCATCGCCCTGTTCGGCCTGTTCATCAAGGCGCCGTCGCCGCCCTTCGGTCTGAGCCGGGCGTCCGTCGTCACCGCCCTGGTCATGTACTCGCTGCTACCGATCGTGCGCAACACGATCGTGGGCCTGCGTGAGGTCGATCCTGCGGTCGTGGAGTCGGCGCAGGGTATGGGCATGGGGCGCTTCGCCCGCCTCTTCCGTATCGAGCTGCCCCTGGCCTGGCCCGTAATCATCACGGGCATTCGCGTCTCGACGGTGATCGTCGTCGGCATCGCGGCCATCGGCGCCTACATCCGTGGTCCGGGCCTGGGCAATGACATCTTCGCTGGCATCGGCCGCCTCTCCAGTCCCTCCGCGCCCAACCTCGTCTTCGGCGGCATCTTCGGCGTGATCGTCATCGCCGTGCTGTTCGACCTCGCCTACGTCCTGCTTTACCGGCTCACGACATCGAAGGGGCTGAGATGACCGTCAAGATCCGGCTCGAAAACCTGACGAAGCACTTCCCTGGTCAGGCCGCGGCGGCCGTGGACAACCTGACGATGGACATCCCCGAGGGCGAGATCGTCATCCTCGTCGGCCCATCCGGCTGCGGCAAGACGACGACGATGAAGCTGATCAACCGCCTCATCGAGCCCACGTCCGGTCGCATCGTCCTCGATGGCGAAGACGTAACACGCGTCAACGCCGACCAGCTGCGGCGCCGCATCGGCTACGTGATCCAGCAGATCGGTCTGTTCCCGCACATGACGATCGAAGACAACATCAGCACCGTGCCGAAGCTGCTGGGCTGGCAGAAGTCGCGCATCTCCAGCCGCATCGATGAGCTGCTGCAGACCGTGGGCATGGACCCGGCGCAGTACCGGCGCCGTTACCCCAAGGAGCTCTCCGGCGGCCAGCGACAGCGTGTCGGCGTCGCCCGGGCGCTGGCGGCAGACCCCGACGTCATGCTGATGGACGAGCCCTTCGGCGCCATCGACCCCATCACGCGCGACCGGCTGCAGAACGAATTTCTGCGCATCCAGAGCCTGATCAAGAAGACCATCGTCTTCGTCACCCACGACATCGACGAAGCGATCAAGCTGGGCGACCGCATCGCCATCCTGCGCGACCAGTCCCACATCGCCCAGTACGACACGCCTGAGCGCATCCTTGTCGATCCGGCGGATGACTTCGTGGCGGACTTCATCGGCCGGGGCGCCGCCTTGAAGCGCCTGAACCTCAGCCGCGTCGACAGCGTCGAGCTGCTCGATTGGCCGACTGTCGTCGAGGGCGAGATAGTACCCGCGGACGTACGTCGGAGCCTGGAGCAGTCTGCTCGACCCGCCGTGCTGGTACTCAGCCGCGAACGCCGGCCGCTGCGCTGGGTGGCCAAAGAGCACCTCGGCCAGCTCGAAGGCGCATCCCAGACCACTGCCGGTGAGCCTGCCCGGGCCGTCCTTCGCGACGACGCCACCCTCAGCGACGCCCTGAACGAAATGCTCGGCAAGCCGTACAGCGTCGCCGTCGTCGTGGACAGCGACGGCGCCTACAAGGGCGTCGTCGACTTCCAGACCGTGAACGCCGCGATCATCACGATGCATGCCTCGCGCGATGCCAGTCTGCCCGGGGAGAACGACCAATAAGCGCCGTAATGGAAGCCAGCAGCGGGCCGAACGAGTTCGGCCGGACTTCGGGGCGGCGTTCCCTGGCCGGCTATCTGATAACGCCCGCCATACTGATCGGCGTTCTCGCGGTGCTTGTCATCTGGCTCAACGGCCAGCACCTCGACAGCATCGAGTCGCGCCGTCTGACCTACGATTACCTGCTCAGCGCCACCAAGGCGCACATCAAGCTCACGCTGGTGTCGACAGCGCTGGTGCTGGTCATCGCTATCCCGGTCGGTATCGTGATGACGCGGTCACTGTTCAGCCGCATCACTTCGCCGGCGATTACCCTGTTCAACATCGGGCAGGCCACGCCCTCGATCGGCATTCTGGGCCTGTTTCTCCTGTACTGGACCATCGGTTTCTGGCCTGCCATCTGGGCCCTGGTTGCCTACTCGGCGCTGCCCGTGCTGCGAAACACCATGGTCGGTCTCAAGCAGGTAGACGAGACGATTATCGAATCGGCGCGGGGCATGGGGCTCAGTCAGGCCCAGGTGCTCTGGCGTATCGAGCTGCCGCTCGCGGTGCCGGTGATCCTGGCCGGTGTCCGGACCGCCCTGGTGATCAACGTCGGGACGGCCACTCTGGCGGTGTTCATCGGAGCGAACAGCCTCGGCAACGTGATCAACACCGGCCTCGTAACCAGCCGGCCCCTGATCACGTTCGTCGGCGCCGTGCTCGCCGCCCTGCTCGCCCTGGCCATCGATTACACGGCCGGGGTCATTGAAGACGTGCTACGCCCTCGCGGGCTTTAGAAGCAAGCACACCCCCCACCCAATAGAGAGGAGGAGCAACTGACGGGGGACTACTGGAATTGGAGGAAAACATGAAACACATGACAAAGATTCTGGCATTGGCGGCACTCGCCTTTGCCCTGACTTTCGCCGTTGCAGCCTGTAGCGGCGACGATGATGACAGCAGCAGCGCATCGCCGACGGCCACGACGGCCAGCACATCGTCCGGCTCCACCGGGGCCGCGACGGGCGCCACGGGAGCGACTGGCACGAGTGGCGCGTCGTTGGACGGCGCATCGTTCTCCGTCGGCTCGAAGGAGTTCACGGAGCAGCTGGTGCTCGGTCAGATCGCGGTGAAGGTGCTCGAGAACGCCGGCGCCAAGGTCGACGACAAGACCGGCATCGTCGGCACGGACAACGTGCGTGCCGCTCTCACCTCCGGCGAGATCGACATGTACTGGGAGTACACCGGCACGGGCTGGAGCTCTCACCTCGGTCGCGAGATCAGCGACGCGCCTGACTCTCCTGAAGCGCTGGCCACCGCCGTGGCCCAGGCGGACAAGCAAGAGAACAACGTCATCTGGTACAACACCGCGCCGATGAACAACACCTACGCGGTCGTTACTCTCAAGAGCCGTGCCGAGGACCTCGGCGTCCACACCATCTCGGACTATGCCGACCTCGTCTCCAGCGACCCGAACTCCGCCACGCTCTGTGGCGCTACCGAGTGGCTCACGCGAGACGACGGTTACCCGGGCCTGGCCGCCGCCTATGGCTTCGACCTTCCCAGCGACAAGCTCACCGAGTTCGGCGACACCTCCGGGATCGCCTCGTTGGTGGCCAAGGGTGACCCGTGCAACTTCGGCGAGCTCTTCGCAACGGACGGCACGATTAGCGCCAACGACCTCGTCGTACTCGAGGACGACAAGAACTACTTCGTGCCCTACAACGTCGCTCTGACCGTCGATGGCGACGTCGACAGCCAGTACGGCGACGCCCTGCGGGAGATCTTCAACCCCATCACCGCCAAGCTCACCAACGAGACGATGCAGACCCTCAACGCGAAGGTCGACGTCGACGGTGACGACCCGGCGGACGTGGCCGAAGGCTTCCTCAAGGACAACGGCTTCATCCAGTAGCCGGCATCGCAACGAAAAGAAGAAGGGCTCGCAACGTCGCGGGCCCTTCTTGCCATCCGTCCCTGTGGATTCTGCTCGAGTCGATCAATGTAGCTGCCCGACGCACCCCAGAGTGGTCGTCTGACACGAGTCCCAATGCCGAACTGAGTCACCCGACACCACCCCATACACGGCATGCTGAGCTTGTCGAAGCACGTCAGGCTCCCGCCCGCATGCGAACGCCTTGCCCAGCCAAACGCCCACGTCTTTCGACAGGCCCGGAGCGAAAGGGAGGAGCTGCGGGATTCATCCCGCAGTGTTCGGACCGCCTGCAGCCACGCGCGTCATACGCCTGGGACCGTCTACCTGCGAATCGAGGCCCCGCTGACCCTGGCGCTACTCCTTGGGCAAGATCAGCGCGATGCTGGCCGTGAAGCCATGCAGGTAGTTCTTGCCCGCAACTGGCCCGATCTCCCCGTTGCAGAAGAAGCCCGCGACCGGGATCGAGCCCAGCTCCTGCTGGAACGCTTTCGCATCGTGGTCCGGCTCGCCGAACAGCCCGATACCGCGGCCGTTGCAGGAGCAAAGCACCGCACCCGCCACCTCTCGCCCCTCCAGCTCGGATCGCGCCTTGCTCAGCAGCGCGTGCAGGTCCTCGTTGGCCGCTTCCGGGTCTCGTAGCTGGAACTGGATCGTCTGGCCCTCGCGGGGCATCGCGCCCACGGCGACGGCGCCCGTCTCGCGGTCGAGGCCGACGATATTTCGAATCAGGAAGTCGCCCCGGTGAAACTCGTCCTGATACTCGTTCATCGCCAGGCCCACCAGGAGGTTGGCGCGCGCCCGTACCTGCACGTCCGGCTTCAGCTTGCGGAACGTGTCGCCCAGCACCTTCATCGCCGGCCGCATGCCAATCGAGTTGATCAGGTTGCCCTCGACGCCGGTGATCGTCCAGATGTCACCCAGCGGCGCAGCGCCCTGCGAGACCACGGTCTTCACCTCGTACGCACCGCCAAGCGCCACCCCGACGACGCCTTCGTCGTAGACCTCGTCGTTAAGGATGACGTATGTGCCGCGGCGGCTGTACTTCGATGACGCCAACCCGCCCACGATGGGCAGCTCCTCTTCCACCAGCGCTACCGATTCGAGCAGCCGCTCACCGTCCACCGAGAAGGGGTCGACGAAGAGGAACATCGCGTTGACGTCCAGCGCCTCGGGACCAAGCTGCTCTCGGATCAGGTCGGGCGTGTCGGGGCTGCCGGCTTCCGCGGCGCTGAGGTGCAGCGGCGTCAGCTTGGCGCCGGGCAGCGAGAGCACCTGCAGCGACATCGCCGGCTGGCGCTCCTCCTCCTTCTCCGGTCCGATGAGGCCCTGGCCGGAGCAACCCAGCAGGACCTTTGCGCCCGTACGCCGCTTGATCTCCGGCAGTAGTGCCGTCAGGTCGGCCGCGTACGCATCGCTCATGAACAGGAACGCGAGGTCCACCTCGGTGCCGCTCTCGAGCATCGGCAGCTGAGCAAGCAGCGCTTCGACAACCTCGGCGGCCTCGTGACCGGTGGCGATCGCAGCTTCAGCTTTCATGGCGTCCTCCCTGCTACGGACTCTCTGGGGCGGTGGGCTCAAGCCACATACTACGCCTGCTGCTAAGGCGACGTGTCGGATCGGAGGGTCAGGGGTAGTAGCTGCATGCCTTCAGGCTTGCGACTGCAGGAAAATGCGTGGGTGTGACGTTACGGCACGAACCGTCAGGCTGACGCGAGGCGGACTTGTCTAGCTACACCGCAGTCGCCGCGACGACGACTTCCTGGCCTTCTGGTTCCTTCTGGCGGTCCGGCACCATGAACACCCAGAACTGGCTGATCAGCACGATGACGCCGAGCGCGAAGAAGATCACCTGCAGGCCCAGCACCTTGTCATCGAACTGGCTGAGGATCAGCGTCACCATCGTTGTGCCGAATACGCCGCCGGAGTTACCGGCCATCGCACGGAAGCCCGCGGCCGAAGCCATCAGCTCCGGTCGCAGCTCGAAGTAGGCCGTCTGGGCCGGCGGGATCGCGATGCCGATCGCGAGGCCCGCGATAAACGTGAACATCGACATCACCACAAAAGGCGAACCGAGGCCGAGGCCGGACACGGTGCCAACGGCGCTGCCCATCAACATCATGCTCAACGCCATGAGGTAGAGCCCGGTCAACCACGGGCGCCGGTAGCCCATCTTCGAGACGAAGATGCTCGAGATCAGCGATAGCACCACGGCCATGACCGAACGCGGCGTGAGGATGGCGCCGCCCTGTGTCGCGCTCATGCCGTACGCGATCGCGGCGTAGTAGGGGATGAAGTTGAAGAAGCCGTTGAAGCAGCTGGACCACATGAAGAGCTGAGCGTTGCAGGCCAGGAACGGCCGCCACCGCACAATCTGCAGGTCGATGATCGGCTCCGGTGTTCGCGTCTCTTGCCGCACGAACAGGTACAGCAGCGCCACGGCGCACGCAAAGCACACGAATGGCACCGGGTTCGTCAGATTGTGCGGGTGGTTGGCCAGGAACGTCAGCCCAAACAGAAATGAGAACACCCCGGAGGCGAAGAGGCCCGCGCCTTTCGTGTCCAGTTTCTGTTCCCTCGCGGCCGGGTCGATGTTATCCCGCGGCAGTAGCAGCAGCCCGAAGATCAGGATCAGCACGCAGAACGGCACATTGATGAAGAAGACGCCGCGCCAGGAGAACACGTCCGTGATCACGCCGCCTACGTTCGGGCCGATGATGCCGCCGACCTGAAAGATCGTCACGAACAGCCCGACGACGGTCTGGCGGCCCTCCACGAATACGTCACCCACGATGCCGGCCGCGCACGGGAAGAACATCCCCGCCCCAACGGCGGCCACGACACGGAACAGGATCAGGACATAGATGCTCGGCGCAAGGCCCGCTCCGATCGACCCCAGTCCGAAAACGACCACTGCGCCCATGAGCAATCGCTTGCGGCCCCATCGCTCCCCCAGCTTGCCGGCGAAGGGCAGGACGATGGTCTGCGTGAGCTGGTTGGCGATCAGGGCCCAGCTGCCCAGGGCCAGTGGCGTGTCGAAGTCGACGATGATCGTCGGCAGGGCGACCGACGCAATCGTCATGTCGATCGAGATCATCATCAGCGCGGAGCTGACGATGGCGAATATGACGTACCGGCGTGAAATCGATGGCAAAAGGGTGCTGCCGTCCAGGGCTGAAAGGTAGCTGAAGCCTAGCTGAACCACGGTGGTTTGAGAAGGGTGAAACGGCTCTTGTTCCAGGCCGCTCGATGGCGCTGATAAACTGGCGACGTGACCAACAACAATCGGCTCGTCTACTCCTCGGACGCGGGACGAGTGCCCCAGAAGCCTTTGAAGCCATCGAAGCCCGGCAAGCCGCAGCCCAAGGCGCCGCCCTTCATCCCGAACGATGGCGTGGTGCGCCTGTTCCGCGAAAAGGGCGGTCGTGGCGGCAAAACGGTCACGGTCGTCCGCGGTCTGCCGGAGCAGGGTGCCGCCCTCGAAGCGCGCCTGAGCGAGCTCAAGCGACTCTGTGGCGCCGGCGGCACCATGCGTGACGGCGCCATCGAGATCCAGGGTGACCACCGCGACCGCATCTCAGAGCGCCTGACGTCACTGGGCTACAAAGTGAAGCTCGCCGGCGGCTAACGAGTCGCTGGTCTTGAGGGTTTGCTCGGCTTCCTCTGACGAGATGGGCTGAAACCGTCCTACCCGAATCGTTCCGCCCGATAGGGCGTCAGGATGTCCACCGAGACCCCATCCCCGATCTCGATCGCCGCCAGCTCCCCGACGAGTGGTGCCAGCGTCACGCCGCTGTGCATCATCGCGACGTAAAGCCCCGGCACTGCCTGCGCGAAGCCGAGCACCGGCAGGCCGTCGACAGGCATCGGCCGGTAGCCGACGGGCTGCGGGATGGCGGTCGCGCCTTGCAGCGCCGGGAAGTAGTGGGTGGCGCGGTCCAGCAGGTCGTCGGCGTGGGCTTGCGAATCGTCTCGGTCCAGGCTCTCCTGCGTGCCCTGGCCCATGTGCAGCGTCCCGTCCGGTAGCTGGCGCAGGTGCATCTCCATGCGCTGCGCATCGATGGCGGGCAGGTGCACCAGCGACAGGTTCTGCAGCAATCGCGGCCGGGCATCGGTGCGGATCACGATGCCCGGGCTGACTTCCTGCGGGATCGTTACGCCTGCCGGTGCCAAAAGCGACGGTGTTTCGGTGCCCGCCGCGACGACCACAACGTCCGCCTCGACATCCCCGTCGACGGTCGAGGCGCCAGTGACTCCGTCGGAGCCCATGCGCAGCGAAACGGCACCGGCGCCCTCCCGGACGATGGCGCCGTGGGCTTTCGCGCTCTCGAGACAAGCCCGGATCACGGACGGAACGTCGACCTGGCCTTCGTGGGGCGAGTAGCATGCCGCCGTGAAGTGATGCCCTGCCAGCGCCGGCTCCAGCCTCGCCAGCTCATCCGCCTCGATAAGGCGGCTGGGGTAACCCCAGGCCTGCAGCTCCGCGACCTGGGCCCGAAGCCTCACCGCGCCTTCATCGGTGTTTTCGAGGATCAGGTTGCCGTTGCAGCTCAACGCTTCCGGCACGCTCAGCCGTGCAACGAAGCGGTGCCACAGCTCCATCGAGCGCCGGTTGAGGTCGTGGTAGTGCCGGGGCCGTTTGCTGAAGGCGTTCGTCCACGCAAAGGAGTGCCCCGAAGCGCCCGAACCCGCCTCGCCCGCTTCCAGCACCGTGACCTCGACGCCGGTTCGCAGCGAGAGGTGGTAGGCGATGCTCGCGCCCACAATGCCCGCCCCGATAACAACAACCTTCACGTCTCTCTCCCTGGCACTCCGCTACAGACCCGGTACAAGCTATCACTCAATCTGGCTCTAGAAGCTCTGGGAGGACTCTGCCATGGTCATTCACCTGCAGGACGTCGCTGAGGAATCGCAGCCGGAGCGCTCGCTCGTCCTGCGGCGCGTGATCACCGCCGAAGCCCACTCACCCGCCATCAGCATTACGTGGGT
Source organism: uncultured Chloroflexia bacterium (assembly GCA_963731765.1). GTDB lineage: Bacteria > Chloroflexota > Dehalococcoidia > DSTF01 > WHTK01 > WHTK01. Next base: position 82,020 of record CAVSWS010000025.1, read on the forward strand.
GAGCATCGCCGGCCATCACGACCGCGTCGTTAACCACGAGAGCGACCGCGTCTACTACGTCATCGAGGGCACCGGCAGCTTCCAGGTCGGTGACGGCGCCCCGGTTGAGCCGGTCGCCGCGGGCGATTTCATCTTCATCTCCCGCGGCACGTCCTATGAGTTCGAGGGCGATATGCGCTACCTCGTCATGAACGGCCCCGCGTTTCGCCCCGGAGCTGACGCCGTCCTGCCATCGCAGTTCTGACGCCTTTGCCGTGGTCCAGGCGTAGCCGTACGCTTCTCACCGCAGTGCGCCTAGCTCGAAGTGCTGACCGCCACCTCGGGCGCGCGACGGCGCACCTTCCCCATGAACGACACAACCACGGACGCCACGAGTAGCGGGATCAGCAGCATGAACGCGAACTGCTGGCCATCCGTGAACGCCTGCGCCGTGTCCTCGGCGTTGCGGCTCTCGCTGATCGCTACCAGGATCGTCGTGCCCAACGTGCCGGCGAGGCTCTGCGTCAGGACGATCATCGCCGTCAGGGCGCCGTAATCGGAGCGCTCCGCATTCGCGTACACGGCCACCTGGTTCGCAGGCCGGAAGAAGCCTGCACCGAGACCGACCAGCAGCAGTGCCACCACCAGCATGAGTAGCGGGCCCTCGATGCCGAGGCGACCGTAGATCAACACCGCGCCGAGCGTGATCGCGGCGCCGAAGCCGGCGATGATCCGCGCGTCGTAGCGGTCGGCCAGCCGTCCGCCGATCGGCCCGGCGATCAGGGTCGAGATCGGCAGCGACATCATCACGAGGCCGACCGAGATGCCATCGAGGTTGAGCACCTTCTGCAGGTAGATCGGCGAGAACAACGTCACCGGGTTCTGCACGAAGGATGCAACCACCAGCGTGAACATGGCGACGCAGAACGACGTGCTCTTGAAGAACCGGAAATGGAAGATCGGCTTATCGAACTTCAGCTCCCGCAGTGCAAAGCTCGATAGGCCAACGGCTGCGATGCCGAACCAGAGCAGCGTGAACGGCGCTCCCCAGCCATTCCCCGGCCCCAGGCTGAGGCCGATGAGTAGCGATGGGTACCCGGCCAGCAACAGGACCGCCCCCAGGTAGTCGAACGCCTCATGGCGCCGCTCCTCGACGCCCCGCAGCGCGAAGTACTGGAAGACGCAGAGCATAGAGCCCAGGCAGAAGTACGCGACGAAGATCGCCCGCCACGCGAACAGGTCGATCATCACGCCGCCGAACGTCGGCCCCGTCAGCATGCCCGCCGCCTGAAACGAGGCGAACATACCGATGGCCTGACCACGCCGGTCCGCCGGCACCGTCGCGGCGATGATCGCGCCGGCCAGCGGGTTCGCCGCCGCCAGTCCGCACGCCATGACGATTCGAAACGCCATGAGCACGGGAAACGCCGGCGAGAGCGACGTCAGCCCGGCTCCGACGGTGTAGACGATCAAGCCAATGCGATAGATCTTTCGCCGCCCCAGCAAGTCGCCGACTCGCCCGAAACAGAGCGACAGGCTCGCGACCATGATCGCGCCGATGATCGAGACCCACTTCAGGGCCGAAAGGCTGACGTCGAACTCGTCCTGGATGCGCGGCAGGGCAACGTTGATGCTGGTGTAGGTGCTCGCCAGCATGTAGGCCCCGGCCCCGAGCAGGATCAGCAGCTTGACGTCGGACGGTTCCATCCCTTGCACGGGGTTGAGCATCCTCAGTCGGGCCGGTAGGTGTGCCACTGCTGACCTGGCTTTCTTGAAACAGTGGCGCCAAGTCTACTGCAATTTTATTCAAGGTTTAACTAAGATGCGGGCAAAATTCTGGGCCGCCTGCGACGGTCAGTAGGCCGTATGCAGGATGGGCTCCGAAGTCGGTGTCGGGCTGCCTCCCTGTGGCTCGACGGTGAGGGCGACTCCCTCGTCGCCCTGTAGCGAGTACGCGAAGTTGCCCACCCAGGTGCCCTCTGTGTTTGTGTTGCAGACGCCGATCTTGGTCCAGACCCCGTCTCGGATCGCCCACACCTGATACGAGCTGCCTTGCAGTCTGTCGAGGCCCGCCATCGTCACCTTGACCGTGTCGGACGCTTCGACGCCGGTCACCTCCATGAAGGCGCCGTCCTCGCCCTGGAGGGAGTAGGCGAACGTCTGGTGCGTTCCGCCGCCCGTGATCTGCCCCACGGCCCATCCAGCCCCGAACAACAGCACCACCACGGCCGCGACCGCAACAGCACGCCAGGCCCGGGGCAGCGCGAACGATGCGGCCGGCTGTGCCACCCGACGCGACAATGGCGTCGGCGTAACCGCCGGCGCTGGCTCGCTCTCGACCGGCGCGAGGTCCTCGCTGAAGCGATCGAGGGCGAACAACGTGGCGCGCAGCTCCACCAGCTCCGTGTCGTGCTCGTGGCCGTCGCGCAGGTGTGCCTCGATAGCCTCGACCTCATCCGGTTCCAGGGCGCCCATCACGTAGGCCGGCAGCAGTTCGCTGATCTCTTCGCAGTTCATGGTTCGTTTCGATTCCGTAGCGAGGCGGAGAGCTTCGCCATCGCCAGTCGCAACCGGCTCTTCACGGTACCCAGGGGCAGGCCCTCCAGCTCCGCTGTCTCGCGCAGGCTTCGGTGGGCGAAGTACACGTGGTTCAACACTGCGCGCTGGTCCGGCGGCAGGCTCTCGATAGCGGCTCGCAGCTCCGCGCGCAGCTTCTCGCTCGAGACCGCCTCCTCCACCTCGTCCAGCATCGCCGTTGCTTGCTCGTCGACCGGCTCCAAGCAGTTCCGGGTCCGGCAAGGAGACAGACTGGCGCCCAGCCCGCCGTACGAGGTCGATGGCTCGCCGGTGCACGATGGTCATGAGCAGAGACTCGATACGCCCGCCCTCTTCGTCCAGCTGACGGGCCCGCTGCCAGAGCTGGGCAAACGCCTCCTGCACCGCGTCTTCGGCGGATGCCCGGTCACCTGTGATGCGCATCGCCAGGGCAAGCGCTCGCTTCTCCTCTCGCTGAACTAGCTCCTGCAGGGCGGATTCATCACCCGCTTTGAGGCGTGCCGCGAACCGCCGCGAGCTCTCTTCATCACTTACTCGCGCCAGCTGCTTGATTGGATCACGCCACGGTAGGCCGTACACGCGAACATGCTAGCAGGATGCCGAAAGGGACCTTGAACGCCCAGGGAGGCCCTGGCCATGCCCGGGTTCATCGGGCGTCATCGCTCATGTCCCGGGTTACGACCTCGTGCACCCCCGAAGTGGCTGACAATTTCCTGAAGTGATCCGTTTGACCTCCTCCCGCGAGCAACGGGCAGAACCGAACCCAGAAAGAGGAGTCAGATGTCTATCCGCACGTTGTTCAGAAGAAGTCCCATCCTGGTCTTGTTTGCCGCAGCCGTCATCGCCATGGGTGTGGCAGCCTGCTCCGGCGACGACGACGATTCGACCGCCGCGACCAGCACGCCGGCTGCCAGCGCAGCCACCGCCGTGCCCGACGCAACCGCAGCTGCAACCGCCACCGCGTCCACCTCTTCCCCTGACCCCACCGCTACGGCCGCGCCCGCCGGCGATTCCGTGGTCATCTCAGTCGGTGAGAGCGACGCCCTGGGCAAGTTCCTGGTCGGCCCGAACGGCCACACCCTCTACGTCTTCCTCCGCGACAGCGAGGATACGGCCACCTGCGTCGACAACTGCGCCGGCGTCTGGCCGCCGCTGCTGCTCAAGGACGGCGAGTCCGTCGAGGGTGGCACTGACGTCGACGGCACCCTCGGCACGATCGACACGGCTGCGGGTACCCAGGTCACCTACCGCGGCGCACCCCTCTACTACTACGCCGCCGACACCAACGAAGGCGACACCACGGGCAACCTCGTCGGCAACGTCTGGTTCGTAGCCCGTCCCGAGACCGCCTCGACCTACGTCGTCGGTCTGGATGAGGAAGGCCCTTACCTGGTGGGTCCGAACGGCATGAGCCTCTACGTCTTCGCGAACGACACCGAGGGCGTTAGCAACTGCAACGGCGGCTGTCTGCAGAACTGGCCCGCACTGGCAGTGCCGGCCAACCTGGAGGTCACGGGCGCCGACGAGTTGACGAGCACCGTCGCCACGATCACCCGCGACGACGGCACGCTGCAGGTCACCTACAACGGCATGCCCCTGTACTACTTCGCCGGTGACAAGCTGCCTGGCGACACCAAGGGCAACGGCGTCGGCGGCGTCTGGTCGCTCGCCACTCCGTAAGCTGCCGACGAGAGGAGGTCGCGGCGTCACCATGGCGCCGCGACCTCCCCATGCAGGCTGTCGCTACCGGCATCGTCCTGCTAGGCTTCGCGCCATGCGAGACCCAGTACAGTACGCCCGTTTCAGCGACCAGCGATCCCGTCCCTTCTTCAACCTCCTGGAACGCGTGCCACAGCGCCCGTTCCAGAGCATCGTCGACCTCGGTTGCGGCGCCGGTGAGCTCACCGTGTCGCTGGCGCAGCGATGGCCTGACGCACACGTCGTCGGCCTCGACAACTCGCCCCAGATGCTCGCCAGGTCCGGTGAATACGTCATCCCCGGCCGCCTCGAGTTCGTCGAACAGACCGTCGAGGCGTACGACAAGCCGACCGACCTGATCTATGCCAACGCCACTCTCCAGTGGGTCAACGACCACGCAACGGTCTTCCCAAAGCTTGCCTCGCTGGTGAACCCCGGCGGCGTGTTCGCGGTTCAGATGCCGTTTAGCCACGTCCAGCCATCCCACCTCCTGCTGGAAGAGACCGCGCGCAACGGACCCTGGGCAGAGAAGCTCGCGGACTGGCAGCGCTTCCAGGTCCAGCCCCTCGCCTGGTACATCGAGATGCTCATGGGCCTCGGCTTTGAAGTCGACGCCTGGGAGACGACCTACTACTTCGTACTCCAGGGCGAGGACCCGGTGCTCGAATGGGTCAAAGGCACCTCGCTGCAGCCCATCCTCAACCGCCTCGACGACGCCGAGCGCCCGGAGTTCACCAGGCAGTACGCCACCAGGCTGCGCCAGACCTACCCGCCCACGCCTCAGGGCACCATCTACCCCTTCCAGCGCATCTTCTTCGTCGCCAGCCGCTAGGGCTCGCGTCTTCCGCATCGGAAGCCTCGCGCGATCTCTCCCTCGTTCGTCCTGGCGTTTTGACGTAGGGGCAGGGGTCGCCCCTGCCCTCGGCGCTCCGAAGCAAGAAAGGGCCGCCTCAGATGAGGCGGGCGTTACTCAAAGCTTGCAGCTCGCAGCTACGAGCGCGTGGCCCGAAGCTCGCTACGACTGCTCGAACACCAGCTGGAACTCCATCATCCTGTGGTCAGCGATGCCCGAGGACGTTCATCGCGTTCGGCTCGTACACCCGGTGGTGTATACGCATTTCACATCGAGGGGACGACGAGACCGCGGCCGGAGCTGTCTAGGCTGTGCACGTGAGTGATCAGGGCGGACTACTCAAGCACAACACCGATTCCGAAACGTCGGGGCTCACCCCTCGAGAGCGGACGTATCATGGCCTCGTGGACTGGCTGAAGTTCCGGGCCTTGAGCATCCCGCCCCTGATGGTGGACGTTGCCCTGGCGATCTTTCTCGGCACGGTGGGCGCCGCCCAGCTATGGAGCCGTCGCAGTCCCTTCGATCCCGGTCGAGCCCGCCGTTTCCCCCACCCTGGAGAACTCGATGGCGGCGCGACGGGTGGCGGTGGCGTTGCCCCCATCGTTGCGGCCGGTCCCGATGCCCTGACTTACGTGCTCGTGGCCCTGTGCGCCGGCTCCCTGGTCTTTCGTAGCCGGTGGCCTTTGCTCTCGCTGGCAGGCGTGACCGCTTTCGGCGCCGCCTATCTCGAATCGGGCCAGCCCGTGTTCGTCGTCCAGCTCATCGTCCTCGTCGCCGTATACAGCGCCGTCGCCGATTCTGACCTGCCCCGTGGCAGCGCCATCCTCGTCTCGCTGCTATCGGGTGCCGTCCTGGCCGCAGCGCTCATAGCCAGCAACGCTCGGCAGACGGACGCCGAGTGGGCCATGGATGCCGCCTGGCTACTCGCCGCCATCTTCCTCGGCGACACGGTTCGTAGCCGTCGCGAGATCGCGCAGCAGGCAGAGCTGGGACGCGAAGAAGAAGCCCGTCGCCGCGTCTCGGAGGAACGGCTCCAGATTGCCCGCGACCTGCACGACGTGGTCGGCCACAACATCTCGTTGATCAACGTGCAGGCCGGCGCCGGCGAGCACGTCCTCTATAACGACCCGCAGCAGGCAAAGGAGACCTTCGAGAACATTCGCCGCGCCAGCCACGAGACCCTCCAGGAGCTTCGGGGCCTCGTCGGCGTCCTGCGTGACCCGGCGTCCGGCCAGGCGGCGCGGATGCCCACGGCGGGCATGGCCAGTATCGAGGATCTCGTTCAGAGCTTCGTGGACGCCGGCCAGCAGGTCGAACTCAGGGTCACCGGTGACCGCAGTCGCATCACCGGCATCACGGACCTTTCGGCCTACCGCATCGTTCAGGAGGCCCTGACCAACACGGTGCGCCATGCGCCGGGCGCAAGCGTCCGTGTCGAGGTGCAGTACCACGACGACGACGTGGCCATCAACGTGACCAACACGCGCGGCGACCAGTCGCTCCCCCGTGAGCCCGGCGGCGGCCACGGCGTCCTGGGCATGCGCGAGCGCGTCTCGGCCATCGGCGGCCGCATCGATACCGGCCCCGACCCCGATGGTGGCTTCCACGTCCGCGCCGTGTTGCCCGTAGTAGGAGGGGCATCATGACCATCCGTGTCGTGCTCGTAGACGACCAGGCACTTGTCCGCGGCGGCTTCAAGGCCCTGCTAGGTTCCGACCCGGAGATTGAGATCGTTGGTGAAGCCTCGACTGGCGCCGAGGCGGTTGCGGTTGCGACCGCACAGAAGCCGGATGTCATCCTCATGGACGTTCGCATGCCCGAGATGGACGGCCTGCAGGCCACCAGGACAATCCTTAGCAACGATGCCAACGCCTCGACCCGCGTCCTGGTGCTGACCACCTTCGACCTCGACGAGTACGTCTACGAGGGTCTGCGCGCCGGTGCCAGCGGCTTCGTCCTTAAAGACATCGAGCCCGCCGACCTCATCCAGGCCGTGCACGTCGTCGCCCGCGGCGAAGCCCTCCTCGCCCCCTCGATAACCCGCCGCCTCATCGCCGAGTTCGCCAGCCGCCGGCGTCCCAGCACCGGCGAAGTCTCCCGGCGCCTCGCTGAGCTCACCGACCGTGAGCGAGAGGTGCTCACCGTCATCGGTCGCGGCCTCAACAACGAAGAGATCGCCGATGAACTCGTCATCAGCCCCGCCACCGCCAAGACCCACGTCAGTCGCATCATGTCCAAACTGGAAGCCCGTGACCGCGCTCAGCTGGTGGTCATCGCCTATGAGACCGGGCTGGTCACGGTGGGCTAGGCAGACACTTGGGCGACCCGTAGCGGGTCGACGTGGATCGACGCGCACGGCCTCTGCTATACCACGCACATGACAATCAAGAGGATGGACCACGTTAGCGTCGTCGTCGACGACCTTCCGGCCGCAATCGCCTTCTTTACGACGCTCGGCATGACGCTCGAGGGCGAGGCGCGGGTCGAGGGCCCGGCGGTAGACCGCATCAACGCGCTCGAAGGTGTTCAGGCCGACATCGCCATGATGCGGACTCCAGATGGGCAGGGCCGGCTTGAGCTGACGAAGTTTCGCAATCCAAAATTGGTCGAGGTCGAACCGGCAATCGCACCGCCAAACACCCTCGGACTCCGCAGTGTCATGTTTGCAGTCGACAGCGTCGACGACACTGTTGCTCGCCTGCGCGCCAATGGCGGCGAAGTCATCGGCGAGGTGGCCCAGTACGAAGACCTCTACAGACTCTGCTACATGAGAGGCCCTGCAGGCATCATCGTCGCGCTGGCCGAGGAACTCTTCTGAACCGTAGCCGAAAGGGGCGTCCTTCGGGCCTGCGAAAGCACAGGACGGTGGACCTCAATGCCTCTACCCATTCCCAAGCATGCTCAGGATCTCGCGGCGGCTGAGCAGCCGCCCTTTGAGGATGTCGTCGTTGTCCATGTCTTCCTCCAGATGCCCCTCAGGGCTCGATTTCAGGGTAGGGAGTCGGCCGCATGCCCGCGTCCCTCCGTCGGTGTCTCTTCACGTACAACCGGGGCGGTAGGCGGGAGCGCCGCGTACGACCGCTAGCAGTCCACGGCCAGCCGATAGCCCTCGCGCACGATCGTCTCGATTCTGACGCCGTGCAGCTTCGACCGCAGACGCCGGGCGACACCGCGTACGCGTGCCTGAGCCATCAGGCCATCGGAGCTCCAGAGCGCCCCGGAGATCTGCTCCGTGGCGACCGGCGCCCCCTTCGCATGCATGAGCATCGCCAGCATCTGGCACTCCACGCCGCCGAGTCGCACAACGTGGCCCTTTCGGGTCGCCGTGCAGGTCCGGGCGTCCAGCTTCAGGTTGCCGGTCTGCAGGATTTCCTGGTCGATCACGCGCTGTGCCTCCCGATCTGAGGCTAGGCATTCTGCCCTCGCGTGTAGTCAGCCCCGCGGCGTCACTTGAGCTACGCCCGCGGGTGTAGCAGCCGTAGTCGTAAAGGTTTACAACCCATCGGAAAGCAATATAGTTGGAGCCCTCATGGACTGATTCTCTTTGCTTGAGGGGGTAAAGATGCCGGCTCCAGACACAACCAACGCTCAGCGACCGGACCGTCGCAACAACCGCCAGATCAACGCCGATAGGCCTGAACGCCGGCTTGCCGGAGGCGGACCCTGGGTGTCGGGCGAGCGTGGTCGCGCCCTCGGTGGAGACGAGACGACCGAGCAGGTATGGGACCGTCAGTACCCGGATATGGCGAGGCGCTACAACTGGATCCAGAGCAAAGTGCTGGAACCCCAGCGCAGCGTCGACGAGCCGAACCCGAAGCGCGCCGATGACATCGACCCCACGGAGCTGACGGCGAAGGTCAAAGCCTTCGCCCGGGAGCTGGGCGCTGACGATGTTGGAATCGCCGAGTACGACCCATCGTTCACATTCACGGACCGCGAAGTCCTGCCTCACACCCGCGTGATCGCCTTCGCTGTCGCAATGCAGTACGACCTCATGGCTGACATCGGGCCGACGTCCCAGGAGGAAGTGCATCGGGTGTACTACAAGATGCTCGATATCGGTGTGCGATTGGCGCAGTACATCGGCAGCTTCGGCTACAAGGCGACGGCTCACCCCAACGGCGGCGAGCTGGCGCACATCCCGTACGCCTACCTCGCGGGCCTCGGCGAGCTGGGCAAGCACGGCTCCCTGATCAGCCCGACGCTCGGCTCCTCCATTCGTCTCAGCCTGGTCTCTACCGATATGCCGCTGGAGGTCGACGGCCCGAAGGACTTCGGCATCGATGACCTGTGTAGCCACTGCAACGTCTGCACCCGCTTCTGCCCCGCCGACGCCATCGGCCCGGAAAAGCAGACCGTGGCCGGTGTTACGCGCTGGTACGTCGATACGCCTGCGTGCTTCCCCGTATTTCAGCAGCTCTGGGGCTGCAAAATCTGCCTCATGGTCTGCCCGATGAACGGTCGCAGCATCGTCAAAGAGGGCTACAAGAGCATCGGTCGAGTCGTGGCGCAAGCGAAGACCAAGGAGGGCCTGCTGGAATACCTGGCCATGCATACGCCCAAGGCCGCGGAGAATCCCATCCTCTCCCAGTTCCTGCCAGGCGGTGCCCACGAGGAAGATGCACTGCCGGTGGTCTAGGGCTTCCCGTCGCGGCGCACGGTGGTAGACTCACGGCCATGACGAACCAAGCCGCGCCGCGAGAGCTCTACCAGTCCGTCCCAGCCGCCGTTCTCCATGACGCAATCCGGGAGCTAGGGGTTAGCCACATCCTCACCGTGCCCGACACGCATCAGAAGACGTTGCTGGCGTCCCTCATGGCGGACCCGGAACTCACCACGGTCACTCTCTCGACCGAGGATGAGGCGCTTGGGGTCAACGCGGGAATGTGGATGGGTGGTATGGACGCGCTGGTGCTAATCCAGAACGTCGGCTTCTTTGCCAGCATGAATGGCGTGCGCGGCGTCTGCATGGACATGCACGTGCCGACCTGCATGCTCGTCGGACAGTACGCCATCGACGTGAAGGTGCCGGTATCGCAGAGCGCCGTCAGCGGCGTTCGCCTCATCGAACCCGTGATCAAGTCGCTCGACATCCCGTACTACGTCATCGATGGACCGGACGATGTCGGCGTTTTGAAGCAGGCCTACGACCAGAGCCGGGCCGACCGCGGGCCGGTCGTCGTCCTCGTAACCGCCCCGACGAGCTGAATCACTCGCGCCTGGTCCCTCGCGCCACGTGCGCTATGTGCATGCCTTCGAGTTGGGCTTACGATGAAGGCTGAACCGATAGTCGAAGCTCGGCTACCAATCACGGCTCCTATATGGGGAATCCAAATGGATGGACACAGCTATCTTCGCACGCACAATCTGAAGTCGGAGCACATGCTGCTCGACCTCGGTGAAGTCATCACAGAGATGCATGGTGAAAGCGCCACGGGCCAGACGCGCGGCGCCGTCACGCTGGTCAAGGAGAACGGCATGAGCGTGGTGCTGACGCATCTTCACAAGGGGGCCCAGCTCAATGAGCATGCCGCTCCCGGACCGGCCACCGTTCAGGTCCTGGATGGTCATGCGCGCATCCAGATCGGCGATCAGTCCGTCGACGTGCCCGCCGGCCGGTTGATGGCCTTCGATGCCGGCGTGCAGCACTCGGTTCAGGCCCTTGAGGACACCACGCTGCTGCTCACTCTCACGGGGGTGTCGTCCTGAAGCGCCTCGAAGCCCTGAACATCCTCTCCGAATACAAAGGCGATGACGGCATCAGCGTAACGACGATGCGCGCCATCCCGGACTGGTACGCCACCGGCAAGGCGCCGGAGCGACACCTGGACAACCGAGGCTTCATGGGCGGTGCTTCCTCATTCGCCCTCGGCCTCGCGATTGCCCAGCCCCAGCGCCGCGTCATGGTCATCGACGGCGACGGCAGCCTGCTCATGCAGCTCGGGTCGCTTGCCAGCATCGCGGAAGCGGCGCCGCAGAACCTCTACCACGTCGTCCTCGTCAACGGCGTGTACGAGACCTCTGGCCACCAGAAGACACCGGGTGCCGGCAAGCTGAATTACGCGGCGCTGGCAAAGGCCGCAGGCTACACGGACGCCTTCGAATTCGACGACCCAGCCGTGCTGGCGGAGCGCCTGCCGGCCGTCATGGATACCCCCGGCCCGGTGCTGCTGGCCCTCCACGTCGATGCGGAATCGGTGCGCCAGCCTTTCCCGGAGGCCTATCCGAAGGACCCGGCAGGGCACCTGCGCTCGCAGCTCGTGCAGTCCTAGCCCCCATCTATATAGAGACGAAAGCCTCCAGGGCCCAAATTCTCTTGTCCGTAGTCTGACGTGTGCGAGCATATGTGCAGCGGGAGGACGACGTTTGCTCGAGATCCACGGCCTGCAGAAGCGCTATGGCAGCACAGTCGCGCTCGACGACTGTAGCTTTGGCGTGGAGCGCGGCCGCGTCCTTGGCTTCCTCGGTCGCAACGGCGCCGGCAAGACGACCACCATGCGCAGCATCTTCGGCCTTGTCCAGCTCGATGGCGGCACCATGCGCTGGGGAGGTGAGCCGATCGACCGCGAGGCACGCTTCCATTTCGGCTACATGCCGGAGGAACGGGGCCTCTATCCTCGAATGGCGGTGCAGAAGCAGCTGGAGTACTTCGCACTTCTGCGGGGCCTGGACGCCGCGACAGCCCGACGCGAGGCCGAACACTGGATGGAGCGGCTGGACCTCACGGAGCGCCGAGCCTCCACCGTCGATAGCCTTTCCCACGGCAACCAGCAGAAGGTCCAGCTAGGCGTCTCGCTTATCGGTGATCCCAACCTTCTGGTGCTGGACGAGCCTTTCTCCGGCCTCGATCCCATCGCTGTCGAGGTGCTGTCCTCCGTAATCCGGGAAACTGCCAACAACGGCGCCGCGGTCGTCTTCTCCAGCCATCAGCTCGAGCTCGTCGGCGGCGTCTGTGACGACATCGCCATCATTACGCGTGGCCACGTCGTCCTCGAGGGTGGTCTCGAGGACATTCGCCGCAATTCACCCATCCGGCTGCTGGAGCTGCGTCTGGATACCAGTGTGGAGTACGACTGGGTCGCCGCCCTGGCCCGCAAGCTCCCCGGGAGCAAGCTGGAGGAGGCAAGCGCCGAGCACGCCGTCTTCACCGTCGTCACAGGCACCAAGCCGGCCGACATCCTCGAGGCCCTGGGCGAGCTGGCGCCCCGAGTCATGGAGTTCCGCCTCGAGCCCCCCGATCTCGAGCACCTCTTCCGCCAGGCAGTAGGAGAAACGCCGTGAGGCCCCTGTGGCTGGTCATGCGGCGCGAGGTGGTCGAACGGCTTGGGACCACGTCGTTCCGACTGTTCACGCTCGGGCTTTTCATCCTCGCCCTCGCCACCATCGTGGCGGCCGTCAAGGCGCCACAGATTTTCGGACAGAGCAGCTTCACCCTCGGCGTCTCGACCGATGCGCCGCAGGAGCTCACGACTTCGATCGAACGCTACGCGGACCTCCAGGACATTCAGGTCGACCTCAAGCGCTTCAACACCGAGCCGGACGCCCAGGCCATGCTGAAAGCCGGCGAGATCGATGCCTACCTGCTGAACGAAAGCCTCACTTACCCCAAGAAGGAACACACCGCGTTGACGGCCGTAGTCAGCAACGCTGTGGCCTCGTACAACCTGTCCCAGCAGATCGACAGCCTGAATCTCACCGACGCCCAGCGTCAGGGGTTGCTCAACCCGCAGCAGGTGCAGGTGGTGGAACAGCGTCCGGGCGCCCCCGACAAGTCATCCCGTCAACTCGTCGGCTTCCTGTCTGCCCTCGCTCTGTATGTGACGCTCGCCGTTTACGGCAACTGGATCCTCACCGGCATCGTGGAGGAAAAAGCCTCCCGCGTCGTAGAGGTGCTGCTCGGGCTGGTGCGGCCCCATGAGCTGCTGGGCGGCAAGACCCTCGGCATCCTCGTCGTCGCCATCGGGCAGCTCCTCATCGCTGTGGCCGGTGGCGTACTTGGTCTCCTGCTGGTTGGTGACCGTCACATCCCCGCCGTGGCGTTGGACGTGGTGCTGGCCGCTTTCCCGCTGTTCGTGCTGGGGCTCGTCGTCTACAGCCTGGTTTATGCGGCTGCTGGGGCCATGGTGTCCCGTCAGACGGACGCCCAGGCTGCCGCGACGCCGATCGTCATGATGCTGATGCTGCCGTACATGTATGCCGCTGCTATCGCTCCCAGCAACCCCGACGGCACGATTACGAGAATCTTGTCGATCTTCCCGCTGACGTCTCCCCTCATCATGCCAACCCGGGTCGCAACAGGTTCTCCGGGCACCATGGACCTGGTCGCCTGCTACGTATTGCTGGTGCCCGCCATCTTCCTCGTTGCGTTCATCGGCGGGCGCGTCTACGCAGGCGCCATCCTCGGCGGTCGCCGCTACTCGGTGCGCACTCTGCTCAACGTGGTTCTGCGCCCGAACGGCGCGCCCTGAGACGCACCGCATCCGACCGGTCTACTGGTGCGAATAGACGTCCGTTTGAGGTGTGCCGAGGATGGTGTTCACGATCGCGAGCACCAGGAAGATTGCGATACCACCGAGCACGGCGAATTGCATGAACAGCACGAACCACCGCGTGAAATCGATGGGCTGGGTGGAGGGCAGGCTGGGATAGAGGTGTTGCTGGATAAGCCGCGCCATAGGTCCGACGTCCTTGTTGTCCTGTTGAGACGGAGTTCTATTGGCGGGAAGCCAAGACTAGTCGACCACTTATGGACCGTCAACGGATTTCGGGGCACGACATAAAGAAATTTGGCCCGAATCTGTACCGGCGTTTACGCACCAGTCACGCCTGACCTGATACCTTCCTTGCCAACACAGTTCCAGGTTCGGAGGGAGCGACACCGCATGCCGTCCAACGCGCACGAAGACATTCGCAAGTTACTCAAGGAGTTCGGCCTCACCGCCGATGAGACCGTGAGCGCCTACCTGATCCAGCAAAACGTCGACCGGCCATTGCGGCTCCGCATCGTTCTGGAAGACGTGACCGTGTATGAGGCGCAGCCGTCAGACCCGCTGCGTGTCGTCGTGGAGGGCGAGGTCTCGCCGTAGCGACTAGCCCTTGGGCGGACCGATCCAAATCGTCTTGATGTTCACGAACTCCCGGATGCCGAAGTCCGACAGCTCACGGCCGTAGCCGCTTCGCTTCACGCCGCCGAAAGGCAGGCGAGGGTCTGAAGCGACCATGCCGTTGATGAACACGGAACCGGACTCGATCTGACGGGCGTAGCGCTCGCCCTTCTCGATATCGCCGGTCCACAGGTTGGCGCCGAGGCCGAAGCGAGACCGGTTCGCCAGGGCGATGGCGTGTTCGGCGTCCGTGGCCCGGATCAGCGCTGCGGCCGGCCCGAACGTTTCTTCCGTGAACACCTCCATCTCCGGCGTTACCTGCGTAATCAGCGTCGGCGCATAGAAGTAGCCCGGTCGCTCCAGGGCGTGACCACCCACCGCGATCTTGGCGCCCTTATCGGCAGAGCCGCGCACCTGCTCGTCCAGCGCGTCCACGAGGTCGCCCTTGGCCAGTGGCCCGATCTTCGTCGCGGCATCGCGCGGGTCGCCCACCACGAGGTCGCGGATCCGCGCCGCGAAGCGTTCCTCGAACTCCGTCGCCACGCTGTCGACCACGATGAACCGCTTGGCAGCGATGCAGCTCTGGCCCGTGTTCTGGAATCGCGCATCGACCGCGACGCGCACTGCGTCCTCAATGTCGGCGTCCGGCAGCACGATGTACGGGTCGGAATCCGCCGAGCTCCAGCACGGTCTTCTTCAGCGCGCGACCGGCCGCCTCAGCCACCTTGCTGCCCGCCTCCTCGCTGCCCGTGAGCGTGACCGCCATGATTCGCTCGTCGTCAACCAGCTTCGTGGCCCGCGACCCGCCGATCAGCAGCGTCTGGAAGGCGCCTGCAGGCAGCCCCGCCTGGCGGAACACGCGCTCGATGGCCAGGGCGCACTGCGGTACATTCGAGGCGTGCTTCAGGAGGCCGACGTTGCCGGCCATCAGCGCGGGAGCGGCGAATCGGAACACCTGCCAGAACGGGAAGTTCCACGGCATGATCGCCAGCACGGGGCCGATGGGGTCGAACGCCACGTAGCTCTTCGTCGCCGCGCTGGGCGAGTCGATGCTGGCAAGGAACTTCTCCGCGTTCTCCGCGAAGTAGTCGCAGCACCAGGCGCACTTCTCGACCTCCGCCTTCGCCTGCGCCAGCGGCTTGCCCATCTCGTCCGTGATCAGCCCCGCCAGCGTGTCGGCCTCGGCCCGTAGCTGTTTTCCGGCCTCGCGCACCAGCTCGGCCCGCCGCGCGAAAGGCACTTCACGCCACTCCCGGAAGGTCGATATCGCCAGGTCGAGCTTCTCGTCGACCTGCGCGTCCGTGTGTTCCTCGAAGCTCTGCAGCACCTCTTCGTTAGCCGGGTTTATCGACTGGATCGCCATGCGCTCACCTCCGCCGTTTCTCGCCCTCAGGTTAGACCCGCGGGCATTACGAAAGTCCAAACCGTACCCAACGCATTCTTGTTCCGGTCGCGGGAGCTGACAAGGACGGCGTGTACACCTGAGGTCTGGTCTCTGCAGGTTGAGGCGTGGTGACCCCAAGGAGTGCTGGAAAATTGCCACGTCGGCTACCGCCTCCTCGCAGCGACAACACGAATCGCCGTCTTGTCGTGTAGCCAGGGTGTATCGTCAGCTCATGAAGGGTCCGATAGCCTTGTCTGGACTCGCGGTCGTGGTGGCGGTGCTGGCCTGCGCCGGCTTACTTCTGGTCGACGTGTACACGACATCGAGCTGCAACGAGGCCGGCTGCGTCGAGGGCGGCTCGACCCTGATCGAGGAGAACGGCGACTCGGTACTCCCATACCTCGTGATTCCGGTGCTCCTGACCCTGGCGACGGGCGCCGCAATCGTGCTGCGAGCACCCCGGCGCGTGGAGTGGGCCGGCGCCGCGCTGCTGCTCGCAAGCTGCCTCGTGGCCATCGCGAGCATCGGGTTCTTCTTCCTGCCGGCGGCCGGTCTTAGCCTCGTCGCCGTTGCCATGGATAACCGCCAGCCGGAGCCGTCCTGACGCGCTACGTGTCCAGCGTGTCCTTCGCGAAGAGCTGCTCGTAGGTCATACGGTCTTTCGTCAGGCCCTGCTCCAGGTTGAAGTCCAGGAACCAGTCGATCGTGTTCTTGTTCGCCTTGATGCCCATCGGGTACATATCGCCCATCTCGCGCATCTGGTCCCGCATCATCTCGCGCGTGTGCAGCAGCATCGAGTAGCCCGTCGCGTCGCCCAGCATGTCGTCGATTGCCATGTCCTTCGAGGCTTCGAAGGCGTCGTACAGCTTGCGCGCCAGGCCCGGGTTTTCGCGATACAGCTTGCCCCCCATGACGATGATGTGCGTCGGCGTGAGGATGTGGTGCTCCAGCCAGAGGCGGCGGTTCTGCTCCATGTAGTCGGGGAAGAGGCGCTTCACGCCGGCGTGCGACTCCAGCGCCACCCAGTCCTTCGACGCGGTGATGTCCCCCGTGCTGCCATCGACCTCCCCGTCCATCAGACGTTGCACGGGGCTCTTCGCCGGTCCCGATGCGTACTCGATCTGCGACTCGATACCGCGGTATACCGGGAAGCGACCCGGAGCCGCCGAAAGCCAGCGCAGCTTCGTCAGGTCCACACCGTGAAACTTCGCCAGTAGGCCGCGGCTGTAGGTCGAGATCGAGCTCGCGTAGCCCACCGTCGCGATCGTCTTGCCTTCGAGGTCCTTCGGCGTGTCGATGCCGCGGTCGGCACGCACCCAGAGGAAGTTGAAAACCGGCTTGCGCTTGTTGAACACCGGCAGGCACACCATGTCCCAGCCCGCCTCAATCGCCGGCAGCACGTCCCCGACGTTCGTGTCCAGCAGCCCGAAGTCGCCGTTCTGGAACTTCGGGTTCTCGAAGTAGCCCGCGCGCTCGGTAGCCCCCGATGTCTTGATCGACACGCCATCGATCGCGACGCGACCCTGGAGCAGCGGCAACATGAGGTCGTATCGATGGTTCGGTAGCGCTGCCTGCGCGTCCAGGGTGATTTCGAGTGGCATCGTGAGCACCTCCTGCGAGATTCGGGCCGGCCGAGCCGACCGCCAGCAGCCGATTCTACGCCTGTCCAGTGCAGGTTGTGCGGGCCGCGCGCCCGGCCGCTTCCCGAATCGCTGCAAGGCGGGTGCGGAACCCCGACGCCTGACTGCCGGACCCAAACCATCCGTCATTGCGAGGAGGCGATAGCCGACGTGGCAATCTCACGCACGTGTACGGCAGCTCGTGAAGCGCGATGACATCGCTTCGTCGTCCTGGTGGCCTCTTCACGATGACGAGAGGGCTGCCTTGGCTACTGTCTGGGGAAATGACCGTCGAACGTCGTCTAAGACGAAGCGAACCAGCAGGCGGGCCACTGCGAGGATGGCCCTGCGGTCTGCAGCAGCACGCCGGTGTTATGACCCTGCTGCCAGGCATCGAACCAGTCGCCGCCGCCAGTGCGCGCCCAGGTCTCCGGCAGGAACTGCAGCAGACCGTAGAAGGGGCCGGCCGGGTTGAAGGCCCGCAGGTTGAAGCCTGACTCGCACGGGATCACGTTCGACATCAGGTACTCCAGGTACTGCGGCGGACCGCCTCCGGCGATGTAGCCCGCCGCGAACTGGTCCCGTGTACTCCCCAACGATGGGTTGGAGTTGCTGGACGGCGCTGCCGCCGCCTTCGGGGCTTCTGCCGGTGCTTCCGTCGCCGTGGCCGTCTCGACTTCAGCTGTCGGTATGTCGGTGGGTTCCGGTTCAGGCGTGGGCGTGTCCGCCTCCGGCGTATCGGTGGGGGCTTCGGTCACGTCCGCTACGGCTGTTTCGCCGGAGGTGTCGTCCCCTGCGCCGGCAGCCGAAGCAGGACCGTTCCACGGCCACAGGCTGGGCGACGGCACGATGATCTGGTCGCCGACCGGAAGGTTGTTGGGGTCTGCGAAGGTGTTCGCCGCGATGATGTCTGTGGTCGATACGCCGAACTGCTCTGCCAGTGAGCTCACACTCTCCGATGGGCTAACGGTGTGAATGACGCCGCTCTCGACCGGGATCCGTAGCTCCTGCCCCGGCTTGATGATCCAGTTCTGCGCGTCGTTGAGCCCGTTGCTCAGCGCGACGAGCTCGGCGGCCGAAAACGCAGGCGTGCTGGTGATACCGAGGGCTGCAGCGATGCCTGAGAGCGTGTCGCCGTCCTGGACCGTGTACAGGCAGTAAGGGGCGTCGGCGCTGATCGGAGCACAGGCATCGTTCGTGCCGTCCGTGGCTGCCGGCGTAGCCTCGGCGTCCGCACCATCCTTCGGCGTGCCTTCAGGCGTCACTGAAGCAGTCGGTGACTCCGCCGGCGCCGTGAAGCCCTGCAGCTTCGCCTCCGACTGCGCCTCAGGCGTATTGCTGGCGGGGCCGGCAAAGGGTTCGAGATTGCTGCTGAGAGGCGCGGCAAGCGACGACTGGTCCGAGCCCACCACGGGTGTCTCGATCTGGGGTGCTGCCGTTGCCGTCGCGGCGGTCTGGGCGAGTTGGGCTGAGATGTCCTTCAGCATGCTGTCGTCGCCCTGTGCTTCGGAGCCGATGACCTGCATGGCGCCCAGCACGAGCACGGCGATGACGATGAGCCCGGCCACGGCATGCGTGACCTTGATCGGCTGGGGCGTGTGGTGATGAGACGATTCGAAGTTCAGCGGGATCGGCCGGGAGAAGGGATCAGGAGCCCTGCCCGCCTTTTCGCGGGGAGCTTGTTTCCTGTCGCCATTGCCCGCACCCTCAACCGAACTCAGGGGGATCGGTCGAGAGAAGGAAGGCTCGGGAGTGCCGCTGTTCCTTGCGGCGGGTCGGCGGGCATCATGCCCATCTGATCCGTTTCGACGAATAGCCAGCCTCGAAGCGCTAACGCTCCGGTACTACGGGCGGGGACCCGGGCTCCCGGCATTCTACTAGGTCGAGGCACCATCGTGCCTCGAATCTAGGTAAATCTATGGAAATGCAACCTGTGTATCACCCAACAGCTTCGACCAGGAGCCACTAACCCGTGATCAAGTCTCGCTGATCAGGCGTAATGGCTGCTGAAATAAGTCCACACCATGGACGAGATCGTCTGGCCCAGCGGGATGTCGGCGTACTTCTCTGCAACGCCCTGCGTCATGAATGTGATCGCGTAGGCGTAGCTCTGGCCGTTGCGCTGGAAGGTGACGATGCCGGTGTCGTTGTCGACCCAGCCGCCGGGCACCCACAGGAAGCCGTTCTTGTGACCCACGATGCCGTCCGTCACGCCGACGGGGAGCAGGTAGTTCAGGCCCGGTTTGACGCCCTGCATCTTCTGGTACAGGTAGTCGCGCCACTCCGTCGACATCACGGAGCCGTTCCAGAACCCGACGAGCGCCTGGTTCATGTCCAGCGCCGTCGTCAGGTTGCTCCAGCCCCGTAGCGACGCGGCGGGCCAGTAGGCCGGGGGGTGGTCGTAGAACGTGCTCGTTAGCCCCAGCTGCTGGATCAGGTCGTTGATCCGGTACTCGACCGAAACCACGTCGCCGTTGCCCGCGATCTTCAGGATGTCGTGCGCCGTCACCGGGTTGCTGCCGTAGATCGTCGCCTGGATCAGGTCGCCGACCTGCGACTCCGGATACAGCCCGTTCGACACGTCGATGACGGACTGCATGAGCGCGAAGAAGTTCATGGTGCAGCCCGCAAGCTGCTGCCGGGCGCCGTTGACCGAGATCGTCTCGCCCGTCTGGAGGTCTGTGACCGCTACGGAAGCCTGGTAGCCGACCGATGCGATCTGCTGCTCAAGGCTGGTCTGCAGCGCCAGCATGTCGGCGTTGGGCGATGCGCCGGAGGGTGGAGGTGGCGGCGCTGCGCCACAGACCGGCGTGTTCAGTGTCAGCGTTGTCGAAGCGGCCCATGCGCCGTTGTCGTAGGTGTTAATCCGGGCGTAGTAGGTGGTCTCGGACTGCGCCGTGCTCCAGTCGATCGACTGGATGCTGTTGCTGATCGGCCCCGTGCGGCTGAACGTGCCATCCGCGAAGCCGTTGTTCTGCAGGCTGAGGTCCAGGTACTGCTGGCCGCTCTGGCTCGCTTGCCAGGAGAAGGTCACAGTGAGCGCGTCGTTCTCGCACTGCACACGAGCGGTGAGCCCGGTGGCGGCGGCCGCCTCGCTCGTGCCGGGTTGGCCGAGCAGCAGGGTCGAAAGGCCGGCCGTAATCACAACCAGCGCCAGCAGGGCTCGGCGCAGATAGGGAAGCAGCGTCACGCAGTTCTCCTCACTAATGCCGCCGGTCGATCAGGAGATATCGTCCGGCTTTCCTAATTCTTATCCGACAATAAGGCGAGACCGACATTATGTACAGGTCCGAGTGTACATAATCGTTCAGGCGTCTATTGGCGGCAGGCCCATGCGCCGTATCTCGATCTTCGGGCAGTGGTCCATGACCACCTTGAGGCCCGCTGCCTCCGCCCGCTGCTTGCCTTCCTCGTTGATCACGCCGAGCTGCATCCACACGACGCCCGCCTTCGCCTCGATTGCCTCATCGCACACTTCGCCTGCGGCCTCCGAGCGACGGAACACGTCGACCATGTCGATTGGCTGCGGCACGTCCGCCAGACTGGCATAGACCTTGCGTCCGAGGATCTCTTCTACGCCCGCGGTAGGGTTGACCGGGTAGACGTCGTATCCGTGGTTCAGCAGAAACGCCATCACGTCGTTGCTGGCGCGCGATGGGTCTGCACTCGCCCCGACAAGGGCGATGGTGCGTACCGTGGTCAGGATGTCGCGGATCAGCTCGTCTTCGTTCTGCGTGGTCACGGTTTATCTGTCCCTTCAAGGCCGTCTACTAAAGGGACGGCTCGAGTGCTCCATTTGTTCCAGATTAGCCTACCGATGACGCCCGAATTGACAGCCCTTCGTAGCAGGCACAAGATCGCTCGGTAGTTCAATCTTGATCCGTCGCGAGGAGGCCAACATGCTGCGATTCGAAGACAACGAGGCGATGTGCCGCGTGGGCGCCGGGACGCCGATGGGTGCCCTCCTGCGTGAGTACTGGCTGCCTTCGACGGTCCCGTCTTCTCTGCTTCCTTCGCCGGATTGTCCGCCCATTCGCGTCCGCCTCCTGGGCGAAGACCTCATCGCCTTTCGCGCCACCTCGGGCGCCGTCGGCCTGATCCAGAACGCCTGCCCCCACCGCGGCGCCTCGATGTTCTTCGGGCGCAACGAGGAGGAGGGCCTGCGCTGCGTCTACCACGGCTGGAAGTTCGACGTCACCGGCGCCTGCGTCGACATGCCCTCCGAGCCTGCCGAGAGCAACTTCAAGACCAAGGTGCGCACGAAGGCCTACCCGTGCATCGAGCGCAACGGCATGATCTGGACCTACATGGGCAACCGTGAGACGCCGCCGCCCTTGCCGGACTTCGAGTTCAACACGGCGCCTGAAGACCACTGCTACCACCCCGGCTTCGTCTTCTACGACTGCAACTGGGTCCAGGCGATGGAAGGCGACGTCGACTCCTCCCACATCGACTACCTCCACTCGCGGCTCACGCCCGACGCCCCGAAGGAGGAGCAGGTCGGCTTCGGCCAGGCGATGTGGAACAAGGACCGCACGCCCATCCTCCTGACGCACGCCATGGACTACGGCGCCGTCTACGCCGCCCAGCGCCAGTGGGATGAGGCAGGGAACTACCACTACCGCATCGCCCAGTTCCTCATGCCCTTCTATACGATGATCCCCGGCTCCGGCCCCACGGTCGCCTTCAACGCCTGGGTCCCGCTGGACGACGATCACACCGTGCAGATCTCGTTCAAGACCAGCCTGCGTGAGCCCGTTCCTGCCGAGCAGCGCGCCAACCTCGCCGACCCCTACACGCGTCTCGGTGGCTACCTGCCCACGACGAGCGATCCCCTGACCCGATGGCGCTCGCCCGCCCACCGCGGCAACGACTACCTGATCAGCTACGAGAACCAGCGCACCGTGATGTTCTCCGGCATTCCGCGCGAAGGGAAGCTCCAGGACATCGCCGTCATGGAGAGCATGGACACGGTCGCCAACCGCCCCGTCGAGCATCTGGGGCGCTCCGATGCCATGATCATTCTCGTGCGCCGCACGCTGGTTAACGCCGTCGCGGCTCACGCCGAAGGCGACCTCCACCCCACCGTCGACAACCCGAAGATGTACCGCGTCCGCTCCGCCGAGGTGATCCTCCCGAAGGAGCAGGAGTGGTTCGAGGCGACGGAGCCGAACCGGCGCGTGGAAGGTGGCGTGCGCCTGGTGCACTTCCAGACCGCCGCAGTGGTCTGATGAGCGACCATTCCCGGCTCCCCAACCATCCGGAAGACCCCTTGCTGGACGCGGCTGTTGAAGCCGCGCGGCTCCTCATGGTCGCCCTCAAGACGATGCGCGGTGAGCCCGAACCCGCCTTCGCCAGCAAGGTCGAGCACACCGTCCAGCGCATCTACGCCATCGAGGCCGCCCGCACCCACGAGGGCTAGGCCGCTGCGGCGCCTGTTACGCGCTTCCGAAGGGCGCCCAACAACGCCCCATCTCCAGCACGGCGAGATGTCCTTCTCCGTCGACGGGGAGGGATTAAGGGAGGGGTTTCTTCCACCGCCGAGCTACTCGGCTTACCTCCGGAAGTCCAGACCTGCGTCCGCTCCAGCACCAAAGCGCATCGGCCACCCAGTACGGGTGGCCGATGCGCCGGTGTGACTGTGCTTGCCGCCTGCCCTACGCCGGCGTGACCGGCACTGCTGCCTGTCGCAGCGACGTGAGGCCCTCCTGCTCCAGCAGGCTCGCTCGCGCCTTCTCCTTGGCCTGCGCCATCGCCTCCTCCATCGTGCCGTTCTCGACCACGGCGCGAGCGGTGTGGTACCGGTAGGCCTCCGGGTGCCACGGCTCCGGCGGCTCGATGCCCTCCTGCAGCGCCTTCACGGCTGCGAGGAGCTTCCGGCGAACGTGGATGATCTGGTAGTCCATGCTCGTCAGGTGCTCTCGCGTCCGGTCGGCGACGGGACCCCACTGGTCCTCCATCATCGCGATGTCCTGCAGCGGGAACGTCTTTATCCCGGAGTACGAGAAGCTGCGCTGCACCACTCGGTCGATCTCGTAGTCGTTGTGGATGTTCGCCTTGGTGTTCCACGTGCCGGGGATCAGCTCCGGGAACGTGTAGCCACCGTGCTTGTACTCCTGCACCTCCTGCTCCGTCATCGGCTGCAGGCTCCAGCGCAGGCGGAAGAACATCGTGTGCTCGTTGTCGATCGGCACCCGGATGTTGTTGGAGAGGTGGCCGGGCTGCGTCACGCCGGGAGGGCAGTACATCGGCATGTGCCAGATAAGGCCCGCAACTGCCGTCTTGCGACCGTCCGGCAGCTCCTGGCCCGTCATCGTGAACAGGGCCGAGTCCATGCTCTCCAGCTGGACTAGCTGCGGTCCGCGCGGGTGCGCCTCCGTCACGCGACGGTTCCCGACGGCGCGCGGGAACGGCTCGCTGGCGTCCCCGTTACCCACGATGCGCGTGGCCGGCGTCCGCAGCACAATCTGCGAGGTCGCCTGGTTCAGGCCGGCGCCGTTGCCCTCCACGCCCTGGTTGTCGAGGGCGCTGTGCAGGAAGATGGCGTGGCTGGGGTCGAAGTCGCCCTCCATTGCCTGCAGCCAGTTGCACTCCATGACGAACTTCGTCACGTAGCGGTGGCTCTTGGGCAGGCCGGTCCAGTCGAACTCCGGGAAGGGCGGCTTCTTGTCCTCCGGCCCCATGTAAGCCCAGAATCAGGTCGCCCGCCTCTACAGTGGGGTAAGAGATGATCTTGATCTTGTGGCGGTAGGTGTCGCCCTCCGCCGCGTTCGGCAGGTCCGTGCAGACGCCGTCCGCATCGAACTTCCAGCCGTGATAGATGCAGCGCAGGCCCTCCTCCTCGTTACGACCGAAGAAGAGAGGAGCGCCGCGGTGGGGGCAGTTCGCCTCCAGCAGGCCGACCTTGCCCTTGCTATCGCGGAAGGCAACCAGGTTCTCACCGAAGATCCGTACTCGGACCGGCGTGCAGTCCGGGCCCGGCAGCTCGTCGGCGAGCAGCACGGGGACCCAGAAGCGGCGGAACAGGTCGCCCATGGGCGTACCTCGATTCGTGTCGGTGATTAGCTGGTTGTCTTCCGCTAAGAGCATGGCTTGTTCGTCCTTTTTGTGACGCTAAGTGGTCAGCCTTCGCCTACCGTTAGGCGAATGGCGGTTTGGTCTGATCCAGCCACCAGGTCGGTGGGTACATCGTAGTGGTCTCGGCGCGGAACACCTGGAAGTTCTTCAGCGAAGGCCACGCCAGGTAGAAGCCGCTGGTGCCGCCGGGCCACTTCACCTGGTACTGCTTGGCGGAGAGGTAGTCCTCCACCTGGTGCAGGATACTTCGACGCTCGTCGTCGTCCAGGACGGAACGAGCCGAGAGCAGCAAGCGGTCGACCTCCGGGTCGCCCGAGCCATCGCCCTTGCCGTTGACGTCGAAGCCCGCGAAGTTCGAACCGCCCTTCGAGTAGTAGTCGAACTCGGTGCGGTGCAGTGGGTCCTGCGAGGGGCGAGGGCCCTGCTTGTACGTCCACCCCTCGAACTGACCCTGCTTGTCGCGGTAGTTCGGGATGAACTCGGTCTGGTAGTCGATGACGTTCGCCTTGGGGTTGAAGCCCACCTCGCGCGCCATGTTCTCCAGCACTTCGATCTGCTGCTGGTAGTTCGTGCCGTACTGCGAACCACCGATGTAAGTCGACACGACGTCGAGCCCACCGCCGAAGCCGGCAGCCTCCATCAGCTTCTTCGCCTCGTCCGGGTTGTACATGAAGTACTTGGCGTTTGCCCCGTAGTCTGAGTCGCGAGGGTCACGCGACCAGCCGGTGACGCGCGGAACGGTCGAGTTCCAGGCAACGTCCACGGGCAGGCCTTCGTCCGCGAACCCCGAAACGTTGTAGAACACGTCGATCCAGGCGTCACGGTCGTAGGACATCGAAAGCGCCTGGCGCACGCGCTCGTCCTGGAACGGAGTCTGACCCGCAGGCAGCCAGCCGAACGTCGTCTTCTGCTCGGTCACGGCAATGTCGGAGCCGTAAATTAGCAGCTCTGCTGCGTCCTTTTGGGTCGACAGGACGTCCTCACCCTGGATCTGAAGGTAGGTGAGGATGTTGCCGGCCTTGAGCTGAGCCAGCGCCTGCGAGTATTCGCTGATGATCGGCATCTTCACCTCATCGGCGAAGGGGAACTTCTCGTTCCAGTAGTCCGGGTTCTTCTTCAGCGTGAAGCCTACGGATGGCTCATAGGCGTCCAGCATGAGCGGCCCGGTGCCGATCTCCTTCTGACGCAGGTCCAGCACGCCCTGGTCTGCCGCCTCTTTCGGCAGCATCGGCAGGTAGCCCGTAACGCTGTTACCGAGGAAGGCCAGCAGGTATGCGATCGGCTCCTTGAGCGTAACGACGACTGTCGAAGGGTCCGTGGCCGTGATGTCCAGGATCGGCGCGTTTGGGTTTGCGGCGTTCGCCATCGTCGACCGGCTGGGGCTGATCTGTTCGAAGCGCTTCCAGCTGTAGACCACGTCGTCCGCGTCCAGTGGCCGGCCGTTCACCGGGTCGATGTTGTGGAACTTGACGCCCTGTCGCAGCTTCAGGGTCAGCGACAGGTTGTCCGGCGCCCACTCCCACGACTCGGCCACGTCCGGGCTCACGCCGAACACCCACGGCTCCAGGTAGCCGGGCGTGATGACCGTCAGACGGCTGTACACCGTGGTGGATAGCTGGTTCAGGACGATGTTGCTGGTGCCGGGGTCGAAAGAAGGTACATCGCCCGTGGCGTAAAACAGGACCGAGCCGCCACGCTTGGCGCTGTCGGACGTGTCGACCGGTTTCGTGATCAGACTGCTGGCGCCGCTCGAACCGCTGGCGCCGGAGGTGCCTGTCGAGCCACCGCTGGAGCCCGTGCTCCCCGTGGCACCACTTGTAGAACTTCCGGTGCTACCGCTGGTCCCGGTGCTGCCGGAGGAGCTACTGCTGTCATCGTCGTCACCGCCACACGCGGCCAGAAAGGCCGCGCTGGCCGTAAGAGTGCCGCCGCCGATGAGCGCCCGGCGACGGCTGATGCGCCTGGAGGTCAGGCGCTCCCAGTAACCTGTGGTCATTAAATTCTCCCCTGTACTCCCTGTAGATATGAGACGAGCCTGTTCTGCTTCGACAATAGAGATTGCCCATCCAAACAAGCAATGAACTGATGTAGTGACTTGCACTGACCCCTTTTGACAGATGTTTAGTTGAAGCGTATAAGGTTTCTCGATGGCTTCTGCGCTGCAACAGCTCGTCGATTCCCTTAGCCGCCGCCTCGGACGATCGGTCGTGATCGATGACCCCAACGCTCAGCAGCAGGTCTACAACTCCGAGTTCGGCGGTATGGACGCGTCTCGCAAGAACCGCATCCTCTCGCGCGCCGGCGACCCGGACGTCGCGGCTTACTTCTGGAGCTTCCGCGATCCCCTGCCGACATGGCCGATTCGCGTCCCGGCCAACCCGGACATCGGCGTCGAGTCGCGCATCTACATGGCGATCCGGCACCAGGAGGAGGACCTGCTGGGCCACCTCTGGGTGTTCGACCAGGACTGCCACGTGGCGGAGGAAGACTTCGAGCTGATCTTCTCCACGGCGGAGTCGGCCGCCCTCATCCTCAACCGGGAGCAGCTTCTCTTCGACCTCGAGCGCAGCCGGGAGCGCGAGCTGGTGCGCGACCTCCTTTCGCACGACAAGGCGATGCGCAGCCAGGCCGCCGACGAGCTGGTGGGCTCCGATCTGTTTCCGCCCCGCTCGCCAGTCAAGGCGCTCGTCGTCCAGCCCCTTCAGTCGGGGGAGGCCGAGCCCGATCAGACCGTGCGCCTGGAGATCGGCAAGGCGATGGACTACGTGCGCGGCAGCCTTACCCCCGGCTACGTACTCACCCTCGTGCGAAACGACCACGGCCTCATGCTGCTTTCAACCATGGACCCGGCGGTGCGCACGAACGGCGTCGACGTCATCGCCCAGGAGCTCCTGGGCATGCTCGCGGCCAACCTCGATGGTCTCAAGCAAGGGGAGTGGCGCGTGCTTTCCGGCCTGGGGGGCGAGCAGACGGCGCTCTCGGGCGCTATCGCTTCCTACGACCAGGCCCGCCACGCCGTGCGAGTCTCCAGCGTCGCGCCCAGCTTCGGTCCGGTGACCCACTGGGACCGTCTCGGCATCTACCGCATGCTCTCGCATTTCCCCCTGCAGGAGCTGGCATCTGAGGCGCTCCACCCGGCCGTCACGGAGCTCGCCAGCAACGAAGACGCTTACGCCCTTCTACGCACGCTCGAGATGTACCTCGACTCCGGCTGCGACGCCAAGGCGACCGCCGCCGACCTCTTCATCCATCGCGGCACCCTCTACTACCGCCTCAAGCGCATCTCCGAGATCACGGGCGCCGACATGACCTCGGGCGAAGAGCGCCTCGCCATTCATCTCAGTCTCAAGCTGGGTCGCCTCACCGGCCTCTTCGGTATCGAGGAAGCTATGGCGGGCCCTCCGTTAGCACGCCAGCGCACGCGCTCCCGCTGACGCGCCGGGCCCTATACGCGCATTGGTTGCTTCGAATTGATTGACACCTCGGCTCCGCGGGTCTACGTTGCTGGCGCCGAAAAAATCGTGAACCGCGGAAACTAGACAGGGGTACAGAACCAGAACCATGCTACGGAGCACCAGCAAGATCCTTACCACCCACCCGGGCAGACTGCCCAACCCCGCCAACTACGCTCAGGTTCAGGCCACTCGCCGGACCGGCGACAACAAGAAGCTCGGCGAAATCGCCCAGCCCGGCATCGTTGAGACCATCAGGCGCCAGAAAGAGCTCGGCGTCGACATCATGAGCGACGGCGAGTTCTGGAAGGGCCGCGACCAGCGCTTCTACGACAGCCGCGTCACCGGAATCAAGGAAGTCCCCCTCAAGGACGGCGACGCGCCCAGCCTCACCTGGCTCCTGCGCGAGCGCCACTCCCCGGAGTTCCAGGAGTTCTTCTACATCTACGATCGCGTCGGCAACTCGCCCCGACCCGGTCAGTCCAACCCGCCCGCGACGACCCGCTGGGCCATCGTTGACGAGGTCAAGGCCGTCAGCCCGGGCGCGGCGATGAAGGAAGAGATCGCCATCGTCGAGGCCGGCATCGCGGCGGCCGGCGAGAAGAAGGAGAACTTCTTCTTCCCCGTCCTCGGTCCCGGCTGGCTCGACCACTTCGTCTTCGACGACTACTACCACGACGAAGAGAAGTACGTTTATGCGCTCGCCCTCGTGGCCAAGCACGACTTCAAGGCCGTCGCCGATGCGGGCTTCACGCTGCAGATCGACGACCCGGGCCTCGTCGACACCTGGCCCATGCTGACGCCCGTCCCCACCGTCGAGGAGTACCGCAAGCGCATCGAGCTCCGCATGGAAGCAACGAACTGGGCCCTTGAAGGCATTCCGCCTGAGCAGGTCCGCTTCCACACCTGCTGGGGGAGCTGGCACACACCTCACGTCACCGACCTCCCCTTCAAATACACCTACGACATCATGCTCAAGCACAACGCCGCCTACTTCTCCGTCGAAGCGGCGGACGTGCAGCACGAGCTCGACTACGAGGTGTGGGAGAACGCCAAGCTGCCCGACGGCGCCGTCTACATCCCCGGCGTCATCGCCCACAAGACGTCGACGGTTGAGCCGCCGGAGCTCGTCGCCCGCCGCATCGTCCAGTACGCCAACCTCATGGGCCGCGAGAACGTCATCGCCGGCGTAGACTGCGGCCTCGGCAACCGCTGCTACCCGGACATCGCCTGGGCAAAGCTCAAGGCCCTCACCGAGGGCGCGGCCCTGGCCAGCAAGCAGCTCTTCTAACGCATAGCGCAGAGGCATAGTTCATACGTAGGGGCGCAGCATGCTGCGCCCCTACTGCGTTTCTCGGCCCGATCAACAGCCAATCGCAGCGACCGGCGCAGGGTGCCCCTTGCGGACACCCGTGCAGCGCTTCGGCGCGCCCGCGGGCGAGGCGTGCCTCGCCCCTACGCCAGGGGAGGCCGCCGAGTGTGCCACTCGGTGCGCGTCTGATACGCATGCCCGACGCGGAACACCGTGTTCTCCGCCAGCGGCCGTCCGACAATCTGCATGCTCAACGGCAGCCCCGCATCGCTGAACCCGGTAGGCACCGACATGCCGGGCACGCCCGCCAGGCTGAACGTCCCCCGATGCGCCCGCGCTCCGAAGAACTGCCGCAGCACGGCGTCCTTGCTCGTCAGCCCCGTCTCCGTCTGGATCTTTGGCGCTACCTCTGCCTGGGTTGGCGTCACCAGCACGTCGCAGCCGTCGAGAAGCGCCATGATGTCGCGACGCATCAGGGCCCGAAGGTGCGACAGCTTCACGTACTGCGCACCCGTGATCAGGCTCCCGCCCAGCAGACGCCGCCTCGACGCAAAGTCGAAGTCACCCGGCCGTTCGCGCAGACGATGTCGGTGTACGTAGGCCGCCTCGGCGTCCGAAAGCCCGCCGCAGATCAAGCCGCCCTGCGGGAACAGGGGCAGGGACACCTCTTCGACCCTCGCACCGGCCTGCTCCAGCACGTCGAGCGCCCCGCGCAGGCCATCGATTACCTCCGGCGTGCTGACGCCGTCCTCCACACTCTCGCGCACGAGGCCGATACGCAGGCCCCGCAGGTCCTCCTGCGCGTCGAATGGCTCGATCGGCGCTCCTAACGTCATCGGGTCCCTTGTGTCGTGGCCGGCGATCGCCTCGAACACCATGGCGCAGTCCGCCACCGTCTTCGTCATCGGCCCGATAGTGTCGAAGAACCACGCGAGGGGCCACGTGCCGTAGCGGCTGACCCGGCCCCAGGTCGGCCGGATGCCCGTGATGCCGCACCACGCCGCCGGACCCCGGATCGAACCCGCCGTGTCGCCGCCCAGCGCTGCCGCGCACAACGATGCCGCCACGGCGATACCGGAGCCACTGGAGGACTGTCCCGCCTGCCGCGTCTCGTCCCACGGGTTATGCGGTACGCCGTAGGGGTGCGTGATATTGCCGCCGAGGGCGAATTCGCTCATGTTGAGCTTGCCGAGAATGATCGCCCCCGCCTCGCGCAGCTTCGCCACCGCCGTGCTGTCCTCCGACGCGACGTAGTCGACCAGCTTGCTGCCGGCCGTGGTTCGCACGCCCGCCACATCGAGCTGGTCTTTGATCGCCACCGGCAGGCCGTGCAGTGGCCCCCGGCTACGGCCCGCCGCGATTTCAGCCTCCGCGGCCTTTGCCTGCGCCAGCGCCCCCGCTTCATCCAGCGTGATGTAGGCGTTCAGTCGCGCGTACCGCTTCGCCCGGTCGATGTACGTCTGCGTCAGCTCGACGGGCGATACGTCGCGCCTGGCGATTAGCGCCGATAGCTCCGTGGCGGGAAGCTGCGCCGTCTCGTCCAGGCTCATGACGAAGCCTCCACCTCGAACACGGTCATCGGCTCCGCGCTGTCGAGGCCCTCCGGCTCCAGCGTGAGTAGCGTCTGGGTGATGGCGTTGATGCGGTGCGTGACCTCGTTCAGGTCTGCGTCGTCCTCGGGCGCGAGGCCCTGGGCGGCAAGCACGGCGCGCACTTGCTCCGGCGTTAGATCAGGCATTAGATACCTCCACGCCCAATCTTAGCCAAAAGGCGATGTCGGGCGGGCTATGATGCTCCGGCACTGGGAGGTCGAATGAATCACGTGGCCGTCGCCTCGCCCCGTGGCCGCATGCTCGCCGCCATGTCGATTCCGCAGTACCCGCGACTGTGGACCGTCGGCATGCTGCTCAACCTCACGCGGTGGATGAACATCTTCCTCTGCACCTACCTCGTCAACAAGCTCACGGACTCGACCTTCCTCGTGCAGCTCGTCGGCGCTTCCCTGTTCGCGCCGATGTTCCTCGGCGGCGTCCTGGCCGGCGCCATCGCCGACCGGCTCGACCGCAAGCGAGCCATCCTCATCCTCCTTGTGCTCCTCGTCCCCGCCAGCATGCTGATGGGCGTGCTGGAGATGTCGGGAGGGCTGAAGGCGTGGATGGCGTACCCGTTCTCGTTTGGCGTCGGTTCGGCGCTGCTCATGGATATGACGGCGCGACGCTCAATGGTCTACGACCTCGTGGGGCCATCGAACCTCAACAACGCCCTCGCCCTCGAGGCACTGGCGATGCAGGGCGGCGCCACCATCGGCGGGCTCGGTGCCGGTGCCGTCATCAGCCTCTTCGGCATCGGCGAGGCGTTTCTCGTTATCGGCGTTGCTTACGTGCTGGCGATCGCCTTTCTTACGCGAGTAGACCTGCCACCGAAGCCCCGTTCGCCCGGCGGCTATCGCATCGGCGCCGATATCGCCTCGGCGTTTCGTGCTCTGCCGGGTCAGCCGGCGCTCATCAGCATCCTGGGCATCACCGTCATCGTGAACCTGTTCTACTTCTCGTTCATGCCCCTCGTCCCCGTCTTCGGCGATCGCCTCGAGGTGGGCGCCTTCCTCACCAGCCTCCTCCTCAGCGCCAACTCCCTCGGCTCGATCATCGGTGCCACGTTTATCGCCCGCGGCCTGCGCTGGCGTCGCGGCACCATCTACGTCGGCGGCTCCACATTGGCGCTGTGCGGCCTCTTCGTGTTCGCCGTCTCCGGCTGGTACCCGGTGGCACTTCTGGCGTTGATGACCGCCGGCGTAGGCATCTCCGGCTTCGCGACCATGCAGAGCGTGCTCGTCATGATGAACGCCGAGGACGAGACGCGGGGCCGGGCGATGGGCCTGCTCAGCATGAGCATCGGCGTCCTGCCGCTCTCGATGCTGCTCCTGGGCCTCGGTGCCGGTGCCGTTGGTCCGACGGCCGGCGTCATGATTAGCGTCGTGCTGGGCCTGCTGGTTCTCGGGACGTGGTCGGTGAAGCGACCGGAAGCCCGCATCGCGCCCTGAGTTCTACTTCGGAGGCCATTGCTCCATTCGATACGCGCTGTCCCAGAACATCCACTCCAGCCGGGCCGAACGCTCGAACGCACGCTGCATCTCGGCCTGTTCGTCTGGCTGAGCTTCCTGGCCCAGCGCTTCGACTATGCCTATCGCCTGGTTGACGTGCTCATCGAAGCCTTCGCCCGAGTACATCTCGATCCAGCGGGCG
This sequence comes from uncultured Chloroflexia bacterium, assembly GCA_963731765.1. GTDB lineage: Bacteria > Chloroflexota > Dehalococcoidia > DSTF01 > WHTK01 > WHTK01. The sequence goes on from CAVSWS010000025.1 coordinate 114,296, forward strand.
TACGGGTTGGAGGCGATCGCCCCCTCGGCCCGACGCACGATTTCCTGGCCCACGTCGCGATAGATCCAGAAGCACGGCAGCAGCGCCGCTGCCGCCACCCGGTGCGTGTCAGTCGTCGCTCGCGCCAGCAGGAACTGCGTGTAAGCGAAGCACGCCGGCGCCGGCTCCGCGTCCAGCGACTCGCCGTACTCCTCGAAATACGACTCGTGCAGCTGTCGCTCCACCGCGAACACCCCGTGCGCGAACCCCATGAACGCCGTGGCTGCCTCCGCATCTGGCAAGCGAGCACCCGTCAGCGCCAGCGCTCGCGAGAAGTCGCGCAGGTACAGAGCGTCCTGCTTCATGTAGAAGAGGAACTTCTCGCGTGCCAGCGATCCATTGGTCAGCTCCGCGATGAACGGGTGCCGCAGGATCTCCTCGTAGACCGGCAGCGTGCTCTCCCAGAGGCTCTCCGTGAAGCTCATGCGATATTCCCTTTTACTGCCACACCGCGTGGAAGTGGTGCACCGGCCCGTGGCCCTTCCCGATCGTGTACCCCGCGCCGGCTTCGATCGCCTTCTGCATGTAAGCCCGCGCTCGCTCAACGGCCGGTTCCATGCGCATGCCGCGTGCCAGGTAAGCCGCGATAGCGGACGAAAGCGTGCAGCCGGTGCCGTGCGTGTTCGGCGTGTCGATGCGGGGGTACTCGAACCAGCGGCGCATGAGGTGGGCACCCTCGTCTTCATACACCAGCAGGTCGGCGCTCTCGTCCGATTCAAGGTGGCCGCCCTTGAGCAGCACCGCTTTCGGTCCCAGGCCCAGTAGAGCAATTGCTGCCTTCTCCATGCCTTCTCGTCCCTCCACCGCCCGGTCGAGCAGCGCCTCGGCCTCCGGCAGGTTCGGTGTCACGAGGTCGGCGATGGGAAACACGTCGCGTCGCAGGCTCTCCACCGCCGCAGCCGCGAGGAGCCTGTCGCCGCTCTTCGCCACCATTACAGGGTCAAGCACGATGGGTCCCGCGTGCCATTGCATGAGGTGGTCGGCCACAGTCGCCGTGATTTCGGCGCTCAGCAGCATGCCGATCTTCACTGCGTCCGCGCCGATGTCGGACAGCACGGCGTCGATCTCGGCCGCGACGACGTCGACCGGCACCGCGTGCACGGCCGTGACCTCCTGCGTGTTCTGCGCCGTGATCGCCGTGATCACCGACATGCCGTAGCAGCCGAGAGCGCTGAAGGTCTTGAGGTCGGCCTGGATGCCCGCACCGCCGCCCGAGTCAGAGCCCGCAATAGTCAGCGCGCGCTTGTACGTCGTCATGTGCCCGCCGCGCTTCCTACGCCCGCGTTGGCATCGTCCAGGGCGCTGCGCAGCGCCTGCACCGCCGCGGCCATGTCCGGCGCTCGTAGCACGCTGGTCACCACCGCCACGCCCGCGGCCCCGGCTTCGATGCACGCGGCGACGCGGTCCGGCCGGATTCCGCCGATCGCCAGTACGGGCACGGTCGTCGAAGCAGCGATGCTTCTTAATTTCTCGATACCTTCGCCCGCGACCGGCTTCGAGCCCGCGTCGAAGATCGTGCCCGCCACGAGTATCTCGGCTCCGGCTGCTTCGGCCCGCCGCGCCGCATCGACCGAGTGCACCGAGGCGCTGCAGATGAGCAGGCTGCCATCGTGCGAATCCGGGATCGTCCCCTCCGGCCAGTGCACACCGCTGTAGCCCAGCTCCAGCGCTTCCGCCGTCGTGCCGTTGAGCAGCACGGGCACCATCGCGTCCAGGGTCACAACGCGCGCTTCTCGTGCCAGGTTCATCGCCCGCTCCGGCGGCTCGCCCTTCGTGCGCACCTGCAGCGCCAGCCCCGGTATGTCCAGCGCCGCCAGCTCCGAGAGCGCGTTGAGCCACTGGGAGTCGCTATCGAACACGCTGCGTTCCACGAAGACATAGAGGTCGGTCGCCGCCGTCACGAACGTGTGCCGCCGACGCGGCCCTCGAAGGGCGATGACGCTTCGGCGAGGAAGCGCTTCGGCATACGACCGGCCAGGAAGGCATCGCGACCCGCCTGCGCCGCCTGCTTCATGGCGCGGGCCATTCGCACCGGATCGTTCGCCCGCGAAACCGCCGTGTTGAGCAAGATGCCGTCGCACCCCAGCTCGAACGCCAGCGCCGCATCCGACGCCGTCCCGATGCCGGCATCGACGATCACCGGGATACGCGCCCGCGCCACGATCAGCTCCAGGTTGTGCGGGTTGCGGATGCCCAGCCCGGTGCCGATCGGCGCCGCGAGCGGCATCACCGCCGCGCAACCGATGTCCTCCAGCTTCTGCGCCGTCACCGGGTCGTCGTTCGTGTAGGGCAGCACGACGAAGCCCCGCTTCACCAGCTCCCGCGCCGCCGCCAGCATCTCTTCCGGCTCCGGCAGCAGCGTCTCGTCGTCCGCGATCACCTCCAGCTTCACGAGGTCCGTCTCCAGCGCCTCGCGCCCCAGCTCCGCCGTGAGCACGGCCTCCTTCGCCGTGTAGCAGCCCGCCGTGTTCGGCAGGATGTTGAGGTCACGCTCTCGCAGCAGGGCGTACAGGTTCTCGCCCCCATCGTCACCGGCCCGCACCCGTCGCAGCGCCACCGTCACGAGCTCCGTCCCGGACGCCTCCAGCGAGTCGAGCATCACCTGCATGCTCGGGTAGCGCGAGCTGCCCAGCAGCACCCGCGAGCTCAGCGTCAGCGGCCCGATCGTCCACGTATCGCTCATCGTGATGGTCATGCCTTAGCCCCCTTGCACCGCGCGCACGATCTCGATCTCATCCCCCTCCTCGACCACCTGCGACCACGCATCGCGCCGTACGATCTCGCCGTTGCGCGCCACCGCGATGCCCCGCTGCTCGTTCGAGCCCGTGATCTGCTCCACGAGCGCTGCAATCGTCTTCGCCTCTATCTCCATGACGTCCCCGTTCACGGTCGCCTGCATCACACCGCCCCGGAGGCGGTCGAAACTCGCAGGCGCATCGGGTCGAATGCGTCCGGCACGCGACCACTGCCATCGAGCGTGTCGGCCAGCAGCTTCCCCGTCACCGGCGACAGCAGCACGCCGTGGCGATAGTGCCCCGTCGCCACAAACAGCCCCGGCACCGATGTCGCGCCAATCGCCGGCAGGTGATCCCGCAGTGCCGGTCGATGCCCCACGGACGTCTCGGCCAGCTCCAGCTCAGCGATGCCCGGCAGGACGCGCCAGGCGTCCCGCAGCAGGTCCATCACCGCCCACGTCGTGATCGTCGTGTCGAAGCCCTGCTCCTCGCTCGTCGCCCCCACAACCAGCTCGCCGTCCGTTCGTGGTACCAGGTAGACGTCCGGCGTTCGCAGGACGTGGTTCACCAGCACCGGCCCCCGCAGGCGCAGGATTTGCCCCTTCACAGGCCGCATTGGCAAAGGCCCCGCGTCCGGTGCCTCGTTCGAAGTCGCCCCCTCTCTGTAAACGGGGGCAGGGGTCGTCGGCCACACGTCGGGGCTCCAGGCTCCCGCGGCAATCAACGTAGTCTCGGCGCGCACTTCGATGTGCTCGGTCAGAGCGCCGGCAGCATGCCCCGCCTCGTACAGCGGCGACGCCGCCTCGCCCTCCAGGATCGTCCCGCCGCGGGCACGGATAGCGGCTGCGAGCGCCTGGGTGAGGCGTCGTGGGTTCACCTGGCGGTCGCCCGGCACGAACAACCCGCCGACGATGCGCGGTGATACGTACGGCTCCTTCTCCAGCGCCGCGTCCCGGCTCACCAGCTCCGACTGGAGGCCCATGCTGCGCTGCGTGCGCATCAGGCGCTCCAGCTCCACTTCGTGATCGCGATGCAGCGCCAACAGCAGGCTGCCCTCCTCGCGATAACCGCACTCGATCCCCGCGTCGGCCTCGATGCGCTGGATCCACTGCGGGTACAGGCCGCAGCTTTCCAGCGCCAGGTGCACGAAGGCGGGCTCTTCCGTCTCGACCTCGCTGACCGGCGCCAGCATCCCCGCCGCAACCGCGCCGGCGCCGCTTCCGGCCCGCTCGCGCTCCAGCACTACGACGCGCTTGCCTCGGCACACGAGCTCATACGCGCACGAGAGCCCGATGATGCCCCCGCCGATGACGACAACGTCTGCGTCATAACGCTGCGTCACGCCTGCACCCCCGCGTTGCGCTTCAGCCACGCCTCGATCGCCTCGGCGAACTCTCGCGCGGCTGCTTCGGGGTCCTCCGCGCACGTGATGGCCGAGATCACCGCGACGCCGTGAGCCCCCGTGTCGAGCACCTCCGCGACGCGCTCGGCCGTGATGCTGCCGATCGCGATCACCGGCACCGGGCACTCTTCGGCGATGGCCCGCAGCTGCTCGATGCCCAGCACCGGCGCCGGGTTGGCCTTCGACTGCGTGCCGTACACGGGTCCCACGCCGAGGTAGTCGATCGGTCGCAGCCACACCTGACGCGCTTCCGTCAGGCTGTTCGCCGTACCGCCGATCAGGATGTCGGGGCCCAGCAGCTGCCGTGCCACGGCCGGCGTGAGGTCGTCCTTGCCCAGGTGCAGGCCGTGCGCGCCCGCCGCTGCCGTCACGTCGGCGCGGTCATCGACGATACAGTGCGCGCCGTTCTCCAGGCACGCAGCGACAACAGCCGTCGCGTCCGCGACGAGCTCACGCGTCAGGCGCGGGCGCTTTTCGCGGTACTGCACCGTGTCCGCACCGCCGCGCGTTACCAGCGCAGCGATCTCGGCGTGTGAGTACCGCGTCTGCAGCACCTCGTCCGTGATCACGTGCAAGCGACCGAGGGCGACTGGCGCCAAGAGATCACCTCGGCGTTCGAGGAGGTATTTAGCTTGCGGAGCCTGTGGGAGACGGTGACGGCGCTTGCGGTCTGCGTGAAGCTGTCAGTGTCATCGCCTTCCCTACGCCGGCATTACCCGGATCAGGTCCCGCGGGTGTGCTCTCAGGCCCCGGCGCACCGGAACCACCCCGAACGACAGGCTCCACGTTACTCCCGCGTCGGGTGCGCCGCAACTGAAGTGCCGGTGCCGTCCGCGTCGCCTAGATGCCAGACCTTCGCGCCATGCCCGCCACGCTCAGGCAACCCAGCGCGCCGGCGATGACGACTGCGAGCACCGCCGCGTTGGTGCTGTGTCGCGTATCCGCCAGCCCTGCATCGCCCGTGTTCGGCGGCGTAATCACGCCGCTGCTGGAACCCACGGCCGGAGGCGGCGCGACGGTTGACGTCGCCGATGCGTTTACGCCGCCGCAGTTCACGGCCACGCTGGCAGATCCCGAGACGCTGCCGGCCGTGGCCGTCACGATGGCTGTGCCGCCGGTGGTCTGGGGGGCCGAGAAGAAAGTAAACACCGTGCCCGCGGAGCCCGTCACGAAGCCGGAAGACGGGTTAATGCTACCCATCGTCGAGGTGATCGATACACCGGTGCCGGTCTGTACCGGATTGCCCGCGGCGTCGTGCACTTCGACGCTGATTACGCTGGTGCCGTTGCACGAAATGGCGAGCGGCGAAGCGTTGACCTGCACCGTTGCGACAGGCCCGACCGTCGCCGTCGGTGTCACCGTGGGCGTAGGGCCGACGCCCGTGCAGTCGACCTGCAGCGTCACGTGCTTTGTCTCGCCCTCATCCAGTGCCGTCGATGCCGTCTCGCCGCCTATCTCGCAGTCGCTGAGGTCGCTGGGTAATGCCCACAGCGAAATCACGTAGGGACTGGAGTTACCGGTAGAGCAGGCGCCCTCGTAGCGGATCACGCCCGGGTCGGAGTCTTTGTCCTGTGAAGCACTGGCGTCCTGCGACGCGGTGTCGACAACGATCTCATCGAGGTTGAAGTCGCGTGGGTCGGGATTAATCAGGACCTGGGCGCCGGCCTCGTTAAGAACACCGTTGGTTGATGTGTCGAGGATGCTGATCACCAGCGTGCCCGTGTGGCCTGTGGTGCAGTCAGCCGCAAAGGCCGGCGTGGGTCTCGCGGCACCGCCGGGTAGCAGATAGAGCCCCAGCGCTCCAGTGACTGCAACGAGCGAAAACAGCTTCCACGTTCGGGTCATGGCGGCACCTCCGGCGGGACGAAGCCCCGAGCGTTGTCCCGGCTTGTTGGCATGTCATGCCTGAAGGGCTTCCGAAGCAGTTCCCGCCGCATTCGATTTGAGCTAGCAGGAGATTAAGCCTATTAGCAATCTTTTACAACGACACAAGCCGATAGGCCTGAGGTCCGCGTCTGCTCGCGCGATGGCGGCAGGATACAGCGAGGACCTTGGCCCGTACAGAAGCCGGCCGTTTAGACTGGAGAAAACGAGACTGGGAGAGTGAATGGCGCAGTTCTATCGCGTCGGCAGTGTGGGCGACTTCAGCGATGGCCTCGTGCGCGTCTTCCCGGTGGAGGGCGTCGATATCGCGGTCGTGACCAGGGACGGTCAGTTCCATGCCTTCTCCGGCCGCTGTCCCCACGCCGACTACCTTCTCAACTACACGCGCGTCCGCGACGGCAACCGCATCCTCTGCAGCTCCCACTTCGCCTGGTTCGATCTCGAGACCGGCAAAGTGCTCAGTGGCCCGACCGAGCAAGACCTCGCCCAGTACCCGATCCGCATAGACGGGAACGATGTGATGGTGTCGCCTGAGCCGTTGTAGCGGACCACAACGGCCCAGGCATTCCCGCCGTGCTAGCCCACGGCAGGGCGCCTGAAGACGCCCTGCCGGAGCCGTTTAACTAAGCAGCCTTTCCGTAGCGGCGTGCCCGGTATTCCTCCAGGTTCACCACATTCAAAGGCCTGAGCTTTGCGCCGGCTGCTTCCATGAGTGCCGCTGCATCCGTGCCGTCCTCCGGGCAAGTGAGCACCACAGCATCGGCGCCGAGGCCGCTCAGCGTGGACCACAGGAGGGCCAGCACCCCGTCTCCCTTGGAATCGCTCACGTCTGCCAGGCAAATCGCGAACTCGTCCTCGCTGATCCGACCGGAGAAGCCGGCGTCGTCGCCGAGTTCGCGTCCCATGAGTCCCAGCCTCAGCGTGAGATAGATCCGGAGGTGGTGGGTAAACTCCCAGGCGCCCAGAGGAAGCCGAAAGTAGACCAGCGCCACCTGTCGGTCGTGATCCACAGCCCGGGCCACTTCGTCGTCCAGACGCTGGGCGAAATACGAACGCTGGTACCAGCCTGTCTCCGGATCGACGAGGTCCATCATGTTCCTCAGCTCGCCGGAAGACAGACGACCGCCCCGTACTGGTTCAGATCGCCTCATCTTCTTCCCGCCCAGCCACTTCATGCCGCTGCTCCCCTTCGCCCGGCACCCGTTGAATGCCGCAGGTCATAGCGGGAGTGACAGATTTGCCGGACCAAAATCACCAGGGATTGCTGCTGATTCGAGTGTCTCTTGATGATCGTCATGGTGTATTCCTCTCTTTGTGGGGGAGGGATTGCCGTGCGGCGCCGCCTCCCCCACAAATCAGTTAGCTCGCCCTCCGGCCAAACCGAACCACGGTGCCGGTACCGAGGATGAGCAGCAGGAAAAACTGCCAGCCAACCGGCGTGGCGCTGTGCTCCTGGCTCATGCCCAGCAGGCCACCGTCACCGGCGGTCGGCGGCACGAAGTTGCCGGTCCGGGTCAGTGGCGCCGCCGGCGGGTGGGCCGTAGACGGGAAGAGCACCGGAACGAAGGTTGTGCCACGGCCGCCGGCACCAGTGCCGGTACCATCCGTGCCCGTGGCGCCGTTCGTGTTCGTCGGCGACTCCGGGTTCACCGTGCCGCAGAACGTCACGCAGATCACGCAGTACGGAGGGCACTGGGGGCCGCAGAACGGCGGGCAGGTGATGCCGCAGTCGGGCGGGCAAGTCGTGCCGCAGTCGGGCGGACAGGTCGTGCCGCAGTCGGGCGGGCAAGTCGTGCCGCAGTCGGGCGGACAGGTCGTGCCGCAGTCGGGCGGGCAGGTCGTGCCGCAGTCGGGCGGACAGGTCGTGCCGCAGTCGGGCGGGCAAGTCGTGCCGCAGTCAGGCGGGCAGGTCGGCGGTGGCGGTGTCTCCGTCGCGAGACAGGCCGAACCGATGTCGAGGTTCGCGCCCAGAGGGCCGTAGCCCAGGCAGGTGTCCACGAACGGGTCGAGTACGCCGTCGGGGCCGATGACCGGATTGAGTACCTCGGGAACAAGGCAGTTGACGTTCAGGAGCGTGCACGGAGCAGGCGCTTGAGCGCAGCCAGCGCCCAGCTCCTGGTTCAGGTTGAGCGGGTCGCTCGTCAGACAGACGTCAAGCGGGTCGATCGTGTCCTGAGCCGTCTGGCCGATGTCCTGCAGGTCAACCTGCGGCGTGTCGAGGCTCGGCAGGATGCCACCGTCGCCAATTGCGCCGTTGAGCAGGTTGCTGTTGTTCTCGCCGGACCCGTCACAGTCCGTGCCCACTTCAGCGTCGAAGCCGGACGTGAGACACACGTTTACCAGCGGATCGGTAATCGGCGAGATGGTGCTGAGGACTGGGTCTAGAGGACCGTCTCCGCCGCCGCAGGTGCTACCTACTTCGACCGTCACGCCGGTGGAGGGGATGCCTGCACAGGCGTCGATCAGCGGATCGATAGCCGGGTCCGCGGTCGACTCGACAGAGTCCACGGTCGCGTCGAGGTTGCTGAGACCAGGGAGCGTGCCCTGGCCCACGATGTTGGTTACGGGGTCCACGGTAGGACCTGTGTTGCTGCCATCCAGCACGTCTGTCACGGGCTGCAGGATGGTGTTGTTGGTGTTGCCGGTGTTGGCGTCATCGGTCGCACCATCGTCGGAAGCGTTGGTGCTGCTGGTATCGATCACGCCGCCGCCACTTGTGAAGTCATCGACGTCGATCAGGCCGCCATCCTGGTTGGGTCCCAGGTCGATCAGTCCGCTGTTGTCGTCGGTGTCGATGAGGCCACCGCTGGTGTTGTTGCCGGCTACAACGTCCGTCACCGGCGCAAGCACAGTGCCGGTGCTGTCCGTTCCACCCAGCAAGTCCGTCACAGGCTGCAGGATGGTGTTGTTGGTGTCGCCGGATGTGTCGGCGGTTGCATTGACGTCCGTGTTGCTGGTGGCTCCGACGTCCACCGAGCCGTTGTCAGCCGTCACGTTGGCGTTGTTGTCGGTCGTCGCCCCGTCCACGGTGCTGACATTGCCGGTCAGGTTGTCGACGGTGCCGCTGATGTCGGTCGTCACGTTGTCGAGCGTGGCGTTGACGTCGATGTTGGCGTCCGTCCCCGCGCTGCCGGTGACATCTCCCGTCAGCTGGGTAACCGGGTCGAGGTTGATGGTCACGCTGCCGCCGTCGTTGTTGCTGCCCGAGAGGTCAAGGCCCAGCACACCAGGGTCCGCGCTGGCGCTTCCATGGAGGCTGAGTGTGCCTCCCACGCCGAGGACGATGGCAAGAACCAGTCCTAGCAATCGAGCGTTGAGTGTGTAACTCAAAGCTTTCTCCTTCAGCCGCATCGCCTCTAAGAAGGGATGCGGCGACTACGGAATATCCCGTCGTCGTGGCCTGCGGTGATGCGAAGAACGCACGCGCGCAGACCTACCGCTGGAACGCGTTGACGTCGCGCTCAGCGGTGAAGGAGAGCTTTAAGCAGGGGGAGTGTAGGGTCGGAACTGCCAGGTACGAGGCGATGCCTCGGTGACGGTGAGCAAGATGAGCGCCCCGACGGCCAGGAGGCCCAGGAGGCTCGCGGGAAGGCTCGCTGAGGGCCAGCCGGAGCTGGAGCCGCTGCTGCTGCTATTGCCGGTACCGGCCGTCGTCAGAGCGATGGGCTGGCTGCCCGGTGAGGCGCTGTGTGAGCCGTCGATCGGCGAGCGAGGCGCCTGCGGTGCCGCGAATACGGCCTGCCCCTCAACGGGGTCGCTGAGGCCGATCTCAACGCGCGCAGCGATCGCCTGAGGGCCGGCCATCGTTACAGCCGGACTCGATGCGGTGTTGCTGCTCCCGGTCTCGGTACTTACGAGTGGGCGGTCGGGCGCGATGCCCGTGCTGGTCGGAGCAAGGATGTCGGGGTCACCGGGGGTGGTCAATTCGTCGGACCGGTCAGCGCTCAGCACCGGGACCTCGACCGGGCTGCCCATGCTCGGTACGCCGGCGCCGGGCGTAGGGTGCTGGTTCGTGTTGCCGCCAACGATCGGGTCCGGCGTCACCGGGTCAACGATGGGGTCGACCGCGGGCGGCAGGACGTCATCGATGGGGTTCACGACCGGATTGACGATCTCGCCAACCGGGTCGGTCACGGGCGAAACGATTTCAGTTACCGGCTCCGTCACGGGCTGGACCGCGTCGATGATGGGCTCAACCACGGGCTGAACGGCGTCAGCGATCGGCTGGACCACCGGGGTCACTGCTTCCGCTATCGGCGCGACCACCGGCTGCAGCGATTCCGTAACCGGGGTCACGATGTCGCCTGCGGCCTCTGTGATCGGCTGCACAACGGGCGCAACAGACTCCACGATCGGCGCCACAGTGTTCGTTACCGGCTGCACCACGGGTTCGACTGCGTTGACCACCGGAGCGACCGTGCTCGGTCACCGGCTGCAGCGCCTGCGAGGCCGTCTCTGCGACCGGAGCGAGGGTGTCGCCCGCGGCCTCCGTGACCGGTGTGATCGTGTCGCCCAGACTGTTCGTCAGTGGTGGAAGCGCGTTGCCGGTGGTTTGAGTCACCGGCGCAGCCGTCTGCGAGACGTCGTTCAGGGTCGGATTGATCGTTTGGTCGACCGTGCTGGTCAGGGCCGGCACCAGCGTCTGGTTGGTGTTGTTGGCCGCGTCCGCGGTCTGATGATTGGGGCTCGTCACCTGGTCGACGGTCTGATCGACCGTCTGCGTCACGCCCGTCGTGGTGTCCGTGAGGGCTTTGTCGAGGCCACCGAGCAGTCCATCGCCGGGATCGGCGCTTACAACGCCGGGCAGCAGGACCTGAACGGTTAGACCGCCTAGTGCCAAAGCCAGGGCCAGGAATTGCTTCCTCGCCAAATCTCTCGTCCTTTGTTCTAGTCCCGCTTGCGGCGGGCGTTCGAGCAGAAGGTGACGGACTTCTGCGACGCAACAGGGGTGACGGCCCTGATGCACCTCTTGGCATAAATCGGCAGGGGGCCGACAGCTCCGAATAGTTCTGGTGGGATGTTGATGGATTTTTCATCTATGTTAAGAGCGTATGGCTCTATACCTGTCTCGTCTCAACATAACCGATGGTCTGGCACAAAAAGGCCCCGTCTTGCGGGGCGAGAGCTGGAAGGCTGAGGTGGCCTTTCGGGGTTGAAGTGAGCTTCCGGCCGAGGACCGGCGGGAGGGCTACCCTACGATCTTCAGTCGCAGGCGCATGAGCTCCGGCCGCGACTCCTCCAGGGCGAAGGCATGGCCCGTGGCGCTGCCGAGTGCGTTGGCGAGCTCGCTGCCGCTGATCGCCTCTCGCAGGTGGATCTGGATCCGCGACTCGCCTTCCTGGAACCGCTCGACCGACGCGCTCGAGACCTGCTCGAAACCCATCAGCGCCTTCTGGATGTCCATCAGCACCTGGAACCCCGGCACGGCTTCGATGGCCAGCGAGATGCCTTCGCCGCCCGGCTGGAACCGGGGCTCGGACGGCTTCTGGTCCGCCTCGGGCTGTGTCGACGGCTCGACAGGGCGCGGCGTTGCCAGGCGCTCCACCAGCTCCGACATCAGCAGTGAGATGCCCTCCAGGTGCGTGACGAGCCGGTCCAACGACCCTGCAAGGTTCGTGATCTGCTCCGCCAGCTGGCCGCGCTGCTGTCGCTCTTCCGCGAGGCGCTGGTCCATCTGCTGGCTCAGCCGCTCGATCGAGATCCGGTTACGCGCGATCTCCTCGACGAGCGCAGAGTTCTCCTGACTGGCATTTGTCAGCTCGCTGAGTGCGCCTGCGATCAACCTCGCCGCGCGGGAAATCGCGTCGTCCTGGCTCTGAGTCAATGGAACCCCTTTTGTGTTTTGCTCGGCCTTCCAGGTGGGTGTATGGGATTATCGGGAGACTCAAGATTGGGTCGGAGCGGGCTGACCCTTATTTTTCATAACACGGGGCTTGCGTCGCCATAACAAAGCCGTCTAAACAAGGCGTGCGATGTACCCGTCTCCGCCCGATTTGAATCTGCGCTGGACGCCGGGAGCGGCCGCCGCCTACTGTTGTTCACGATAGCATGAGCACACTTCTCAAGGCCGTATCCGGGGCTACAGGCCTCTCCCGCCGCAAGGCTTTTGCCGCCATCCGAGAGGGTCGCGTGACCGTTGATGGCGTCGCTCGCACGGACCCATCCGAGTCCTTCGAGACCGGTGACCTCGCCCTCGAAGGCCGGCCTCTTGCTCGGGTCGCCCAGCGCCACACCTACGTCATGCTCAACAAACCGCCCGGCTTCATCACCACCGTCAGCGACGACCAGGGCCGGCGCACCGTGCTGGACCTCGTGCCCCCGCAGTTCCGGGCGCCGGGGCTCCATCCCGTGGGCCGGCTCGACCGCGACACCTCCGGCCTGTTGCTGCTCACGACCGACGGCGACCTCACCTTCGCCCTCACGCACCCCAGTCACGAGGTCGAAAAGGAATACTGGCTCCGGCTCGCCGAGCCTGCGACCGAGGCGATGCTGGATGCCCTGCGCTCCGGCACCGAGCTCGATGGCCAGCTGCGACGCCCCCTGCGCCTCCGCCGCCTCGTCGGTGAGGAGCCCTTCCAGCTCTCCATCACCATCAGGGAAGGACGTAACCGCCAGGTGCGTCGCATGGTCGAAGCCGCCGGCGGCCAGGTCATCTCCCTCCGCCGCATCCGAGAAGGCCCCCTCTTTCTCGAAGACCTCCCGGAAGGCTACGCCCGCCCCCTCACCCGAAGCGAGCTGGAAGCCCTGAGCCAGTAGCGCGAGCAATCGACCCTATCGACACCGACCATTCGCGTCAGCCTGCCCCTTTCGCGCGAAGCCCCTCCAGCCCCGTTTGCCCTGAGCCTGTCAAAGGGCGCGAAACGCCCGATGGCGTCTCGAGTTGGTCATTGCAAGAAGGCACCAGCCGACGAAGCAATCCCGCATCGTCGCCCACCAGCCCATTCGCCCCGGGTGACCATCGACGCTCCCCCGGGCGCCGGCCGGGGCAGCAGAGCCGAAGCGCATATTGTTAAATCTGCCCCGGCCCGTTAGATTAGAGAGACCGAAGGGGAGTAACCCTCAACAGCGTTATCGTCAGTACGCCCCGCCTCGGCGGGGCCGGTAACGCGGCCTCAGGGCGGGACAGACCTTCGTCTGATTAGATCAGTCGGAGGTCGTTTGCTTTATGGATGTCACGATATGGGTCTGGCTGGGGTTTCTCGGCCTCATCCTCGTCTTCCTCGCCCTTGACCTGTTGGTCTTCCACCGCGAAGCCCACGAAATCTCCATCAAAGAAGCCTTCATCTGGTCCATCATCTGGACCTTCATCGGTCTCGGCTTCGCCGGCGTCATCTGGGCGGCCTGGGGCTCTGAGATCGCGGGCGAGTACCTCGCCGGCTACGTCATCGAGCGCAGTCTTTCCGTCGATAACATCTTTGTCTTCGCTCTGATCTTCGGCTACTTCAGCGTGCCGGCCGCCTACCAGCATCGCGTCCTGGTCTGGGGCATCATCGGTGCCGTCGTCTTCCGCATCGCCTTCATCGCCGCCGGGGCCAGCCTGCTGGAGACGTTCCACTGGATGATCTACCTCTTCGGTGGCTTCCTCATCTTCACTGGTCTGCGCATGGCGTTTGGCAAGGAGACGGAGGTTCACCCGGACTCAAACCCGGCGCTGCGTCTCCTGCGTCGCATCCTGCCCGTGACCACGGACTATCACGGCGTCCACTTCTTCCGTAAAGAAAACGGCGTCCTCATGGCGACGCCGTTGCTCGCTGTGCTCGTCGTCATCGAGACCACCGACATCATCTTTGCCGTCGACTCCATCCCGGCGATCTTCGCGGTGACCGACCACGCCTTCATCGTCTTCTCCTCCAACGCCTTCGCCATCCTCGGCATGCGAGTGCTGTACTTCCTCCTCGCGGGGGCCATGCACCGCTTCATCTATCTCAAGCACGGCCTGGCGATTGTCCTCGTGTTCGTGGGCGTCAAGATGATGTCGGAGGACGTCTACCACTTGCCCATCGCCCTCTCGCTGGGCATCATCGGCGCCGTCCTGGCTCTCTCGATGGGCATTTCACTCATCGTCACGCGCAACGCGCCACCGGAGCCGATCGGCGAGCCGGGACACGTCGCCTAGGGCGTTATCCCCGGCCTCGGTTGTGAGACGGAGCCATCGCGACTAAGCTAGAAGACACCGAAGGGGAGTAACCCTTAACAGCGTTATCGTCAGGACGCCTCGCTCGCGCGGGGCCGGTAACGCGGGCCTGCAGGGCGGGCAAGACCTTCGGCTGATTAATCGATCAGTCCGAAGGTGGCTCTGGTTGGAAGTTCAGTTCTGGGTTTGGCCCGCATTCATCGCGTTCGTCGCGGTGCTCCTCGTCCTCGACCTCCTTTTCTTCCACCGCGAAGCTCACGAAGTCAGTCTCAGCGAATCCTTCTTCTGGAGCGTGGTCTGGACCATCATCGGTGTCGCCTTCGTTGGCGTCATCTGGCTGGCATGGGGCTCCACGGCCAGTGGCGAATACCTCGCCGGCTACGTCATCGAACGCAGCCTCTCCATCGATAACATCTTTGTCTTCGCCCTGATCTTCACCTATTTCGGGGTGCCGCTGGCGTATCAGCACCGCATCCTCGTCTGGGGCGTCATGGGCGCCATCGTCTTCCGAGGCATCTTCATCGGCCTCGGAGCCGGGCTGCTGGGCGCCTTCCACTGGATGTTCTACGTCTTCGGCATCTTCCTGGTGTTCACGGGCATCCGCATGGTCCTGGGCAAGGAGCTGGAGGTCAATCCAGAGGACAACCCGGCGCAGAAGCTCATGCGCCGCATCATCCCGACTACGTCCGAGTACCACGGCACGCGCATGCTCACCCGCCGGAACGGCATCCTCATGGCGACACCCCTACTCGCCGTGGCCGTGACCATCGCCACCACCGACGTGCTCTTCGCCGTCGACTCCATCCCGGCCATCTTCGCCGTAACCAACGACGCCTTTATCGTCTTCAGCTCCAACGCCATGGCCGTGCTGGGTATGCGAGTGCTCTACTTCCTCCTCGCCGGCGCCATGCACCGCTTCGTTTATCTCAAGCACGGCCTCGCAGTAGTGCTCATGTTCGTCGGCGTGAAGATGCTGGCGGAGGATATCTACGACATGCCGATCGCGATTTCCCTGGGCGTCATCGGCATCGTGCTCACCGTATCGATTGGCGCGTCACTGCTCATGACGCGCAATTCCCCACCGGAAGCCTATGGCCAGATGGGCACGCCGAGTAGCTGAGGTCGACATAAGAAATGCCAGACAACAAGACCATCACCGTTGCCACTGACGGCTCAGACCACTCCCTGCGTGTCCTGCCCCATGCGGCCGTACTCGCGTCAAACCTCGGCGCCGGCGTCGAGCTCCTGCGCGTCATCGAGCAGGTCGACATCGCTTCCGAGCCCGGTGAGACGCCGAGCAGCGCCACCGAACGCGCCCGCGCTGACATCGAAGCCGCTGCGCAGGCAGCCCTCACCCGCTTCGGCGTCCAGGGGACCGTGCGCGTCGTCGTTGCCCCGGCAGGGGAGCACCCGGCCCAGACCCTGCTCAACCAGGGCTCCGACGCCCTTGTCCTCGCCATGCACAGTCACGGGCGTGGTGGTATCGGCCGGCTCCTGCACGGCAGCGTCGCACTCGGCGTGCTGCAGGCTGTGCGCATCCCCGTGATGCTGGGCGGCAAGGAGCTGTTGGCCCCGCCGGCCGACGGCGAGACCTACCGGCTTCTCGCCACGACAGACCTCTCGCCGGACGCCGATCACGCCCTGCGCACGATCGCCCCGCTATTGGAGCAGGGCAAGTTCCAGGTCACGCTGCTCTACGTCCACCTCCACGCTCCCGGCGGCGTCGACAACGATGCCGAGCGCGCAAAGTGCGAAGCGGAGCTGGCCCAGAAGCGAAACCTCCTGCCCGCCTCCGTGCCCGTCGAGACGCGCTTGCGTGAGATCCCCATCGGCGCCGGCATCGACACGGCCATCCTCGAAGTCGCCGACGAGATCAACGCCCAGTCGATCCTCATGGCCACCCACGGTCACAGCGCCCGCCGGCATCTGCTCATGGGCAGCGTCGCCATGTCGATCCTCGGGCGCTCCCGCCTCCCGCTGATCGTCACGCGCGCCGAGCCCTAGCTCGTGCCGGTGCGCCAAATCCTCAGTAACGCCGGCTGCGACGTTTCGTCCCACCTGCCGGGCGCCCTATACTCGCGGGGATGAATCGTTACCTGATCTGGCTTCTCGCCGCAGTCGTCGCCATCGGCGCCTTCGCTATCGGCCGTCTGCTAAACCTGCCGCAAGGCGTGGTCCTGCTCGTGACGTTTATCGGCGCGATGGTCGGTACCGCGATCGCTACGTGGTTGGTCCAACATCTGCTGGAAGGCGGGGTGGCACCGGAACCGAAGCAGTCGGCAAAGAAGGGTCCTCCGACCTCTCCTCGTTCTCGAGGAAGCGGAAGAAAAGCCAGGTAATCGCTACAAAGCCCGCCAGCTCACCCAGCGCGCCCATGACGAGGCCCGCGATCTGCTGGTCGTCCATCGGACTGAGACCCCACAGCCGCGTCGTCTGGTCGTAGAACCCGTAGATCACGCCGCTACTGGCGAAGAACATCACGGCCAGCAGCCCCATCGGCATGCCCGTAGCGAAGAGGTAGAGCAGACGCGCGCCGTCCCCCGGCTGCCCCGTCTCCGGCGCCGGCTGCACCACCGGCCACCAGAACAGGATGCCGGAGGCCATGAACGCGACGTGCATCGTGATGTGTACCGAAAGGTTGGTCAGCGCCTCTTCGTACACGGGGGGCACGTGCCACAGCCACATGTTCACGATGAAGAGCGTCGCCGTGACGACGGGATTGAACAGCAGACGGGCGTACTTGAGGACGAACTCGCTTCGGAAGACAGGGCTCAGCATGCCGCGCGGGATGCCCAGCAACACCAGCGGCGGCCCGATCGTCGTCAGGAACACGTGCTGCAGCATGTGCATCGAAAGCAGACGGTCTGCCGCGGCGTCCAGCGGTGAGCTCAGCGCGAACACCATGCTCGCCACGCCCAGCAGGAAGATGGCCGCCCGCCACGGCACCAGGCAGCCCTTCTGAGTCAGCGCCCCGTAGAAGTAGAACGACACCACAATGAAGGTGCCGCTGATCACCGAAGGCTCGAAGTACCAGGCCCTGAAGTTGACTTCGCTGTAGGTGTGGAGAAGGAAGGGCTCCATGGTGTATCCCTTGGCCCGAAGCTGTGAGTGCTCTAGCGGCCGGGTTTCCAGCCGCCCGAAAGGTCGAGCTGGCGTTCGATCAGGTGGATGCGGCGCCGGCTAATGATGTTTAGCGCGATCCCGGCCAGCCCGATCAGCGGCACGATGAGGCCGACGACGAGGAAGATCGCCCCCAGGTGCGGCGACTGGTTCTGGTTGATCATGATCCAGCCGATCACCGCGAACCCGAGGCCGAAGTGGAACAGCAGCAGCGACACCAGCATTGGCATCTCCAGCTGCGTGCCGCGCTCCACCGGCGAGCGCAGGTCTTCGACTGTAGTGCCGGCGTTACTCGCTTCGCTCAGGCGCGTCGTGTAGCAGCCCTTGTGCAGCCACTCTCTGTCCTGCAGTCCAGCTTCCGACCAGTCTTCGATAGTTTCTTTGCAGTAGCCGCAGCGGCCAGGCCATTGAATCATGTGCTATCACCCCGTGCCATTCATTATGAACACCGAAACGCTTATGTGCAGCAGGCCGGACGGCCCGGAATCATCCCGCAAATCCGACGCCGAGTGCCCCGCCTCACCCCGCCCCTTCAGCCCGCATCGCCCGTGATACGATCCTTCGTGACGATGCCCACATTTCGCAGGCTCGCGCTGGTTCCCCTGGTCATCGCCCTTCTCGTTTCGGCCTGTAGCGGTGGCGGCAACGGCAACATCTTCCCCGATACGGTGGTCGTAAACCCCGACACCATCGGCGTGGTCCCCATCAACACCGCCTACGTCCTTGGCCCCAACCGCTTCGCCTTCGGCCTGCTCTCGCCCAGCACCGGCAAGCTCATCGTCGACGCCGACGTCCACGTACGCTTCTACGACCTCAACGACGGCGAGGAGCTCAAGTTTGAGGCGGACGCCGTCTCCCGCGTGCCCTCCCGCGATGCCGGCCTGCCGGAGCAGCAGACCCACATCAAGCCGGACGGCACAGAGCAGACCTACTTCAACGCCGGCGAAGAGACCGGCATCTACACCACCGAGGTCACATTCGATGACCCCGGCCAGTGGGGCATCCAGCTCACCGTGCGCAAGCCCGCCGAGAAGATCGACGAGACCCTGACCTCCCGCTTCACCGTCGTCACCGAGACCAACACGCCCGCCATCGGCGACGACGCCCCCCGCAGCGAGAACCCCACCGTCAGCGACGTTCCCGACATCACCGATCTCGACTCCTCCGCCAACCCCTCGCCTGACATGCACACGAAGACGATCAAGCAGGCCATCGAAGAAGGCCGGCCCACCCTCGTCCTCTTCGCCGACCCCGGCTACTGCACCAACCGCCTCTGCGGCGTCGAGCTCGCCATCATGCGCAAGCTCTACCCCGACTGGAAAGACCGCGTCGAGTTCATCCACGTCCAGTTCTACGCCGACCCCGGCGAGAGCCAGGCGATCTCCGACACCGCCGACGAGTGGGGCCTGGACACGGAGCCCTGGTTCTTCCTCATCGGCCCGGACGGCAAGATCGCCGCCGAGTTCGAAGGCCCCACCACCCTCCAGGAGCTCGTCGACGCCCTGACCAGGCTGACGAGCTAGCCCGCGCCCCTTCGCTTCCAGCCCTTCGCTTCAGATCGCAGCGCATGGCCTGCGCACTTACGCGCTCGGACGCAACGCCTACGAAAACCCGGTTAGCCGTAGGGGCGGTTCGCGAACCGCCCCTGCACGCCCCGACCTGCTACCCACCGATCACGTCGATGCCGATGTCATGGTCACTGTTCACCAGCCCGCACCACTTCTATGATCGATGCATTGGACTGCGTAGCCGCGGCGCCCTCGCCGCGGTGTCATTCGCACATCGCGACCTCGCCTGGCCGAGGAGCGCCAACACCAGCACTGGGCCCTCGACGGTCCCTAGGAACGGACAACTCCCATGCAGTACAGACCTCTCGGCCGCACCGGCGTCAAAGTCTCCGAGATCTGCCTCGGCGCCATGATGTTTGGCGGCCGCACCTCCCCGGAGGACGGCATCGCCATCATCGACGCCGCCATCGACCGCGGCATCAACTTCATCGACACCGCCAACGTCTACAACCAGGGCCACAGCGAGGAGGTCGTCGGCGAAGCCCTCAAGCGCCGTGGCCGCGACCGCATCGTCCTCGCCACCAAGGTCCACGGCAACATGGACAGCGAAGACCCCAACGGCAACGGCAACTCCCGGCGCCACATCATCCAGCAGTGCGAGGCGTCCCTGCGCCGCCTCCAGACCGACTGGATCGACCTCTACCAGCTGCACCGCCCCCAGGCCGACATCCCCATCGACGAGACCCTGCGCGCCCTCGAAGACCTCGTGCGCGACGGCAAGGTGCGCTACGTCGGCACCAGCACCTTCGCCGCCTGGCAGCTCGTCGAGTCGTTCTGGGTCTCGGACAAGCAGAACCTCGTACGCTTCATCTGCGAGCAGCCGCCCTACAACCTCCTCGACCGCCGCATCGAGCGCGAGCTCATCCCCGTCGCCCAGCAGTACGGCATGGCCGTCATTCCCTGGAGCCCCCTCGGCGGCGGCCTGCTCACCGGCAAGTACCGCCGCGGCGAGCCCCTGCCGGAGGACGGTCGCTTCACCCTTAGCACCGCGCCGATGCATCGACGCCGCATGACGGAGAGCCTCTACGATCTCGTCGAAGCCATGGAGCCCATGGCGCAGGGCAAAGGCTGCACCATGTCGCAGCTCGCCCTCGCCTGGGTCCTGCGCCAGCCCGGCGTTACCTCGCCCATCATCGGCCCGCGCACCATGGAGCAGTTCGTCGACAACATGGGCGCCCTCGACGTCGACTTCTCGGACGAAGACCGCCAGATGATCGACAACGTCGCCCCGCCCGGAGAATCCTGCTCCCCCTTCTACGAAGCAGACTGGGGTCCGGCCCAGTACCGCTAGCAAAACAAAGGAAGGGGCGCCCAGCGCCCCTTCCTCGTTCCATAGCCTCAACCAGACTCGCTCGCCGCCTCCGAACCAAAGCGCCACCTCGAGCAAAGCAAGAGAACCTGCAGGGACGGAACTTCACTTCAGTCCGCCCAGCGCCCCGAACCGCCCATAGAACACCGACTCCGCCTCGAACCGTCCCATCCGAGCGACAGCGATAACGAATGTGAGGGCTCTGGCCGCGCGAGTTCTGTTCGATTTTGTACGCATGCAACATCAAGCTGTTACTTTCGGAGGCAGTGACCGCCGACACTCCATCTCCATGTGAGCGCTGCCGAGTACGCGAAGGTACCAACGATAGCGAGGGCCTGCTACCCCGTGAAGTCCTGGATGCCGTGGAGCAGGTCGGCAAGACGCTTTCGTTCTTCACCTGTGAGGTCTGTGAGTCTCCCTGGACGCTGGTCCAGGAGATCGGCAGCGGCAGACCGCCCATCTTCATTCGCGGTCTCCTGCGGTAGAGGAGTCGACATTTCGCTCGATGGCAGAGGGCGAAGGTCCTCCTCAGCGGAGTGATTCCTTGTTCCGCTCGCAGCTATAAGCTCGTAGCCCCGCGACGCTCCCTCGCATCGGCGGATGCTAGAGTGCCTGTGCACTCATGAACCGCCTTATAGCCCGCCTCATGCCGCAGGGCGTCACGTCCGATGCGCCGAAGCTCGTCGCCGCCCGCGGCATGCGTGGCTTCGCCGACGGCATGGTCAGCGTCCTCCTCGCCAGCTATCTCACCCACCTCGGCTTCTCCGCCGGCCAGGTCGGTCTGCTGATTACCGGCACGCTACTCGGCTCCGCCGCCCTCACCCTCGCCGTCGGCCTGCTGGGCGGGCGGCTCTCCCCGAAGCAGATCCTTCTCATCGCCTGCGTGCTCATGCTGATCACCGGCGTCGGCTTTGCCAGCGTCACGGCCTTCTGGCCCCTCATGCTCGTGGCCGTCGTCGGCACCCTCAACCCCTCCGGCGGCGACGTCAGCGTCTTCCTCCCCACGGAGCAATCGATGCTCACCGAGACGGTCGATGCACGACACCGCACGTCGCTCTTCGCCCGCTACACGCTCACCGGCACCTTCGCCGCCGCCTTCGGAGCCCTCAGCGCCGGCATACCGACCGCCATCGCCCACTGGCAGCACATCGACATCGTCGACGCCGAGCGCTTCGGCTTCTTCATCTACGTCGCCGTCGCCATCTTCGTCTGGCTGCTCTACACCCGCCTCAGCGTCTCGCCCAACCCCGTGCAGCGCCCCCGAGTCCCCCTCGAGAAGTCGCGCGCCGTCGTCCTCAAGCTCTCCGCCCTCTTTAGCCTCGACTCCCTCGGTGGCGGCTTCGTCGTCCAGTCGCTGCTCGCGCTCTGGCTCTACGAGCACTTCGATCTGTCCGTAGCCACGGCCGGCGCCATCTTCTTCGCTGCCGGCCTCCTCGCCGCGACCTCGCAGCTTCTCTCGCCCGTGGTCGCCGAACGCATCGGCCTCGTCAAGACGATGGCCTACACGCACATCCCCGCGAACTGCTTCCTCATGCTCACGGCCCTCATGCCGAACGCCCCCCTGGCGATCACGATGCTGCTCCTGCGCATGACCTTCGCCCAGATGGACGTCCCCGCCCGACAGTCCTACGTCATGTCAGTCGTCCCGCCCGAAGAGCGCACCGCCGCCGCCAGCGTCACCAACGTCCCTCGCAGCCTCGCCGCCGCCTTCGCCCCGGCTCTTGGCGGCTTCCTGCTCAGCCACACCACCTTCGGCTGGCCCCTCATCCTCGGCGGCGGCGTCAAAATCCTCTACGACGTCCTCCTCCTGCGCCAGTTCGCCCACGTCAAACCGCCGGAGGAAGAGCGCTCGCCCGTGGAGGCGTGAATGCGTGAACCCGCCTACCGCCTTTCCGACGCCTCAACCTGTCGCGCCAGCTTCGCAAGCTGCTGCGCCCCCGCGAGTAGGCCCGAGAGCGGGTCTTCACCGTCCTCGCTCATCGCCTTCAACATCGCGTCCCGGGCGAACTCGGACATCTTCAGGCCCTTCTTCTGCGTATAGCGACGCAGCAAAGCCATATCCTCAGACGACATGCGAATCGAGAAGATCGTGTCAGCCCCACGGGTCAGCTTGGCCGTAACCGGCACGACGTTTTCTGCCTCACGTCCCTCCGCGATGTCCCTGTCGACCTGCTCCGCGATTTCCTTCCAGGATGTGTTCTCGCTCATTGCTGTCTCCTAAGCCAGGTTCCGGTAGAGTCGCTCTCCACGCCGCGCAGTAAGCCAATTTGCCGTCACGACAAACCAGTAACCATGACGGAAGGTCGGGATCATCGCGACGTGCAGATAACGACCTGCCAGGTTCGGCCCCACCATGATGTGCGTCGCACTCTTGTACGCGGGGTTCTGACCAAACCGCGGCTTGTTGTCCTTGACCTCGCCAACGTCCTCCGGTGAGACCGCGTGCCGGCCGATATGATCGACGTTTCCGTCTTCGTCCCAGTCCCACTCAAACCCGACGACCTCAACGTCCACGCACTCATTGTACTACGAATTGTATGCACAATAGTGGGCACTCTCTGGACACTCCCGGACGCCCGGCGCATGCTGGCGCCATCTCGAAAACGAAGGAGACGCATCAACATGAAGGCCGGTTTCATCGGCACGGGTAATATGGGCAACCCCATGGCGCGCAACCTCATCAAGGGCGGCGTGGAGCTAATGGTCAACGACGTGCGCAAAGAAGCGTGCGCCAACCTCATCGAGCTGGGCGCCACCTGGGCCGATACGCCGAAGGAGATCGCGCAGCAGTGCGAGATCGTCTTTACCTCCCTGCCGGGCCCCCGACAGGTGGACGAGGTCGCCCTCGCCGGCGAAGGCCTCTACGCCGGCGCCACCCAGGGCATGGTCCACATCGACCTCTCCAGCAACTCGCTGTCGGCCGTCAGGCGACTCGCCGGCCTGGCCGCCCAGCAGGGCATCGGCTTCCTCGATGCGCCCGTTAGCGGCGGCATCGCCGGCGCCGAAGCCGGCACACTTTCCGTCATGGTCGGCGGTGAGCAATCGACCTTCAACACTGTGAAACCCCTGCTGGACATGCTCGGCCAGAACGTCTTCTACCTCGGCGAAGTCGGCGCCGGCACGATTCACAAGCTCACGAACAACATGCTCGCGCTCGGTCAGGCCCTCCTCCTCCAGGAAGTCATCACCATGGGCGTCAAGGCCGGCTTCGACACGAAGTCGCTGCACTCCGTCTGGAGCGTCTCCAGCGGTCGCGGCCAGGCGGCCCTCATGCCGAACGTCCTCAAGCGCAACTGGGAGAACCCCTTCTTCAGCCTCGCCCTCTCTGCCAAGGACATCGGCCTCTGCCTCGAAGCCGCCCGCGACCTCGAGGTGCCCATGCCCGTCGCCAACGCCATCGGCCAGTGGTACACCCGCAGCCTCGTGCGCGGTCGAGGCAACCTCAGCTGGTTCGCTACCCTCGGCACCATCGAAGAAGACGCCGGCGTCACCGTCCCCGCCTGGGAGGAAGAGAGCTAGACGCGAAGCGCAGCTCAGCATTCGAGGCGCCCGGCCGGGCGCCTCTTTTTTTGTGCCTTTCGTACCGGTGCCTGTAAGAACTGTCGCCCCCGTCTGTCTAACCCTCGAACAACGCGGTTGGAGGTGCGATGACCGGAGACAGCGACCTCGCTCAAGGCGAGACAGACATAGCAATCAACCATCCATCTAGCAGCGAAAGGACAACAACAATGACCTCGGTATTCAGGCTTACAGGCATCTTCATCATCGGACTGGCGGCGGTAGTCGCGGCCATGAGCATCGGCGGCAACAAGGCCCAGGCGTCGGGAGCAACCATCAACTGCCAGATCCCGCTCGCCGTGGTCTGCGACATCCATCACGACGACGGCATCGCCAATGTCACCGTCGCGGTCGACTTCGGCGACCTCGGCATCGTCGACGTCGTGGACAAGGACTTTGACTGTGAGACAGACGTCCAGATCAGCTGGGATCCCATCGTCCCGAACGCTGACATCCAGGTGACGCCCTGTGACGGCTTCGGCTTGAAGTTCAACGATGACGATGGTCAACACGCGCTCGGCCTCGCCGCCAAGATCGTGCCGGTGGTCGACCCCATCGCGAAGCGCCTCACCTACAAAGTCGTTCCCTCCGCCTCCGACGCGAAGTTCTTCGACGGCCGCTTCCTCACCGCCGAGACGCTGACGCGCTCTCGATAGTCTCTAACGGACCTCTAACTGCAAAGCAGGCCGGTGCACCACGCATCGGCCTGCTTTCATGTCCCGCGAAACTCGACCCGGTTCGAGTTCTGATGAGATGATCGTGACGACGCACATGAACAAGAAGAACCGCCAGGTCATCGAGGAGTTTCGCGCCAACCGCGGCGTCGTCACCGTCACGCCGCCCAACGGCCCCGTCCTTCTCCTCCACACCAGGGGCGCCAGGACCGGCCGACCCCTCCTCACGCCCCTGATCTACCGGCAACACGACGACTGCTACGTTGTCCTCGCCTCCATGGGCGGCTGGAAGACCAACCCCGCCTGGTACTACAACCTCCTCGCCCACCCCGACGTCCTTATCGAGGTCGGCACCGACACCCTCGAAGTCCGCGCCATCGTCACCACCGGCGAAGAGCGCGAGCGCCTTTTCGCCCTCCACGCCCAGGCCTACCCCCAGTTCGACTACTACCAGGCCAAGACAAAGCGCCTCATCCCCGTCATCCTCCTCCAACCCCGACACGCCGAAGCTGCGCCCCCCATCGAATCGGCCCCATCCTTCTGATCGTCATTGCGAGGCCCGACGCAGGAGCGGCCGTGGCAATCCCACGCAGCGCGTACAGCACCCTCATGTGCTTACGCTCCCCTCAAAGCTCAAAGCTCAAAGCTCAAAGCTCAAAGCTCGCGACTGCATCGCCTCACCGCACAAGCTTTGCTATCCTTAAGACCAACATGACGCGAATATCTCCGGAGAAAAGGCGAAGCCTCGGTTCATCACCGAGGCGGGCTATTAGCTCGGTCTGACCGGCTGGAGTCCGCGTAACTGGACTCGCACCCTTTTCAGTTGTCCGGAGGTTGTCCGTTGAACCCCGATAGCATGCAATCTGCCTTGAATGGAGGCCGGCGTGGCGTTTAAGCCGGTCCCTACGCGCGTGGACTACGTGGCCCTGGAGCACGACGTTCAGGCGTTCTGGGACGCTCACGATATCCCCGAAAAGTACATGCAGCGCAACCAGGGCGCCGATAAGCGTTGGTCGTTTATCGATGGCCCCATCACGGCGAACAACCCCATGGGCGTGCACCACGCCTGGGGCCGCTCCTACAAGGACCTCTACAACCGCTTCTGGACCATGCGCGGCTACAAGCTGCGCTACCAGAATGGCTTCGACGGCCAGGGCCTCTGGATCGAAGTCGAGGTCGAAAAGGAGAAGGGCTTCCGCAGCAAGCACGAGATCGAGCGTTTCGGCGTCGCCGAGTTCGTCGAAGCCTGCAAGCAGCGCGTCCTCAACTTCTCCGAGCGCATCACCGAGCAATCGAAGCGCCTCGGCTACTGGATGGACTGGGACAACTCCTACCAGACCCTCTCAGACGAGAACAACTACTCCATCTGGGGCTTCCTCAGGAAAGTCTGGCTGAAGGGCTGGCTCTACAAAGGCAAGGACACCATGCCCTGGTGCCCCTCTTGCGGAACCGGCATGTCCCAGCAAGAGATCGTCACCGAAGGCTACCAGGAGACCGTCCACCGCTCCGTCTACCTCAAGTTCCCCATCACGGGTCGCCTCGCAGCCGCCGATGCCTCCCCCTCTCCTCGCAAGGAGAGGGGGCCGGGGGGTGAGGTAAGCCCCGGCCCCGGCGGAGCCAGCACCGAAACTTCGATGCTACCGACTCCCCCTCTCTGAAGTCGGAGAGGGGGCCGGGGGGTGAGGTTTCCCCCGTCCCCGGCGAGTCACTCCTCGTCTGGACCACAACCCCCTGGACCCTCGTCGCCAACGTCGCCGCCGCCGTGAACCCGGACCTTACCTACGTGCGCGTCAAGCAGGGCGACGACGTGTTCTACGTCTCCAAGGGCGCCCTTGCGACGGCCGTGCGCGGCGAGCACGAGGTGCTCGGCGAAGTACAGGGCACTGACCTCATCGGTCTCACTTACAGCGGACCGTTCGACGAGATGCCCGTCCAGCAGGGCATCGTGCACCGCGTCATCCGCTGGGACGACGTCAGCGATGCCGAGGGTACCGGCATCGTCCACATCGCCCCTGGCGCCGGCGCCGAAGACTTCGCGCTCTCCAAGGAATACAACCTCGCGGTCATCGCACCCCTGGAAGAAGACGGCACCTACACGGTTGGTGGTGGCTTCGGCTTCCTCGAAGGCCAGTCCGCCGGCGAAGTGCCCCAGCAGGTCTTCGATAGCCTCAAGCAGAAGGGCGTCCTCTACCGCGTGCAGGACTACACCCACCGCTACCCCCACTGCTGGCGCTGCGGCAGCGAGCTCGTCTTCCGCCTGGTTGATGAATGGTTCATCTCCATGGACGGGGACAAGGGCCCGCACGGCCAGTCGCAGCCTGCCGCCTCCGACGTCGCTCTCCGCGACAAGATCGCCGAAGTCACCCGCAAAGCCCGCTGGATCCCCGAGTTCGGCGAAGCGCGTGAGATCGACTGGCTGCGCAACATGCACGACTGGATGATCTCGAAGAAGCGCTACTACGGCCTCGCCCTGCCCATCTACGAATGTCGCGCCTGTGACCGCTTCGAGGTCATCGGTTCCGAGACGGAGCTCAAAGAGCGCGCCGTCGAAGGCTGGGATCAATTCGAGGGCCACAGCCCGCATCGTCCCTACGTCGACGCCGTGAAGATCGCCTGCAGTCAGTGCGGCGGCACCGTCGAACGTATCCGCGACGTCGGTAACCCGTGGCTGGACGCCGGCATCGTGCCGTTTTCCACTCTGAACTACCGCCACGATCCCGAATACTGGGCCCAGTGGTTCCCGGCAGACTGGGTATCAGAGTCATTCCCCGGCCAGTTCCGCAACTGGTTCTACGCCATGCTCGCCATCGGCACGGTCATGGTCCTCGATACGCCCTACGAAGGCACGCCGCCCTTCAAGAACCTCTTCTCCTACGCCCTCCTCCGAGACGAGAACGGCGAGGAGATGCACAAGTCCAAGGGCAACGCCATCTGGTTCGAGGACGCCGCCGAGCGCATGGGCGCCGATGTTATGCGCTGGATGTACCTCCGTGCCCAGCCCGCCAACAACCTCAACTTCGGCTGGCACGGCGCCGACGAGCTCAAGCGAGGCTTCCTCTCGACGCTCTGGAACACGTACTCCTTCTTCGTCACCTACGCCAACATCGACGGCTGGACTCCCAAATTTCAGCTCGAAAATCAATCAAACAATCAAACGAGCAGGAGTGCGGAGGGCGCAGCCGCTCTGCCGGGGGGCGTCGGCTATGTCCCCCCAACAGCCCTGACTGAGCTGGACCGCTGGGCCCTCTCCGAGCTCAACCAGCTCATCGCCACCGTCACCGAACGCCTCGAGAACTACGACGCCATGACGGCGTGTCGCCAGATCGAGGAGTTCGTCGACGGTCTCTCGAACTGGTACGTGCGCCGCAGCCGCCGCCGCTTCTGGAAGTCTGAGTCCGACTCCGACAAGGCCGCCGCCTACGAAACCCTCTGGACCTGCTTGATGACCGTCAACCGCCTCATGGCGCCGATGGTGCCCTTCATGGCCGAGGACATGTACCAGAACCTCGTCCGTGGCGCCCTCCCCGGCGCGCCCGAAAGCCTCCACCTTTGCGAGTGGCCCGTCGCGACCGAAGCCCTGATCGACCGCGAGCTCTCTGCGGGCGTCCGAGTCGTCCAGCGCCTCGTATCGCTGGGCCGCGCCGCCCGCTCGAAGGCCAACATCCGCGTACGCCAGCCCCTGGGCACCGTCTACGTCAAGCTGCAGTCGCCCTCGGAAGCGGCTTCGGTGCAACGTATGGCGGACCAGATCCTCGAGGAGCTCAACGTGAAGTCGCTCGAGGTCGTCGATGAGGACTCGGACCTGTTCGAGTACCAGGTGCTCCCCAACCTCCCCGTGCTGGGCCCCAAGTACGGTCGAGACGTTGGCCGCATCCAGAACGCCCTAAGGCAGGCCGACAAAGCAGCGATCGCCCGTGACGTTAGCGCCGGCCGTAGCGTCACCCTCGATGGCATCGAGCTGCTTCCGGACGAGCTCCTGGTCTCGATGGCTGGCAAGCCCGGCTACGCAGTCGCCGAAGAGGCGGGCTACGCCGTCGCCGTTACCACCGAGATTACACAGGCGCTGGCGGACGAGGGCCTCGCGCGTGAGCTCGTGCGCCGCGTGCAGGAGATGCGCAAATCGGCCGGCTTCGAGATCGCCGACCGCATCAGCCTGCACTACGAAGGCGATGCGGACATCGCGCGGGTCCTGGAAGACGCGACGTGGATGGACTACGTCGGCCAGGAGACGCTGGCAACCACGATCAGCGCCGGCGCCGGCTCCGGCTTCTCCGAAGCCCACGAGATCGATGGCCGGAAGGTGCGTCTGACCGTCGAAAAGCTC
Source organism: uncultured Chloroflexia bacterium (assembly GCA_963731765.1). Lineage (GTDB taxonomy): Bacteria > Chloroflexota > Dehalococcoidia > DSTF01 > WHTK01 > WHTK01. Next base: position 143,043 of record CAVSWS010000025.1, read on the forward strand.
TAGGCCAGACGCGCTAAAGCAAGGAAAGGGGCGGTCTCACTGAGACCGCCCCTTTCTTATGCTGCTCTGGTTACGGGCACCCCGGCCAGGCAGGAACCAGTAGCAATACCACGGAATATCCGGTGTTGGTGTCGCGTCGGTGTCGCCGTGGCAGGTCGTGGTGTCGCTGTCCGGGTCGGCGTCGCAGTCTTCGTCGGCGTTGCCGTAGGCGGCGCGGGCGTTGGCGTGCGAGTCGGCGTGGCCGGTACTGGCGTCGGCGTTCGTGTCGGCGTGGCCGTAGGCGGTACCGGAGTGGGCGTTGCGTTGGGGTAGCCGTAGGCGGTACCGGCGTCGGTGTTCGCAGTCGGCGTGGCCGTTGGCGGTACCGGCGTTGCAGTTGGCGGTACGGGCGTCGCGGTCGGCACGGGCGTCGGAGTCGAAGTGGCGACACCACCACCGCCGCCACCAGGCACTGGAGTCGGCAGCTCGTTCGTATTGCAGTCACCCCACGGCTCGTTGATCATGCGCTGTGAGCCGCTAAGTGGGAAAGGATCCTTACCGAAAGCGGCGAAGATCGGCTTCACAAGCGGCGTTATCAGACTGTGCTTGTAGCTGACGGTGACCTCGATTGCGTCGCACGCTCCGCCGGCACCAGATGTCGCCGTATCACTGAAGTCCGGATCGTTAAACTCCCAATACTTTATGGAAACATTGACGATGCTAGAGTTCTTGCCGCCGCCTGGGAGGCCTGTAGTCGCCTTCTTGGCGGTCTGGATAATGCACTGCGTACGATCGGCGACGACGCCATCACAGCCCACCTGACCCGTGATTGCATAGCGAGCGCCTTCGCGGGCGGCGTGCTGGACTGTGATCCAGGACTGGAACAGCCGCGCCATGTCGAAGACGCCGAAGATGAACATGAAGAAGACGGTTGCCACCAATGCGAACTCGACCAGGATCTGGCCGCGTTCGCGAGCGCCCTTTGGCGGTTGGCTGCGGAGCTTGAATATTCTCATGTTTACTCGATCAGCCGGTGCGCGAGCTGCGCGGCGATCATGACTAAAGATGTGTGGCAGGTCAGTGGCGTGGAGGCCCAGAAGTAATGATCGTTCTTGCCCGGGCTGGAGGTGGCGATGCATTTGTCCAGCCGTTCGTCGGCGGTGTCGTCATGGTCCGTATTTCCGATTTGGGCCTCGCATTGAGCATCTGTGTAGACGGGACCGCATCGTGGTCGCAGACACCGAAGCCCGACGACGAAGATCTCGATCCCGTCAGCCTCCATTTGTTTTGCCAAAGCCCAAGTCTTCTTGTCTATCTGTCGCTCGCGGGTTTGAGCCGAAGTGCAGTTGGAGCTGACGTCACCGTCGCTGTTTTGGGGGCTCGTGTCTGGGATGCAGTCCGCGTGTGGTGACAGCGGGCTGCTTTGATAGGAGTAGCTGTTGTAGGTGTTGTCACCGTCCGAAGAAGAATCACCACCGCTGATCCTTTTCATCGCTCAGGTGGTTGCCTGGCCCATTGAGGACTTCGAGGGCCCGGATCAGACCACCGCAGACGTTTGTGCCTGAACCACCGGTAGCTGAGATGGCATTATGCCGCTCTGAATCGTCGATACGTTGTAGGTACAGCGGAGTCACCTGGGTGTCGCTATTAACGCAGTAACTGGTGCCGGTGTTGATTGACTTCGGTGCATATGGGTTCGACAGCGGACGGCGAAGACGACCGGAAGCAGCCCCGGAAGGGCAGGGCACCGATGACCACGTTGCCTTCTGGTGCCGTACCAAGAAGCTGGTTCTTGAACTGGTTGGCGGCATCCTTTGCGTTCTCGATTGGAGTACCGGACATACTGCCTGTGGCGTCCAGGACCATGACGATGTCCATCGCCTGGGTACCGAACCCTGCTTTCGCGTGAGCAGATACCGTTGCGGAGTGGATACCGAGGACAGGCATAAAAATCAACTGGACCGTCTTCGTCGCGTCGACGGTCAGCTGGTTCTTGTCGCTATTCGCAACCGCCTTGAACGTCGTATCTTCGCTGTTCTCGTTGTCGTCGAAGTATTCTTTTGCCTTCGTTTTGGCATTCGTTAAGCCCGAGGTGGTGCCGTTGAACTCAAGAATGCCGGAGAGCGCCGCAGCGTCGACAGACCGGGAAAGCTCTGCCTTCGTCACATACAGACGCCCCGCATCAATGGCGAGGCCGACGATCGCAAACATCGCGATGGCGGCAAAGGCGATGATGATAATCGTCTGCCCCCGCTCGCCGTATTTATCTAGAGGCTCATGCCTTCCGGATCTCTGAGACATCTTTACCTGAACTCCTGAGTCCACGGCGAAACCCTCACTGGGCAATCCTGATAGTTGTCGATGAACACATATGCATCGGGTCCAAGAATCGAAGGAACGCCGGTGATAGTTGGATGGTCGTAACAGACCTCCACCTTCAGCCATTTGTCCTTTGGGTTCCCTGTGCACGAACTGGAGCCGGAGCCACCAACAGGCTCACAACTGGTAATGCAGACGTGGCTGCTGTCCCCCGAGCAGTTGGTGGTTGTATTGATAGGGTTCTGGAGACGTTCGGTCTCCTTGTCAACCATGTTGAGCATGGCTGTGACTTCGGTGGAATCAACGCCGTACTGTGCTCCGTAACGGGCAGCATCCCGAGCAGAAGCAACAATAGTGAGATACGAGTTGAGGGCATGACCGAACTCAACTACGCCAAGCAGCATGACGATGAGTAGAGGGGCGCCTAGGGCAAACTCGACGAGTGCCTGGCCACGGTGGGACCGTTTCAACCAGCGGATGACACGGAAAGGTCTTCTGTCCACGCTTCCTCTCAGCTGGAACGTAGATAGAGCGTCCGTGCCCTTGTTCTCTCTGTTCCTGTTCTTATCCTCGGTCGGAACAGCTACTTCTTGAGATATAACGCAGACGAGGCCGAATGATTTCAGAAGAATCAAGAGTTATGACGCCGACGGTCAGGTGGACGGGCGTCAGTTCGTGAGAGTCACGACTGTAAGGGAGCTGTCGGGAGATAGCTCCGTCAAACCTTCGTAGCTGGCGCTGAGCGAGGTCTGAATGAAGCGCCCGACGACGTCGCAGTCGCTGCCCTTGCAGGCACTGGACGAGAAGTCCTCGAGGAAGAAGACGGCGAAGTCGACGATCTGGACGATCTTCGTGCCGCCGCTGCCCAGGAAGAGCCCGTGCACCACCGGGATCATGATCACGCGCTTGCTGTTTTCGTTTAGCCAGGGGTTGCACGCGGGTCTCAGGCCACCGTCGGGGAAGGTTACTTCCTCCCAGGTGTCACAGGCCGCCGACGTGTTCGTCATTCGATAGCTCAGCCCCTCTTTGATGGCGCTGGTGGTGTTACCGGGTTCAGTACAGGATTCGTCTCCGGCTGCTTTCTGACCGGCCGTACAAGTGTTGTCGTCGGCCTGGCCCACGCAGTCCGTGGCGTCATGGGCACAGAGGAATCGATTGGCGCCGAAGCAGATCGCCTGCTTCAGCTTTAGCTCTGTGGTGGTATCAGGCGGACTTCCGCAACCCGGGCCTGCGCCGCTGGTGTCGATCGCAAGCAGACCGAAGTTGCCGCCGTACTTGTCGCAGCCTGGCACGGTGGAGTCCGGATCGGAGTCGTATTTCAGGTCATAATCGGCGCCGAACTCACCCACGCCTAGGCAGGTGTCCTCGATGCCGAAGGGCACGATGCCGGTGCCGCCCGCTATGGCGGCCTTCCGCGCCGTGGCACACGTGTCGATATCGGTGCCGACGATGCCAACGATCTTGGCGATGAAGGTGGGAACGTGGCGTTTCGCTCGCACCGTGATCATGTCGTGGTTGGTGCTGGTACTGCCATCGCATGCCGTGCCGACGACCACCGATTGCACCTCAGTGTTCTTGAGGTCGTTCAGCGATGCATAGCTTGTCGCGAGGGTGACGGCGTCAGCATCACAGGTCACTTCGGCACAGAGCTTCTGAGCTCCCGCCAGGGCCATCGCGTCGGCATCCGCCTGCAGTTTGGTGCGCGTGTGCACCCAGAAGCCGATGTCGATGGCCATGGCGGAGAACACCAGGAGTACCGTCATCACCAACGCTGACATGACCAGGATCTGGCCCGTCTCATTGTTGGCGGTCAGGCGATTTCGCAGGTTGTGAAGCAGGCGCACTCGTCTACTCCATCCTCATCGTGGTTGTACTCGAAATAGGTAAGGGATCGGGTACTGCACCTCCGGACAGGAAGTTCAGGAGGTCTCCGAGAGGAGAAATGTAGTGGTAGTCGTAGTCGACCCTGACGCTGACCTCTGTGCCGGGCGCCGACTGTGCATTGGTCACCGTAACGTCCGCGGCATCGAGCAGGCCTGACGACTTGTCGGCGACGACAGCCTTGATCGCCGCCTCGCTGTCGCCTACGACGCCATGGCGGGCGCCTTCGCGGGCAGCGTTGGTAACAACGATGTAAGACCGCAGTGCCCAGCCAAAGTCGACGGTTGCCATGACGATGACGAGAAACACGGGCAGCACGAGCGCAAGCTCGACCATGCTCTGGCCGCGCTGTTTGCGAGTCCGCTCACGGATTTTGTTGTTCTTTGGGGCCGGCGGTGCTTCTTCCTGATGCGACCGATCAGCCTCAGTCTGGTTCCCACCCACGTATGAAATATCGGATGGTGGAACCGGAGGGCGCAGGCCAAAGGAGCGCCCGGGGCAAGAAAATTCTGCCTTCTTCTAGATAATCGGCGCCATCGCAGAAAGCTGAAGTCTATGGCGCATATCTCTCGAAATTTGGTGAATCATTCGCTGTTGAAGGGAATTCCGAAAATTCAATTTCCCTTGCCGTTGCCATTGCCACCGGCATTGGAATTGCCGTTACCGCCGGCGTTCGAGTTGCCGCTGTTGCCGCTACCGTTCCCACCGGCGTTCGAGTTGCCGCTGTTCCCGTTGCCGTTGCCAGGGTTGTCGCCGCCCTGACCGGGCGGGGTGCCGTCGGAGCCAACGCCGTTGCCGTTCCCTACCGCCAGCGTTCGAGTTGCCGCTGTTACCGCCGGCATTGCTGTTGCCGTTGCCAGGGTTGTCGCCACCCTGGCCGGGCGGGGTGCCGTCGGAGCCAACGCCGTTGCCGTTGCCACCGGCATTGGAGTTGCCGTTGCCCGGCGTTGTCGCCGCCCTGACCGGCGGGGTGCCACCGGCCAACGCCGTTGCCGCTGTTGCCGCCGGCATTTCCGTTGCCGTTGCCGGGGTTGTCGCCGCCCTGACCGGGCGGGGTGCCGTCGGGGCCAACGCCGTTCCCGTTGCCGCCAGCGTTGGAGTTGCCGCTGTTGCCGCCGGCATTTCCGTTACCGTTGCCAGGGTTGTCGCCACCCTGGCCGGGCGGAGTGCCGTCGGGGCCAACGCCGTTCCCGTTGCCACCGGCATTGGAATTGCCGTTATCGCTGCCGAGGGCCGGATCATCGCCGGATTGGCCAGGTGGTGTGCCGTCCGGTCCTATGCCGTTGCCGTTGTCGCTCCCTTGAGAACCTTCCGTGGCCGGGTCAGCGGTCGGTTGGCCTGCCGTGGGGAAGGGTTGTTCAGGCGTGTTAACCGAACCCGCGACGTCCGGGCCTGCTGACGGCTGGTCCGGGTTAGCGGGTGTGCCGTTGCCCGTGCCCTCTCGGCCGGCGTTCTGGCTCTCACCTCCATCAGGCGTTAAGCCGGGCGTCGAATGTGCGGGCAGGTCTTTCAGATCGATGGTCGGCGAAGTCTCGTGGTGCACTGAGCCGGCATCGTCGATCCGAGTCGGCGTGATTAGCTCACGCGGCGGTTCGCTGCCGGTCGAGGGGCTGCCGAAGACCGGGATGACGGCGAAGATACTGTTCAGCTTGCCGGAAGGCAGGGCACCAGACGCGAAGGCCGCCGAGAGCCCCATGCCGAGCCCGAGGGCGCCCAGGATGCCGAACAGTCGCGGCCGGAACCAGGCCAGCGCGCGAGCGATGACGTCCGGATCCTCATCCTTGACGGCGGTCCGGAAGCTGGCGAAGGCGCGAGCCTGACCGGCGAACTCGGACTCGGGCACGACGACCTGCTGCAGGCGCGTGTCCAGGCCCGTGAGCGCTCGTAGCTCTGGCTCTAACGCGGTGTCGCTGCGCAGGAAGGCTTCGCCGTCGCCGCCGCTCTCGATGATCTCGAGGTAGCGGGCGAAGGCCTGCATGACCTCTTCCTCCCGGTTGTCCGGGCCGCGCAGGCTCATAACTCCAACACCCCATCAAGTTTGCTGCGCAGGCTGGCCAGCGCGCGGGACTGCAGAGAGAACACGGCAGGCTGGGTCTTGCCGAGCAGCGAACCCACCTCTACTGAAGACATCGACATAAAGTATCGCAGGATGATCACGTCGCGCTGCTCCGGCGTCAGACCGTCGATGGCGTTCAGCAGGTCGATGCTAACGATGTTGGCTTCGGGGCCTTCGCCGAGCACGATATCGGTCTGCTCGGCCTGCTCCGGTCGCCGCGATTCCGCTTTCAGCCGGTCGAAGATGACGTTGTGGGCGATGCGGTAGAGCCAGGCGAGCAAGGGTTTGCCGGTGTGCTTGTAGCGTCCGATGCCGCGGTACGCTTCGACGAAGACCTGGGACACTGTGTCCTCGGCTTCGGAGCGGCTGCGAAGTCGGAGATAGGCGTAACGGAACAGTGGGCGGTAGTACTCCGCGAACCACTCCTCCCACACGGTCTCGTCACCGGCATGAGCACGCGTCAGCCGGGCGGCGTCTTGTTCCGCCGAGCCCGTCGCGTTTGTCTGACCCTCGTTGCCGTGCAGTGGTTCGAGCAACCTCGCCGCCTGATCGGTCTCCTGCAAGCTCATGCTGGCAATGAGAATAGCATTGTCCGCGTTGTGAGCTTCTAGACTATGTTCGACAGAATCGCGATCCTGTCTTAAGGAAAGAAACGCAGGACATGAACGTTCATCTCATCGACGGTACGTACGAGCTTTTTCGCCACTTTTTCGCCCTGCCTTCGCACGTCACGAAGGACGGTCGCGAGGTGGCGGCGACGCGGGGTGCCATCGGCTACGTGCTCTCGCTGCTGGAGGGCGGCGCGACTCACATCGGCGTGGCGACTGACCACGTGGTGGAGTCGTTCCGTAACGACATGTGGGCCGCGTACAAGACGAGCGAGGGGGTGGATCAGCGCCTGCTGGACCAGTTCCCGTTGCTGGAAGAGGGGCTGGCTGCCCTGGGCGTCGCGTGCTGGCCGATGACCGAGCTCGAGGCGGACGATGGGCTGGCGGCCGCAGCGGCGTTCGCGGACGCAGTACCGGAAGTGGAGCGCGTGTACATCTGCTCTCCCGACAAAGACCTCGGTCAGTGCGTACGCGACGAACGCGTAGTGCAGCGCATCGATAGCCGCACGGGCCAGATCCGGGACGAAGCCGGCGTCATAGAGCGCTTTGGCGTCGCACCGCTGTCCGTGCCTGACTACCTGGCACTCGTGGGCGATAGCTCCGATGGCTATCCGGGCCTGCCGGGTTGGGGCGCCAAGTCAACCGCGGTCGTGCTCGCCCGCTACGGCCACATCGAGAACATCCCGGCGTCGGCGGCGGACTGGGAGGTGCCTCTGCGCGGCGCGGACAAGCTGGCTCGCACCCTGCAGGAGAAGATGGACCTCGCGATGCTGTTCCGCGACCTTGCGACCGTCCGCACCCACGAGCCCGCCCTCACCGACATCGAGGAGTTGCACTGGCTGGGCCCCACCGAAGCGTTTGTGGCCTTCACCGAGGCCGTCGAAATGCCGGCGCTGCTGCAGCGCGCCCAGACCCTGGCCCGCCGGGGGCTGTAGCCTAACGCAAAGCCGTGAGTGATGGATTCGGCTATCTCTTCGGCTTAGTAGTCGTTGTGCTGATCCACCTGGGCGCCCGTCGCGCTATGAGGTCGGCACCGAGTCTCGATGTTCTCTTTGGTGGGGAAGAGCTGGTCGATTCGATGCGCGCCAGCCTGAGCATCGATGGCAGTGTGAAGGTCCCGGGGTTCGTTTATCTTACGGATTTCCGCGTGATCTGGGTCCCATCGGTCCAGAGCTTTGCAAGGGGCCTCTGGCGACAACCACCTGTCGCCCCGACAGACTATGACGCGTTCATGTTCAACCTGAGCGAGGTGCGGCGTGTGGCGTCTCACTGGGGACTGTTTAGCTCCACGCTTACTCTGGTGACACCCGCTGGCGAATACCAGTTTCAGTCGGGTACTGGCGGATTCGGTGCCTGGTTGAAGTACATGATCGTTCATTGCCGGAACCTTCTGCGAGATGGCGACGAAGTCATTCCTGCACCGAAGCGGGCACGTTTCGATGAGGAGCTCGTTCAGATGGCGAGCCGGACCTCAGCTTCGGCAATTGCGCTAGTTGCCTTCGTCGGCTTGCTGCGAATGCTGCCTCTGTTGGCGGATCTGCCCTGGCTGGCTGATCTACCAGCGGAAGCCGTGGGTGCGTTGGCGCTCGGTCTGGTTGTGCTGACCTACTGGCTCTGGCAGTTCATGGGCCACTAGCGGCCGGCGGCCGAGCGCTGTCCTATCTCGCTGCTACCGGTTCGTGGGCCAGCAGAAACCGGCGGACGTGCGCGACAGCCTCGCTCAGGTGCTCCGGTGTGTCCTTCCACGGGTAGATTGTCACTTCCGAGTTCGGCGCCAGGCTGGCGGACTCCATCGCGACTGCGTACGGGTGCGCGGGGACATCGTCCGGCATGATCAGCACGGGAGTCTGGCAGCTGCGCACGAAGTCGCGCGAAGCCGTGAACACGAAGTCGCCCCGGGATGTGTACATGGCGTTGAGGAACTGGTCGACCATCTCCATCGTGATGCTCGGGTCGCGCTCGACCAGCGGCGGTCCCCAGTTCTTGATGTTGTTGTCGTAGAACAGCGTGGGCGCCTCGGGCCGGAAGCCGCTGGGCTGGCACAGCACCGCCGCGACAACCCGCTCCGGCGCCCGCTGCAGCATGTTCCAGATGAAGGGCCCGCCAATGCAGCAACCGAGGACCATGAACTGCTCGCAGCCCAGGTAGCTCATCAGCCCGAGCTGGTCGTCCGTGTAGCCGTCCCAGGGGTTATCCATGCGCAGGGGGCCGGTCGAACCGCCGCCGTTGGCGTTGCGCTGGTCCATGGTGATACAGCGGAAGTGGTCGCTGAACTCCTTCATGGCGTCGAACGGCCCGTACGCGGAGGACCAGGCGTCCATGGTGGAGTTGAGGCCGCCGCCGGGGATCAGCAGCAGCGGGAAGCCGGCGCCGGCCTCCTCGTAGTGGATGCGGACGTCGCCGTTTTCGTAGAAAGGCATTCGATCCTCCTTCGAGCTTCGCAGTGACGCCCGTACTCTATCCCATCGCAAGCAGCTTTGAGCGCTCGATGCTTTTCCAAGCCACGATCACCGCAAAAGAAAAGAGGCCGAGCACTGCGCTCGGCCTCTTGTTCGACTTGCGAACAGCTCGTCGCTGTTGGCCCTGACTCTAGAGAGCGGACAGGACCTTCTTGGTGGAGACGACGTGGCGGTCGACACGCAGTTCCTTCGGGTCCATGCCCAGGGCCAGGCCGATGAGCTGCGGCAGGTGAAGAATTGGCACTTCCAGGCCGTTGACGCTGGCATAGCGGGCGGCGTCCGGCTGCTGTGCGTCCAGGTTCAGGTGGCACAGCGGGCAGGGCGTTACCAGGCAGTCCGCGCCTTCCTCCTGGGCAGAGCTCAGGTGGTTGGCGGCCATGGTGAGCGAGTTCTTCTTGTTGATCGTGAGAATCGGGAAGCCACAGCACTTGTCCTGGCCCTCGTAGGTGATCAGGGTGCAGCCGAGTGCCTCGATCACGTCCTCGAGGTAGTGGTCGCGCGGGTTCGCCTCGTCGATGCCGAGGATGCTCTCCGGGCGCAGGATGTAGCAGCCGTAGAACGGACCGACCTTGAGGCCCGTGAGCGGCTTCTTCACCATGCTCTTGAGCTTGTCCAGGCCGATGTCTTCGACGAGGACCCAGAGGAAGTTCTTGACCTCAAGACCCTTCTCGGCGTCGTAGAAAAGACCTTCGTCGGACAGCGATTCGTTGACCTTGGCGGCCAGGTCGGGGTGCTTGCGCATGCGGTCCTGGGCCATCGACTGAACACCCTGGCAGGTGCTGCAGATGTTGATCAGGGGCAGGTCCAGGCGCTGAGCCATGGCGAAGTTGCGGGCGTTGAGGGCATCCGCGGTCTCCATGCTGTGCTCGCTGATAACGCCGGCACCGGTGCAGTTTCCGTCGTAGAGCTCCTCGAGCTCGAGTCCGAGCGCCGGGGCCACCTTGACCATGGACTGGTAGAGCTCCGGTGCCGCGCCCTTGGAGACGCAACCGGGCCAGAAAGCGTATCGCATGATTTAGTGACTCCCTGCGCTAGTCTTCTTCCGCTCGAAGAAGCTGAAGATTCGCTTGACGTGACGGACCCCCGGGATCTTGTGGGGGAAGAACGGTGGCATCTTACCTGCTTTGAGCATGCGAGGTGCACTCGGCAGGTAGGAAAGCTGACCGATGAAGTTGAACTTGCCTTCCGTGTAAATCGGCATCCGGAACTCGTCCAGGCGGCCGTTCGTGTCGACGAGTTCCACGAAGGCGAGCGTGTGGCGGCTGCCGTTGTTGTTCTTGATGCCGGCGTGGACGGCCTCGGAGCGCAGCTTCAGGATCTGCTCCATGGGCTTCACGTCCTTGGGGCACACCTCGACGCAGTAGTTGCAGCGGGTGCAGTCCCACATACCACTCGGGTCGCTGTACTCGCGAAGACGGGACAGCGTCGAGTCGTCGCGCGGGTCACCCACGAAGCGGTAGGACTTCGCGAGGGCGGCCGGGCCGAGGAAGGACTTGTCGACCTCGAGGACGGTGCAGTCCGAGACGCAGGCGCCGCACATGATGCAGTTCATGACCTCGCCGAGGGCCGCCATGGACTCGTTCGGCACCACGAACTCGCGCTCGGGCAGCTCACCCTGGGGCTTGAGCCAGGGGTCCACGGCGCGAATCTTGCTCCAGAAGGGCGCGAAGTCGACGACGAGGTCCTTGATCACCGGCATGTTGCCGGCAGGCTCGATCGTGATCGTGCCGCCCTCTTTGGCAACGGTTGAGATCTGGGTCTTGCAGGCCAGGCGGGCCTTGCCGTTAATGCGCATGGCGCAGGAGCCGCAGATGGCGCTTCGGCAAGAGCAGCGCAAAGAGAGCGTACCGTCGTGATACTCGCGGACCTCGATCAGAGTGTCGAGAACAGTCGCGTTCGGCGGCATGTCGATGGCGTACTCTCGGTACCCTTGTTCTTCCGCGGAAGCTTCGGCTTCTGGGTCGTAGCGTTTGACCTTGAGCTTGACCTCCATGCTTAGTACTTCCTTTCCTGGGGTTCCCAGCGGGTAATCGTAATCGGCGCCGTGCTGAGCTGGGGGCCAGCCGGAGCGTATGTGCAGACGATGTGGTGCATCCAGTGCTCATCGTCTCGCTGCGGGAAGTCAGTGCGGAAATGTGCGCCGCGGCTCTCTTTGCGTTCGATGGCGGATGCGGCAATCATCTCGGCCACGTCCAGCATGCCGCCGAGCTCGATATAGAAGAGGAGGTCCGTGTTGAAGACCTTGCCCTTCGATTCCACGCCGATGGTCTCGTAGCGCTTCTTCAGCGCTTTGACGTCGGCGAGACCCGCCTTCAGTTGCTCTTCCTCGCGGAAGACCTGGACCTTCTCGTTCATGGAGCGGCCCATGTCCTGGCGGACGTGAGCGATGCGGTCTTCCGTTGCCGGCTTGGCGAGAATCTCGGCCAGGCGCTTCTCTGCGTTGGTGGCCCAGCGCTCTTCAGGCATCCGGGGGTTCTCGTTGCGGGCGCGTTCGGCGGCATCGATGCCGGAGCGCTTGCCGAAGATGACGGTGTCGAGCAGGGAGTTCGCGCCCAGACGGTTGGCACCGTGGACGCTGACGCACGCGGTCTCACCTGCAGCGTAGAGGCCGGGGATGTTGGTACGGCCCCAGACGTCTGTCTTGATGCCACCCATGATGTAGTGCATGCCCGGCAGAATCGGGATGGGCTCCTCGACGATGTCGACACCGGCGAGGTCGATGCCGATCTCGCGGATCTGCCACAGGCGCTCACGGATGACGTCGAGCCCGAGGTGGCGCATATCGAGGAAGACGCAGCCGTCGACTCCGTTGCCGGCGTTAATCTCGGTCTGCTCGGCTCGCGATACGACATCGCGGCTCGCGAGCTCCATCATGTTCGGCGCGTACTTCTCCATGAACCGGTTGCCGTCTTTGTCGAGGAGGTAGGCGCCTTCACCGCGAGCGCCCTCTGTGATGAGGACGCCGGAGCCCTTAAGGGTCGTCGGGTGGAACTGGACCATCTCCATGTCCATCAGCTCGGCGCCGATGCGGTAGGACTGGGCGAGACCGTCGCCGGTGCAGATCAGGGCGTTGGTGCTGGGCTCGTAGACACGGCCGGCACCACCCGTGCAGATGATGACCGCCTTGGCGCCGATGACGCTGATCTGGCCGGTGCGAATGTCCATCGCGACGGCGCCCTTGCACATGCCGTCCTCGTGGATCAGCTCCAGGACGAACCACTCTTCATAAATACGAAGGCCCTGCTTCACGAGCTGCTCATACAGGACGTGGAGTAGGGCCTGGCCGGTAATGTCACCGACGAAGTAGGTGCGGGCACGTTGCTGGCCACCGAAGGCGCGAGATCCGAGGTGTCCGGTCTCGTCGCGGTGGAAGATAACGCCCATATGCTCCAGGTTGAGCACCTCTTCACCGGCCTCGGAGCAGAGGACCTCGATGGCGTCCTGGTCACCCAGGTAGTCGGAGCCCTTCACCGTGTCGTAAGCGTGTTCTTCCCAGGAGTCCGTGGGGTCTACGGCGGCGTTAATGCCGCCCTGGGCCGCATTCGAGTGGCTGCGCACGGGGTGGACTTTAGAAATGATGGCCACATCCGCGCCCGCGTACTGGGCTGCGAGGCCTGCGCGCATGCCAGCGAGGCCGGCGCCAATAATCAAGACATCGTGCTGATATACAGCCATATATGGCTCCTCCGTGGGCTCTGAGGCGGGCGGCCTCCACTCATTTTTCGGAGAAAATTGCTCCCCAGCCGCCTTTGCGATGTTAACGCGACCCCTAGGTACGGGCAACCTCAGGCTTCATTCAGATTTCGGCGGGGAAAACACGCACTCCGAAGCGGCTGAAATGGCGGCGCAATGCGGGATGCGTGCCTGTTTAGCTTGTCGCCCACTGATCCTCACATACAGTTCTCGAACGCTCCATCCCTCTTCAAAGGTGAGGACGAACCATGATCACTGGGAAGACAACGAAGGCACCGCTGATCACGTCGCTGGTTTGCGTCGGCCTGTTGGTCTTCGGCATCGCCTGCAACGGCGATAACGCGGACAGCACACCGGTCGCCACATCGACGACCTCAGCACCAGCAGTGGCGCCGTCTCTGACTGAGCCGCCCACAAACGGTCAGGCAAACGACCGCGATGAATTCGTCGATACGGTGAAGGCGCAGCTTGAGCAAATCCAGACGCGTGCTGACGACATCACCAAGGAGATGCCGAACTTCTCCGAGGATGAGCGCGCGAAGGCTCAGCAACGTCTGAAAACCATCAATGACAGCCTCGCCGAGATTCAGTCCGGGCTGGACAACGTTCCCGCGGCTTCCGACCAGGAGTACGACGCATTGCGCGCGCAGATCGAAGATCAGGTCAACAACACAATGAACAACGTCCAGGATCTGGCCGACGAACTTGGTATCTGATCGGGTCTGATCCGGCTACGGTCATATGTCCGATGGGAAAAGAGGAAGGGCCGAAATAACGGCCCTTCCTCTTTTCGTCGGTCTACTTGCGGCTTCGAGACGAGCCCCGATGGGCTTACTGCAGCACGTTGAAGGTCGCGAATAGCTGGTCCAGAGCATCCCAGTCGGCGTCCGACACGATCGTGACGATCATCAGGGCCGTGTACTGCTGTCCTCCGGTACTGCGGCGAGAACGACCCGCTAGGTGCCGCGCCGCCACAGTTCTCCTAGACATCGTAGATGCCCTGAAGACCGGGTCAGAGTAGTCGTAGGAGTCGTAGTAGTCGCAGCTGGTCTGAGAGTCAACGATCCAGCAGGTCGACCACATCCTCCTGACCGAAGAGGGCGAAATACCATGCCGGGGGTACCCAGGCGTTGTAATGCGGCGTCCAGATTGTGGTGGCGCGCGAAACGCAGGGAAGCGATCGACGTCTATCGATGGTGCAAGGCCGGGTGTCCGATTTGGTTCCACTCGTTCGGCACGTCGACGATGATCTGGTTCAGGTCGTCAGTAATGGAGTAGTAGCCCGAGTATGTGGTGCCGTTGTTACTGGTCTGGGCGTTGGTGTCTTGCTGGATCTGGGCCGCAGGTGAGAATACGACTTCGATCGGCTTGTCGCCGTTGACCTCCCCGCGCAGAATCTCGCCCGTGTCGTAGCGGTATACCTCGACAGTCATAGGCTTGTCGGCGCCGTTGGTGCGGAAGACGTCACAGTAGTCGGCCATGGTGCCGTCGGTGCCCATCGGCAGGCCGTTGAGGCTGGTGATGATGTCGCCGGCCTGTATCCCGGCGTCGGAGGCAGGCGAACCGGCTGCGACGCCGGCGACCCAGATGCCGGAAACGTTCAAGGTACTGTCCTGGACCGCCCAGCCGTTGACGCCGATAGACTCGAAGTTGCCGTTCTTGAGCTTCCCGATAACGTTCTGGGCGATCGCGCCCGGCACGGCATAGTAAATGCTGCTGTTCGTGCCCTGAGATGAGGCGTAGTTGATGCCGAGCACCTTGCCGTCATCCGTCACCAGTGGGCCACCGGAGTTGCCGCCCTGGATTGTGGCATCGTGCTCGATCACGTAGTCGAGAGACGCCCAGTCGGACTCGCCGTTAGCTCGAGCCTTGGAGACGATGCCGCGGGTGAGGGTGTACTCAGGGTCCCCGAGGGGGAAACCGGCCGTGTAGACATCGGTCCCGGGCGTGACGTCGCCCGTGTACCAGTCGAGGTAGGGCAGCGGCTCACTCTCATTGATGTCGATGAGGGCAAGGTCGTTGCACTCGGAGACGCCGATGATGCGGGCGTTGTAGCTGTGAGTGGAGTCGCCGCCGATGTAGATCTCGAGGGTCGCAGCGCCGGCAACGACGTGGTTATTGGTCACCGCAAGACCGTCCGGGCTGATGATGAAGCCGCTACCGGCGCCCGATCCGTTGGAGAGGCCGAGCTCCGGGTCCCGGAAGGTGCCCTTGGAGATGATCTGGATCACCGCTGGTTGGACATCGGTGTAGCTGCTAACGGAACCGCTAGCCGAGCCGGTGCTGCCGCTTGAGCCGGTCGCGCCCGTTGCGCCGCTGGCACCCGAGGCGCCGGTCGCGCCCGTCGCGGCACCCGTGGCACCGGAGTCGCCGTCGCGTCCGTGTTGTCATCGCCACCGCCGCAGGCAGCGACTAACGCGGCAATGATAATGAACGTCGCGAATATGCGTGGACGTATGGGAATCATGGGAGCCTCCGAACGATTTGAGGGCGATTTGCGGATAATCTACAAATTCACAAACGCTATCGCAATGCAAATGCAACTGTCCGGAAGTTTGTTTATGCGAATTCGTCAGATCGCAATCTTCACAGGACTGGATAAATTGTCGACTGGGGCTCGTCAGTACACCAGCGTACAAAGGCAACCTGAGGTCAGTGTCCGACTCCATTGTGGTAGGACGGGTAAGGGGTTGCGTTGAATTTCTGGTGCCGAAGGTGGGATTCGAACCCACACGAGGTTGCCCTCAACGGTTTTTGAGACCGTCGCGTCTGCCATTCCGCCACTTCGGCTAGAGGATGAGGCACCAGTCTACGGGTGACGCGCCTCACTCCTCAAGCTACGTGTGGTTGCGGGGCCCCGAGCGTCATCCCACCGGCGTTCTGTTCGCTGGGCACTCCACCGTGTTCACTGATATATGGATTGAGGCGGTATTCGAAGGGTTTCTAAAAAATCAGCACCCAGACAGTTAACTTTTAGGCCGCTATTTGCGTTAGGGCAAGTGAATCGGGATCGCTGCTTAGACCGTGGGTTCGACATGACCCTGTTGTGCTACCGGAGGACATCCCCGTCTCTCGCCGCCGGAAATGGATGCTGGCGGCATAGACGGGTGAGACCACGTGGGAGTAATTGTGCGTCGGGCTATTGACCGATGCCTCTATCATTGCTTTGCTTCAGCGAGCGAAATGCTCTTGAAACAAGTTTCTGGCAGTCTGCGATGAAACGTGTAGGCGAGAACGGAAGGTAACTATGCGAGTGTCATTGGTTCATCGAATTTTGATAGCAATGCTCTTGGCACTGGCGCCGTTGGCAGTTGTCTCATCCGTGAGCGCTGCACCGACGCCATGTGCTGACCTGGCGATTACGGGATTTTCTACGTCCCCGGCAACGCCCATAGAAGGGCACCTCACAACCATTAGCATCACAGTAAAGAACCAGGGTACCTGCTCGACGAATACGGATTTTGTTGTGCAGTGGAAGCAAACCCAGTTCGCGGCAACCGGGCCGTCCACCACCCTTGGCCCGCTAGCGCCCGGTGCATCGGCCACGGCAAACCTGACCTACACCTTCCCCAAGGACGGCAACTTCCTTTCGTTGGTCAACGTCGACACCTACAAGGCTGTCTCCGAGACCAACGAGGTCAACAACCTGGCGATTAAGTCCGTAAGCGTGATTCCTGCAACGACGGACCTCCAGATTACGGGTTTCTACGTGAGCCCGGTCCCTGCAGTCCAGGGTGAGGCGGCTGGCGCCTACGTGCAGGTTTACAACCTGGGCAACACGGACGCCGGCCAGTTCCAGGTCGCTTGGAACCCCACGCTTGGCACGCCGGCGGTCACGACGACTGTCAATGGTCTGGCCGCTGGGAACTCGACGCTTGTTGGCCCCATTAACTACAACTACCCGGATGTCGGTATCTTCGCTACCAAGGTGAAGGTGGACTCGACGAACCTCGTGTCTGAGACCAACGAGTTCAACAACACGGACTACACTTCAGTAACGGTCGTTCCGCCGCTACCCGACCTTCAGGTCACCAACATCAGCTTCAGCCCTGTTAGCCCGGTGGCTGGGAACAACGTCCATGTCTCCGTAACAGTGGCCAACAATGGCTACGGTCCCACGGGCGCTCCCTTCACGGTGAGCTGGAAGCCCAGCCCTCTGGCTGCGCCGCTTTCTCAGCAGGTCGGCGCACTCGGTATCGGCGGTTCCACCGTCGTCGGCTTCGACTACATCTACCACTTCGGTGGCGTGTTCAACACAACGGCCACGGCTGACAGCACCGACGCGATCAACGAGCTGATCGAGAGCAACAACACGCTTGATTCGGCCATTGCGGTCCAGGGCTCGACGGCTGACCTGACGATTACTAACGTCACCGTCTCGCCGAGTTCGCCCAACCAGGGTGAGACGGCAACGGTGACGGTTGCCATCAAGAACCAGGGCAACGACGCGGCTGGTCCGTTCGTCGTCTCCTGGAACCCTGACGCCAACAACCTCATCGTCCCGAGCGTCGGTACACTGACCAAGCAGGTCAACTCTCTGGGCGCCGGCGCCAGCACGAACGTCGTGTTCACCTTTGTCTACCCGATTGCCGGCGGCTTCCACACCATCGCGGAAGTCGACGCTTTCGACACTGTTAATGAGACGAACGAGACGAACAACCTGTTCATCAAGGACTTCTCGGTAAACTCGGACAACATCGATTTCATTGTGACCGGCTTCACGACCTCGCCTTCGAGTCCTGACCGGTTCGCGAAGGTCACCGCCACCATTACGGTGAAGAACAACGGCAGCCTCCCCGTCAACTGGTTCCAGGTGGAGTGGCTGCTGTCCACGAACAACCTCTCCGGCCCCAAGAAGTGGGTTGCCGGCCTGAACCCCGGTGAGTCCACGACATTCCAACTCCAGGGCTACTACACGCAGTCCGGGACGTTCACAACCGAGGTGACAGTCGACTCAACGGACATCATTGTTGAGACGAACGAGGGCAACAACACCTCGAGTCACTCGATAACGGTTAACCCGCTTTCGTAGTGGATTAAAGCGAGCCGGCGACCAAGTGGTCGCCGGCTCGTTGGCGCTTTTCTGAATCGGCGTCAATTTTAAGCCCCAGGTAAGTAGCCGGGGCCAGGAGGGAACAGTGAGCCAGTCGTTACGAAGGCGCTTACTGATGGTGCTGCCGGTGGCAGCCCTAATGGTCTTCTTTATGGCAACAAGCTCGAGACCGACGCAGGCTGCGCTAAACTGCGCTGACCTGACGATCACAGGGCTGTCGGTTTCTCCGACAAGCCCGGTAGAGGATATCAACGCGACGGTCAGCGTGACCGTGAAGAACCAGGGCACCTGCGCGGCAACTGGCTTCACGGTTCAGTACAAGTCGGGCGCGCTGGCGCCGACGGGTCCCTCGACGAACGTCGCGGGCCTCGCTGCAGGCGCATCGACGACTGTGAACCTCACGTACGCGTTCCCGAACTCTGGGAACTTCCTGACGATCGCTCGGGTTGACACCGCCAATGCGGTGCCTGAGAGTTTCGAGACGAACAACACGCAGCTTCTGTCGGTAACAGTGCAGAAGGCCGCAAGCGACCTGATCATCACGGGCGTGGACTACAACCCTGACCCGTCGGTGTCTACGGACGCGATGACCGCGACAGTGCACGTGTACAACCAGGGTAATACGGCGGCCGGTGAGTTCCGGGTGCAGTGGAAGCCGAGCCCGTTGGGCACGGCACAGTCGACGCAGGTGAACGGCCTGGCGGCGAACACGGCAACAGACGTGGTGTTTGACTACACGTACCCCTTGCCCGGGACATTCAGCACGACATCGACGGTGGACATCCTGAACGCCGTTCGGGAGACGAACGAATTCAACAACGTTTACCGTCGGGATCTGACGGTGGACCCGCCGCTACCCGACCTGATCATCCAGAGCACTAACGTTATCCCTGCCAGCCCGACTGCCGGCCTGCCGGCTCAGCTGCAGGTGACGGTGAAGAACGTAGGCCACCGGCCTGCGGACGACTTCCAGGTACAGTGGAAGCCCTCTGCGCTGGCTCTTGCGCTGACTCAGCAGGTGAACGGCCCGCTGGCGGTAAACGCGACGACGGTCATCACGTTCGACTACACGTACGCCACGGGCGGCACGTTCAATGGGACAGTAACGGTTGATAGCGCGAACCGTGTCCGAGAGGTAAGCGAGTCTAACAACACGCTGACCCTGCCGGTGACGGTGAACGCGTCCGACATCGACCTGACGATCACGAATTTCTCCTACACGCCTGCGAACCCGGTACAGGGCGAGAACACGCAGTTCAGCGTGACGATCCAGAACCTGGGCAACACGCCGGCGACAAACTTCGAGCTGTCGGTTAACCCTGACGCGTTCCAGATCTCATCGGTCAGCCTGTCGACGCAGACAGTGCAAATCGACAGCCTGGCCGGCGGCGCCAGCCAGGTAGTGACGTTCGACTTCCAGTACCCGGAGGCGAACAATTTCCGCGCGATCGCGGAGGTTGACGCGTTCCACAACATCCTGGAAACCAACGAAGCGAACAACAAAGCATTGGCGGACCTGGTGGTTTCGCCTGGCAGTGTTGACCTGGCCATCACGAGCTTTACGCTGAGCACGGACCTGTGTGCACAGGCCGTCGGCTATGGCAACGCGTGTTCGCCGATGCTGTACTTCAAGGGCAGCACGGTAACAGCGGCGATCACGGTGAAGAACAACGGGACCTACCCGGCGGACAGCTTCGTGGTTCAGTGGCTGCCGGATGACACGAAGAACTTCGGGAAGACAACGACCGTACCTGGTCTTCTGCCTGGCGCATCGACGACGGTGTATCTGCAGAGCAGCTACCCGAAGGACGGTTCTTACGACTCGCTGGCGACGGTCGACCTGTACAACCAGGTGCCTGAACCCTGTGTGGGGTGTGAGAACAACAACACTGCTTCGAAGACCATTAGCGTACTCCCGAGGGATGTCACGGTCTCAGTTGGCATCTCGCAGTTCCACGTCTATAACGACCTTGACCCATGCTCCGTGGGCCCATGCACCCGGGGCGTTGGTGCTGGCGAGTGGACTATGTGGCTGATCGGGCTTGACCCGACGGCGACGTGTCACCTCAGCTTCGGGAGCCTTTCGCAGGACCTCAATAGCGCCCGCTGCTTCTCGTTCGACAAGAACCCGGACGGTGCTGGCGACGTTGGCGGGGTCGGCTCGACTTTGAACATTGGTTTGTCAGAGTCGCAGCCGTTGGTGATTGCCCTCAGCGGTCTCGAGGATGACTCGCCTGCCGCTCCGGACTTCCCCGGCTACGCGTACGCGTTCTGGCTACCGGGTGACTACGCTGCTGGTACAACGCGTATCTACGGCCAGGGCGGCAACAGCGACTGTCCGGACGATGGGACCGGAAACGGTACAGGTAAGTGTTTCTACGCTGACATAACTATCACGCTGACGAAGGCACCGCCACCACCGTCATCGGTTTCGATTCCTTGATGAATTTCAAGGCATAGAGGTTCGTAGTACAGAGGGCCCGGAGCATTCCGGGCCCTCTGCTTTGTTCAGAAATGGTGTGTACCTGGAATGCGGGCGGCAAAGGAGGCAGAGGGCGTCAAGTGCTTCTGGGCCGGATAATCGCGTTGGATGTAGCCAACTGACGGTATTGGCGTCCAGGTTGCGCTCGACTGGTGAGATCCCTAAACAACTTCATTGTTCCTGACAGCGGGGCTTCAGAGAGCTCGAAGCTCGCGTTGGCCTGAGGTCAGGTTGGTTTAAGCCAGAGAAGACGTGGCCGAATTTGCTCTTGGCCCACTGGAAAGACACAACGCTTACCGCCGAACAGTCCTGGTCTCGGCACTTGCTGGCCTATCCACATTCGTCCTGGCTCAGTGCTCAAGGATCGCGGCCGAATCAGCCGGTCCGCACCGCGATCGGCCCGAGCGGCGCACCCCGCAGGGGCGCCGTCAGCGAGCGGTATCATGCGCTCGATTGTCTCGGGGTCCTGATGACACTGGGCGTGGTGTTCATGCGGCAGCTCCCTGACGAGCCTTCGCCCTGCGCCAGGACACCCGGGAGCAGCATTCTGGGGCTTTGTCGTGCTTGACATCCCGCGCCTCGCGTACCCGGTGTGCTCCATGTGGTGGTCTTTTCGAGGCGTTACTGATGACGTGCATAACCGTCCTGGGTTTATCTGTAACCGTGGGCGTGTATGGGCGTGCTGTCCCTCATGGACGTGGCTGTGTGAACGCCCATGGTCTCGGTCGGCGGCTTTTCCGCCGGTGCCAGCTTCTCTACGTATGGACCGTTCATTGGACCCCCCGGCCTCCGACAGGGATGAGGGGGTCTTCTTCAAAGACAATACGGAAGTATCTGTGGTTCCTCCATTACTTGGTCATGTTTACGGCATCATGGTTTTTGTGAGCATAACTGGCGCACTGGGCCACCGTCCTTCTATGTCGAGTTGAGCGCGACACTTTGCTCCTCTTGCCAACCGAATGCGCTTGCCGGTACCGATCTCCTCAATAGCTCGGGAGTTCGGGCGCAGCTCTGTTGAATTGCCCGCAATGGGGCCCAGAGTCATTCACGCTCGGCACTCCGTGCGATAGCTTTCCACGCCGCCCTCTTCGTTGCCTGCATCTTCTTCCGGGGACGCACGGGGCTCGGTAGCCTTGGCTCCGCTTAATACTCGCGGTGGCTGCCGTGATGCTCATACGCGTCGCTGTTGACGGAGATAGGGCGGGTCCGGGAAACGGTGAGCGGCGACTCATCAGACGAACAGGGAGCGATGTCATCTGCTGCATGCTTTTCGAAATGGCGAGACTGTGGAGTGGCACCTGGCGCCCATCCGCCACCTAATGAACGTGTCCTACTGAGTTCGACCTTTTCCGCCAGCCGCTGATGATGTGGCGGCGGGGCTGATAGTCAACAAGGGATGCGCCGTCGATGCGCCTTCGACTTTTTGTGCGGATCGTAACGTCACCGAGTGATCTACGAGCCGTTCGTGCGGTGGACGTACGTGGCCGTCCTGCTGAACAGCTGAACGGCAGGTCGTATCCTTCACTCCTCCTGCGCCGGCTCTGCACCGTGGCGTGGGTTCGGCTCGAACCACCGAAGTGGACTGTCCGCTCCTGAGGGCTCCTTAGCCGGCTTTGCCCCTCTTCCTCTTGTGGGAATCGCCGAGAGTACCTTGTGTTGATTGCGCGGGTAAGTGAGGCTCGCCGTCGTCTTTGATCAAAGAGTCACCTTCGCCGACTTCTGGAGTCTCGGACCTTGGTTTCGGGCAGCCAGTGCCATGGCTTCACGCCAGCTTTGTGAAATGTCTTCATGGACTCTCGCTGGGCGTGACGCACATCGGACAATTGGCCATCCCGACGCGGACGGTCTTCGACGTCGGTTGAAGTAGGACTCAGTGCAGGCGCGATGACTACACCACCTTTCGCAGAAGCGCCTGGTCACTGCTGCTTCCGCTGCTCCGGGCGGGAGGAAGGGGGGAGGGGACATGGGGGTAGCACCAGCAGGTCTAGAGGCCTTCCTGGGCCTCTAGGGAGGCCTCCGGTTCATCGAGGAGGGTGCTCCTCCCTCGGGTGCTTGCTGAACGCTTCTTCGCATGACCTGGGTCTCGCGAGCTAGCAAATGCGCACTTGCTGTACACGGAGCTGATGGGTGGATTGTTGCTCTATACCTGGACTTCTAATCCCGTGGTCTCGTCGAGGGAAGAGAGCATTGACGGAGAAAGGAAAGAGGCCGCTGGCTTAACCAGCGGCCTCTTTCTTCGCTGTTAGCGAGAACTAGGGCGTCATCGAGGTCGAGGTGACCGCCGACGGACCGAACAGGCTGCAGACGGCGACGAGTTCACCGTAGCAGGAACCCGCACCGGACGTGGCGATGGCGCCAGTGCCGGCCGTGCTGCCGTTCGAGATTGAGTTGCCCATGGAGATTGCGTTGCCCGTGCCGTCGTTCACTGCCAGAGCCCAGGCACCATTGGTGGCTGTGCCGCTGGCGGAGAAGGCGGTACCAGCGCCACCCGCATCCGGGTTGGCGATGATCGCCGTGCCGGCGAAGCCGCCGGTCGACGTCGAGTTACCAATGCCGACAGCAGTCTGCTCGCTGTGGCCGACATTGCTGTCCGCGTCAGTGATGATTGCGGTCTGGGCGTTGCAGTTCAGGCATGACGTGGCGTTCGAGGAGCCGAGGCCGATTGCCTCGCCCTTGTTGGCCGCGTTCGACTGAATCACGGTCTGCGCCGAGCAGTTCAGGCAGAGGTTGGAGTCTGCGGACCCCAGAGCCTTGGCGTGGCTGTCGTTGGTGGCAGATGCCTCGACAACGGTCGAGGAGCTGCAGCCCACACACAGGGACGAGGAGGAGTTGCCATTGGTGATGGCAAGGCTACCCTCGTCCGCCGTGGCGTGCGAGACCGTCGAAGACGAGCAGGACTGCGTGAGGCAGAGCTCAGTCGTCGAATTGCCGATAGCCGTGGCGTCACTGCCATTGGTGGCCGTGGCGTTCACGTCCGTCATGGAGTTACCCGAGGCGTTGAGCTGAGACGTAGCGTTGCCGAGGGCAGTCGCTTCGCTGTTGCCGCTGGCGTCGGCGTTAACCATGGAGACGGCTTGGCAGTCCAGACAGAGGGCAGCCAGAGCATCGCCGTTGGCATACGCATTGCTGAAGTTCGTCGCGTTGGCACTGACGTCGGACTCTGAGCTGCAGGTGACGCAGGCGAAGGTCGTCGCAGTGTCGTTGATAGCCGTGGCGGTGCTGAACATCATCGCGTCAGCAGACGTATTGGCCTGAGCTTCACAGCCGGCCACACACTGGGCGGCGCTAGCACCACCGACTGCATAGGCAGAGCTGAAGATAGAAGCGTTGGAGTTCACGTTAGAAGAAGCGGCGCAGTCGCTGCCGCCCGAAACGGGCTGACAGTCTGTCGCGAGTACGTAGTTGGTGGCGTAGGAGTCGCTGAAGATGCTGGCAGCCGACGCAAGGTTCGCAGTTGCGTTGCAGTCACCACAACGCAGGGCGACAGCGGCGACTTCTCCATATGTATCGCTAAACAGCGTTGCAGAGACATCGCCAGTTGCGGAAGACGTGCAGTTGGTGCAGAGGTTGGAGTCTGCCCAGACGTTACCGTACGCATTGCTGCCGATCATAGCCATGGCGGTACTGTCGGAGAAACTGGTGCAGCTGCCGCAGAAGGCGGAGTAGGCGTCGCCCTCACCGTACGCGTTGCTGAACCCGATGGCAGTGACGTTGACGTTGGAGGTGGCAGTGCATGCGATGCAGACCTCGGAAAGCGCCGTGTCGTTGTCGCCGAGTGCACTGGAGAAGCCCGCAGCAAACACGTTGGAATACGCGTTGGCGTTACAGGTTGCCAGACACGCCGCAGTGACTGCGTGGGTGTAGGCGGTTGCGTCCGATCCCAGGGTTGCGCCGACGACTGTCTGCGCTTCCGCCGAGCAATATCGGGTGCAAACCGTGGAAAGGCTGTCAGCGATGCCGTATGCGGATGAACCGCTGTCGGCGGCTACCGCTGAACCCGCGGCGGTCTCGCAGCGCTGGCAAAAGTCTGCGATCGCAAGGGCTGTCGAGCCCGCGACCGAACCCGGGTCGTCAGCTGCTGCAGAGGCCACTGCGGAGGTACCGCAAGTCTTGCAGAAGTCAGCGAAACTCAGGGCGTTGGAGGCCGCGATCCCAAAGTCTGATTGAACGGCCGAGGTGAATGCGCCCGCAAGACACTGGTTGCAAGTGCCCGTGCTGAACGCCAGGGGACTCGTAATGCCGTTGCTAAGGGGAGTCGTTGCCTGAACAGTGTGCAGCCCGAACAGGTCGCTCAGGCTGCAAACCGTACCCGAAACAGGTACTACGAAGTTGGTGTCGGCGTGGCCGCCGATGCTGCCGCCTACACACACATCGAGTGCAGATGCGGCGTCAGCCCCGGCTGTAGCGCTTGCGTTACCGGCATTGGCTGTGTCTGCGCTTGCCGGTGCTACGTAATAAGTAGCGACGACCAGGGCGAGGACGGTTGCCAGAATAGCCACCAACGTCAGGCGCCCGTTTCCGAGCCCGAAATGGCGCGATGGATTCTCTAACCTCACTGGGTACCTCTTATCATTCATGAACTCCGCTTCGGGCAATACTGGCCCACTACACCACGCAAACGCATAGCCACACGACGCTCCCGCCGTGTGTGCCTGATGGAATTTAGTGGCGGAAACGGCCGAGTGTCAATCAGTAAACCGGGCAAATGTTACAAACTGAAACGAATTAACCGCAAAGTCACTGGCGCAGTTTCAGGCACATGTCATCTGGTTGTGAGGACTCCGACTGGCCGGTAGCATTCCAAGGTGAAATTGACCGTTCTGATTTTGTTGGTGGTGCTCTTGACGTCATGTCAAGAGTCAAAGACGGACCTGGTGACGCCCCAAGCGGCCGGACCGCGCCCTGGACAAGTCGCCCCGAACGGATGTGGTCAGCCGATGCCCACGGGCTCCATAACGCAGACCATCACCTCCAGTGGGAAGGAGCGCCACTTCCGCCTTTACTTGCCCACGAGCTACCAGCCCGACAAGCCAGCTCCCCTTGTCCTCAATCTACACGGCCTGGCTGGTAACGCGGAGGAGCAGGAACAATACTCCGGCTTCGAAGATGATGCAGATGCTGCACCGTTCATCCTCGTAACCCCGGAAGCCCTGGGCACGCCACATCACTGGCATGTCAGCGGCACTCGGGAGCCCGGCTACGTTGACGACGTCACGTTTGTGTCCGACATGCTGGACGAGCTAAACAGCAGCCTCTGCGTCGATCAGCAACGGGTTTATGCAGCCGGTATCTCTAACGGCGGTGCGATGGTCGCCTTGCTGGCATGCTCGATGCCGGGACGGTTTGCCGCAATCGCGTTTGTTTCCGGTGCGACCTACTCCGGAGCCTGCGATCAGATCGGCCCGATGCCGGTACTGGCTTTCCACGGCACCTCGGACAAGGTGATTCCTTTCGACGGCGGCCTGCTTGGCAAGCCTATACAGGACACCGTACGGCAATGGGCCAAGCACAATGGCTGTGCGCCGATTCAGTGCGCGACATCGCGTCGGACGTAACGCTGGAGAGTTTCAACGGGTGTAAGGCAGGCGTGCAGCTATACATAATAAAAGGCGGCGGACACACGTGGCCCGGCACGCAGTTCCCCAAGCGTTCCTCGGCACGACAACCGATTCGATCGATGCGTCAGCGATTATCTGGGACTTCTTCTCCAGGCACGGATGATGCGGCCAAGTGCAGGGCAACTCGGTGCGGAATGGGGAGTGTGGAGCTCCGCTCCGATATTTCAGCCAGGCGAAGTGCATCTGTGGCGGGCCGTCCTGGGGACGGTTCGTGACGAGGATGCCAGTCTCCTGTCCGCGGATGAGCGTGAGCGAGCCGAACGTCTGCGCAACACGGAAGGCACTAGGCGTTTCGTCACCCGGCGCGCCTTTTTGAGGCGGGTACTGTCGCTGTACATCGGTGTCACCCCGCAGTCGCTTGCCTTCACATACGGCGATGTCGGTAAGCCCGCACTGGACTTGCCGGGCTCCCGCCTGCAGTTCAACCAGTCCGATTCCGAGGATTGGTGTGTGGTGGCCGTGACTCTTGATGACGCCATCGGCGTGGACATCGAGGTGGTACGGCCTCGATTAGGTATGGATGTCGTTGCCGGTGAGGTGTTTACCGGCAACGAGAGAGCGGAGCTTGCCGCGGCCACTGAGGAAAGTCGCCTACTCGTATTCCTGACTGGCTGGACCCGCAAGGAAGCGCTCGTGAAGGCGCTGGGCAATGGTCTGGCGGTGTCGCTCAAGAGTATCGAAGTCTCGCTCTCGCGGGAGGCGAGGACGGGATTGGTGAGACTAGGGGAACGCCCGATAGCGGACTGGAGCCTGTTGAGCTTCGATCTTGCGCAAGGCGTGCTCGGCGCTGTGGCAGTGAAGCATCCGCAGGCGACGCTGCGGTTACTTCAGCTTGCGTAAATCCTGCGATTTTGGGTTGAGCAGTTATTAAGTGTTCATAAACAAGGGGCTGTTCGGTATCAAGGTCGCCTCCCGATTCATTGACGGTCCTGCCCGCTCGTACATATGATCTCCGTGCCTCGGGCACAGAGGAGGCTGCACTATTGATTTCCGCCCGCCGCCCCAACGTCATCGTCCTGACAGCCGCCGAGTCGATTGACCCCGCGATTGCTATTGCTGCCTCGCGGGCGGACGCATTGGGCGTGCTGAATCTGGAGTTCTCCACGGACTCCAACGCCGCATCCAAAGCTTTGTTGCGCCTGTCGGAGCACGCGAAAGCTGGTTTCGGCGTGTTGGTCGATGCCTCGGACACTGGCCTGCTGAGCGATGTGCTCAGCCTCAAGCTCAACTACCTCGAGACGATTATCCTCGCGACGCACTTCATCGAAGATGTGGCGCTGAGCACGGCGGTCGAGGCCGTGCACGGGCACGGCTTGATGGCGGTCGGCGTGGTCACCAGCCTGCCGGACGCGCTGCGATGTGAGAAGGCCGGCTTCGATGCCCTGATCGCGAAGGGTAACGAGGCTGCCGGATGGATCGGTGAAGAGACGGCGTTCGTCTTGGCGCAGCGTTTGCACGACCACGTGAAGTTGCCTGTATGGCTGCAAGGCGGCATCGGTCTTCACACTGCTGGCGCGACCCTGGTTGCGGGGCTCGAAGGCGTGGTGCTCGACAGTCAACTCCTCATGGCGAAGGAATCTCGCTTGCCCGAAGTGTCTCGAACGCGGCTGAGCGCGATGGACGGCAGCCAGACCGAGGTCATCGGCCGCCAGTTTGATGCATTGTTCCGCTGCTATTCCCGCCAGGACTCTGCGGCCCCGGGACGCGTTCGTAACCTGAAGGCTTCGGACCTCTCGCCGGATGACGCCGAAGGTCGCCGGGCCTGGCGCAGGCGCGTGATCGAAGAAACCGCGGTCGGTTCGGACCCGCTGTGGGCGCTAGGCCAGGATGCAGCCTTTGCGTCGCCGCTGGCGAAGCGTTTCCGCACTGTCGGCGGCATTATCGGCGCCATTCGGGAGTCGATGGTTCAGCAGGCGGTGCAGGCGCGTGAACAGCTTGCCCTCGGCCCCGATGCTGCCCTGAGCGGTGTACATCGCACGGCTTACCCGGTGGTACAGGGCCCAATGACACGCGTGAGTGACAAGGCCGAGTTCGCGAAGAAGGTCGCGGAGGCCGGTGGACTGCCGTTCATCGCCCTGGCCTTGATGAAGGGCGACGAGATCGAGCCGCTGCTGCAAGAAGCGAAGGAGTTGCTGGGTGAGCGCTCCTGGGGCGTCGGCATCCTCGGATTCGTGCCGCCTGACCTGCGGGCAGAGCAGATGGCGCTGCTCCAGAAGTACAAGCCGCCGTTCGCCCTGATCGCGGGCGGGCGCCCGGACCACGCCAAGGCGCTGGAGGCGGACGGCATCTCCACCTATCTTCACGTGCCCTCGCCGGGCCTGATGAAGATGTTCCTGGACGATGGCGCGCGCCACTTTGTCTTGGAGGGCCGCGAGTGCGGTGGCCACGTTGGGCCGCGCAGCAGTTTCGTCCTGTGGAACTCGGCGGTCGAGACCCTGCTGGAGTACCTCGATGCCAACCCGCAGGCAAAAGGCCTGCAGCTCCTGTTCGCCGGCGGCGTGCACGACGGTCTTTCCGCTGCGATGGTGTCGGCGGTTGCTGCTCCCCTGGTAGCCCGCGGTGTCTCCATCGGCGTGCTTTGCGGTACCGCCTATCTATTTACAGAAGAAGCCGTCAGCGGCGGCGCCATCGGTCCCAGCTTCCAGACTGCCGCCATCGAGGCGGAGAGCACCGTGGTCCTTGAGTCCGCTCCCGGCTATGCGACTCGCTGTCTGCCCTCGCCGTTTGTCGACCTGTTTGCCAGCGAGCGACAGCGCCTCGTAGATGAAGGTGCTTCGACCGAGCAGATTAAAGACGAGCTTG
The DNA here is from genome assembly GCA_963731765.1 of uncultured Chloroflexia bacterium. Taxonomy (GTDB): domain Bacteria; phylum Chloroflexota; class Dehalococcoidia; order DSTF01; family WHTK01; genus WHTK01. The sequence continues at coordinate 171,993 of CAVSWS010000025.1, forward strand.
AGCTGCTGAACATTGGCCGTCTGCGCATCGCCTCGAAAGGCATCAACCGCAACCCGGACTACGGCAAGACGCCGGACGCGCCGCGCTTCATCCTGATGCCGGACTCCGAGCGTTGGTCGGATGGCATGTACATGATCGGGCAGATCGCTTCGATGCGTGCCGCGACCTGCACCGTGGCCGAGCTGCACGACGAGATCTCGAACGGCTCTGTGCGCTGTCTCGAGGCGATGGACGCCGCCGGAGCCGAAGCGGCCAGCGCGCCGCCGCCGTGTGCCGTTGCCATCGTCGGCATGTCGTCGATCGTGCCCGGCGCAAGCAACCTGGAGACTTTCTGGAAGAACATCCTCAATCGCGTCGATGCTGTGACCGAGGTTCCTGTCGAACGCTGGGACCCGAAGGACTACTTCGATCCGGACAAGGCAACGCGCGACAAGGTCTACTCCTACTGGGGCGGCTTCATCGACGAAGTGCCGTTCGAGCCGCTGGAGTTTGGCATGCCGCCGGCCTCTCTCAAGTCGATCGAGCCCTTCCAGCTTCTGGCCCTGCTTATGGTGCGGGACGCCCTGAAGGACGCAGGCTACGAGTCACGCCCGTTTCCGCGCGAGCGCACTTCCGTGATCCTCGGCGCCGGTGGGGGCACAGGCGACCTCGGTAACGGCTACGTCGTGCGCTCCAACCTGCCGAAGCTGTTCGGCGAGAAGGCCGGAGAGGTCGCGGACCTGTTGGAAGGTGTGCTACCGGAGTGGACAGAAGACTCCTTCGCCGGCCTGCTGATGAACGTCGCGGCCGGGCGCATCGCCAACCGCTTCGATTTCGGTGGCCTGAACTACACCGTCGACGCGGCTTGCGCCTCATCGCTGACGGCCGTCTACCTGGCGGTGCGAGACCTCGAGGCCAAGACAAGCGACGTTGTCGTGGTGGGCGGCGTCGATGCGATTCAGTCGCCCTTCGGGTTCCTATGCTTCAGCAAGACGCAGGCGCTCTCGCCCAACGGCCGCTCCCGCCCCTTCGATGTCAGCGCGGACGGCATCGCGATCAGCGAAGGCTTTGCATCGCTGGTGCTCAAGCGCCTGGAGGACGCTGAGCGCGATGGCGACCGCATTTACGGCGTCATCCGCGGCGTCGGCGGCTCGAGCGATGGTCGCGCCCGCGGTCTCACGGCGCCTCGCCCGGAAGGCCAGATGCGAGCCCTGCGACGTGCGTACGCCAACGCAGGTTTCTCGCCGGCGACGGTCGGCCTGGTGGAAGCGCATGGCACCGGCACCGTGGCGGGCGACAAGTCCGAGCTGGAATCACTCACCCGCATATTCAGCGAGTCGAAACGCCGGCGCAGGCCGTGGCGGTTGGCTCCGTGAAGTCGATGATCGGCCACACAAAGGCGACGGCCGGCGTGGCGGGCCTGATCAAGATTGTCAACGCGCTCTACCATCGCGTGCTGCCCGCGACCATCGGCGTCGAGACACCGAACCCGCAGGCGAACTTCGGAGAGAGCCCCTTCTACGTCAATACGGAGACGCGTCCCTGGCTGCAGCCGGCCAACGGCCAGCCGCGACGCGCCGGTGTCAGCGGCTTCGGTTTCGGCGGCACGAACTTCCACGTTGTAGTCGAGGAGTATCAGGGCGAGTTCCAGGAGCGCCTGGAGCCCGCGACGCCGTCGTGGGAGGCAGAGCTGTTCGTCCTGCGTGGCGAGGACAAGTCGAGCCTTCTCGCCGCGGCGCGACAGCTGGCAGAGCAGCTCGATACGGATGCCCAGCCCTCCCTGGTTGACCTTTCGTACTCTATCAACCGGCGCGCACGCACGGTGAAGGGATCGGCGGTGCTGGCCCTCGTCGCATCGAGCAAGGATGAGCTGCTCGGTTCCTTTCAGGACGCCATCGAGCAGATGGAGAAGGCTACGGGCCGAGTGCACATGCCGAAGGGCGTCCACTACAGCGATGCGCCGCTGGCCGCCCACGGCAAGGTCGCCTTCCTCTTCCCCGGCCAGGGATCGCAGTACCTCAACATGGGACGCGACCTCGCCGTGCTGTTCCCGGCAGTCCAGGACGAATTGCAGCGCGCGAACGACACGCTGACGGGCCTGCACGCGAAGGCGCTGAGCAACTACATCTACCCGCCGCCCTGGTTCACACCGGAAGACCAGAAGACGCTGGAACGCGCCCTCACCGACACGAGCGTGGCGCAGCCTTCGCTCGGTGCGGTCGAGACTGCAATGCTGCGGCTGCTGCGCAAGTACGGGGTCGACGCCGACATGAGCGCCGGGCACAGCTACGGAGAGTTCGTGGCGCTCTACTCCGCGGGCGTCTTCTCCGCCGAGGACTTGTTCCGTATCTCGGAGGCTCGCGGGCGCTTCATGAACGAGAGCACCGGCGAGGAAAGCGGCACGATGGCGGCCGTACTGGCGCCGATGGAAGACGTGGAGAAGATCCTGGCAGCCTTCCCCAGCATCACGCCCGCCAACCTCAACGCGCCGAAGCAGACCGTGATCTCCGGCACCAAAGACGACATCGCGAAGGCGATCGCGTGGGGTAAGGAGCAGGGCATCACCGCCAAGCAGCTACCTGTTGCCTGTGCCTTCCATTCACCACTCGTCGCGCCCGCGGCTGAGAAGCTCATGGCCTTCATGCAGGGCATTAACTTCGCACCGCCGCAATCGATGGTGTTCTCCAACACGACAGCGGAACTCCACGCTGCCGAACCGGACGCCATCCGGTCCCAGCTCGCGAAACACCTGACCAGTCCCGTCCAGTTCACTCGCCAGGTCCAGGCCATGTATGACGCGGGCGCCCGGCTCTTTGTGGAGGTCGGGCCGAAGACGGTGATGAGCGGCCTCGTCGATCAGAACCTGGGAGACGAGCCCCACCTCAGCATCGCGCTGGACAACCCGAACAAGCCCGGCATCTGGTCCTTCCTCAATGGCCTCGCCGCGCTCGTCTCCGAGGGCGTCGATGTGGACTTCGATGCGCTGTATGAGGGACGCGAAGTCACCGCTATCGATTTGAAGGACCTCCCGGCCGCGATGCCGAAGTTCTCGGCGACGACGTGGCTCGTGAACGGCGGTCGGGCCCGCCCGGCCAACGTCCCGGTCAAGCTGCCGGAGCTGCCGTTGAAGGTGTACTTCGGCGACATGCCGCCCACCATGGCAGCCCCGGCGCTAGCGACGCCTCAGACGCCCACATCGCCATCGCCATCCTCGCCGCCTCCTGTGAGCAGCGGAACCCAAGCCTCGACTGCGAGCGGGAACGGTGCTGCGCCGCTGCCTGCGCCCCGCCCTGCCCCCTCGACTGTCTCGCAGCGAGCGGGTGTGATGGCGCACTTCCAGGACGTCATGACGCACTATCTGCACGCGCAAGAGGCTGCCATGCAGAACCTCTACTCGGCGCGCGGACGTGGCTCCGATCCAGTGCTGGCAACGACCCCGGGGCCGGCTCCGTTGCCGCCTACAGCACCGCAGCTTCAAAGCGATGTGCCGACGGCGCCCACAACGCCCGTGATCACGAAGCGTTACATGCCGGTGCTACGCGCAGTCTCCCTTGCGACGCGAAACTCTGCCCTCAATCCCGAAGGTGTTGTTGTCATCGTCGGGGGCGGTGAGCTGGCCTCGCTGGCCGCAGAGCAGCTGACGGCGAAGGGCTACAAGACGTGCGTCGTTGACACCACGGCATCGAGCCAGAACGGGCATGCCGACCGTCTGCACTTGCCGGTCGACCCGAGCGAGGAAGAAGCCGCCCAGCTCGTCGCGACGCTGCACCAGCGATACGGCCTCGCCTCCGGCCTGGTTTACATGGATGGTCTCGACGCCAAGAGCACAAAGCTGGACGAAGGCATCCACAGCCTGTTCTGGCTGAGCAAGCTGCTGCGAGAGGACCTGCAGGCTTCGGCCGGGCAGGGCGGCGCCGCACTGCTGGGCGTTACGCGCATGGACGGCGCCTTCGGGTTTGCCGGCGGTTTCTCGGGCGAGACCCAGGGGCGCTACTGGCTGCCCGGGTTCGTGAAGAGCCTGGCGCCGGAGTGGCCGGACGTGCGCGTCAAGGCCATCGACCTTGCGACGCGCTCCGACGACGTCGCGGCGCAGCAAGTAATCGACGAGCTGCTCACGGCCGACGCTTACGTCGAGGTCGGACGCGGCGAAGCGGGCGAGCGACGAGTTGTCGACCTCGTCGCGGACACCATGCCGATGCAAAAGTCGATCCGGCTCGAGCGTGAGGCGGTCGTCCTCGTCACGGGCGGCGCGCGCGGCATCACGGCCGATTGCACCGTGGCGCTGGCGCAGGAATCCCCGGCGACCTACGTGCTGGTCGGACGCACCCAGCTCACCGGCAAGCTGGAGAGCGATGAGCTGCGAGGCGTGGAGGACGAGCGGACGCTGAAGGGCCTGATCCTGCAAAGGCTCCGCAGCGAAAACGCTCCGAGCACACCCAAAGACATCGAGAGTTACTATGCCCGCCTGATCGGAGAGCGTGAGGTCGAGAAGACGCTGCAGCGCTTCGCCGGCGCGGGCGCCACGGCCGTCTACGAGGCCTGCGACATCACCAATGCTGACGAGTTCGCCGGGCTGATCGCGCGCCTGTACGAGCGCTTTGGCCGCATTGATGGCGTCATCCACGGCGCAGGCATCATCGAAGACCGCTTGCTGGCAGACAAGACCGTGGCGTCGTTCGATCGTGTTCTCGCGACGAAGCTGCGACCGCTTGAGGTCATGATCGCCAGCCTGAAGCCCCAATCGCTGAAGTTCTTCGCCCTCTTCAGCTCGATAACGGCACGACACGGTAACCGCGGCCAGATCGACTACGCCTCCGCAAACGAAGTGATGAACAAGGTCGCGCGGGAGCTGGCGAATCGCTGGCCCGCGCACATCGTTGCCATGGACTGGGGCCCGTGGGAGGGCAAGGGCATGGTTTCGCTCGAAGTCATGCGTCAATTCCAATCGCGCGGCATCGATCTGATCCCGCTGGCCGAAGGCGTGCAGTCCTTTGTCAGCGAAGTCCTCACAGCTTCTGCCCAGCCTGCCGAAATTGTTATCGGAGCGCTCGGCGAACGCGTCGCGTCACCTACGGTAGAAGGCACGCGAATGAACGGCGGGCCGCTGCTGGCCGGCAAGTCCGAACTGGTCCGAAACGATGACGGCAGTCTGCTCGTCAGAAAGACGATCTCTCTCCATGCAAACAGTTACCTCAACGACCACATGCTCGACGGCAGGCCGGTCCTGCCCTTCGCCTTCGCGATGGAGCTGATGGCGGAGTCCGGAAACGCGCTGGCGCCCGAACTGCACGTCGCGGCGATCCGCGATGTGCGCGTGTTCCACGGCATCATCGTCGATGGCGAGAGCGTGGAGCTGGAGGTACAAATACAACCCGCTTCGAGCGCCAACGGACACGGTCCCACCACGCTTGCCACGATAAGACAGGCGGGCAAGGGCGCTGTGGATAGCTACCGCGCCACGTTGGAGCTCACATCGAGCCCCTCGACCGGTATTGAAGTGGACGTGCCTGCGCCGCTGCAATCGCCTCGCAACGGTGCGCCCGTGTTTACGGTGCAGGACGCCTACAGCGCATGGCTGTTCCACGGGCCGATGTTCCAGGCGATCGAGAGCATCGAAGCTATCGGGCCGGAAGGCGCGACCGCTCTGCTGAAGGCGCCGTTGCCGCGTACGCTGTTCGGTCAGCCAAGTGGCGGGTGGTCGTTCGATCCGGTACTGATCGATGCCGCGTTCCAGGTACAACTTATCTGGGGGCGCCTGGAGTGGGACGTTACCCTGCTGCCATCGACCGTGCGCCGCCTGACCGTCGTCGATCCGGCGGCGATCGAGGGTCAGCCGATTCGCTGTGAGATGCGGATCCGTCAGGAAGCGCAGTCGCCCATCAGCCACACCGACTTCTGGTTCTACAGCCCGGACGGCCGGCTGGTGGCGTATCTCAATGACTTCGAGTCCAGCGGTAGCAAGGCGCTGAACCGGCTGGCTGACAAAGCCAAAACTGACCGCGGGGTAACTTCCTCTTGACTACACAACCCGCCCCTTCAAACCGCCCGGACAGCAATGCCATAGCGATCATCGGCATGGCTTGCCTTTACCCCGGCGCGCGCGACGTGCAGGCGTTCTGGCGCAACATCCTCAACGGTGTCGATGCCGTGACTGACCCTCCGGCCGGCGCCTGGGACCCGGAGCGCTACTACGAGCCGGGCTCAATGGAGACGGACCGCGTATACACGAAGCGCGGTGGCTACATCGAGGACTTTGCGACGTTCGACCCGCTACCGTTCGGTGTGCCGCCCAAGGATGTCGGCGGCGAACCGGACCAGTGGCTGGCCCTTAAGCTGGCGCGTGATGCCCTGATCGATGCGGGCTACGCGGACGCCGCGGAAGAAGTGCGCCACCGCACGGCCGTGATTCTGGGTCGGGGTCTCTATCCCAACTCCGGCAGCGTCAATGCGGTGCAGCACACTCTGATCGTCACGCAGACGCTCGACGTCATCCGCGCGATCCAGCCCGACCTGACAGACGAGGACCTGGAGCAGATCCGCAAGCAACTGAAGGACTCGTTGCCCAAGTTCGGAGCGGACACGGCGCCGGCGCTGACGCCCAACATGATCACGGGCCGCATCGCCAACCGCCTCGACCTCATGGGGCCGAACTACACGGTCGACGCGGCCTGCGCCTCCTCACTCGTGGCGATGAAGATGGCGACGCGGGAGCTCCTGAACGGCGACTGCGATCTGGCTCTGGCAGGCGGCTCGCAGGTATGGACCTCAATGCCAATCCTGGGTGTCTTCGGCCAGATGGGTGCTCTCTCGCACTCGGAGCAAATCCGACCCTTTGATAAAAACGCGGACGGTACGATCCTGGGCGAGGGCATCGCTTTCCTCGTCCTCAAGCGCCTGGCTGACGCGGAGCGTGACCACGATCGCATCTACGCCGTCATGCGCGGCGTTGGCATCGCCAGCGATGGCCGGGCCAGCGGCCTGATGGCGCCTCGCGTCGAGGGGCAGGTGCTCGCGATGCGCCGGGCCTACGAGAGCGCCGGCGTTGACCCGCAGACGATCTCGCTGATTGAGGCGCACGGCACCGGCACGCCTGTCGGCGACCACGTCGAAGTGCAGTCGATGACACAGGTGTTCGGTCCGCGCCGTGGCCCCGTGCCGAACGTCGCGATGGGCACCGTGAAGTCGATGATCGGACACACGATGCCCGCCGCAGGTGCCGCAGGGCTGATCAAGGCCTCGCTTTCGCTTTACCACAAGGTCCTGCCGCCCACGCTGCACTGCGAAGAGCCCAACCCCGAGTTGGAGCTTGAGAAGACCCCGTTCTACATCAATGGCGCCACGCGACCCTGGGTCAGTGGTACCTCCCACCCACGCCGGGCTGCTGTGAGCGCCTTTGGGTTTGGAGGCATCAACGGCCACGTCGTGCTGGAAGAGTACGTACCGCAAGCGGCGGACGCAGAGAACGCCGAGGACGACAATGGCACCGCCGCGTACCTTCCGCCCTGGGAGAGCGAGCTGGTCGTCCTGACCGCCGCCTCGATGGAAGCGCTGGCGGGTCGAGTGTCGGAGCTCGTCTCCGAGCTCGAAGCCGCTGAGGTTGCCGGCAACGGCGAATCGCTGCTAACTATCGCCGGCCGGCTCGCGTCTCAGGCGCAGCCAACGCATATGCACCGCCTCGCCATTGTGGCGACGTCTGGAGACGACTTGCTGGAAAAGGCGCGCCGGGCGCGAGACAAGCTTTCGGACCCCAAAACGACGCGCATCCGTGAGGCTGCGGGTGTGTTCTACACGAGCACGCCGCTGGCGCCGGAGGGCAAGGTCGCCTTCCTCTTCCCGGGCGAGGGCTCGCAGTACCTCGGCATGATGGAGGAGCTGGCCCTGCACTTCCCGGAGGCCCGCTCTGCCTTCGATGAGATGAACGCCTACCACGAAGCGGGCGATGGTCCCGCTCCCAGCCACTTCCTGCAGCCTTCGTGGTCCGCAACGGACGACGATCTCCTCGCATCGAGCAGGTATCTCTGGACCATGGACGGCGCCGTTACGAGCGTCCTGGGCGCGGACGAAGCGATGCTGCGAGTCCTGAAGTCCCTCGGCATCAAGGCCGAAGCGGTCGCGGGCCACAGCAGCGGCGAATATGCGGCGCTTCGAACGGCCGGCGTCTTCCGTGCTGGTGCTGAGGACGACTTCGGGAGCCTCGCCTCGACTTTGCTGAAGGTGCACGAGGCCTCACAGAAGGAAGACGTTATCGAGCCGGCGGTGCTGATGGCATTTGGCGGCGACCGCGAGATGGTCGAAGGCCTGCTCCAGAAGACGGGCGCCGACGGCTTTGTGGCGATGGACAACTGTATGAACCAGGTCGTCGTCGTCACACGCGAGTCGTCCCGGGAGGCGCTCCAGTCTGCAGCGCGTGAGCAGGCAATGATTGTCGAGGTACTGAACTTTGACCGGCCGTATCACACAAAGTGGTTCTCGGCCTACAGCAACCGCCTTCGAGCGGCCCTGGACGAGTCTAAGTTCGCGTCGCCGCTGTCCACGATCTACTCTTGTGCCACTGGTGCACCAGTCGAGCCCGCATCAAGCCCGGCCGCGTTGGCAGACTTGGTAGCGAACCAGTGGTCCGAGAGCGTCGAGTTTCGGCGCATGATCGAGCGAATGTACGAGGACGGCTACCGCGTCTTCGTCGAGGTCGGGCCTGGTAACCACCTGACAGCGTTCGTGGAAGACATTTTGCGCGGCAAGAAGATCGCCGCTTACTCCAGCAATCTGCAGCAGCGCAGCGATCTGACGCAGCTCAACCACATGGCTGGCATGTTGTTCGTGCAGGGCGTCAACTTCGATGTCCAGGCCCTGACAGCCCGAAGGCTGGTGTTGCAGGAGGCCAGCTCCGCTACAAAAAGGAGCATCACTGAAGTTCCGTTGGTTACCGGCTTCTCATCCATGACCATCGACGCCTCGAAGCTGTCGCTGCGAGGCCGCGCAAACGGCGTCTCGACCGCGTCGGCGCAGGAGTCGATGCAAGCTCAGACGCACGAAGAACCAGCCGGCGCATCGGTGCCGGAAGCCCACATCGAAAACCCCGCGATCAGTTCCTTCGAAGAGGAAAGTGCATTGTCACCACAAACCAGTCCACCATCTGTCATGCCCCTGAGCCCGCCATCTCACTATGGTCAGGACGACCTTGCCGGCGTCACGCACCGGTTCCTGGAGACGATGGACCACTTCCTTGCCGTGCAGGAACGTGTCCTGCTGGCCTACCTCGGGGCTCCTGCGAGCAACGATGGCGCGGCCTATAGCAGCGGCTCTAACGGCTGGCACGCCATAGCGCCGGCGCTGTATCCGAACAACAACAGTGCCGTGCCGCAACTGCCGCTGGAAGCGACGACCTATGCGCCTCCACCACCACCGCCGCCCGTGTACCAGGAGCCAGCATCTCAGCCGGTTTCCGCACCCGTCGTCTCCACGAACGGATCGAACGGGAACGGCTCGAACGGCAGTAACGGCAACGGTTCGACGTCTCACACGGCTCCGGTCGAAGAGCCCGTCGCCACTTCCGCGCCGGTCGCGACGGCCACCGCATCGCTTGACGTGGTCCTGCCTGAAGCACTGCGTGAGATCGTCAGTGAGCGAACGGGCTACCCGCCCGAGGTCATCGACGTCAACGCGGACCTGGAAGCTGACCTGGGCATCGACTCGATCAAGCGGGTCGAGATCCTGGGCACGCTCCGCAGCCAGCAGCCCGCGCTCAGCGAAGTAAACCTGGAAAAGCTGACCGTTTGCCGCACTTTGCAACAGATCGTCGACGTCCTCGTAGGAGAGGTAGGTGGTCGCCCTTTTGAGTTAACTTCCGTCGACGCCGGTTCGTCGGCGGAAGGGGCGACAACATCTACTCATCCGGTACTCGGTCGGTTCACCCGCTTCGAAGCTGGTCTGGCGGCAACCGCTCGCCTGACCGTCGACCCGGAACGGGCAGAGTGGCTTCGGGACCACACCATTGGTCGCGACGTCTCCATGCTCGACCAATCCTTACTGGCCGTGCCCGTCATGCCCCTGGCCCTGAGCCTGGAGTTGCTGGCCCAGGCGGGGGCGGCGTTGATGCCGGGTCACGTGGTTTCGCGGCTCGAAGCGATCCGAGCCCGCCGGTGGATCGAGTTTGGCGATGGACCTAGAACCCTCGAAGTGCGCGTCGAGCGCCGGTCCGACACGCCGGCCCATCTCCACGGCGAAATCCTGCTCCTCGGTGATGGCGATGCGGCCGTCGCGGTTGAAGCAGAGCTTATCCTGGCGCCGGTGCACGGCGAACGGCCCGAGGTGCAGCATGCGCTCACGGACCGCACCGCCTCGCTCTCGGCCGGCGAGCTCTACGACGCGGTGATGTACCACGGAGCGACATGGCGAGGTGTGGCGTCGCTCCACGGGACGGGCGAGAAGTCCGTCGCCGCAAGCCTGCGCGTGCCGGACACGCTGGTGTTTGACGCGGGACAGGCGCCGCTCCACAGCCACATCGATCCCATCGCGCTGGACGCGGCAGGGCAGTTGCTGGGCTTCTGGACCGCTGAGCGTCTGGAATCCGGACGCCTGGTGTTCCCGGTCAGCGTGGAATGCATCGAGTTCTTCGGGCCGTCCTCGCAGGCGGGCGAAGAGCTCACCTGTCATGTGTCCATCGCCCATGTAGACGAACGACGCGTCGAGGCGAGCTTCGACGTTGTCGGCGACGCCGGGCTCCAGTTCCGGGTCACCGGCTGGCTGGACCGGCGCTTCGATATCCCGCAGGTCCTCGAGGCCGTCGTACGGCCCGGTGCGCTGCCGCATCTCGCCGAGGAGCTCTCGGCCGAGACCAGCGGCCGCAGCGTCTGCCTACGATTGCAGGGGGAACGCATTGAGGATGAGACCGGTACGCTGCGGCGCATCTGGGCCTCGCGTATACGGCACCGGACCGAGCGCGAACGACTCGGGCTGACAGCAGGTACCCCGGCCGATCTGCTACAAGAGCACGTGGCCAAAGAAGCCGTCTGTCGATTGCTTCAAAGGGAATACGGCCTTTCGCTACTTCCGGCCGATGTGGCGCTGGAAGAAGGCTCCGACGGCGAAGTTCACGGAGTTGGAACCTGGTCATCTTCTCTCTCAGCCTCTCCTGCCGTATGGTTAGAGCAGGTGGAGAATACCGTTGTCGCGGTTGCTAGCATGGACTCGGATGCCGAAGCCTCGCGAGCGGTCGTGAGCCGGCTGATACAGGCCACTAACCTCTCAGCCCAGGCGCCCCGAAGTTAAACGGGCGCTACAGAAACTCAAAGGTCAGGATTTATGCCGGACGAAAACGACATCTTCCACAGCGTTGTGGCAGCGATTGAGGGACTTTCTGCCGACTGGGAATACGACAGCGATCTCACGCCGGAAACCCGGCTCATCGCAGACCTTCAGATGAAGTCGCTGGACCTTGTGGTGCTCTGCACGACGCTTGTGAGAAAGTATGGCGTCATGCCACTGGACGATCTCTACACACAACTGGGAGAGATGCCTCCAGAGACCCGAGAACTTACCTTGGGAGGGCTGGTTGGCTTTGTATCAGAGCACACGGGTGCTAACGCCGCGGTCTCTGCACAAGCCAAGGCAACCGGTTAGACTTCCCTGAACATATGCCCAAAGTAACGCTTTCGGACGATACGGTACTGCACTACGAGCAGATTGGTGAGGGACCGGATCTAGTCCTGATCCATGGCATCGGCGGCAACCTGGCGACGTGGCACTTTCGGATTGTGCCGTCTCTCTGGGACCGGTTCCGCACGCTGACGTACGACCTCCGTGGTCACGGCTACAGCTCCCTGACCGAGACTGGTTACACGCCGACCGACATGGCGAGAGACCTCAAGGAGCTCATGGATCGGGTCGGCGTCGAGAAGGCCGACATCGTCGGTCACAGCTACGGCGCCGACGTCGCGCTGTACTTCGCCTTCCTCTACCCGGAGCGCGTACGTCGTCTGGTGATTATCGAGGCCACGGTGCCGGCCCTGGTGCCCATCCTGACGCGGGAGCGTCTGCAGAAGGCTGACTGGGCTGCCAGCGTGCTCGAGCGTATGGGCATCCCCATCGTCGAAGAGCGCCGATACGATACGGAGTACATGCTCCGCGAGGCGTTCAAGCTCCCGAACAAGTGGGGTCCGCTCAAAGACATGCCGGCGCAGTGGACCACGGACCGCATGATTAAACTGTACGGCAGCACGACCATCCTCAAAGACGCGGTGGACATCGGCGAACTGACCCAGGAGAAGATAAAGACGATTGAGGCGCAAATACACCTGGTGTATGACAGCGGGTCCGTGGGATGGCGGCGTTCCTATCGTTTCCTTCAGCGCAATCTGCCGAATGTGACCTCCGTCATGGTTAGGACGCGCAAGAACGAGTTCGCCCACTTCTCTCCTTTAGAAAAGCCGGACACAGTCGTCAAAGAGATTCTGTCCGCCCTGGAGGAAAAGACTGACGCGGAGGCCCAGGCGTGAACGACAAGCCCCCGATCTTTGTCGTTGGCAACCCTCGCTCCGGCACCACGCTCATGCGTGTACTGCTTTCGGCGCATCCGAATATCTACATCACGCACGAGCCCTGGTTTTACATCTGGAATTCCCTGTGTCCCGACGACGTATCGGGCGACCAGTTCTTGCGCTACTACTTCCAGACCTTCAGCTTCCGTTGGCTGAAGATCGCGAGGTCTGAGGTGCTCAAGAACCTTCCTCCAACGCTGCCACGCAAGGACGTGCACTGGGCGTTCCGGGAGATCATGCGCCTGAAGGCCGAGGCGCTCGGTCGGAATCGCTACGGGGAGAAGACACCTGGGGAAACTGATTACCTAAAAGACATCTATGAAGACTTTCCGGATGCGCGGGTGATCGTGATGGTTCGCGATCCAAGGTCCACGGTTGACTCCACCCGGAAGATGGTCTGGGGATCAAAGAGCGACCTGGCAAACGCGATTGTTTACGAGCGTACGCGGCGCAAGATCGACAAGTTCCGTGATCGGGTCTTAATCGTCAAACTTGAGACATTGCGCCTCGACCCCGAGGGCGAGATGCGTCGGGTGCTTGAGTTTGTCGGTGAAGAGTGGGACCCGGCCGTCCTGGATCACGCGGCAAACAATCCGGCGCCCGATGACATGCCGCCCGTGCCGTGGCTACGTACGGCCTCTGAACCCCTCGTCAGTACTGAAATGCGATTGCCTAACATGGCTCCCGAGCGCCTGCGCTTGATAGAAACCGTGTGCCGTACGAGCATGAGTCGGTATGGTTACGAACCCCTCGAACTCGAGAACGCTCCAGGTTTCCTGGATACAATGGGACGCATTGCTTCGGAGATTCCAGCCACGGCTCGCTATGCCTGGCTGGTAGCGCGCCTTTTCCAGAAATTGCGTGATCCGCGCAAGTGGGGCGAATTGTCTGTGTATATCCAGATGTATACAGGATTGAATCCTCCCTGGTGGGAGGAAAACAAAGACTTCAAGGTGCCTGGACCACCAGACTTGATCGAGGAACCCGCACTTCCCGAATCCGAGAGGGATCTTCATTGAATCGGACGCCTGACGAGGTCATCAAGAACGCTTCGCTATCCAATTACGATCGCTCTATGCGCGGCAAGCTCCAGGATGCGTACTATGGCGGTACAAAGTTCTTCAACTTTGGCTACTGGACGCCCGACACTAAGAGCCAACGCGAAGCAAGCGAGAATCTCGTCAATCACCTGCTGTCCTTTATCCCGGATAAGGCGGGGACGATCCTGGATGTCGCGTGCGGTATGGGTGCTACCACCCGGATGTTACGGGAATGGTACCCGGCGTCAGAAATTTGTGCGGTCAATGTGTCGCAGCAGCAACTCTTGATCGCGCTCGATGAAGCCGAGGGCTGTAGCTTCGCTTGCATGGATGCGACCCACCTCGCGCTGGAGGACGAGTCCTTCGACAACATCATCTGCGTGGAGGCGGCGTTCCATTTCACTACCCGCTCGGACTTTTTCAGGGAAGCATTCCGCGTACTGAAGCCCGGCGGTCGGCTGGTGCACTCTGACATACTGCAGCGCAGGCCCAGGTCGAGCCGTACCGGCAACTACCTCCCTTCCCCCGAGGCCTTGAAGCGAAACATGGAGGACGATCGGCTTCCAGGAAGTCGACGTTAAGGACCGGACACAGGAGTGTCTGATGGGCTTCTATCGCAATATCAAGGCATGGCCGGGTCAGGAGCACAAGGCAGGCCGAATCGGTTTGCCAGAGTATGCCGGCCTGACGGTGCTAAGCCGCATCTTCCACTTCGTTCTCAATCGTCGCATCCGCTACTACACGCTCTCGGTCGCCCGCAAGCCTTTGTAGTTCAGCAAGCCACTTCGCTTGACCCTGGGTAGTCCCGAATACTCGAGAGGCCTTCCACAGCCGGAGACGCTAGTTGCAATTCGGCATGATCAACGTGACCGATGTGCTGGCGTTCTTGCCGCCGGCGCTGGCAGAGATGTTCACGTTGTACCTCGTGCCCGCGGGTATGTTCGGTAGTTGTGCGCAGGTCTCAGCCTTTGATGGGATCGGAATGCTGCCCGAAAGAGAACCAGACGCCGAAGTCGTGCCCACGCTGTTGGTGCTGCCAAGAGCAGTGACGCTCATATCGGCGTTGCAGCCGAAGTTCGTGGCCGTGAGCGAGACGCTGGACACCTGGCCCGGTGTCACCGAAGACGGGCTGGCGCTTAGCGATGCGCTGCCGCTGGGGCAGGCCGGTGTTGCTGTGGGTGGAATCTGCGTCGCCGTTGGCGGGACCGATGTGGCTGTAGGTGGCACAGAAGTGTTCGTTGGTATCGGCGTATTCGTTGCCACAACGACGGTGTTTGTCGCGGTAGGCTGAACGACCGTCGTCGCCGTTGGCGGGACCTGGGTGCTCGTCGCCTGAACAGCCGTCGTTGCCGTTGCCGTCGGCGCGCCTGGCGCCAGGGTTGCCGTAGCTGTGGCCGTTGGCTGACCAGGAGCCGTTGTCGCGGTGGCCGTCGCCGACGTCTGGCCACCGGCACCCGGCGTCGACGTGGCGTTGGTACCGCCAACGTTGGCGGGCAGGACCGACGTTTCGGTGGCGGCGCCAGCGACAACCGCGCTGCCAGCGCCGGTCGTGCCTGTCGGGCCGCCGAGATTGATGTTGCTTGCGGCGTCGACCGTCGTCGAACCGTTGGCAGCCGAGACGCTGGACGGAGTGACCGACGAGGTGCCGGGCAACCCCTTCGTACCTGACGAGCCGGTGGAGCCTGGGGCCCCAGTCGGCCCGGACGTGGCGGTCACTGCGAAGGCCGTGCTGGAGAGCACGCTTTGGTTGGCCGGCAGGATGACGTCAAGCTGTGACGTTGACGCCTGACCTGAGCCGTCGCGTGAAGCTGCGGCGCCCGCAACTGGTCCGAGGCTCGCCAGCGCCCGGGCATTAGCCGAGTAGTCGGACGAGACCTTGGGTTGCGAGCTGCCGTCCAGGACGCCGCTCAGCAGCAGCGCTGCGAGCAGGACTGGGATGAGCATCAGGCCCGCCAGCGCGGGCGCAATGCGATTAAGGGCCTGTCTCCAAGTCGGGGGTAGAAGGTTCAAAAAAGGCACACCCTTTACGGTCGTTTAAGTCTCAATCGGCTAACACCGATCAGGCCGCGATCCAGCTTAGCATCCAGAATGACAGTGCCAAAAGCAAAATGCATGCGCCATTCGGACCCTTCGCAGTCAAGACGAAATGACGAGTCGTCTGGTTCCCGGTACCTCAGTGCAGTTCGTTCACACGTGGGAGCGAGACTTCCTGCGGCCCCGCTGCATACGGGGCGACCTGATATTCCTGGAAGATGAAGGTGACGCTGTCAGCGCCGACCACGAAGGTCTGGTAGTTCTCCGGCTTCGGCAGGGTGCCATCTGCGAAGAGCGCATCGCCGAGTCTGGCCATGAGCTGGTCCTTGGCCTGAGCGGCGGCATCGTCCAGTGAGAGCCCGATCAGGTGCAGAGCGTCGTCCAGAGTGAGTTGGTGGCCGTCAATGCGGTCGAAGTTGAAGCCGTGGATGGCCGAACCGCCGTGTGCGCCGCCCGTATAGGAGTAGAAGGTTAGCCGCACGCTTACGATGTCGGGTCCAATGTAGACGGATTCGAAGCCGCCGGTGAGAGAGTAGGGCCCCGGAGACCCGACGGAGCTGGGCGGACTCTGCTGTACAAGGTCCCTCAATGCCTGAGCTGCCTTCTCGACGGCCTGTTTAATCGTGGCGTCGAAGGGCAGTCCCATCTGGGGGTACTCCACGTCGATCGAATACTCTGGGTCGCTCTCGCGCAGAATAGCGACGGTGATCTCAACCGGCGGCTGCGACGTTGGTTCAGGGGTAGGCGTATCGGTGCTGGTGGGAGCTGGTGTTGCCGTGTTCGCCGGAGCCTGCGTGACTTCGGGCGAGGGCTCAGCAGTAGGCTCAGGCGTCTCGGTGCTTTCGACCCTCGCGTCTGGCACCACGGCTTCTTCGTCTTCGCTGACTGCTCGCACGCCGTAGCCGACCACCCCAGCGACAGCCATGAGCACAAGAACGACGGCGATCAGGCGCGAATTCATGCATGCAGTATAGATGCGAGCGCTAAAAGAGCATGACACCGGTGGTGCATGCGAATAATTGGGCTAGACTGGATGCAGGCGACGGACATCTGAGTGGCAACCGGCTAGCGAATCCCGGATCGCGATTGCGAGAGGGGACCATCGGGTCGGTGATATGGCCCACCCAGCGCCCCGAAAGTACATTGGCACGTTCGCGTACGGAGTCATCTTCGTCCGGGCGCAATGCAGCAAAGGGCACGTCGCTGGCCGGCGGCCAAGCGTCGCTGTCAGGCCGGATGAGTCGTGTTGCAGTCGGGCGCTTTGCCGGCGCAGCACGCCTGGAAGGGAAGAACCCCAGACCTCATGCAATTCTTTCGATCCATAGATCGGGATAACCCGTGGGTGGTGTTGTTCGCGGTCGCACTGGGCCTGTTCATGGTGGTAATCGACATCTCCATCCTGAGCATTGCCCTGCCGAGCATTGCCGGTGACTTCAACGCTTCGCTGGCACAGGTGGAATGGGCGCTCATCGCCTACACGCTGGTGCTCACCGGCCTGGTGCCCGTGTTCGGGCGTATCAGTGACGTCATTGGGCGCAAGCGGCTCTTCATCCTCGGTGTCCTCATCTTCGGTTTCGCCAGCCTTCTCGCCGCTTTCTCGACGTCCATCCTGTGGCTGATCGGCGCGCGCGTCATCCAGGCGGTCGGTGGTGGCCTGATCACCACGAACACCCTGGCGATCATCACGGACGTCTTCCCTGCCGGCAAGCGCGGCGCCGCGATGGGTGTGCAGGCGATTCTCATGAGCGGCGGCGCGGCCGTCGGTCCGACCCTGGGTGGCTTCCTCGTGACGCACTTCGGTTGGGCATCGGTGTTCCTCATTAACGTGCCCGTCGGCGTCCTGGCCGCCATCGTGGCCGCGGTCTTCCTGCCGCCACTGAAATCGAACCGCGCTCGCGAACCGCTGGACTGGGTCGGCGCCGTGCTGCTCATGGCAGGCATGGGCACGCTGCTGCTGGGCATGAGCAAGGGACCCGATTGGGGATGGGGCGCACCGAAGGTGCTCATCCTCATCGTGGTGGGCATCGTGCTACTCGGCGCGTTCCTCAGGCAGGAGCTGCGCAACGAAGCACCGCTGGTCGACCTCACGCTGTTCAAGATCCGCGAGTTTGCCACGGGGCAGCTGGCAGGCCTCTTCGCCACGCTGGCCATGGCGACGGTGATGTTGCTGTTCCCGTTCTACTGGCAGAGCCTCCGAGGCTACTCAGCCGAGTCGGCCGGCCTGCTGATGATGCCGCTACCGGCGACCCTTATGGTGGTAGCGCCCCTCTCCGGCCGGTTCTCCGATGCAGTCGGCACGCGTGGTATCGCCTCGGCCGGTCTGGCCGCGATCATGCTGGGCCTCTTCCTGATCTCCGGTATCACGGCTGATATGCCTGTGTGGGAAGTGCTGGTGCGCGTCACGGTGCTGGGCGTCGGGCTCGGCATGTTCATGGCGCCGAATAACAACGCCGTCATGTCCGCGGTGCCGCCGAACCGGCGCGGTATCGCATCCGGTCTGCTGGGTATGTTCCGGTTCACCGGTCAGAGCCTCGGCGTGAGCTTCGCGGGCACGGCGTTTGCTTCCTTCGCGGTGGCTTCCGGTTTCTCCCTGAACGGCCTGCCATCGCCGGAGACGATTGCAAGCCTCAAGAGCGATCCGGCAACGCTCGAGCTGTTCCAGCAGGCCTTCATTAACGGCATGCACGCGGCAGCCCTGTTCGCCGTGCCCCTGGCGGGCATCGGTTTGATCCTATCGCTCATGCGCGGCAGCACCGAAGAGCAGATCGCCGAACGCGCCCGGGAACCGCAACAGCCCGTCTCGGTAAGCCAGGGCGACCACAGCTAAAGCTACGCGGGTAAACACAAGAAGGGGAGCGCGACAGTCACCGTCGCGCTCCCCTTCTTCATCTGGCTTTGCGTGGGCTAGCGCCCGGCGTCTCGGCGTGGGTGGGGCGGGAAGCTGTCACGCACAGGATAGTGGCGCGGACACTCGGCGTCTCGCATCCCGATCGCGTGGCAGGTGCACTCGCGCAATCCATCGGGCATGAATGAGGGTCCAGCGGCGCCACCCGCCGGTCCAATTTCGCGGTTCAATCCGAAGTAGTTTTCCTGCATCTCTAAGTTTCTACTAAAAGATTCGGCAACCATTGCCTAATGACATTGAACCACCAGAGCGCGTTCTTGTCAATGATTGCCATTGGATACGTCTATGACAAGGGCGGCACCAGTTGTTCTGTCTACGCGTCGCCATGCAGCGCTTCGCCGCGATGGAGACGAGCAGCGATGTCGTACGTCTGGTGCGCCGCGCGGACCGTGGGTGAATGGGCCGTGAGGAAGCGGGCGGCGCCGATGAGCACGTGGTCGGCCGCGGGTGTCCCGCTCAACTCCGCGTGCTGGCGCAGGGCGGCCTCGTAGATCTGGAACTCGTGGAAGCCTGAATCCTCTCGCAGCAGTGCGTGGCCCAGCGTCTCGATCACCTTTTGGTGCTCTCCGTTAGCCAGCATGTCGGCGACGATCTGCGCCGTCTCGTCCACGTGGCCCTGCACGTCGAAGGCGGCGAGCAGGTCACGCGGCGTCGGGGAACTGCCGGATGGCCTCGGAATGGCCTGCTTCGGCACGTTGAGGAAGCGCTCGAGGTAGACGGACATGGCGCCGTCGAATATCGCGCGCGCCAGCAGCCTCGATGGAGCACGCCGCATCGCCTGGTCGACGGCGTTCGTGTAGGTGAAGGTGTGGTGCACCGTGTCCCAGTCACCGAACTCGTTCGAGATATGGAAGTGCACCGGCCGCCGGGCTGCGGCGTAGGAGACGGCAGAAGACAGCGCCTGTAGCGACACGCCCGCTGCGATAAGACCTCGAAGCGCCTCGATCGTGTCCTTCGGTTCGCCGTCCAGGATCGTCTCGGCCAGATCGACATGGCCGCGCCACTCCGGTTGCGGGTTCTGCCGGCCGGTTTCGATGAGGTCGTCCAACTCGGCGAACGTGTCGCGCAGCAAGGCCGGGATGTCGACGGGGTGTCGCCAGCTCGAACGCTCTTCGGCCCGCGACGCCTGCACGAGATTCGGCACTATCGACGGCAGGACGGTTTCGGCGTGCTGCCAGCCGATGTGATCCACCAGCTCGAACGCCTTGTTGGCGAAGTCGAGCGAGTGACCTTCGTCCATGAACAGGTGGTCGGTGCAGGCCGCGAACACCATGTGCTCGATCACGTCACGCGGCAGGCCAAGGTGGATGGCGGTGCGCAGCGTACGTTCGGCGGCCTCACCGGAGCGGCTGTCGACAAAGCGACGGAACCATTCGACGTAGCGCTCGGGGCGCCGCTCGCTCGTTTCCAGCGGCTCGAGGTCGAAGTTGGGCGGCTGGTTCTCCGTCGAGCGCGCGACCTGGACGACACCGTGATACAGGGCGAGCGACCGGTCTCCCTGAGCCAGAGACGGCATGACATTCGCCATCGCCGTGAGGATCGAGAGCCCGGTGCTCCAGCCGGCTGCGCGGTTTTGCAGCCCGAACAGCGCGGCGCGTGTAACGACGTCCTTGGTCTCGCCGAGCTCACTGAGGCCGATGAGGCTCTTGGCCAGGACGAGCCGGATGTTTTGCTCCAGCCCTTCGTCCAGCTTCTTGCGCAGGTGTCCTTGGACATCCCGCCGGATCGGATGCGGGTCAACGTAGACGTCGCCCTCTCGCACCTCTACCGGGAATGAGGGGACGTCGTCGGCAAAGGGATCGAGGGTGCAGCCCCCGGCGAGGTCGAACTTGGCGTGGTGCCAGTGGCAGGTCAGGATACCGTCGCTGACGGTGCCGCGGCTGAGCGGAAAGCCCATGTGTGGGCAGCGATTGTCCAGCGCGAAGACCTCGCCCCTCTCATAGACCAGCAGGACCGTCCTGCCTTCCGCCGAGAGGACGCGCATGCCATCGCGCTCCAGCTCACTGAGACTGCAGGCCTTGATCAGGGTTTCGCCGCTTGCCGTCGTTGCCATGTCTGTCCCTCCCTGGCTTCCATCTTAGTTCCGGCGGCAAGACTGGATATGAAGAGAGGCCCGGGTCCTCTCGGCACCCGCGCCTCTCTTCGACGAATCGATCCCTGGATCCGTAAACGATAGCCCGCGACTTCTTCTTGCTAGGCCTTCGACCCGGATGCGTCCTGGCGGCGTCTGGCTACCAGAGACGCTCCTTGCCGATCCATGCCGGCCGGCCGTCGGCGCTGTAGATCACCGTTGCGCTGCCGATGCGGGCGACTCTGCCATCCTTATGGTGGAAGACCGAGTGGGTGCCGACTCGGTTCGGCTTGCCATCCGGGCCGTAGAACACCAGCGACGTGCCGATGCGCTCGATATTTCCATCCTTGTCCCGAAAGATGTGCTCACCACCGAGAAAGCTGGCGCCGTTCAGCCAATCCATGTCCTTCCTCCGAACTAAACGCGCTGGACCAGTAGCCCCGGCCGAGACTCGATTCCCCGGCCGGGGCTGCACTAATTATGCCGCGACGGGCTCGCCCTTCACGACGCAGGTGAACATGAACCCCTCGGGATCTGCACCGACGCGGATGATGTCGCCGTCGCGGAACTCGCCCTGCAGCACCTTCAGCGCAATGGGGTCCAGAAGCTGCTTCTGGATCACTCGCTTCAGGGGCCGTGCACCGTACTGCGGGTCGTAGCCTTCCTCGATGAGCCGCTCCTTTGCCGCCGCGGTCAGCTCGATGTCGATGTTTCGCTGGTGCAGGCGCTGAGCCAGGATGCTCATCTGGATATCGACGATGCGGTCCAGGCTCGCTCGGTTCAGCGGCTCGAACACGATGACCTCATCGATGCGGTTGAGGAACTCCGGCCGGAAGGACTGCTTGAGCAGGTCCATGACCATGGCTCGGCCTCGCGTCAGGTCGTCCGTGTCGGTCAGGAAGGCGCTGCCCAGGTTGCTGGTCATGATCACGACCGTGTTCTTGAAGTCCACGGTGCGGCCCTGACCGTCCGTCAGACGGCCATCGTCCAGCAGCTGCAGCAGCACGTTGAACACGTCCGCGTGCGCCTTCTCGATCTCGTCCAGCAACACCACTGCATATGGCCTGCGGCGCACAGCCTCCGTCAGCTGACCACCTTCGTCGTAGCCAACGTAGCCGGGCGGCGCACCGATGAGCCGGGAGACGGTGTGCTTCTCCATGTACTCGCTCATGTCCAGGCGCACCATCGCCTGTTCGTCGTCGAACAGGAACTCCGCCAGGGCACGGGCGAGCTCGGTCTTGCCGACACCGGTGGGGCCGAGGAAGAGGAAGCTGCCCAGCGGCTGGTTCGGGTCCTGGATGCCGGCACGAGCCCGCCGGATCGCGTTCGAGACTGCCTCGACGGCGTCTTGCTGGCCGACAACGCGGTCGTGCAGGCGGTCCTCCATGTGGATCAGCTTCTCGACCTCACCTTCCAGCAGGCGAGACACCGGGATGCCGGTCCAGCGGCCCGTGACTTCTGCGACGTCCTCTTCGTCCACCTCCTCTTTGAGCAGGCGACGGCTGCCGGCGCTGTCCATCTCGGCCTCCGCCAGCTGACGCTCCAGTTCGGGCAGCTCGCCGTACTTGAGCTGAGCCGCTTTCTCAAAGTCGCCGCGCCGCTCCGACGCCTCGATCTCGACACGGATGCGCTCTGCTTCTTCCTTGAGGTTACGGACCTGCTCGATCTGCTGCTTCTCGCTCTCCCACTGGCCGCGAAGAGCCGTACGCTGCTCCTTGAGGTCGGCCAGCTCCCGCTCGAGGTTGGCCAGGCGCTCCTTCGAAGGCGCGTCGGTCTCCTTGCGCAGAGCCTCACGCTCGACTTCAAGCTGGAGGATGCGACGTTCGACCTCGTCCAGCTCCACCGGCATGCTGTCGATCTCCATGCGCAGGCGGCTTCCAGCCTCGTCGATCAGGTCGATCGCCTTGTCCGGCAGGAAGCGGTCCGCGATGTAGCGATTCGAGAGCACCGCGGCGGCAACGAGGGCGGAGTCCGTGATGCGCACGCCGTGGTGCACCTCATAGCGTTCCTTCAGCCCACGCAGGATGCTGATCGTGTCCTCGACGCTCGGCGGCTCGACGATGACCGGCTGGAAGCGGCGCTCCAGGGCCGGGTCCTTTTCGATGTGCTTGCGGTACTCATCCAGCGTGGTGGCGCCGATGCAGTGCAGCTCGCCGCGCGCCAGCAGGGGCTTCAGCATGTTTGAGGCGTCCATGGCGCCTTCGGCCGCGCCGGCACCCACGACCGTATGCAGCTCATCGATGAACAGGATGATGCTACCTTCGGCCTCCTGCACCTCCTTGAGCACGGCCTTGAGGCGCTCCTCGAACTCGCCGCGGTACTTGGCGCCGGCGACCATCGAGCCCAGGTCCATAGCCCAGACGCGCTTGTTCTTCAGGCCCTCCGGCACGTCGCCGCGCACGATGCGCTGGGCGATGCCTTCGACGATGGCCGTCTTGCCGACGCCCGGTTCGCCGATGAGGACCGGGTTGTTCTTGGTGCGACGCGAGAGAACCTGGATCACACGGCGCTCTTCCTCGTCACGCCCGATGACCGGGTCGAGCTTGCCCTGGCGCGCGAAATCCGTCAGGTCGCGGCCGTACTTGGACAGCGCGTCGAACTTCGCTTCCGGGTTTTCGTCGGTGACTCGCTGATTGCCGCGGATGTGTGTCAGCGCGGTGAGAATCGCATCGCGCGATAGCCCGAACGCCTGCAGGAGGGTTGCGGCCCGTCCGTTGGCGGCGGCGAGTCCCAGCAGGAGGTGCTCGGTGCTGACGTACTCGTCCTTCAGGCGGGAGGCCTCGTCTTCTGCCTGTCGCAGCGTACGCCGCAGTTCTTCGCTCATGGCGACCTGTGTCGGGCCATAAGCCTTTGAGAGTCCCTGCAGCTCCGTCGCGAGCCGGCTCTGCACGGCTCTGACGTCGACGCCCGCCGAATGCAGGGTAAGCGGCACGATGCCACCTTCCTGCTCGATAAGCGCCTGAAGCAGGTGTATCCCCTCAACGGAGGAGCTGTGCCCGTCTTCAGCCAGGCTCTGAGCCGCGACGAGCGCCTCCTGTGCTTTTTCTGTGAATCGAATGGAAGCCATCTTCCCTACCCCCTCGATGTCTTAAGTGCGTGGTTGCGTGTTGCCTGAGACGGGGCCCGTAATGGCCCACGTCGGTCACTGCAGCGGCCTTCCCGGCGCTTCGAGGCGCCTGGCGTATGGAGTGACAGGTGGTCATGAATGACGTCCCCCATGACCGGTTAGATCAATACTTATATACCAAGTTTAACATCAATATGCAAGAGACTTGATAATATATTACTCAAGATTTATTCCAAGAAGCCTGATCTGGGGTCATGCTTGCTAATGGTTTTGGGCTTCGATACAGTTCGAGCAGTTCTCTCAAGTCTGGGAAGAACTGTCAGGCGGGTCAGGCTTACTCGCTCCCTTGAGTTCGAAAGACGCACGAAATGGCGAAGATGACAACGGACGCTGATGAGCAGGTGCCGGCGGAAGAGGCCCAGGCATGGGTAGAAGAGGGCGTCCGGCAATACATGGAGGTCCTCGAGACCTCCGATCCTGCTTCGATCGCGGTCGTCTTGGCGATCTGGCAGGCGAACCATGCGCAATTCCTCGCCAACTCTCGGGCCATCGATGAGCTGAACCTGCCAATCAGCGTGACGGGCAGCCGGCTGGCGGTACTACGCGCGCTCTATTTCTCGCCCGGCAAGTGCATGGCACTCAGCAACATCGGCCGCGCCGCCAACATCAGCCTGACCATGGTCACTAACCTGATCGATGCCCTCGCGCGTGCCGGCTATGTGCGGCGCGCCGGTAGTCCAGATGATCGGCGCGTGAGCCTCGCTTACCTCACCCCCGAGGGCGAGGAGGCCTTTCTGCGCGTGTTGCCCGTCCTCAGCCAGCGCATGACCGACGCGTGTGTCGGCTTCACGGAGGAAGAAAAGCAGACGCTCCTCCGCCTCCTGCAGCGACTCTACTAACTGCAGCTTTCGGTCTCTCGGTTTGATTACTGGCCTGGGCAGCCCGCCAAGTGGGGCGTTTCGTGTGTTAGCGGGACTTTGCCAGTTCAGCGAGGTCCCAGGTCGGCTCGAGGTACATGCCGGATAGGGCGTCTCCCTCGCCGGCAGCGAGGCGGACACAGAAGTCGCCGCAGGCTGTCAGGCCCACGCTGGGATCGTCTTCTGCCTGCTGCCGGCGCAGGCGGGTAAGGAAGTCCGGCAGGTACTTCTGCGCGTCGGGCGAGGACAGGGTCTCGTGCGAGATGCCGGTGATCACGGAGCCGGGGTGCACCGCCCAGGCACGGATGTTGTAAGGCGCGCCCTCCGCAGCCAGGTGTTCCACGAGGCGGTTCTGGGCATACTTGGCCACTGCATAACCGGAGAGGTTGGGTCGCACGGCCTGGCTGGCCGTACTCGAGATCACGATCGCGCGCCCACCGCCGTTCTCGATCATGTCGGGCACAAAAGCGTTGAGGTAGAGCATTGCACCTCGCACGTGAACGGCCTGCGCATCCCACCACTCGTCGGGATCGACGTGCCACACGGGACCGAAGGGCCACGGGACGCCGGCGTTGTGCACAACGATGGTGGCGTCGCCGTACTGCTCCTTCGTGATGCGCTTGACACGCTCGACGTCAGCGCGAGAAGTCACGTCGCCGGCAACCGCGACTGCGCGGCCACCGGCTGACGTAATCTCTTCCACTGTGCTGGCGAGCTGGTCCTCCGACCGAGCCGTCACGACAACCGATGCGCCCGCCGCAGCGAGACCGCTGGCTATCGCCCTGCCGAAGCCTCTGCCGGCGCCCGTTACGACGGCGATCTGTCCCGCGAGCTTATCGGCCATGCTCACCAACCTTCGTTACTTCACGTTGAGCTGGTCGTTAGACCCTGGCTTCCAGGCTCTCCGGTGTGACGTTCTCCCGCTCAGTAATCTGCTTGATCACGAAGTCGAACGTGCCGTGCTTCGTGCCGTTGGCGTCGGTCGTGCAGTGGACCAGCAGCAGCGATGAGTAGAAGTCGTCGGCCTCATTGCCGGGCTCCCCTTCAATGTATAGCTGCGTCGTGATCGGACGGGAGTCGCCCTGCACCTTCACGTGCAGGTGCTTCGCCTCGCGTGGCTCGTACGCCCCCGGGACGATCGTAGTGAACTCGTAGCGGCCCTCAGCGTCACACACCTGGTAGCCGTGGTAGCGGTAACCCACCATGTCGTAGTTGCCGACAGCGTCCGAAGACCAGAGGTTAACGATGGCGCCGGGGATCGGCGTGCCCTTCTCGTTCAGCACACGCCCGCTCAGTACGAGCTCGGGCTTGTCGCCCGGCTCGAGCAGGTTCGAGCGCTCCGGCGCACCCAGCCGAAAGTACGGGCCCTCGATCTCTCGAGGCGTCTGTGTCAGCTCACCCGGGCCCGGCGGGTCCGGCTGAGGTACGGTGCTACCGGCTCGTGCTCCCTTGATGACTTCTGCTGTCATGTCCGTTCCTCCGTAGTGATGGATTCTAAGCCCACAGCTCTTTGCTTGCGATACGAGCACCTTCCGCGAGCGCCTCGAGTTTGGCCCACATGATAGATGGATGCACTCGCTCTACCTTGGCGCCTTGCTGGAAGCCGCAGTCCGTGCCTGCAATCACGTTTTCACGTCCCACGATCTTTGCGTAACGCACGATGCGGTCGGCAACCAGCTGGGGGTGTTCCACCGTGATCGTATGGTGGGTGACAACCCCCGGGATGAGGATCTTACCCGCCGGGAGTGTGGTTTCCTCCCAGACGCGCCATTCATGCTCGTGTCGCACGTTCGCCGCTTCAATAGAGTACGCGCCCGCGTTGACCCTGAGAATCAGGTCGACGATGTCGGCCAGCGGTGCATCGGAGACGTGGGGTGCGTGCCAGCTGCCGTAGCAGAGGTGGTAGCGCACTCGGTCCTCCGGGATGCCCTGCAGCGCGTGGTTCAGCGCCTCGATGCGAAGCTCTGCCCACTTGCGGTAAACGTCTTTGCCCTTCGCCATGAGGTCGTCGTAGGCATTGGCGAGCACAGCGTCGTCCACCTGCACGATCAGGCCGGACTGGTAGATCGCCTGGTACTCGTTGCGTAGTGCATCCGCGAGGGCGTAGACGTACTCCTCTTCCGTCTTGTAGTAGTCGTTGACGCCGTTGAAGGCGGCGCTGGCCGGTGCGACTACGGGCAGAAACGCCTCGACTGCACCGGCCTGCGTTGCTGCTTCCTTTAAGTGATTGATGTCGCGGTTGATGCTGGTCTTGTCTGTGTAGACGATGGGCTCCACACAGACGTCGGCCCCACGCCATCGCCGCCGGCTGCCCCCACCACCTTCCGCATCGAAGAAGTCGGCGAACCGCTCCGAGTCCAGGCCCGTGTAGTTGATCGCCATGTAGCGTTCCGGGTCGGGGCGGAAGCCGGAAACCCGCTGGTTGATGTAGGTGCCCCAACTGGACTTCGAGAACTCACCGTCGTCGACAACGTCGATGCCGGCCTGTACCTGGCGGCGGACAACGTCGTTCACTGCCTTGCCGAGCGCCGCGTTGTAGCCGTCATCCTCACCGCCGATGCGCCGGTCATCGAACTCGACGATCTCCCGGGGCCGGATCAGGCTCCCGGCGTGGGTGGTGAGGATTCGCTCTTCGCTTCGCTTCATCTCGGCTCGCTCCCTTCGGTGCAGTGACGGCGCTGTCTGGCCAGGACGGATCAGGTCAAGTCGTGGCCGGGACCTCTTCCCGCAACGATTCGATCATGCGTCGAACCATACCTGTGCCTGGTGCATCGCCGTGTTGGAGGCTTCGATCTCGTAATTGCGGATCCGCGAATCGAGGAGGCGGCGGTTTACCGGCGTGAGAATGTCGTAGTAACTCGTGTAGTGCGAGATGGCGTAAATCTGAGCCTGCTTGACGATCTCGCGGTTCGCCTCGAGGTCGACCGTCTGCTCTGCCTTCTCGACCATCGCGTCGTACTCGGGGTCCCTCAGCCCTCGGACTTCGAACTGGTGATTCGGCTCGCTGGAGTTGTGCCGCATCGGCACACTGGGCGTGTCGTAGCCCGGGTGGCCGCCGACGAACATCTCCCACTCGCCCCGCTGCGTGCGAGGCAGCGCCTCTGCTAGCCCGAAAGTCACGATTCTGATCTTGATGCCAACGGCCGCCGCCTGTTGCTTCATTACCTCGGCAGCCGTGTCGCCGGTCGACGATGGGCCAATGTAGAACAGCTCGATTTCGCGCCCATCATCGAAGTTCATCGCCGACAGCAGCTTCTTGGCTTCTGCCGGGTCGTAC
This sequence comes from uncultured Chloroflexia bacterium, assembly GCA_963731765.1. Lineage (GTDB taxonomy): Bacteria > Chloroflexota > Dehalococcoidia > DSTF01 > WHTK01 > WHTK01. Next base: position 199,819 of record CAVSWS010000025.1, read on the forward strand.
TTGAAGTAGTCAGCAGTCTGGCTGGCGTCTACCTGGTAGCCCGTCATCGAAGCGGCGAGGAAGCCGGTCGGCTCAACGGCCTGCCCGGCGTACACCAGATCGATGTACTGCTGGCGGTTGGTGAGGCGGTAGAAGGCCTCTCGGAACCGCACATCGCCGAAGGGGTCCTTGTCGATGTTCATGTTCCAGGTGAAGGGGTTCAGTCCCAGGTACTCCTGCGTCTGGACCTTGTTGCCCATGGAGGACTTCAGGTCGTCGAACTGGGATGGCGGCGGGATCCACTCACTCACCTGGCCGCTGCGCATGGCGGCTTCGATTGCGGAGTTGTCGGCCAGGATGAACACGTCCGTGGCGTCCCTGTATGGAAGGCCTTCTGCGCCGCGGCCGTGATACTCAGGGTTTCGCACATAGTGGTAACGCGTGCTGACCACCCAGTCGTCCAGGATGAAGGGGCCGCTGCCGACCTGGCGCGCCGTGTCCAGGTTGTCGAAGGTCTCGTAGGGAATGATCGCCTGGGGTCCGGGGTGACCGAGAATTCGCGAGTCGAACAGATAGGCGCGGGGTCCCTTGAGCTTGTAGACGACTGTGTACTTGTCCGGCGCCTCAGCGTGGTCCAGGTAGTTCTTCTGGAAGTTGTTTTCGATGTTGTCCTGCGGAGTGACGAACTCCTGCATCTTGACGACGTCTTCTGCCACCACTTCGCGTCCGTTGACCGGTGCGATGTTGTGGTACTTCATGCCCGGACGTAGCTTGAAGGTGATCGTGGTTTCGTCGGGCTGCTCGAACGATTCTGCCGCCTCGAGAACGTAAGGCGCGTTCTCGTTCGTGCGAGTCGTGATCAGGTGGTCGTAGACGTACTGGCCACCCATTGCCGCGTACTCGGATGCATTGGTGAGGATGTTCATGCTGTTGGAAGACGTGTACGTATCGCCGTACGTGCCTCCCGTCTTCGGCGTGTCGCTCGATGCGGAGTCGCCGTAGAGCGCCGATGCGCCCGTGCTGCCGGAAGCCCCGCTGGAGCTACCCGTTGTCGCGCCGCTGCTCGAGCCGGTACTGCCTGACGAGGACGAAGAAGAATCGTCGTCGCTCCCACAGCCCAGCGCCGAGAGGGCGATAGCGCTGAGAGATACGCCGGCACCCGTCATGAGCAGTCGCCGACGCGCGAGGCGTTGGCGAGAGAACCTTGTCCAATAGCTCTCCATTGCTTTCCTCCCCCGGGAGACCCTGCTCCCTCTTCGCGCACGGAACCCAGATTCAGCCTCCGGATCCATCCAGGTCGACCCAATCTGAGTTCGTCCGAACATACGTGTAACAAATCGAACGATTGATTAATTCCACGTTTGCCGCGTAAAGTACGGCCGGCTTGGGGGATTGTCAATAAAGCCGGCTAGCATTTTTCGAATCTTTTCGTCTGCTGGCAGAAGCGCCTAGACTAGCTCTGAGGTATTTGGTGCCGGCAAAGAAACAAGAGGCCGCTCCCGCGCCCAGCAGGCGGCAGGACAGCAACCGGACCCGTGAGCTGGACGTAACCGTTGCAGCTCAACGACGGGCCCAGATCATGCAGGCCGTGATGGACTGCATCTCCGACTACGGTCTGGAGCGCACCACGATGCGCACCGTCGCCGAGCGCGCCGGCGTGAGCACGGGCACCCTGGCTTACTACTTCAAGAGCAAGAAAGAGCTCGTGGACGCGGCCCTACTCGGGGCCTCCGACAAGTACATGGAGCGCTTCAACGTCGAGGTCTCGAAGGGCGTTCCTGGTCCGGCCGCGCTTGCTCGCCTCGTCGAGCGCTTTCTCTCTCGCGACAACTCGGATGCGGGCTTCGTCCTCCAGATGATCGAGGTCGGGCTGCACAACGTCGAGCTGCGCGGCACTCACCTCGAGATGGTCCAGGCGGGGCGTGAGATGATCGAGGAATCGATTCGTGCCGGCATGGCCGCCGGCGTCTACCGAGATGACGTCGACCCGAAGCTGGCGTCTGCGCTGCTGCACGGTCTGCTCATCTGGTGGGGCTCCGAGCTGATCTGGAACGCCACGTCTGAGGAGCTGGCCAGGGAAGTCAGCATGCTCGCGCTACAGCTGTTCGAGGAGCGCACGCTCTCATCCAACCCCGCGGCCAGGCTCGATGGCAAGTCGAGCACGTCGACGCCCGCCGCGATCAATTCCCTGCTCATGAAGGACAGCCTGCTACGTCCGGAGGACGCCCAGGCGTTGTCCGAGGCATTCGCCAAGCTCTACAGCGTCGCGGCAGCGCGCCAAACCGGTGCCTACGACTAGCGCGAACCTCTCAAGCGCGGGTCCAGGATGTCTCGCAACGTATCGCCCAGAAAGTTGAAGCCCAGCACGGTAAGGGTCAGTGCCAGGCCCGGCCCCAGCATTACCCAGGGTGCCGACAGGAAGTACTCCCGGTTGCGGCCGGCGAGGTCCAGACCCCAGTCCGCCGTACCGATCGATACGCCGTAGCCGATGAACGAGACGCCGGCCTCGATCAGGATCACTGCGCCAAAAATCGTCGTGAAGGTGACGATGACGTAGGGAAACACGTTGGGCAGGAGGTGTCGGAAGATGATGCGAGGCGTTCGTGCGCCGATCGTCACCGCCGCCTCGACGTAAGGCAGGCTCCGTTCCTTCAGTACGGCGGCGCGGATCACGCGCATGACACCAAAGATGAAGCCCAGGGAAATCGCTATCGAAAGGGCGCGGAGCTGCCAGCCCAGGAGCAGGACATTCGAGCCGCCCTCCTGCGGCCGTCCCAGCGCCGCGACGACGACGAGGACAAGCATGAGGCCGGGCAAAGCAGCGAGGACCTCCATGAGACGTTGCGACCCCATGTCGACCCAGCTACCGAAGTAGCCGCTCACCAGGCCGAGCACGGTACCGGAGGCGACGCCGATGAAAGTCGCGCAGAACGCGATCGCCATGGAGACCTGCGCACCGTAGATCGTACGAGAGAAGACGTCCTGTCCCAGGCTATTCGTGCCGAAAAAGTGCTGCGTGTTGGGCGACTCCAGGGGAGAGCCGGAGAAGGTGCCGGGGTCGTACGGGGCAATGAAAGGCGCCGCGATTGCCAGCACCGTGGCCAGGATCACAACGGCCAGGCCTAGCAGTCCCAGGGGATGGTGGCGCCACTTCTCCCAGATCTCGTGTCGAGGTCTGGTAAAAGCGGAGGCTGTTAGCAGAGGGTCGATATTGGAACGCCTCAGTTCATCGGCGTTGCTTGTCGTCGCCATATGTCTCTCCCTCGATTGCGCTCGCCTACGTGTAGCGAATCCTTGGATCGAAGAATGCGTAAGAAATGTCGATGACCAGGCTGATCAGCATCAGCGTCACAGCGCTGTACATCGCCACGATCATCACGATCGGATAGTCCTTGAGCTGAAGGGCGTTCAGTGCCCAGAGGCCAAGGCCGGGCAGACCCATGATCTGCTCGAGGATGATCGATCCCCCCAGCAGGCCGCCGAGCTGCAGACCGGCGAGTGTCAGTACCGGCGGCAGAGCGTTCTTGAAGGCATGCCGCAGCGTAATCGAGTTCTCAGACAGGCCCTTGGAGCGGGCAGTGCGAATGTAGTCCTGTCGTAGTACCTCCAGGAATCCGGAGCGTGTGAAGCGCATGAGCACTGATGAGGCGCCAACGGCGAGGATGAACGTCGGCGGCAGGAAGAGTCGCAGGTTCTCCACGGGGCTGTCGAGGAACGCCGTAGCCCCGAAGGGCGGTGCATAGCCGAACACCCTCGCCGGTATGACGAGGAGGAGCGAGAGCAGGAGGAAGTTCGGTATGGCCAGGGCGAGCGTCGCCACGAAGCGCAGCGACACATCGAGTCTCGAGTTCTGTTTGATGGCGGAGTAGACGCCCGTGATGATGCCGATGACGAGGGTGAACGTGAAGCTGAGCACGACGATCTCCAGCGTCACCGGCAGCCGGTTAAAGAATTCGTTCGTGACACTGCTACCGCCCCGCAGGGAAGTACCGAAGTCGCCCGTCAGCACGCCGGTAGACCAACGGACGTACTGGTCGAACATCGAGCCGTTCAGGTTGTGGCGCTCTCGGAAGGTTGCGACGTTCTCCGGCGTCGCGTCGACGCCGAGGATGGCAGCAGCAGCATCGCCCGGGACGAGGCGCAGCATCGTAAACACGAAGATGGAGACGAGGAACAGATTGAGCACCAGGGCGATGCCTCGGCGAAGCATGTACTCCTTCATCGCACCCTCCATAAGGCTCCGCGCGAGCCCGGCATTCGATTTGCGAAAATGATGCATCCATTTGATTGTCTGTCAAGTCTTTTGAACGAGAGATCAGCCCGTCATTCTCACCGGATTGGCGCCTTTCACCGGCGAATCGTGCAGAACCGGGATGTCGGGCTCAGGGGGCGTGCGTCTTAGGGGCCGCCGGCGAT
>CAVSWS010000026.1:0-162516 GCA_963731765.1 uncultured Chloroflexia bacterium
TCAAGAGCGGCAAGGACGCTTTCGCCTTGAAGAACATCGGTCAGCAGCCGCACGAGGCCATCCTGGCCAAACTGGATCCGGGTGTCGACTTGATGCAGGCCCTGCAGTCGCCTGACCAGCCGGAGGGCGTCAACGTCATCGGCGGCGCCTCTAACATCCAGCCTGGCGACTCCTACAACCTCGTGTTCACCGAGCCGCTAGAGCCGGGACGATATGCGTTCGTGTGCTTCATGCCCGACTTGACGGAGGGGGCGAACGGTACGCCGCACGCCTTCCAAGGCATGGTCAAAGAGTTCACGATCCAGTAACCCTCCCTCTGCACAACTTCATAGAAGCGAGACCGGATGTTTCCGGTCTCGCTTCTACTTTGTCCGAATTTCATCGTCCTGAATAACGCACGGGAGGTGGCGCGGAGTCTCGTTCGTAATGTTTGTGACGAGTCACCACGACTGATGAAAGGGCTGTGTGTCTGCAACACAATCGTAATGGGGCAACTTCGTTGACTCGACCAAAGATTGGCAAAGAGCCCAACGACAACAATAGCCCGGAATAGTTGCTGTACCCTGTGCCGGGTTAGGCGGTTCGCTGCCCGGCCATCCAGAAGACCCAATCTGTTTTTGCTCAGAAAGGAGCACCCATGCCTACGACCTTCCAGAGCAGCCCCAAGCTGTTGTGGACCAGCGAGAGCGTCACCGAGGGTCACCCCGACAAGGTGTGTGACCAGCTTTCCGACGCCGTGCTCGACTGGTGCCTCAGCCAGACCCCTTTGGCCCGCGTGGCGTGCGAAGCCAGCGTCAAGTCTGATGAAGACACGGACTGGGTCTGGGTCTACGGCGAAGTCACTCCGCTGCCTCCGGAAGACGTCGTCAAGGACCTCGTCAAGCAGGTGCTGACCGACATCGGCTACACGGACCGTGCCTACGGCACCAGCGCCGAGACCGCCACGATCGAGGTGCGCCTGAGCGGCCAGTCCGCCGACATCGCCCTCGGTGTCGACAAGGCGCTCGAGTTCAAGGAGGGTAGCCTCTCCGACGACCTCGACACCGGCGCCGGCGACCAGGGCATGATGATGGGCTTCGCCTGTGACGAGACGCCCGAGTACATGCCCGCAGCCATTGCTTACGCCCACCGCCTGACCCGCCGCCTCGCTGAGGTTCGCAAGGACGGCACCCTGTCCTGGCTGCGCCCCGACGGCAAGAGCCAGGTCACCATCGAGTACGCCTTCGGCAAGCCGAAGCGTGTCGACACGGTCGTAATCTCGACCCAGCACGCGCCCGAGATCAGCCAGGAAGAGATCCGCAGCCAGATCATCGAGCACGTCATCAAGCCGGTCATCCCGGCAGGCATGCTGGACGACGAGACCAAGTACTTCATCAACCCCACCGGGCGATTCGTCATCGGTGGTCCGTTTGGTGACTCCGGCCTGACCGGGCGCAAGATCATCGTCGACACGTACGGTGGTTTCGGCCGCCACGGTGGTGGCGCCTTCTCCGGCAAGGACCCGTCCAAGGTGGACCGCTCCGGCGCCTACAGCGCTCGCTGGGTCGCCAAGAACGTCGTTGCTGCCGGACTGGCCACGCAGTGCGAGGTCGAGCTGGCTTACGCCATCGGTGTTGCCCGCCCTGTGAGCATCACGGTGGAGTGCTTCGGCACGGAAAAGGTGCCGGTCGAGAAGATCGAGGCCGCTATCGCCAAGACCTTCGACCTGCGCCCCGCGGCGATCATCAAGAACCTTGACCTGCGCCGCCCCATCTACCGCCAGACGGCTGCGTACGGTCACTTCGGCCGCACCGACATCGACCTGCCCTGGGAGCAGCTCAACCGCGTCGACCAGCTCAAGGCGGCTATCGGCTAGACGCCTGAGCTATAATCGTAGAGCTGAGGAGCGCTGCGTTCCTTAATCCCAGGATCAGGCTCAGCTACACAAAACGGCGCTCGCATCGGTACGGTGCGGGCGCCTCGCTTTGTTCGCGAGACACCTGCCAATAAGGAGAGGAGACTTCCTTGACAACACTATCGCCGGATGAATTCAGAGTCGCGGATATAGGCCTTGCCGGCTTCGGCCGGAAGGAAATCGCGATCGCGGAATCGGAGATGCCGGCCCTCATGGCCATCCGTGAGGAGTACGAGGCGGTAAAGCCGCTGCGTGGCGCACGCGTCACTGGCTCCCTGCACATGACGATTCAGACCGCCGTCTTGATCGAGACGCTGGTCGCACTCGGTGCGGAGGTGCGCTGGGCGTCCTGCAACGTGTTCTCGACCCAGGACCACGCGGCCGCCGCGATCGCCGCAGGTGGCACGCCTGTCTTCGCCTACAAGGGCGAGTCCATGGAAGAGTACTGGGAGTTCTGTCACCGCATCTTCGAGTTCCCCAACGGCCAGGGTCCAAACCTGATCCTGGACGACGGCGGCGATGCAACGCTTCTGATTCACCTCGGCAGCAGCGCTGAGAACGACCCGTCCGTCCTCGCCAACCCCACGAGCGAGGAGGAGACGGCTCTCTTCAAGTCGATCAAGGAGCGCCTGGCCAAGTCGCCGAACTGGTACTCCAACATGGCCAAGGGCATCAAGGGTGTCAGCGAAGAGACGACCACGGGCGTCCACCGTCTGTACCAGATGGCCAAGGAGGAGCGCCTGCTCTTCCCGGCGATCAACGTCAACGACTCCGTGACGAAGTCCAAGTTCGATAACGTCTACGGTTGCCGCGAGTCGCTGGTCGACGGCATCAAGCGCGCCACCGACGTGATGATTGCCGGTAAGGTCGCTGTCGTCGCTGGTTATGGCGAGGTCGGCAAGGGCTCAGCTCAGGCCCTGCGCGGTCTTTACGCCCAGGTCTGGGTGACAGAGATCGACCCGATTTGCGCCCTCCAGGCGGCGATGGAAGGCTACCGCGTCGTCACCATGGACTACGCTGCCGACAAGGCCGACATCTTCGTCACGGCCACCGGCAACTACCACGTGATAACGCACGAGCACATGAAGGCGATGAAGGACAACGCCATCGTCTGCAACATCGGCCACTTCGACAACGAGATCGACGTCGCGAGCCTGAAGAACTACGACTGGGAGAACATCAAGCCCCAGGTCGACCACATCATCTTCCCTGACGGCAAGCGCATCATCCTCCTGTCCGAGGGCCGGCTGGTCAACCTTGGCAACGCCATGGGGCACCCCTCGTACGTGATGAGCTCTTCCTTCGCCAACCAGGTGCTGGCCCAGATCGAGCTGTTCACGAAGACGTCCGAGTACTCGACCGGCGTGCACATCCTTCCGAAGGCGCTGGACGAGAAGGTCGCCCGGCTGCAGCTCACGAAGCTCAATGTCCAACTGACGGAGCTGACGGAGCAGCAGGCGCGCTACCTCGGCATGGACGTCGACGGTCCTTACAAGCCGGACCACTACCGCTACTAGTCATTGCATGACGGCAGAAGGCTGCCGCTCCTGAACAAGAAGGGCCTCCCGTTATGGGAGGCCCTTCTGATTTGCGTCTATATCGGGCTGTAGACTCGATGTCTAACGACAAAGGCCCCGGCGATTCCGGGACCTTTGATTACGTGTGACGTTGTCGTCTAGCCGGCGACCTTTGCCCCTTCGGCCTGAACCTCGCGGACGGGGGCGAACTTCTTGATCGACTCGTACACCTCGTCGTCGAGGATGTGCTCATCGTCGTTCTTGCCGATCGTCGGCGCGCTGCCCAGGCGTGTAAGGCGCAGCCAGGCGCCTTCGAGAGCGGGCTCGTAGTCCTGGTAGGTGAAGGTCTGGCTTGCGATCACCTCATGGCCGGAGGCGGGGTTGAGTGCCTCGCGGATCACCTCACGGTGCACGAAGTCGCCGTCCTGTGACACCTCGCCCTCTTGCAGCAGCCAGTCGATGCCACAGGGAAGGAATGTGTACAGAAAGGCGGGCCGGGAGGACGTAAACGCCATCTTGGTCTCGGATGAACGAAAGTCGGTCCAATCGCCGATCTCGTCCCAGGCGTGGAGGACTAGCATCCGGTCAGGCTGATCGGTCCTGCGCAGGATTTCGGCGCGCTGGAAACCTCGGGCATGAGCCATGAGGTCGAAGAGGGTGGTCAGACGAATGACGGCGTCGTCAATCGAGGCGCCCGGAACCAACTGCAGCAATTCCGTAACCTGGTTCATACGGATCCTCCTTTGGTCGCGGATTATACCTACTCAAACCCTAGGCGTCTCGCAGCTCCAGCATTGAGATGCCTTTGACATGCCGTGCACCCGCAATGTCGAAGGGCGCGATAAGGCGCAGACCACCGTCCGATGAGACCAGCGGCCCTTGCTCGTCTCGGGTGGCGATGATGAACGGCGCGTTCTGAAATCGCGGCTCAACCTCTCCGGCAGCAATGACGACGCCATAGCCCTCGGTATCGCGCGCGACGATGACCTTGCGCAGGATGTGCTCATTGATCGCAGGGTCCAGCACCGGCGCCGCGTCCTCCAGCAATCGCCAGACCGGGACGCCGGTGAAGCGACGTTCCGGGCGCATGAGATCCCCGTGTCCTCGCGAGGGCGCCGGCGCCACTTCCACGGACGGTAGCTCGGTCAGCGCCGCAACGGTGTAGCTCCCCGGACGTTCTACCAGCCCCGTCACGGCCACCGTATCCGAGGCAGGGGCCTTGCTAAGGTCCAGCGACTCCACGGTACACACCTCGACGGACTCGAGGCCAAAGACCGAGCGCCCGCCGAGGTCGTCGCCCGGTACAACCAGCCTCGCCCCGGCCCTGATCGCCTCGCCGTCCTGCTCGTACGCCAGCAGCACCTGCTTCTCGCTGTAGCCTGGCGCGACCTCTGCCATGGCGACAGCCACGATGAAGCCATCGCCAGAAACGGCCCGCACGTACTGATTCGCCGAGGGTCCCGATGTAAGAAGTCCGGCCGCGACCAGGTAGTCGTAGAGCAACGCTCCCTTGAACTCGTATTCGCGCACACCTCGCGGACTGCGCAGTCGCGTATGCAGGTCATGCCCAGGCAGCGATCGCAGCAGGTCGAGGTCGATAGCCATGCCGGTCCTAGCCCCGCGTCTCGAACGCCAGCGTAACGTAGCGCAGGAAGATGACGCCGCGAGGCAAGGCAAAGGGACCGTTCGCGGCCAGGATGGCGATGACATGCTTCGAGCCGGGCGTCGCGTTCGGGACCGGCACACGCTGCTGGGCGTTGAAGCCCACGACAACGCCGGTCACGAGGTCGATGTCACCGTCGATCCACACCTCGCCGTAGTTATCGACGTTGGTCTCGATGTAGACCGAGGAGCCGGCGACCGGCATACCGTCGACCTCTTCGGGGATCTCGACCGTGATACGCCACCAGCCGAAGGTGAAGCCCTTCGAGACGAGGTCGCGCACGTTATCCGTCGTCTCCCAGCCAGAGTCGTCGTAGTCGGCGAGGCGAGCGGGACTCTCCAGCACCTCGGCAACGAGCCCCTGGTTCGGCTCGCCAGGAATGAGACCGAGGGCGCGACGCCACACACCACCGCCGACTTTGGCTCGGTCCTCTGCTTTGTCCAGATTAAGTGCAACTCTCGGCACCAGACACCTCCAATCAGCAATCGGATTCTAAGCAACCCTGGAGGCTGCCACCACAGCCGTTAAGCCCTTAAACTCACGCTGCGGAGGTGAGCATCATGCCTGTAACCAAAATCGATATCGAAAAACGCGGCGCCCTGGCCGGCGGGAAGTCCTTCGGCGACGTGGGGTCGTACGAGTACCTGAGCGGCGTGATGCACTTCACGGCCGACCCGAAGCACCCACAGCACGCCGTGATCGTCGACCTCGACCTGGCACCGACCAACTCGGACGGCCTGGTAGAGTACAGCGCGCAGTTCCACCTGCTGAAGCCGGTCAACCCGCCGGCTGTTGGCCGCCTCCTCGTGGACTCGACCAACCGCGGAAACATGACGGCGCTGTCCATGTTCAACAGCGCGGCGCGACGCAGCGATGACAACCCGGACGTCGATCCGGGCAACGGCTTCCTCATGCGCCATGGCTACAGCGTCCTCGCCGTCGGCCTCCAGTGGGACCCGCCGGAGTCACCGGAGCGCATGCGGGCCTGGTTTCCCGAAGCACTTCAGAACGGGCAGCGCATCAGCGGCAAGAACTTCGTGCAGTGGTGGCCCAACCGCCAGGTGCCGCAGCAGCTCCTCTCCGACGCCGGCCACAAGCCCTACCCGACGGCCGACATCCACGACCCGGACGCGGTCCTGACGGTACGAGAGCACCAGGACGGCGAGCCAACCGTGATCGACCGCTCTCACTGGCAGTTTGCTCGCGACGTCGATGGCAAGCCGGAGCCCAGCACGGACCACGTGTGGCTGGAGGGTGGCTTCCAGCCCGGCAAGGTGTACGAGATCACCTACACGACGATCGGGGCGCCGGTCGTGGGTCTCGGCTTCCTGGCCTACCGCGATGCCGCATCGTTCTTGAAGTACGGCAGCGCGGAGGACGGCAACCCCCTCTCCGGCGCGATCCAGACTTGGCCTACGCGTGGGGTCAGAGCATGAACGGACGCTGGCTGCGCGAGTTCCTGTACTGGGGCCTCAACCGCGACGAAGCCGGTCGCGTGGTGTTCGAGGGCATGATGCCGCACATCGGTAGCTCCAGGCGGGGCGAGTTCAATTTGCGCTTCGGTCAACCCAGCACGAACATCCTGCGCGCGCCGGGCAACATCTATCCCTTCGCCTTCGAAGCAACGCCGGACCCTTCGACCGAGGAGAACCGCGGCCTGCTGGAGCGGAGTCGCAAGGACGGCTCCATGCCGAAGGTTATCCACTCCAACTCCGGTATGGAGTACTGGTGGAGCGGCGCCTCCCTGGGCCACACGACCGTCGACGCGTCACGCGACTTCGACCCTCCCGAGGACGTGCGCATCTACTACCTCTCCGGCACCCAGCACGCACCGGGCGGGTTGCCCTTGACCGACAAGAACCCGGACGGCTTCCAGGCGCAGCAGCCCATGAACACGCTGGACTATCGCCCGGCGATGCGGGCGCTGCTCGTTGCCCTCGACCGATGGGTGCGTGAGGGCGTTGAGCCGCCGGCGAACCGCGTGCCCCGCATCGATAACGGCACGGCGGTGTCGAGGGAATCGCTGGAGGGCGAGTACAGGCGCATTCCCGGCGCTCACTTCCCGGCGCACATCCCGCAGCGCCTTCGCCTGGACTACGGGCCGGACCCGGATGAGGGCGTGTTGGAGTACCCGCCGAAGGAGAGCGGCACCTACCCGGTGCTCGTCTCAGCCCTGGATGACGATGGCAACGATCGCGCGGGTATCCGCCTGCCCGATGTCGAAGTGCCCCTTGCGACCTACGCGGGGTGGAACACACGCGCGGCAGCAATGGGCAGCCCCGGCCTCATGACCAGCGGCGCTCCCCTGTTCGGCTCGACGTGGGTGTTCCCCAGGACGGCGTCGGACCGCTCCGCCGCCAACGATCCGCGACGTGCGATCGATGAGCGCTACAGCTCGAAGCAGGACTATCTCGATAAGGTCGAGACGGCGGCAAAGGCACTCGTCGCGCAGCGACTCATGCTCGACGAGGACGTGGAGCGCTGCGTGGCCGTGGCGAGCGCGAAGTGGGACGCCTTCCGAGGCGCCTAGCAGGGAGCGAAACGATGGACCTGGGACTGAATGGCAAGGTCGCGCTGGTCACCGGCGGTAGCAGCGGTATCGGCCGCTCGTGCGCCATCGAGCTGGCCCGCGAGGGCGCATCGGTTTGCTTCGTGGGGCGCGACCGGGCACGGCTGGACGAGACGCAGCAGATGATCGAGGCGGTTGGCGGCACCGGTTTCGCCGTCGAGGCCGACCTCTCGACCGAGGCGGGTTGCCGCCAGGCCTTCGATGCCTGCATGGCCCACTTCGGCACCGTGGACGTGCTCGTGAACAACGCGGGCTCCACGCAGCGCGCCCAGGTGCTCGACATGCCCGTAGAGGTGCTACAGAGCGGCATCGAGCTGAAGCTGTACGCCGCGGTGCGCCTGTCTCAGCTCGTGATCCCGGTGATGCGAGAGAAGCGCTGGGGCCGCATCGTCAACGTATCCGGCGCGGCGGGCACCAGCCCCACACCCGACAGCATGGCAGCCAGCCTGACCAACGTCGGCATGCTCAATCTCTCCCGCGCCCTGACCGATGAGGTGGCGCACGACAACATCCTGATCAATTCGGTCTGCCCCGGCGCCACGACGACGCCTAGATCGGAGCGCCGTTTCCGCGCCGTCGCCGAGCGCGAAGGCATCACCTACGAACAGGCGCTGGCCAACGCTTCATCTCACCTGCCGGCGCAACGTTTTTGCGAATCGGATGAGGTCGCGAAGGTCGTCTGCTTCCTGGCATCGGAGCCTTGCTCCTACGTGCAGGCCAGCGCCATCTACATGGACGGAGGCGCCCGCCGTTCGACCCCCTAGTTACAGTGCAAAAGGCCCTGTCTAACCGCTCCGTCTCGCTGGATACTCAGACCAACGACGCAGGCTTAGCTAACAGGAGACGCCGATATGTCAGAGCCTAACAGGGCGCTTGGATTGCACTTCTTCACCTCGCAGGACCAGCGCAAGGCCGGCCCAGACCCGGCGATCGTCATGCCGGGCTACACGGCGAAGGTCAACGGCATGGTGCTGGACCTTGCCGGCCATGAGGGCTTCAGCAAGTCGTTCTTCGCCGCCTTCCCTGACCTCAACCACATCATCGAAGACACCGTCGCCGATGAGGAGAAGGTTGCCGTCCGGTTCGTGATGCAGGGGACGCACAAGGGCGACTTCATGGGCATCCCGGCGACCGGCAAGCACGTCACGTTCGAGGGCATCGCGATCCTCCAGATCGAGGACGGCAAGATCGCTGAACTGCGGGGCGTGTTCGACCAGGGCACGATGATGCGGCAACTGGGCGTCGAAAGCTAGATCAGCTCTCGTCGCGCAGCAGGCGCAGGGTCAGCGGCAGACCGATAGCTTCCGGCAGGAAGTAGACGGCGCGCATAAGCGTGCTCTTGCGACTCTTGCGATGCGGGTGTTCCTGAAACGGCGCGCGCCACGGAACTTCGCCGCCCGCCCAGAGGTCGCACACCAGGTGCCCGGCGTAGCCGAGCGCGAAGCCGCGCCACCGCCGGCGGTCCAGCAGCACGAAGGCCGCGAGGTTCACCAACAGGTAGCCCGGCAGCCCGTGCGCCAGCCAGCGCGATGGCGTCAGCTTGAGCACGTAGCCCAGCGTCTTGTCGGTGACGTCCGGGAGCAGGTTGCCAGCGACCGCTGCGGCGCGGTCGGAATCGGTGGCATCGGCGATGAGCAGGCTGGTGGCGATGTGGCCGAAGAAGAGCATTACATCCAGCGTATAGAGTGGCGCGGCAACAAACCACTACCGAGTTGAGGCGTGGCACACTCGTAGCATGACGGTCTGGACCATCGGTCACTCCAACGTCGGCGTCGAGGTGCTGATCGAGTCGCTGAAGCGCAGCGCCATCGAGGTGCTGTGCGACATCCGGCGCTTCCCCATGTCGCGTCGCAACCCCCAGTTCAACCGGGAGGAGCTTGCCGCGTCGCTGGCCGAAGTGGGCATCGAGTATCAGCACTGGCCCAGTCTCGGTGGCCGTCGTACGCCCTCGAAGGACACGATCAACCTCGGCCTGCGGGACGCCGGCTTCCGCGGCTTCGCGGACTACATGTGGACGCCGGAGTTCGAGGAAGCGATCGTCGGCGCTGCTCGACCTCGCGGCAACGAAGCGACTCGCCGTCATGTGCGCGGAGGCCGTGCCATGGCGATGCCACCGCTCGTTGATCTCGGACGCCCTCCTGGCACGCGGCGTCGAAGTGAGGCACATCGTGGGCGGCAAAGAGCGCCTCGCGAAGATGGCGCCGTACGCGCGGGTGCAGGATGGTCACGTCGCGTATCCAGCGTTGCTGTAAGCCCTTGGCGAACTGCAATCAGTTGTCAGTTCGTTGACTGCCGAGCATGCTTCTTAAGTGAACGAGAGGGTGCGGGACAGCTACGACCGTATCGCCGGACGCTACGTCGACAGCCGGGGGCAGTTCGATAGCCTGCCGTATCTGGAGCGCTTTGCAGACCTTCTGCCCGCCGTCGGAACGGTGCTGGACGTCGGTTGCGGCGGGGGCATTCCGGCCGCCCGTTTTCTTGTCAATCGAGGCTTCGCCGTGCAGGGCATCGATATTTCCCGTCGCATGATCGAGCTGGCAAGGGCGAACGTACCCGGAGCAGCCTTCGAAGTGCGTGACATGCTCTCAATGCGGCACGGAGAGTTCGCAGTAGACGGCATCGTGGCCCTGTATAGCGTGTTTCACGTCAAACGAGATCAGCATCAGCAACTTATCTCGATACTTCGGAGCTTCCTCAAGCCCGGTGGCGCACTCCTGTTGACGATGGGTGCCGAAGACTGGGAGGGCAGCGAACCTGACTTTCACGGCGCCGAGATGTTCTGGAGCCACTTTGGGCGCGAGCGCAATCGAGCCATGCTCGAGGCGGTGGGCTTCAGGGTGCTGCTGGATGAGATCGACACGAGAGGTGGTGAACGTCACCAGGTGCTCATTGGACGCGCTGCAGCCGAGGAGAACGCCTCCGGCGCATGACGCCGAGGCGAGGACGCGCCGGCGCGGCCGATGACTGACAACTGACGACTGAAGACTTACGATCATTTCGTGCCGAAGCAATCAGCCGCGAAGCTCGAGGAGTATCGTCGCAAGCGCGACTTCGCGAAGACGCCCGAACCTCCTCCTGGGGGCCCCGACGCCGAGGAGAAGAACCTCGTGTTCGTCGTGCAGCAGCATGCGGCGACGAATATGCACTGGGACTTCCGGCTCGAAGTCGACGGCGTGCTGAAGTCCTGGCCTTTGCCCAAGGGTCCCTCGCTGGACCCGAAGATCAAGCGCATGGCCGTGATGACGGAGGACCACCCGTACGACTATCGCACCTTCGAGGGCGTGATCCCGAAGGGCGAGTACGGCGGCGGCCAGGTAATCGTCTGGGACGAGGGCATCTACACGCCGGACGAGGACGGCGTCACTTCCTGGAACGACAAGGAAGAGGGCTCCCGCCGCATGCTGGAGGGCATCGAGCGGGGCAAGCTTTCATTCACGCTGCGGGGCCACAAACTCAAGGGCTCCTTCGCCCTCGTGAAGACGAAGTACGCGCCCAATAGCTGGCTCATGCTCAAGCACAAGGACGAGTTCGTCACCGAGCGCGACGTGCTGGAGCAGGACGCCTCCGTGCGCTCCGGCCTGACGATCCAGGACCTCAAGGACGGCCGTCTGCCCAATGTCGCAGCCCAGAGCCTCGAGTCCGTGCCCAACGCCCGGCTGGCGTCGATGCCGGACGGCCGCAAGCTGCGACCCATGCTCGCGACCCTCGGCGACAAGCCCTTCGACAATCCAGGCTGGCTGTGGGAGCCCAAGCTGGACGGCATCCGCATCCTCGCCTTCGTCAAGGACGGCAAGATCGAGCTGCGCAGCCGTCGCGGCGTCGATGTGACCAAGCAGTACCCGACCCTGTGCGACGCGCTGAAATCGCAGCCGGTGCAGTCGATGGTGCTGGACGGCGAGGTATGCGCCCTGGATGAGGACGGCGTGCCGCGGTTTCAGCTCCTGCAGCCGCGCATCAACCTGACCAAGGGCGTCGACCCACGTCGCCTGGACGCCGAGATCCCGGTCGTTTACTTCGCCTTCGACCTGCTCTACCTGGACGGCTACGACCTCAAGGACGTGCCCCTGAGCGAGCGCAAGTCGCTGATAGAGCGCCGCCTGATCACCGATGGCGCCATTCGCCTGATCAGCACGTTTGAGGGCGACGGGCGTGACGTGCAGGAAGGCGCGGAGGCGCTGGGCTTCGAGGGCATCGTGGGCAAACGAGGCGATTCGCGCTACGCCCCTGGTGAGCGAGCGCGCACCTGGCTCAAGTTCAAAGGCGTCAAGCAGCAGGACTTCGTGGTGGGCGGGTTCACGCCCGGTGAAGGCGCCCGCAAGTCGACGTTCGGGGCGCTGGCCATCGGCTACTACGACGACGCCGGCGCGCTGCACTACGCCGGCAACGTCGGCTCCGGCTTCGATGACGCCGAGCTCAAGGCTATGCACGAGCGCATGCAAGACCGCGTGGCGAAACAGCCGTCGTTCGGCGTGAAGGTGCCGGACATCACGCCCGTGCGGCCTGAGATCGTCGTGCAGGTGAAATACGCCGAGTGGACGAAGGACGACCGGTTGCGCGCGCCAGTGTTCATCGGACTGCGCACGGACATCGACCCCACCGACGTGCGACGTGAAGCCCCGGTGGACATCGACAGTCTCGAAGTCAGTGACGACATCGGCGTCCCCGATGCGACGGAACCGGCACCGGCTGTCAAAGGCTCATCAGCCGGGGTGGAGATGCCGCACCGCCCGGACAGCCCTGAAATGCCCTTGAAGATGAGTCGCGAGGTCGAGTCGGTGCTGGCGCAGCTTGAGAACCCGAAGCAGACGTTTGGCATCGAAGTAGGCGGCGAGCAGCTCAAGCTCACGAACCTCGGCAAGGTGTTCTGGCCGGCACACGGCGACTCGCCACCCCTGACGAAGCGAGACCTCATCGAGTATTACGTCAAGTTGGCGCCGACCCTCCTGCCCCACCTCAAGGACCGGCCGCTGACCCTGACGCGCTACCCCAACGGCGTCACGGCCAAGCCGTTCTACCAGAAGCACTACGAGCAGCCCATTCCCGGCTTCGTCAACACTGTCGACATCTGGTCGTCCAGCAACGTCGGGGACGGCGAGTACATCCTGTGCAACAACCTGGCAACGCTGGTGTGGTTGGCGCAGCTCGCCGACCTTGAGGTGCACGCGTGGATGGCTCGCGTCGATCCGGAGCCGGACGCCCATGGCCGCTCCACGACGTTCTCAGGGTCCGAGGAGGCACTGGAGGCATCAGCCCTCAACTACCCGGACTACATGGTGTTCGACCTGGACCCGTACATCTACTCCGGCAAAGAAGGCAAAGGCGAGGAGCCGGAGTACAACAAGCGCGGCTGGGAGAAGACGGTCGAAACGGCGCTCAACCTCAAGGCGCTTCTCGATCAGCAACGCCTCTCATCTTATGTAAAGACATCCGGCAAGACGGGGCTGCACGTCTATCTGCCCATCCTGCGCCACTACGACTACGACGACGTGCGTCTGATAACGACCACCATCGGCCGGTTCATGGTGCAGCAGAGCCCGAACGACATTACGCTTGAGTGGGACACCTCGAAGCGCAACGGCATGGTGTTCTTCGACGCCAACCAGAACACGCGCGGCAAGACACTCGCGGCCCAGTACTCGCTGCGGCCGACGGCGTGGGCCGGCGTTTCGACGCCCATTGCCTGGTCTGAGCTCGAAGGCCTCGACCCGACCACGCTGAATCTGCACACCGTACCCGACCGCGTCGCCAAGCTCGGCGACCTGTGGGCCGACATTCTGGGCCACAAGAGCGACCTTTCGGCCATGCTCTAGCGGCTGCGGATATCTCGCGGCAGGGGCTAGAGAATCGCAGCGAATTTCCGATCATCCTTTGAGATGGCTGAAGCATCGCCCAACCCGCTATTGGTCGAGCTGTTCCTGTCGAACGGCCGGGTGCACGGCATCACGCACGAAGTGCACGACCGCATTCGTCTCGTCGACGTGCTCACGGACGGCAACCGTGCCTTCCGTATGGACTCGGCGAAGGTGCTGCTGGGCGCAACAACCAACGTGCGCGAGTTCGGCAGCCTGAACGTCGAGAAGCGATCAATCATTGCCGCTATCCCGCATGAGACGCAGGCACAGCTGCGTCAGCGCTCTATGCAGACGACCACCGTGGGCAAGAGCCAGACGCGGTCCCTGCGGGTGACGCTGCTGATCCCGCCCTTCGTCGCCGAGGGCTCTTTGCACGTGCCGCAGGGTGTGGGCAACATCGGAGGGCATCTAACGGCCGACGCGAAGATCTTTCCAGGCTTTATCTCCGTCACGGGCGCGAAGCTTCTCCTGCCAGGCGGCACCGAGGTGCAGGCGCCCATCCTCCTGGTAAACAGAGACCTCATCGCCGGCATCAGCGTCGACGAGCGTCACGCAGCGCAAACGCCGCTGCGCGAATCGGCCTGAGACTCACGAAGCACTGGCAAGTGCTCTACCGAATTCCCTCACCGCTTACGGAGAGAGACGCCTCGCTGGGGTGCTGACGAGCCGACCCCTGGGCGCCTTTGGGCGTTCAACCCATCAGTGACCTGATGCCCTACCCCAGAGCCGCCTTCATTTGACGATGCGCTTCCCAGATGGACTCCGGCAGGTTCGCGAACTGCTTCAGGTGCTCCTCGCGGTTGGCCATCTCGGTGCGCCACTGGTCGTAGTCGATGGTCAGCAGGCGTTCGACGTCCACCGGACGGATATCGAGGCCGTTGAGATTTAGCTCGACCTCGCGCGGCAGGACGCCGACCGGAGTTTGCTCACCGACGGCCTTGCCCTCGGCGAAGTCGACCAGCCAGAGGAGGGCACGCAGGTTCTCCGTGTAGCCGGGCCAGATGTATCCACCGTTTTCGTCGCGCTTGAACCAGTTGACGTGCGCGAACACGGGCTGGTGCCGCGCTTTTCCGATGATGTTCAGCCAGTGCTCGGCATATCGGCCTTCGGGGTAGGAAAGGAAGGGGCGCATCGACATGGGGTCGTAGCGCAGGACGCCTTCCTTGCCCTCGGCGGCGAATGTGGCTTCGGCGCCCAGGGTCAGACCGTCGTACACGCCCTCTGGCACGCCACGGATAGCGCGGATCAGTGGCTCACGCTCCTTCACACGGCCACCGAAGATGATGGCGTCGATCGGCACGCCCTTCGGGTTGTCGGAGTCCGGACTGAGGTTCGGCACGTTCGCCAGGGTTGTCGTGAAGCGGCTGTTGGGGTGGGCCCACTCATCGCCCGCGGCACCGGAGCGCTGGCGCTCGACGGGACGGTCACTGATCAGATCGCCTCGCCAGTCACGCCAGCCCGTGACGTCGGCCGGCGGCTCTTTGGTACGACCCTCCCACCAGACGTCCTTCATGGTCTCGTTGTAGGCGACGTTGGTGAACAGCGTGTTCGAGCCTTCGCCGATGGCGTAGACCGCGTTCGGGTTGCTGGACTCGTTCGTGTCCTTGGCGACGCCGAAGACGCCGTACTCCGGATTGAAGGCGTAGAGCCGGCCGTCCGACTCGTCCACGTAGATCCAGGCGATGTCGTCGCCGAAGAAGTGCACCTCGTAGCGGTCAGCGAGTGCAGCCGGTGGGTGCATCATCGCGAGGTTGGTCTTGCCGGAGGCGCTGGGGAAACCGCCACAGATGTAGTAATTGCGCCCTGTGACCTTATCCAGGATGCCGATGAGCATGAACTGCTCCGACAAGAATCGACCGGAGGCCCAGCCGTCGTAGGAGGCCTGGCGCAAGCCGTGCGCGATCTTACCCAGCAGCGCATTACCGCCGTAGGAGGAGCCGTAGTGGAAGATCAGGCGCTCGTCCGCGATGGTAGCGAAGTAGCGCTTGTCGTTCGGTGTGCCCTGCTCCAGGTTGTCGAGGTCGCCGGTGACGTGGACGCCGTGCACGAAGTTGTCCGGCTCCGGCAGGTTGTTGACGAACTCGACGCCTACACGGGCCATACGGATCATGTGCAGGACGACGGTGCGGCTGTCGGTAAGCTCGACGCCCGCGGCGTACTGCTCCAGCACTGACCCGGGCGGCGCCATGAGGTACGGCAGCACGTACATTGTCTTGCCGGCCATGGCGCCCCTGGTCAGCTCTTCCAGCTTCGCCTTGAGCTCGGTGCTATCGGCCCAGTTGTTGTAGACGCCCTTCTCGGCTGGGTCCTTCGTCGCGACAAAAGTCCGTTCCTCAGAGCGCGCGGTGTCCTTGGAGTATGAGCGTGAGAAATAGCGCCCGCCCTGCACCTCCTGCAGTTCGCCGGCGGCGAGGCCTTCCTGTAGGAGGCGAGCGTCGTCGGCCGCAGACACAACTTCGACGCGATCGGGCTGCAGGTGGTCGACCCAATGTTCGACGAATGCTTTGACTGACGAGTTGGTTACACCCGCGGCGACAAGACGGGCTTCTACTTCAGACTCTTGCATGATCGATTTCCTTGCGCGAACGGGCCGTAGCCAAAGCCAACCAGTTAGGTTGCGGTCGATGATGTCGGACGCCCAAGCTTGAGTCAATTGCAGCGCTCTCGCAAAAGGCGTCCGCGTCTGGCCAATCGTCTGAAACCTTGGCCGCGATATCCCTTTTGCCAGCGCTTCAGGGTTGAGCTATGGTTTCCGCATGACTCAGACCGACCTGCGCATCAGACCTGTGACACCCGTCCTTGGCGCCGAGATCGAGGGCATCGATCTGGAGCGCCAGAGTGAAGACGACCTGCGAGCGATCGAGGAAGCGTTGACCCTCCACCAGGTGGTCTTCTTCCGAGACCAGGACATCTCGGTTGAGGCGCAGATGGCGCTCGGGGCGCACTTCGGCGAACTCGTCGCGCATCCCAACGACCCGGGCCTGGAAGGCCATCCCGAGGTCATGATCATCCACGCCGACGAGTCATCGAAGCGGGTCGCGGGCGAGAGCTGGCACTCAGACGTCTCCTGCACGGAAGAGCCGCCCATGGGCTCCATCCTGCGCATCCATACCCTGCCGGAGACGGGTGGCGACACGCTGTTCGCGAGCATGTACGCAGCCTACGAGGCGCTTTCGGAGCCGATGAAGGCGTTCCTTTCCAGCCTGCGCGCCGTACACGATGGGGCGCCCTACTACCGCAGCGTCAACGCGCGCATCGGACGAGACGACGGCGGTCGCAGCTATCCGCAGGCGGTTCACCCCGTCATCCGCACGCACCCAGTCAGCGGGCGCAAGGCGCTGTTTGTGAACGAGATGTTTACAACCCACATCGAAGGCCTCAGTGTCGCGGAGAGCCGTGCCATCCTCGGGTTCCTGTACGAGCACATGAAGCAGCCGCAGTTCCAGCTCCGGTTCCGATGGCAGAAGAACTCGATTGCGTTCTGGGACAACCGCTGCGTGCAGCACCAGGCGATCTGGGACTACTGGCCGGAAACCCGCTCGGGTTATCGCGTCACGGTAAAGGGCGACAAGCCCGTCTGATGAGCAACTTCACGTTCGACGAGGACAACGGGCCCTTCGACGACGACCCGCCTTACGCGGACTATGAAGAAGACGACCCCAACAACCCGGGTCACCGCGACCACGACCTCTCCGATTCGGCGTCGTACGACTGGGACCGACCCGTCGATGTGAAGCCCTGGTACATGCAGCGCTGGTTCATGCTGACCATCTCGCTGCTGCTGATCTTGAGTCTCGTACTTCCCATGGTGCTATCGGTGACGTAGCGACACCAGCCCGTTGCCAGGCCGGGCCACCCGAATCCCAGGGACTCGGTACAGGCTGGCAGCCCGCGCAAAGGGACAGGATTCATGCAGAACGAGCGATCCGAAGGTGCCGGGGCCGTTTCTGAAAGCGTCCAACGTCTTTCGCCCTGGCGTTTCATCATCACCTTCGGCGTCGTGAGCATGCTGGTAGATGTCGTGTATGAAGGCGCACGGTCGGTGAGCGGGCCGTTTCTTGGTTCTCTCGGTGCCGGAGCCGTACTGATTGGCGCCGTAACAGCAGCCGGCGAAGCCTCAGCGCTCATCTTGCGCCTGGGCAGCGGCCCCGCCGCCGACAGGAGCCACCGCTACTGGGCCTGGGCCATCGGTGGATATGCCATCACAATCATCGCCGTGCCCGCCCTGGCTCTGCCAGTTGGCCTCGCCGGCGCCTGCGCACTGTTCATCGCAGAGCGCGTCGGCAAGGCCGTGAGGAGCCCCGCGAAAGACGCACTCCTGGCTCATGCGGGAACTGATCTGGGACGCGGAAAGGCGTTCGGCATTCACGAGGCGCTCGACCAGACGGGCGCCTTTGCCGGGCCGCTGATCATCGCTGCCGCGCTAGCCCTGACACACGGCTACAGTCTGGGGTTCGCACTGCTCGCGATTCCGGGCGCCGCAGCCATTGCGATCCTCCTGTGGCTGGCTCGGAGAGTCCCGGAACCAGCAAGCTACGAGTCGGCCGCCAGGGAAGGCGCGCTGGGCTCAACCGACCTGCCGCGCGAGTTCTGGCGATATGCAGGCTTCACTGCCGTCACGATGGCGGGCTTTGCGACCTTTGGCCTGATCGGCTACCACCTTTCGGAGCAGAACATCATCCCGGACTCGGCGGTTCCAGTCGTCTATGCGGGCGCAATGGCCGTGGACGCTGTTGCCGCACTGCTGTCGGGCCAGCTATTCGATCGAGTGGGACTAAAAGTGATCACTGTCCTCCCCGTCCTCGCCGGGGTTGGGACGTGCGCCGCCTTTACGTCCAGCCCCGTGTTGGCGATCACGGGCGCTCTCATCTGGGGCGCCGCACTGGGCATCCAGGAGTCGACACTGCGAGCCGGTGTCGCTGAGGTAGTCCCACCATCGCGGCGAGCCAGCGCATACGGGATCTTCGCAGCCGCCTACGGACTGGCGTGGTTAGCCGGCGGAACGGCGTTGGGATTTCTCTACGACTGGTCACTCACCGCACTCATAGTGGCGTGCATCTCCGTGCAAGCCTGCGCGCTCGTCCTTCTGCTGCTGACGAGGCCCGTAGAGCAACCGGCCTGATCCTCGTCGAGGGACCAGGGTTCAGTCGTGTCTTCGAATCTCCGACGAATACTCGAGTGGAGCAGGTCTAGTGATCCCGCAGGCGAGACCTTACGAGTAAGAAATAGATGCGTAAGCATTTTGTAAGACGGCCACGTTAATCTTAATGCGATAGTTGGCGGATTAGAGGGTGTCGCTTGGCAGACCGAATTCTGGTGGTAGAAGACGAGGCGATTGTCGCGGAGGTCGTGGAGCGCTTCCTGCGCCGCGAAGGCTACGACACGATGGTCGTGGGCGACGGCAAGCAGGCCCTGCTGGCGGTGAACCGATTCCTGCCCGACCTCATCGTGCTGGACCTCATGCTGCCCGAGATCGATGGCCTGGAGGTGTGCCGCCAGGTGCGCTCGCACTCCGAGACGCCGATCATCATGCTCACGGCTCGCGGCGAGGAAACAGACAAAGTACTGGGTCTCGGCCTCGGCGCTGATGATTATGTCACGAAGCCCTTCTCCCCGCGCGAGCTCTCGGCCCGCGTGCAGGCCGTGCTGCGTCGCATCAAGATGCGTCAGACGTCGGACAGCGATTCAGATACTTTGCGCTTCGGACAGCTCCGCATCAGCTCGAAGACGCGGGTGGTCGAACGCGAGGGCGTGGACCTGCGACTGACGGCGCGAGAGTTCGACCTGCTGGTCTTCCTCGCGCGCCACGCCGGGCAGGTGTTCAGCCGCGAGCAGCTTATGGACGCCGTCTGGGACTACGACTTTGCCGGCGATTCCGGCACCGTCACAGTGCACATGCGGCGCCTGCGCGAAAAGGTGGAGGAAGACCCCTCCCGGCCGCGCTATCTCAAGACCGTATGGGGCGTGGGGTACAAGTTTGAACCGTAGCGTCCCCCAGCAATGGCTCGCTTCCTCCCGGCTGCGGGTGCTGTTGTTCGGCGCGCTCTTCCTTGCCGTGGCGATAGCCGTCGGCCTGATCGTGGCGCAACTAACGATGGCGCCGCCGCGCTCCGAGATGCTGACGCTCGCCGCCTACTTCGCCGCCTCTGGCACAGCAGCGGGATTGATGGGGTGGCTCGTGCTGAACAGCACCTGGGTCTCCCAACACCTGACGCTACGCAGCAAGGCCTTTGTGGGCTCGATCGTCGGCGGCGTGATGGGTCTTTTCAACGTCCTGCTCATCGCCCGCCTCATGTTCATCTCAACCTCGCACGACCTCTACGTGCTGACGGCAGCGATCGGCTTCAGCGTCGTTGTCATGGCGGCGTTTAGCCTGACGGTTGCGTCGTCCGCCGCCCAGCGTCTCGAACTGATCTCGGACGCTGTGCGGGCCCTGGCAGACGGTCGCGACCGTCCCAGGCTGAGTACTCAGGAGACGGACGAAGTCGCCCGGCTGGCCGAGGACGTCGAGCGCCTGTCGGCCAAGCTCGAGGCCACCGATCAGGAGCGCGCCCGTCTCGACCAGCAGCGCGTCGACCTCACCGCGGCGATCTCACACGACCTTCGTACGCCGCTTGCCAGCGTTCGCGCCATGTCGGAGGCCCTTTCAGACGGCGTGGTTGAGGAGGAGTCGGAGCGTAGCCGCTACTACATGCTCATGCAGCGCGAGGTCGAACGCCTCGACCGCATGATCGGCGACCTCTTCGACCTGGCCCAGATCGACTCCGGTGCTTTGCGGCTGGAGAAGCGCCTGCTGCCGGTACACGAGATCGTCTCGGAGGTCGTCGAAGGCATGCGACCCCAGGCAGAGCGCGCCGGCATCGACCTGCAGTTCGTGCCGCCGGTGCAGCACCTGCCGGACATCCCGCTGGACGGCAACCGCTTCGAGCGCGCCGTCTCCAACCTCGTGCGCAACGCCATTCAGCACACGCCCAAGGGCGGCGAGATCCGCGCCTCGCTGCAGCGCAACGGCCGTTGGGTCACGCTCGACGTGACAGACGACGGCGAAGGCTTCGACGCCGCGCAGGCCGAGCACGTATGGGACCGCTTCTATCGCGGCGACAAGGCACGAGGGCGCAAGGGCAGCGTCGGCGACGGCGCGGGCCTGGGGCTCTCTATCGTGCGAGGCTTCGTCGAAGCACACGGCGGGGAAGTCGCCTGCACCTCAGCGCCGGGGCAAGGCGCCACCTTTACGCTGCGATTGCCCGTAGCCTAGCTATTTCGCGGAGTCGAGGTCGAGCGTGGATAGCTGGGCCAACGAGAGCGTGTTGCCGTCGGGATCCTTGAACCAGGCGACGGCTGAGCCATCCGCCGTCTCCCAGATGCCGAGGTCATCCTGCGGGATGTTCTCGAAGCGCTCGAAGGTAACGCCCGCTTCAGTCAGCTCCTTCACGGCCTCATAGATATTACCGACCTGCCAACCCAGGGCCGTGTAAGTGGTCGCGACGATGTGCCCGACCTTCTGGATGCGCAGCATGGTGCCGTGCAGGTCGAACACAAGGGCGAAGGGCGAGTCCTCCACAAAGGTGAGGCCGAGTACATCCTCGTAGAAGGCGCGGGCTTCCTTCGGTCTGGAGGTGGCCACGAAGGTCATGACGCTGGCTTCTGTCAGTGCCCCCATGCCTATACGAACAGGGGCGCCATGCCCTGGCGCGCCACGAGGGCTTGCATCTGCTCGTCACTCGGGCGGTGGCCATCGAAACGCTCAGCCGCGTCCAGCACCTTCGGGAGCAGTCGCACGTCGCTGGCGGTGTTGAGGAAGACGCCGGGCTGACCGAGCACCCAGTGCACCGCGAGGTCAATGTCGGCCTGGTCCTGCAGCGGCTCGTACCAGGTCGTGGTGGTGTGGTCCTTCTCGCCCCAGGGGCCAAGCGTGATCCCCTTTATCGTCTGCATGGCCACCCCGCGCTGCTGGCACATCTCATACAGGCGCCAGAAGTCTCGCGCGTAGTCTTCGTTCTGCATCATCGGGAAGTTGAACGGCAGAAGCACGGAGTCGAACGGGAAGCGCTCCAGGCTACGAGCGTGCATCGCTGGGGCGACAACACCATGGCCGGTGACACCAATGAACCGCACGAGGCCCTGGTCCCGCGCTTCGATTGCAGCCTCGAGGGCGCCGCCGGGGGCCGTCGCCGTCTGCCAGTCGGTCTCGTCCGTCAGGTTGTGCAGCTGAATGAGGTCGATCTGCTCCACCTGCATGCGCTGCAGCGAGGCGCGGATCTGGTCGCGGGCTGCCTGGTAGGTGCGCTCACCTGTCTTCGTGGCCAGAAACACCTCATCGCGATGCTGCTGCAGCCAGGGTGCCAGTCGCAGCTCCGCGTCACCGTAGCTGGCGGCGACGTCGATGTGGTTGACGCCATGCTCCGGCAGCAGGGGCAGGGTCGCGTCTGCTTCGTCCTGCGTCGCGCGACTGAACGCCGCGGCACCGAAGAGGGTGCGAGAGCTTACGTGGCCGGTGGAACCGAATGGAAGCGTTTCGATCATCGATGTTTTGACCTTCCTGGCCGCCAGGTCTGGTGACATGACGGCGATCTGGCAACGGTGCACTGCGTGACGATATGGGGTCTAGTTTGCGCCTTTTGGCCGGCGATTGTCCGCCCTCACCGTAGCGAGGCCGCTACTTCACGTACTGGTTGAACCAGTCGACGATCATCCCGCTGAGCTCTTCTCGCGACGGCGATTCGTCGGGGGCCGTCAGGAGATGGGGCCCGTTCTTTACCACGACCATCTTTGTGGTCACCCCGGCGTCGGTCAGCCTGTCGTAGAGCTCCTGGGCCTCGCCGGAATCGAGGGGAACGACCGTGTCCTGGTCTCCCTGCATGATCAGTATGGGCGGATCGTCGGCGGAAACGTAGGTCACGGGGCTCGCTTTGACGCGGTCGAAGTCGCCAAAGGCGTACTGCTTGGCATCGAAAGTCGCCGAGAAGTCGATCGTGAGATCCGAAGGTCCGGACATGTCGACGACGGCGTTCACACGACTCGACTGGTCGAGGTACTGGCCGACGTCGAATCCGGCGCTGGAGTCGGACAAGCCCGTGAGCAGTGCGAGGTGGCTGCCGGCGCTCATCCCCCACAGACCGATGCGGTCCGGATCGATGTGGTACTCGGCAGCGTGAGCGCGCAGGGAGCGAATGGCGCACTTGACGTCCTCGATCATCGCCGGGAACACATACTCCGGCGCAAGGCGATAGTTCAGGGTTGCCACGATGTACCCGGCGTCTAACAACGCAGGCATGTCGCGGAAGCCGTCACCACCCCGCTTGTCGCCGCTGCTCCAGCCGCCGCCATGGATGAACACGGCAAGTGGCGCGGGGCCGGACACGTGCTTGGGCAGGATGACGTCCATCTTGAGATCGACGCCATCTACGGTGCAGTAGGTGACATCGCGCTGAATGCCCCCCGCTGCGGAAGCCACGGCAGCAACCAGGGCCTGCGCCGCCGCACCGGACGTCTCCGCGTTGCCGTCGCCGCTCGTCGGTACAGTGGTCCCGTTGGCTGTGGGCACAGCCTGCGTCGCCGTCGAAGCCGGAGAGGGCGTTTCCGTTACTTCGCTGGTGGGGTCAGCTGTCGCAGTGGACTGCTGGCGCCGCGGGGTGGGCACCAGGGTTGCACGGACGGTGGCGGTCGGCTGCGCAGTCGGAGTCGACGAGGCGCTGCTCCCACCACATGCCGCAACTAGCCAGCCGACCAGGATGATCGAGAGCACTCCTGCGAGCGGGCGAACCGGGCTGAGATGGAGTGTGAAGGTATTCACGGCCAAACGGCCGGATTATACGCCTCCGATGCGTCTACTTCCCGGCGAGCGGCTTCGCGAAGCTGATTTCGTGGCCGTCCGGGTCGAAGATGTGAAAGTAGCGCTCACCCCATTCGGCGTCCCGCGGTTGCGTCGAGGGCTCAAGCCCGGCGGCGAGGGCCCGCTCGTACACCGCATCGACATCCGAAACGTAGAAGATCGCCCGTCCCCACGTACCCGCGCCGGTCAGAGACGGCCGTAGCGCCAGGTTGAGGTAGGTGTTGCCGACCGGCATTGAGGTGAAGTCGGCGTCCTCGCCACCGTAGCCAATCGGAAAGCCGAGCGCGGTGTAGAACCGCACGGAGCGCCCCATATCGAGGACGGCGAGCGTGACGGCGCTGAGGTGTTCGATGGTCATAAGCGGATGACGCCTCCCGCCGACTACTCTACCGCGCAATGGGTGGGGTTCACTCACCCGATATTCCAGGCAATCTGGCAGGACGCCAACGGATCACCCTTGCTCGATTGCCTGACTACCAGCTTGCAGGTCTCCTGAAGCTCAGGACGATTCGAGCTATCGCCGGCTTCGCCCAGAAGCTAGAAGAAGGGGAACTGCGGCTCCATGCCCATGAGCGCGCGACCGGCGGCTTCGAAGGTCATCGTGCCGATCATGACGTGCGCCGAGGCGGTGTGGATATCGCGCAGCTGCCTCGAGAGGGGGCTGGACGACATGATCGCCGAGGTCGCGAGGGCCGCATGCAGCATGTCGACGGCCTGCACGCTCGCGCGCATGGCGTTGCTCGTGGCGAGACGCACTCGGGCGCGCAGAGCTTTGTCGGTGTCGCCGGCCAGGGCCTGTTCCCAGAGCGCCCAGGCCGACTCGTAGAGGTAGGTCGAGGCGGCGCCGACCATGCCGGACGCTTCGGCGATGGCGCTCTGTAGTCGAGGCGTGTCCTTGAGCATGACGCCGCCCCATCCCACCTTCTTCCCCGCGGTGTCTACGGCCGCATCGATGGCGCCTCGGGCGACGCCGATGGCGTGGGCGCCGTGGTTGATGAAGGCAAGGGGCTCGGCGCGAAACAATGCCCATTCGTGCACAGGCGGATCGACCAGCACCTGAAATCCGCGCGTCTCCGGCACGAAAGCGTGCTCGATACTGAAGTCGTTGCTGGCGGTGCCGCGCAGGCCAAGCGTATCCCACGTGTCGTGCACCGTGACCTCGGACGCGGGGACAAAGAACATCTTGGTGCGTTCGTTGCCATCGGCGTCGCGGCGCAGGACATCACCATCGAAAATCTGGCATTCGGCGGCGAACCAGGTGGCGTGGCTGCTGCCGGATGCGAAAGGCCAGCGTCCGGAAACGTCGTAGCCGCCCTCGACTGCAACCGCCCGGCCGATCGGCCTCGCGGTACCGGCTACGATGCCGCCCTCGCCCCAGATGGCCTGCGATTCGGCCTTGGGCATGTAGCCTGCGAAGCCACAGGACTGGGCCGCGAGCATGATGCACCAGCCGGCCGAGGCATCGCCGCGGGCGATCTCCTCCACGATGCGAGAGGCGTTCACCGGATCCACCTCGCGGCCGCCAAGGTCATGCGGCAGCAGGGCGTGAAAGAAACCCGCGTCCCGAAACTGCTGCACGAGCTCTGCAGGCAGTCGGCGCTCCTCTTCGATGCGCTTCGAATATCCCGCCACGACCGGCGACATCTGCCGAGCCTGCTCGACCATGCTCTGGGCTTCCGCACTACCGTAGCTGCGAATGACGTCATCGGCAGCAGTCATGAGATCCCGCCTTTCTCTCTAATCCGAGGACACCCTTTGCTCAGTGAAGGGGGCAAAGGAACCTGAGCTTCGTCCGAAGCAGTCCAACAAAATCCAGATGCTATTGCGCCAGCCGTCCTGCCTCATCGAGGCGTTTGAGGCTCGATATTAGGGCGTAAGAGCCGATCTTGGGGAGGGGTCTACGAAGACTCGGCGCGGGTGCCCTGTTCCACCGTGATGTCGACGATGTGATAGCCCGTGGCGCCATCGGGATAGGGCGATGCCTGCTTGTCCGTCTGCGTCATACCATCGCCGTCCGTAGCGCGCGCCTCGACGCGTACGCGGCCTTGCTGGTCCTTTGCCGGCGTCCAGCGGTACTCCCAAAGCACCCAGGTGTACGGCCCCAGCGGAGGCTTCAACGTAGCCTCATTCCAGGTCTGGCCGCCGTCTGTCGATACCTCGACCTTGCTGATGCCGCGGTCGCCAGAGAACGAGATGCCTTCGATTACGGTCTCGGTTGCGGCGTCGACGTGGGAGCCGTCTGCCGGCAGGTCGATGCGCACCGAGGTGTTCATGCGAGCGGTCTGGCTCCAGCCCTGCTGCTGCCAGTAGCCCTTCTCCTCTTCGTCCATGAGGAGGACGTCCGTTATCCACTTCGGATGCATCATGCCGTAGAGGCCGGGCGAGAGCAGTCGGGTCGGGAAGCCGTGCTTGTCGGTTAGCTGCTCGCCGTTCATCTGATAGGCCAGCACCACCTGATCGCGCATGGCGAACTCCAGCGGGATGCCCACCGTATAGCCATCGGCGCAGCGGAACATGACGAACGTCACGCCGTCCTGCACCCCGGCCTGCTCCAGCACCTTACTCAACGGCACCCCGCGCCAGAGGGCATTGCTCATCAGCTCGCCGCCGACGTAGTTACTGATGCACTGCATCGTCGTGTACTGCTCCTGCACCGGAAACGCCTGAAGCTGCTCGTAGTTGTACTCGAGGCGGTTGGCCACCATACCGCCGACGTGCAGGGACCAGCTCCCGCCGTCGACTTGCGGATCGATGAGGTTCTTCGAAACCACGTAGAACTCGTCGACGGGCGTTACGGGGTTGGTGGGCTCGCCACGATGCGACTGCTGCACGCCACCACCAGCCGCCTCACGCAAAGTACGGGCGATGACGACAAAGGCCAGGCCACCGAGGGCCAAACCCGGTACGAGCTGCAAGAGGTGACGTCGAGACGCACTCGAAGGCGGTGCGTCCTTGGAGAGGCGGTCGTAGTCGCTGGCCGTGGCGCCCAGGGTCTGGACCCCCGCTACGCCGGCGTAGAGCACGGACGTGAGCGCGGTAACGAGGGCGTACTCTAGCCAGCCCGTGTTGCGCAGGCTGGCGTCGGTCACTAGCACGAGCACCATGCTCACGATGAGCAGGATCGCGAATGTCGCCAACGCAGCCATGACCGAGAGCTGCGAGACCGTCTCGCGACTCGGGCCGACCTGGCGTCGCAGGCGCATCCAGACCACGACGTAGAACACGAAGATCGCAAGCAGCGTCGAAGCAAAGAACAGCGCCTTGCCGTATGGCCCGAAAACGCCGAGGAGATCAGAGAAGCTCTTGCCCGGCAGGTAGCCCAACATCCCATCCAGCACCAGCTCTGCCAGGAGCCGCGTGCCGATCAGCGTACGCAGGACAATCGCCGCGGCGATCGCGACGAGGCCCCCGATAGCCGGTGGATAGAAGTCGGCGACGAGCAGCTTCCTCATAGCATCGATAGTAGCGGAGCCTGAGCGTCTGCGTGGGTAAGGGATTCGTAAGGTTCGATTACGCCTGACTAGCGAGCCAGCGCCATCGCCACAGGACGGCGCGCCGGCAGGATGATGCCCTGCTCGTAAGCAAAGACGACCACCTGCGTGCGGTCGATCAGCTCGAGCTTGGCGAGCATGTGGCGGATATGCGTCTTCACGGTGCCCTCGCTGATGTACAGCGCCTCACAGATATCGGCGTTGGAGTACCCCTGCGCGACGAGAAGCAGCACCTCGCGCTCGCGAGCCGTGAGCTCTGCAAGCGCGGGGTGCTGCTCGGGATCGAGGGTGGGAGCCGCCGGTGGCGCACGATCGCCGTCGGCCGGAGGCGGCTCGACGGCAACCGTCGCGGGCGCAGGC
The DNA here is from genome assembly GCA_963731765.1 of uncultured Chloroflexia bacterium. Taxonomy (GTDB): domain Bacteria; phylum Chloroflexota; class Dehalococcoidia; order DSTF01; family WHTK01; genus WHTK01. Next base: position 27,179 of record CAVSWS010000026.1, read on the forward strand.
GGTGGCATCGGCTCCACCGGCGGCAGCAAGGCGACCGGCTGTTTTGGCTCCGGGTCGCTGCCCTCCGGTGTAATGGCGTCAGGCCGGCGGCGGGAGCGAGAGCCGAGCATGAGGCGCGCCCACATGGCGTGCACTGCGGACAGCACCGTAATCGCGTGGATGGTGATGAACCAGGCGATCAGGCCCAGGGGCACCAGCGGCAACGCCTCCCACCACTTGTCGACGGTGAGATTGAAGGGGCCGTCACTCAGGCCCACAGAACTCGGATCCAGCCAGACGATGAGCGGCGCAACGATAAACCAGACCGTCACCGAGAAGCCCGCGACGACGATGACGAACGCTGCAATACCGATGGGGAACTGGACGACCTCGTAGATCACGCCGGTCCATGTCGAGGGGTCGATCAGGCGCGTCCAGACCTTCTCCCGCAGGGTTGTGGCGCCCTCAACGACCTTCGGGGGACGGTGGATCCCTTCGCCCGTCGAGACGTTCACCATCCAAGCTTCGAGGTCACCAAGGTAAAGCGAAATGAACAGCGCAAGCAGGATCACGGGCGGCCCGACGAAGGTCCAGATCAAGGCGCCGCCCAAGGCGAAGGCCGTGACGAAGAAGACGAAATAGCCGATGCCCAGCGGGAACATCGCGAGGAAATGGACCGCCCGCAAGTAGGAGCGCCAGTGCACCAGCGGCAACAAGGCGCGCGCTATGAGCGACCGGTCCGAGGGGTAGGCGAGAGAAAATGCAGTGCTCATGCGTCGAATGTTGCCTTCGCGTCGACGCGATGGCCTCTACCCTTGGGCTGATTTTGTCTCCGAACTGAGTCTACTGCCCTCCGGGCGATGCCATCGGTGGGGCGTGGCGTCCGTTATCGGTGCGCCGCCGAGGACGCACGGCGATGCGTCCCTCCGATGCCGGCCTCAGGCCCAGAGCTTCGCGGAAGCGCGGCGGGCCCCCTCCGACAGGGAGCGGAACTTGGCCCACACAAGCTCCGGGTGGATCCGCGGGTTCGCCGATGCGCCGGTGCCGAAGCCGCAGTCGACGCCCGCGATCACGTTCTCTCGGCCGACGAGGTTGGCGTACGTGACGATGCGCTGGGCGACGAGGTCCGGGTGCTCGATGAAGTTGGTCAGCGAGTCGATGACGCCGGGCATGAGCGCCTTACCCTGGGGCAGCTTCACGGTCTGCCAGACCTCCCACTCGTGAGCATGGCGCGGGTTTGCCGCTTCGATCGAGTAGCAGGCGGCGTTGACCTTGAGGAGCACGTCGACGATGTCTTTGAGCTCGATGTCGTTGCTGTGGGGCGATTCGTTGTTACCCCAGCAGACGTGAAAGCGCACCATCTCCTCCGGCACGCCTTGCAGCGCATGGTTCAGAGCCTCCGTGCGCTGCTCCGTGGTCTTACGAAAGTCATCAACCGTGTCGAACTGCTGGCGGTCCCAGCACATTGCGGCGTCCGGCGCATCGATCTGGAGCACGAGGCCGGCGTCAGTGATCGCCTTGTACTCGTCGTGCAGCACGTCGGCGATGGCGTAGAGGTACTCTTCCTCGCTCTTGTAGTACTGGTTGGGAATACGGGCGGCGAGGATGCCCGGCGACGGCGAAGGCAAGAAGCCCTCTTCGACCGACACTTTCGACATCGCGTCTTTCAGGTTGGCGATGTCGGTCTCGTAGGCACGGTCCTTCCAGCTAAGGGGCGCCACGCAAAGGGGACGGCGCATGATGCCGCCGGTCGTCAGAATGGGCTGGGATGCGCGCCAGGCCGTGAAGCCCGGGAACGGGTCAGGCCGCTGCGAGTGGTTCACGAACATGTTTGGGTTCGGGTTCTCGCCCTCGTAGCCGTTGAGGCGGTCGGCGATATAGTCGGCGAACATCGGCTTGCTCAGCTCGCCGTCGTTGATCACGTCGATGCCCGCATCGGCCTGCTGCCTGACCACCTCGTTGACGGCCTCTCGCAGGCGGGCGTCCCAGGCGGCCCGATCGTAAGGCTGACCGTGCGAGCGCGCCTTGAGCATGTCAAGCATGTCCTGCGGCCGCACGAGGCTACCGACGTGGCTGGTGAGGATTCGGTGGGTGCTGCGCTTCATGGGGACGTCCTCCTGTCGGAGGGCATTCTAGGGGCTTTGGAGGCAGATGTGGGGCGATGGAGACCAGCTTTCAAGCCAATTCGGGCAGGCCAATGCGACGGGCAGCAGCCAGCAGGTCTGTATCCAAAGTGGCGATCGGAAGACCTTCGCGCCGGGCCAATTCGAGATAGGTGGCGTCATAGACGGTCAACCCGTGTTCTCGGGCGAGTTCCATTACCGTAGCAAGCGCAATGTCCAGGGGAACCTCCACGAGGGTCAGCGGCAGACTCTTGCAAAGCTGTATGGCGCGATAAAAGCGTGCCTCCGTAATCCGTTGGCGACGCAGTGCCACGGTCAACCCATTGGCAACTTCCAGGGGCCATAGGGCCGGCGCGAGGGCAGAATCACCAGCCAACATGTCGAGAACTCGCTCCGCATACTCTGAGACTTCATCTTCGAAATGCCAGGTGAGGGCAACGGAGGCATCCAAAACGAACGGCACTAACGACGGCCTTCGTTAATGAGATCCTTTATCTTGAGACCGTCCAGCCGGCTTCCTTTGCGGTTCTCACGGATTGCGGCGATGGTCTCAGCCACATCACATTTTGGCCTTCCGATAGGCACGAGCTTCGCTACCGGCTTGCCGTGGCGCGTGATCGTGATCGTCTCGCCGTGCTCGACTTCATCAAGGAGCTTCGGTAGCTGGGTCTTGGCGTCGTAGACTCCGACTTGCTTCATCTTGGCATCCGAATCTGGTCTAGTCTTGGTCTGACCAGTTTAGCACGCAAGAGGCTGCGATCGGGTGGTCTATACCAGACGGAACTTGGGCAGCGTGATCTCGTCTGTCACGGGCTCGAAGACGACCTCGACGGGCAGCCCGATGGCGACTCGGTCGTCGCCTTCTACGAGGTTGCTCGTGACCAGCAGGCCTTCCTCGAGCTGGACGAGGATGGCTGTGTGGGGAATGAGCCCTTCCAGGGCGTTGTGGATCGCCTGCTGCGAGACCTCGAAAGTGTAGATCGTGCCTTTGCCGCTGAGCTTCACCCACTCGTGGTCGAAGGAGCCGCACTCGGCGCAGGTGGGGCGGGGCGGATGGCGCAGCGTGCCGCAGTTCGTGCAGCGTTCGGCCCGCAGCTCGCCGGCCTTCGTGTAATCCCAGAAGGGCTGCGTGTCTTCGTTCGGGACCGGTAGAGGTAGCGACGGCATCTAGGGCTCCTTCGTGAAGATGGCGGCGCCGGTGCCGACGCCCGTATCGACGAACGAGACCTCGACGTCCTTGACCTGCGAAGTCGATTCGCCGCGGACCTGTCGCACGCCCTCGATGAGCTGGTTCATGCCCTGCATGTACGCCTCAGAGAGGTGGCCGCCGCTCGTGTTTACGGGCAGGGAGCCGGTGTCCCAGCGGATCTCGCCCGCGTCGACGAACTCGCCGCCTTCGCCGCGCTTGAGGAAGCCGTAGTCCTCGAGGGAGAAGATGACGAAGGGGCAGAAGTGGTCGTAAATCTGGACGACGTCGACGTCCTTCGGCGTCATGCCGGCCTGCGCGAAGACTCGAGGACCTGCAGATACGGCCGACGTGTCTGTGTACTGGCGATTCTTGATGTAGCCGGTCTGCACGGCAGCGCGGACGAAAGCCGGAGGCTTCTTAAGGCTTCGAGCCTTCTCGCTGCTCGTGAGCACCAGGGCGCCGGCGCCGTCCGTCTCCAGGCAGCAGTCGAACAGGTGCAACGGCTCCACGACGAAGCGAGAGTTCTGGTGGTCTTCGATGCTCAGCGGCGTCTCGTAAAAGGTGGCACGCGGGTTGCGGTTGGCGTGGGCACGGATGATCGAGGCCGTGGCGCCGAACTGGCGGCTCGTCACGCCCGTCTCATACATGCGGCGTCGGGTCATCATCGCCAGGCCGTGCTGGGGTACGAGGACTCCGAAGGGCTCCGTGAACTGGCTCAGGCCCTGCCCACCGCGCCCCGTGACCTCGCCACGGCCGTAGCGGCGGCCGGAGCGACCGTTCATGCCTCGATAGATCACGATCGTTTCGGCGAGCCCGGCGTTGATCGCGGCGGCGGCGTTGGCGACGAGCGCGGCGCCGACGTTGCCGGCCTGGGTGATGTCGCCGAAGTACTTGAGCTCCTTGACGCCCAGGCTGGCCGCGACTTCGGCCTCGGCCGAGGTGTCAACCTGCCATCGCAGCAGCCCGTCGACGTCCGCGCCCGTAAGGCCGCAGTCGTCCAGGGCGGCGTGAATGGCCTGCAGCGAGAGCGTGAGCTCGCTACGGCCGGAGTTGCGCGAATAGTCTGTCTCGCCGACGCCGACTACTGCTACTTTGCCGCCAAAGGGATCCGCCACGAGTTGCTCCAGACTGATCGGGGGGCCTGCGTTAATGCCTGAAAGAATCGCTCAGATACTATACTTCCGGGTGCAGTAAACAACAGCCTTCGCGGCTTGGAGGCCACCATGGCATCAGCATTCACCGGCGTACGCATCCTCGACTTCACCCAGAACCAGCAGGGGCCCTCCTGTACGGTGCTCCTGGCCGATATGGGGGCCGAGGTAATCAAGGTCGAGCCGCCCGGTGGCGAACCGGGTCGCAGCAGCGGCCTGGGTCCCGACGGCTACAGCGCTTACTTCGAGGCGCACAACCGCGGCAAGAAGTCCATGGTGCTGAACATGCGCACCGACGAGGCGAAGGAAATCGTGCGGCGCCTGCTCCCCACGGTCGACGTAGTGGTGGAGAACTACCGGCCGGGCGTGATCGAGCGCTGGGGCCTCGGTTACGACGAGCTGGTGAAGATCAAGCCGGACATCATCCTGGCGTCGGCATCGGCGTGGGGTCGCGAAGGCCCGTGGGCGAACCGGCCGGGCTACGACCACGTCGCGCAGGCACTGAGCGGCATCATGGTGGAACAGGGCGGCGGCCCCGGCGAGGAGCCACACGCCCTGTTCGGCGGCTTCGCGGACCAGGTCGGCGGCCTCACTCTCGCCTTCGGGATCGCCAGCGCGCTGTACGTACGGGCGATGACGGGCGAAGGCCAGCATGTCGACGGGTCGCTGATCGGCGGGCTGACGAGCATGCAGGCGATGCCGCTCGGACGATACCTGCGCACCGGCCGGCAGCCGGGCTTCGAGTTCCGGCGCGCCGCCACGTACACCCACTACAAATGCGCCGACGGGGCCTACATGGCGATCGCTGCGAACAAGCAGGACATGTGGGAGCGCATGTGCGACGCGGGCTTCCCTCACCTCAAGAACGACCCGAAGTACGCCGACCCCTTCGCGCGGGCGGAGAACAAGATGGAGCTTGTCGGCGTGCTGGAGCGGGAGTTCGCGAAGCGCACGGTCGATGAGTGGTCCGTCCTGCTTTTCGACGCCGACGTGCCGCACGCCCCGGTGCTCGACTACGCGGGACTGGCAACGCACGAGCAGTTCTGGGCCAACGGTTACCTTCGCGAAGTCGACCACGACGTGCTGGGCAAGATGCGCGTGCACGGCCCACCGGTCCGCATGTCCAAGACGCCGCCGGAGATCCAGGGCGGCGGGCCCGCAGCTGGCGCAGCACAACGAGGAGGTCCTGCTGGAGCTCGGCTACTCCTGGGAGGAGATCGAGTCGCTGAACCGCAAGGGCGTTACATCGTTCGGAGAGACAAGCTCCAAGTAGGGTTTAATCGCATTCCGTCGGATTTCTGAACCACCCCAAATGAAGTGCGGGTGAATTCACTACGACAAATTGCTTACGCCTATTGCGCCATGGCTAATCGATCCCTGTAGAATGGACTGCATAGGCAGCTTTAATGTTGCAACTTAGTAATGCTAGAATTCCGCTATGACTAGGATCGTTGTGGAGCCGGGTGGCTTCGAGTACGAGGCGCCAACCGGAGAGACCCTGATGGGTGCGGCGCGGGGACTGGGCTACTACTGGCCCACCACCTGCGGCGGTCAGGGCGTCTGCACCACGTGCCTCAGCGAAGTAGTCTCCGGCGCCGAGCTGCTGGCCGAGATGGGTCGCAGTGAGCGGAAGACCCTGATTGCAGAACGGGGTGAGGGAATCCTGGCACGTCCAGTACGTCTGGCGTGTCAGGCGGCCGTTCTGCGAGATGGAACAATCGTGGTCAAGAAGCCCGGCGTGAGGACGTCGGACATTTAGTTCAGGTTTCGATACACTATAGGCACAGCCTATATCGGAGGTAGGAATAATTGGATCTGGGGCAACTAGAAGCCTTTGTACAGGTCGCCAACCAGCGCAGCTTTAGCCGTGCGGCGGAGGCCCTGTTTCTTACGCAGCCTTCAGTGACGGCTCGAATCCAGGCGCTGGAGAGGGACCTGGGGGAACGCCTGTTTGAGCGCTCCGGCCGGGGCATCCGTCTGACGGAGGTGGGCGAGTGCTTCTTGCCACACGCCGAGCGCGTTCTGCAGGCCCTCAACGCGGGCCGCGACGCGATCGATTCGCTGCGCAACCTGCACTCCGGCTCGCTGGTCCTCGCCTCAGCAACGACCGTGAGCACGTACGTGCTGCCGGGCCTGCTCAAGACCTTCCGGGCACGCTACCCCCGCATCGAGGTGTCGGTGCGCACGGGACGCTCGGAGCAGGTGCTACAAATGCTGCTGCAGGACGAGGCGCAGGTCGGCCTCGTGCGTGCCGTCTACCACCAGGACATCGAGACGAAGGGCCTGATCGAGGATGAGCTGGTGCTCGTCGCGAACGCCAACCACCAGCTGGTAGGCCAGGGCTCGGTGACGGTCGAGCAGCTCGGCGACCACCCCTTCATCTTCTTCGACCGAAACTCCAGCTATTACTCACTCGCCCAGGGCATCTTCCGCCAGCACGGCGTCGTGCCGCGCACCCAGATGGAGCTCGACTCCATGGAAGCGACGAAGAAGATGGTCGAAGAGGGCCTTGGCATCGCGATGCTGCCGAAGGTCGCCCTCGAGCGCGAGCTGGAGGCGGGCATTCTGCGGGAGGTCGAGATTGTCGACATGCCGAACCCTACCCGCCAGATCGCCCTGATCAGCCGTCGCAGCCGGCCCCTCGGCCCCGTCGCGCAGGCCTTCGTGGACATCGTCACGGAGATCTACAGCAGCGAGGCACCACAGCCTGTCGGCGCCGCCACCTAAACGCGACGTAGCAAGCGCACCTCAACCGGCGGTGACGATGTCATCGCCGGTTTTGCTTTTGTCCTTCGTATCACTGAAACTACGTAGGCGATGCGCACTGTCCCTTTGCTGAGCCTTGCAAAAGTTGCGACTGCTGTCGTCCTTGTTGCACTGATCGGTCTCGAATCGAGCAGAGACTCCGCAGGCAGCAAGACGGCCGCCAGCGAACCGGGCCACAGCGAGTCGTTCACATTCACGTACCCCTATCGGGACGATGACAGCGCCACCGATGCTGCACTGACAGACAATGGCTACGCCATTGAGATGACGCTCGGCGGGATTTCCGACTCCTTCCCCCTGTACGAAGCGCCGGACCAGAAGATGCTTGATCAGGCTTCAACCTTCGGCTGCCCAAAGGACGCTGAACGACGGGAGGTACCGTCCCTAGGCTTCTCGCTCTGTGTTCCTCCTGGCTGGAAGGTCGAAGTGCAACAACCAGAAGATCCGGAAACGGCCGGACCAGAAGAACCGGTCGTAATACTCTCATCCGAGCCGGAGCTAATGGCGAAGCCGCTCGATCCGTCAACGGGGATTGTGACGGTATCGCTGATTCTTACCAGACGGAGCACCTTCCTTAGCATGGCAGAATGTCCTGAACCTGGTGCTCTTAAGACCAAAGACGGACCTATCACGGTGTGCTTCCTGAAGGTTCACACGCTAGAAGGATCCGATGTCGTGGCCCACTTTCGCAGCATGGCGTTCAGTGGCGGCTCGGAACCGGGATGGAAGGGTATCCTGACTTCAATTCGTGTCTTGGGCACGTCCCCACCCGACCTGAGTGATCCCGCCTTTCGAGAAGCCCTGACGATTCTAGGAAACATACACTTCGAGTAACGCCTACCCCGGGTTCATCCTCCGGAACACGGCCCTGATCGCGTCTTCGACGGTCGCCGGTGCGCTCTCTTCCTCCACCTTCGAGACGAGGCGCTCTGCCTCCGTGCGGTTGTAGCCAAGCGCAGTGAGCGCATCGATGGTGTCGCGGGCGACTTCGCTGGGGCCGGTGGGTTTGGGCTTCTCAGGCTTATCGAAGCGCTCGTCGGCGAGCAGGGCCTCTTCGGTCACCTTGCCGCGCAGTTGGGCAACGATGGTCTCGGCGGAGCGCTTGCCGATCGAAGGCAGCTTGGTGAGCTCGTTCACCTCGCCCGCCTCGATCCAGTTGGCGATGGTCGAGATGCTGAAGATCAGCGCCTTCGTGGCCGTCGTGGGTCCGACGTTGGGGACGGTGACCAGCTTTTCGAAGAAGGTGCGCTCAATCTCGCGCTGGAAGCCGATGAGCCGAGGCGTCGGCGCGTTCTGGGTGACGTAGTAGAACGTCTCGAGTTCAAGCTCCGTGCCGACGTCACGGTCTTCGATGGCACGCCAGACGAAGGCGGGTAACTCGACGCGATACCAGACGCCGCCGACGTCAATCTCGACGGTGGACTGTGCTTCCGTCTTGCGCGCGAGGACGCCCCGCAGATGGGAGATCATCGGGACGCTCCCTCCCAATGCCGAAGCGCGGGGACGCGAGTCGAGATGCCGGGGTGAGCACTAGGCCAATCAAGCAATCGGACAATCGGGCAAGCAGTCACGGATTCGCCTCTTCTTGTCGGGCCAGCGCCAGGATTTCTTCGACCATCGGCGATTTGGCCTGCTGGTACGCCTCACGGTCTTCGGGATAGAGAGCGGCGAGCTCGTGTTTGCGGGCGTTCAGCCGCTGGACCCACTCCGGATGCCGGCGCATGAAGTCACGGAAGTCGCGGTGGTCGGCGAGTGCGGGGCTGTCTGCCGGGACGACGTAGAGGTGGTGTGGCGCGAGAGCCCTTCGCATGCCAGCGTCCTGCAGGTGGAAGGCGGTCCGGCCGGCGATGCCGAGATCGCCTTCGTCCACGTAGCCCAGGCTCTCGAGGCCGCGCTTGATGGTCTCGAAGTAGCCCTCGCGTATGACGATGTCGATGTCGATGATCGGTTTGGCGCTCAGGCCCGGCACGGCAGTGCTGCCGACGTGTTCGACCGCGTGGTAGGTGCCCGGAATGGTGCGTTGGATCATGCCGGCAATCTCGGCGAAGCGACGCGGCCATTCCGGGTCGTAGTCGAGGATGACGAGGGCCTGCCCGATGCCGTTGGTCATCGCTTTGAGGCCCTTTCGAGCTGTCGCGCCCGCCGGTTCGCCATGTGCGTCAACGCCACGGCCAGCGCATCCGCGGCATCGAGGGGCTCCGGCGCGAAGTCGAGGCGCAGCAGCATGCGCACCATCGATTGCACCTGGCGCTTGTCGCCCTGACCGTAACCCGAGACGGCAGCCTTCACGGCGGCCGGCGCGTAGAACTCAACCTCGAGGCCGTTTGACGCCGCAGCGAGCACCGCCGCCGCCCGCGCCTGACCGATTGCCAGGGCGGACGCGGGCTGAATCGTGCCGACAAAGGGGTCTTCGATGGCGAGCTCGGTGGCGCCGTGGATCACGATGAGGTCCTTGATGCCCTCGTACAGGGTGAGGAGGCGAGTCGTGAATGGGGCCTTGGGGTTGGGCTTGATCGCGCCGCTCGCCACGTAGCTGCCCCGCTGCTCGGCGCTGACAACTCCCCAGCCGCAGACGCGCAGGCCGGGGTCGATGCCGAGGACGATCGGAGTGGAGTCGGTCATCGGAGCACAGCCCTGGCGCTTCGACGTGGCTCACCCTCAGCTTCGCATCGCTGGCGCGCCGCTTCGCACGCAATCTTTGAAAGAGAGCTATGGTCGGACACCCGCCATGCCCCACCCGCATGGGCCGCGTCCCCGCTGCCCCCTTCGACTTCGACTAATGTCGATGTGGTGTTGGCTGCGCCAGAGAGGACCGACAGGTGCAGTACGCCACCAGGACCCATCGTTCTTTGGCGCCGGACACGACCTTCCGACACCACGCGCTCTTGCAGAGACTTGGGGCGAACGAGCGTGGCGGGCGCACACGGCATCGAAGCGCCGCTAGCCTGAATACGCGGCGAGGACTTCCTCCGGGAAGTCGGCGTTGGAGTAGACCTTCTGCACGTCGTCGAGGTCCTCGAGCTTCTCCAGGAGGCGCAGGGCCTGCACAGCGTCCTTTTCCTCCAGCGGCACCGTAACCGTAGGTACGCGGTCGATCTCAGCCGAATCGGGCTCGTGACCGAGCTCGGCGAGCGCGTTATGCACGGCCATAAGGTCCTCGACCTTCGTGTAGATCGAGAGGGAGTCCTCATCCACCTCGAAGTCCTCGGCACCCACGTCGATGGCCATGAGGGCGACTTCCTCGGGGTCGGTGCCCTCGGGGAGAGTCAGCGCAACCACGCCGCGAGTGTTGAACTGCCAGGCGACAGAGCCGGACTCACCGAGGTTTCCCCCGCTTCGGTTGAACAGGTTCCGCACCTCGGCGACCGTACGGTTTCGGTTGTCGGTCACGGCCTCGACCATGACTGCCGTGCCACCGGGGCCATAGCCTTCGTAGACGATCTCGTCGAGGGTGCTGGCGTCTGTCTCACCGATGGCCTTGTTGATGGCACGATCGATGATGTCGGCGGGCATGTTGCCCTCTTTCGCCTTCAGGATGGCGAGTCGGAGGCGGGCGTTGCCGTCGGGGTCACCGCCTCCAGATTTCGCGGCCATCGTGATCTCACGACCGAGCTTGGTGAACTGGGCGCCACGCTTCTGGTCAACGACGGCCTTCTGCCGCTTGATTTGCTTCCACTTAGAATGTCCGGCCATTGGTCGGTGGGGTCTCCTCCGGTCGTATCGAAGTATGAGCAGAGCTCGTTGTTATCGCGTTGATTCTATCATCGGGATTGATTTGAGGCCCAAGTGGAGGCCTTGGCACCCCGTTAGAGCGTCGACTTATGGTGCCGAACGACGGGAGAGGAGCCTCATTCTCCCTACGCGATGGCATTTCCTCAGCTTTGCATCGCTCTCGCGCTGCTTCGCACGGGTTTGAGATAAAGATAGGGGGACACCCCCCAAGCCCCCCGCGCATGGGCTTCGCCCCCGCTACCCCTTTGCAGGGCGAATCGCCTCCCGGAATGGAGCGGGTACCTGTAAGTCCTGGATCTACTCGCCCAGCGTGACGTTGTCGATGAGGCGGGTGCGGCCGATACGGACGGCCATGGAGATGAGCGCGGGGCCGTGAATGCGCTCGAGCTCCTCCAGGGTGTTCGGGTCTGCAATCGAGACGTAGTCGGGCTTGGCGAGCTCTTCGTCACTGATTATGTCGAGCATGCGACGCCGAATGTAGTCGGCGTCGCGAGTACCGCGGGTCCACATCTCGCGCGCCAGTGTAAGCGCGCTCGAGAGGCACAGCGCTGCTTGGCGCTCCGAGTCGTTGAGGTAGGCGTTGCGGCTGCTGAGGGCGAGACCGTCCGCCTCCCGTACGGTCTCGACGGGCACGATCTCGACGTCGAGGTTGAGGTCGCGCACCATGCGCCTGATGACGACAAGCTGCTGCGCGTCCTTGCGCCCGAAGTAGGCGCGCGTGGGCTTGAGGATATTCAGCAGCTTGAGTACCACGGTCGCGACGCCGCGGAAGTGGCCCGGCCGGTGCTCCCCTTCCAGCCGATCCGTGATCGAGCCCACGTCCACGTAGGTCTCAGCGCCGGGCTGGTACATCTCCTCGACGCCGGGCGTGAAGACGTAATCAACACCCTCCGCTTCGAGCAGCTTAAGATCGCGCTCCGTATCGCGGGGATAAGCCGTGAAGTCCTCGTTAGGCCCGAATTGAGTCGGGTTGACGAAGATGCTCACGAAGACGTGGTCGTTCTCCGCCCGGGCGCGGCGGACGAGCGTCAGGTGGCCCTCGTGCAGCGCCCCCATTGTCGGCACCACGCCGACGCTGCCGGTGAGCGTCTTCTGCACAGCGCGGACGGCCGCGACGGTGGTCAGCGTGTCCATGCAGTCTCCGAACGCGCAAGAGACCGTAGGGACACACAGTTGTGCGCCCCTACAGGGCCCCATATCTTCCGGGTGTCTAACCATTGCCGCCTTACGTCCGCGACTCCGAAAGCTCCTTCAGCGCCGCCTTGGGCATCTGGAAGCTCTGCTCCCTGGTCGGGAAGGCGCCGCCGCGCACCTCTGCGACATAGCGAGCGATGGCGTCGTGCATGATCTCGCCGACGTTGGCGTAACGGCCGACATGCCGCGGCATGTAGCCCGCTTCGCCGTCCGCGGAGTAGGTCAGGAGGTCGTGCCAGACCTGCACCTGGCCGTCGCAGCCCGCGCCGGCACCGATGCCGATGGTCGGGATGCGCAGGCGCTGGCTAATCAGCTCGCCGAGCTGGGCCGGGATGGTCTCGAGCACGACGGCGAAGGCGCCGGCCTGCTGCAAGGCGATAGCGTCTTCCACAAGGCGCTCGGCGGCTTCCGGCGTGCGGCCCTGGAGCTTGTAGCCGCTGAGCTGGTTGACGGACTGAGGCGTGAGGCCGATGTGTCCCACCACCGGGATGCCGATCTGAGTGAGGCGTCGCACGGTTTCTGCCATGTGCACGCCGCCCTCCAGCTTCACGGCCTGAGCGCCGCCCTCCTGGAGGAGGCGACCGGCGTTGCGCATCGCGTCCTCGATCGAGGTCTGGTAGCTCATGAAGGGCAGGTCCGTGACAACGAGCGCCTTCTCGCTGCCGCGGGCGACAGCGCGGCTGTGGTGCAGCATGTCCTCGATGGTGACGGGCACGGTGCTGTCGTAACCGAGGACGACCATGCCCAGGCTGTCGCCGACGAGGATCATGTCGACACCAGCCGCCTCGGCAATGCGGGCGGAGGGGTAGTCGTAGGCGGTCAACATGGCGATCTTCTCACCCGCCTGCTTCATCGCCTTGATGTCAGCTACTGTCTTGCGTCGTTCCATGAGTTGCCTCCCTTCCGCTCGCCTAGTGAACGCCTACCGGGATTTCGTGTGCGGTGCGCACGATCCGGTTGTTTTCGTCCACGTACACGAGCGATGGCTTGTGATCGAGCGCCTCTTCGTTCGTGAGCTGCTCGTAGGCCAGGATGATCACCAGGTCGCCGGGGTCGACGAGTCGAGCGGCCGCGCCGTTTAGACAAACGACGCCGCTATCAGGCTCGCCGGGGATGGCATAGGTGACCAGCCGCGCTCCGTTATCGATGTCGAGGACGTGCACCTGCTCGAATTCCAGGATGCCGGCAGCCTCCATCAGCGTGGGGTCCAGCGTGATGCTGCCCTCGTAGTTGATGTTGGCCTCCGTGACGGTCGCGCGGTGGATCTTGCCCCGGAGCATCGTCCTCATAGGTTCTCCTGTCCGCGGCTTGGCCAACAAAAATGCCCTTCCGGATCACCACCGAAGGGCACAAACAGACGTCATCGACGTTTAGCTATGTGCTGTCCCGGTCGCTGAGGATCCGAGCAGACTTGTTGGCACTCGCCTTGTCTGCTGGCCGTCTCCCTGCGGAGATCGACTGCGTGTCCAGAGTATATGACGCTTCGCAAGGGTTGTCAGCATTGCGCCGCAGGTCACAAAGACGGGCCCTTTGCCTCGCTCGGAGCCAGTGACCGCGGGGCACGCGGCCGCAACTTGAGTCTGCGCTCCGCACCCTGATAGAGCACCGAGATCGCTTCGTCTCGGTCTCGCGATGGGTCGCAACGAGGGGGTTCGAAGCTTGGCTACCGCCCGATGTGCTTCAACGCGTCTTCCAGTGTATCGAGGACGATGTCGGCGCCGGCGGCTTCCAGGTCTGCTCTCGAAGCCTGCCCGGTGGCAACGGCGACTGCGACGGCGTCATTCGCCTTCGCCGCGGTGACGTCATGCACCGTGTCGCCGATGACGAAGACGGTAGCGTGCTTGCCCGCCACACGGTTGGCGGCGCGAATGCCCTGCCCCACCAGCGTGGGACGGTGACCCGTACGATCACCGAAACCGCCGCCTCGGAAGTACTTGTCGATGCCGAAGTGGCGCAGCTTGATGCCTGCAGAGTGACGGAAATTGCCGGTGCCCAGCATGAGCGTGCAGCCGTCGTCGCAGGACAGGTCGTCGAGCAATTGCGGGACACCCGGCAGCATACGACCCTTTCGCTCGATCATCAGGGGCGGCAGGGCACGATAGTAGACGCGCTTGAAGCGTCGCAGGGCCTCAGGGACATCGTCCTCCTGAATGCCATGGGCCACCAACGCGTCCGTGATGATCGCCAGGTCGCTACGACCAGAGAACTCGACGCTGGCAAAGCCGTCCTCAACGCCATAGATGCGCTCGAAAGCGACGCGCATGGCAGCACTGCCTGCGCCGCCGCTGTTGAGCAGTGTGCCGTCGATGTCGAAGAGGTAGAGCCTGCGGGATTTCATCGTTGTCAGTCCTCAGTCATCAGCTGTCAGGGAGGTCGTTCGATACTCTAAACGCCCTTCGCCGGTCAGCGTGACGGACAAATGGCGCTCCAGTGATGTTTGACCAAATGCTGACGATGTTCCCTGGGCGCTGACGAACTGAGGCTCCCTCGTATCGAGTGCTATTCGACTGGGAAACCAGCCTTGATCCAGGCCTCGGTGCCACCCTCTACGTTGTAGAGATTCTCGAAGCCAAGGGAGGCAGCGAACTCACATGCGAGGGCACTCCGCTGACCCATCTGGCAAATGAACACGAGTTCCTTATCCGCCGCCAAGTCTCCCTTGCGGGAGACAACGGACATGTGAGGGATATTGATCGCGCCGGGCACGTGACCACCCATGTACTCACCAGGCGTACGAGCGTCGATCACCTGCACGTTGTCCTTGGAGGCCAACTCTTTCGCCTCCGTCACGTCGATGCGCGTGAAGGGTTCGCGCGGGTCTTTGGTCGCCATTTATGTCTCCTTGAGCTGTTGCAGACCGTTTGGGGCTTCAAGTATATCAATGGCCGCCACCACGATCCTGCATGATGGGCTACTCGTAACTCCGTACTTCCTCGATACGGGAGATGTAGGCGCCGACGCCTACTACGGCGAGACCGAAGAACAGGAACAGGGCCTGAACGCCGAACGGTGCTACCAGCGCGCCAACGATAAGGTAGCCCAGAGACCGCACACCCAGGGTACCGCTGTAGTAGGCAGCTGCGACGCGGCCGCGATTGTCCTCCGTGGTCGAAGTCTGGAGCATGTTTATCTGCGCCACGTTGAGGGCACCGATCGCCGTACCTGCCAGGGTCATCGCGATCACAGGCAGGAATAGCGTCGGCAGGAAGGATGCAACGCTGATGACCGCACCCAGCGCCAGCACCGACCCGATCGCTAGGTAGCCAAGCCCGCTCTTGCGCGACAGCGCCGGCGCGATCAGCGACCCGATGATCAGGCCGGGGATGAATCCGGCCACCAGGGCACCGAAGTAACCCTGCGTTACGCCCTTTACCTCCTGCACAAAAATCGGAAGCAGCGCCTGAATCGGTGCTACGACGAGGTTGAGGCTGATACCGAGAAGCAGGGTCACCTGGAGAATGCGTACGTGCGCGATGACCTGAATGCCCTGCTTCATCTCGACAAAGACGGAGCGCAGGGCCTGGTGCCAGTTTTCGGCATTGCGATGAGCTCGTGGCGGTGGGCGCCACTGCACGAGGAAGACCGTTAGCCCGGAGATCAGGAACGTCACACCGTCGGCGATGATGATCGTGCCGGCGCCCAGGAATTGCGAGATGAGGATGCCGGCACCGGGCGCGATCAGGAAGCCGACCTGGCGCGAAACCTCCATGAGCGAGTTCGCGGCGCGCAGGTCTTCCTCACTGACGAGGTTCGGCATTAAGGCCAACCGCGCGGGGTTGAATAAGTTTTGCAGACTCGATTCCAGGAAGATCAGTCCGTATATGAACTCGATGGATATGAGCGAGCCATCGATGACGAAAACGATGCCGATGACCAGGAAGGCCGCCGCCCGCACCGACTCAACGATGACGATCGTGCTGCGTCGGTCCCAGCGGTCGACGAGCACACCGCCGACGAGGCCAAACAGGAGCCACGGCAAGAACTGGACGATGTAGGCGCCGGCGAGCTGAAACGCCGAGCCCGTTGTCTCGTAAATGAGCACGGGCAAGGCGAGCTGAACCAGCCCGTTGCCCACCTCCGAACCGAACTGCCCCACCCAGAGCAGGGAGAAGTCGCGAGACTTCAGTGCGCCCCGGAAGCTAGGTCCCGGTTCCGGGATGCTTACCCGAATCGTGTTCCCTGAGCCGGCGAAGTGTGTGGTTGGCGAGGTGTCATCGTCTGGCGGGCCGGGCTGCCAGTCTGACTGGTCTGGCCCCGTGGGTTCGGGCATGGGCGCATTATATCTGTCCCGGACCAAATGATTAAGCGTTACAGCCCATGCGCTTTCTGGACAAACTCGCGATAATGAGGCGAGCTTCGAAAGTCATGCCCTGACTCCTCCGGGCGGTCCCCAAACCGCGCCTCGAGGAGCGTGCAACAAAAGGACAGAGGAACGAACCAGTGCGCCCCAACTACAACCAACAGCGCGACCCCGAAACGCTGGCAGGCGAGATCGGCAAGGGAATCGACGACGCCACGAACGCCCTGCGGTGGTGCAAGCAGCACATGCAGGAGCGTCGAGCTGCGGAGACCCTGCGCATCGCTCAGCTCAACATCGCCTACATTGCCCTCGCGCTCGACTGGCAGATGGAGGGCGAAATGGACAAGGCCTTCAACGCCATCGACCACATCTGGTGGCAACCGCAGCTAGAGGTCGACGAGCCCGCGCCTGGGCCGTAGACCGTCCAAACGCCTGCCATAGGCTCTAAGCCACCAGCGCTGACTCTGGATTTGGCCGTCGGTCATCAGTTGCGCTTCCCCTCACAGATCGAGGGAAGTTGTTCCCGCGGTGAAACAATCGCGGCGCTATACTTGAGTCCTTACACAAAATAGCGCTGGCGAGATCCCCAGCCTGATTTGGGATGGTAGCCCGATGTCCGAGTCCTCTTCCCTCACCCTCCGAGTTGCCGAAGCCCTCACCCGTGACGTGGGGCGTGGCCTTGTTCGTCTTGACCCAGCCGACATGGCCGGCCTGAGCGTCCAGACGGGCGAGACGGTGCAGATTATCGGCCGCCGCTCCACCGTCGCGAAGGCGCTTCCGGCCTACGCGGAGGACCGCGGCCAGGGCACCGTGCAGATGGACGGCATCCTGCGTGAGAACTCCCAGTCCGGCATCGGCGACCGCATTCAGCTCCAGAAGATCGTCTGCCCTGTTGCCCGCAGCGTCGTGATCCAGCCCCTTGGCGACGGCGGCGCCACCGGCGACATGCGCCACATGACCAGCGTGCTCGAAGGCCTCGCCGTGGCGGTAGGCGACAAGGTGCGCTCGACCTACATGGGCGGCGTCTACCGCGAGTACTCCGTCGTCGAAACGACACCCCGCGGCCCGGTGCTGATCAACAACGGCACGAGCATCAAGATCAAGGGAGAGAGCGTCTCCCAGCCCGGACGCGAGTCATTGGGTGTCACGTACGAAGATATCGGAGGCCTGCGCAAGCAGGTGCAGCGCATCCGGGAGATGATTGAGCTGCCCTTGCGCTACCCGGAGCTGTTCGAGCGCCTCGGCATCGAGCCGCCGAAGGGCGTGCTGCTGTACGGCCCGCCCGGTACCGGCAAGACCCTGATCGCCAAGGCGCTGGCCAACGAGACCTCGGCCTACTTCACCCACATAGGCGGCCCAGAGGTCATGGGCAAGTACTACGGCGAGTCCGAAGAGCGTCTGCGCAAGATCTTCGAGGAAGCCCAGGAGCACGCGCCCTCCATCCTCTTCATCGACGAGATCGACGCCGTTGCGCCCAAGCGTGAGGAGCTCGGCTCGCAGCAGCAGGTTGAGAAGCGCGTCGTCGCCCAGCTCCTGTCGCTGATGGACGGGCTCAAAGCCCGCGGCCAGGTGGCGATCATCGGCGCCACGAACGCGCCCCAGCTCATCGACCCGGCGTTGCGACGACCGGGCCGCTTCGACCGCGAGATCAACGTCGGCGTGCCCGAGAAGAACGGTCGCCGCGAGATCCTCGAGGTGCACACCCGTGGCATGCCCCTGGCCGAGGATGTCGTGCTCGACAAGCTGGCCGAGATCACCCACGGCTTCGTCGGCGCGGACCTCGCCGCCCTCACGCGTGAGGCCGCCATGGTGACGCTGCGCAAGATCTCTGAAGACATCCCGCTGGACGCCGAGTTCATCCCTTACGACCTCCTCAGCCGCCTGGAAGTCTCAATGGCCGACTTCCTTGAAGCCCTGACCGAGGTAGCGCCTTCCGCCCTGCGCGAGGTGTTTACAGAAATGCCGGACGTCACCTGGGACGACATCGGCGGCATGGAAGACGTGAAGTCCACCCTCAAGCAGATCATCGAGTGGCCGTTGCTTTACGCCGACCTGTTCGATCGCGCCGACACATCGCCCCCGAAGGGCGTGCTGCTGACCGGTGCATCCGGCACCGGCAAGACGCTCATGGCCAAGGCTGTCGCCCACGAGTGCGGCGTCAACTTCATCTCGGTAAAGGGCCCGGAGCTGCTCTCGAAGTGGGTGGGCGACTCCGAATCACGCATCCGCGACATCTTCAAGATCGCCCGTCTCTCCAGCCCCTGCATCATCTTCTTCGACGAGCTCGAGGCGATCGCCGGCTCACGCGGCGGCGGTGGCAGCGGCGAAGGGACCAACGTTACGGAGCGCGTGATCAGCCAGATGCTCACGGAGATCGACGGCATCGAGGAGTTACGCGGCGTCGTCATCCTCGGCGCCACCAACCGGCCCGACCTCCTCGATCCCGCCCTCCTGCGCGCCGGCCGCTTCGAGGTGCGCCTCGATATGCCCATGCCCGACAGGGACTCACGTCGCAAGATTTTCGGCGTACACGCCGCCCACAAGCGCCTTGGCGAAGACGTGGACCTGGACGTGCTGGCCGGCGAAACCGAAGGCCTCGCAGGCGCCGACATCGAAGCCGCCTGCCGTCGCGCCGCCATGGAGTCGATCAAGGAGTTTGTGGAAGGCGGCGACCCCGAGCGCGATCCTGCCAGCATGACGATCACGATGGCGCAGTTCCGCACCGCCATCGAGGCCATGCGCAAACTGCGCCAGAAGCCGGAGACCGCGCCCCCGGCAGACCAGCTCCCACCGCCCGCCTGAGGTAGCTCAGTCGCAGATGCCGTGAGCGAAGCCGTACGAAAACGCCAGGTATCGGCCGTCTGGTGACCAACTGCCTCTGTGCACGTGAAAAGGCTCCATCTGCCCTGCCGTCGATGCCGTGACAATGTTTGTCGTTACCTCTGTCGTCAAATCGAGGAGCTCGACGCTGCCCGGGAAGCCTCCCACTGTGTAAGCGAGCTGTGGACTCGAGGGCGAGACGCGCGCCTCATACTCGGCCACATCGGGCGTATTAGTCAGCACCTCTGATCCGCCCGAGATGGGGTCAGTGACGGTGACGTCCTGCGCACCACTAATACCTCGCTGGCCTAAGGTCGGACACCGCCAGCCGTCGTGCACCAGACGGCCGTCCCCCGTCCATTGCGCCCATAACCCGACATCAGGTAAGTCTGTCGTGGTCTGAGAGGCCACGTCATAAAGCCGCCAGAATGGGACGCCCTCACCCTCACGATTCGATGCGAATAGCAGCTTCGTACCATCAGGAGACCAGGACGCGCCATAACCGGCGACGTCCACGAGCGACGCACGGCCCGTGACGGAACTCCAGACATAGAGTCCGTCATCGTCATAGGCGACGAGGCTGCCGTCAGGTGAGGCCTCGCCGAACAGCAATCGAGGATCGCCCCGGAGAAGTGGATCCGCCGGCTGGAGGCGGCTCGCAACACCAGTGCTGAGATCGACTCGCGTGTAGGTGTAGACCGGCTTCGACGGATCGTTGCCGGAGCGCTGAACGAACACGACTGTCATCTCGTCCAGCCACCGCACCTCATCTACGTAGCCCTGATCGGCCACGCCGGACACGTCGATCTTGCGGACATTGCTGCCGTCCCTCTCTACCACGTAGACCGACCGCTCCGAGTTAGGGTTAGTCACACCCGGCGAGGCGCCAACTACCGCGAGGCGTTGCGAATCTGGCGACCAGGCCAGCGCGATCGAGTCGCCCGCAATCGGTATCTGGCGCAGTTGACCGGAAGGCAACTCCAGAATCGACACGCCCCCACCGTCGCCGATACAGCACGAGCCGCGTGCCATCGCAGTGCTGTCGGGTGACCAGAGGCCACCGCTGCCGATGAACCAGAGGTTGTTCGTACTCGGCTCGTACAGGTAGGCGCCGATCTGCGAGATCGGCTGACCTGGGTCGACCGAGGTGAATACCGGCCTCAGCGGCGATTGCGTTGCCTCCAGAGTTGGCGTCGGTGAGGGGCTGGCGGTCGGCGTGCTGGAGGGCGCCTCGGCAGGCGTCTGGGTCGCGGACGCGGAGGGAGACAAGACCGCCGTCAGAGTCGGTGAATCGTCGTCGCCGCTACAGCCCATCGTGGCCAGGGTGGCGCATGCGAGTAACACTAGAAGGAACCATTGGCGCATCGAACAACGATAGCAGCCGCAGGGGCGCACCGCGGGACTTCTGATGGCAGGGTCGTGGCATAGTGCCCGTATGACCGCGATCTGGTGGATACGCCGCGACCTGCGGTTGCACGACAATCCTGCCCTCTGCGCAGCGCTGGACCACGGCGACGTCGTGCCGCTGTTCGTTCTGGACCAGAAGCTCCTCGACGGCCGTTACCACCGCGATGCAGAGCGCCGGAAGGCCTTCCTGTTTGCCGGGCTACGCGCACTGGACCAGTCACTGCATGAGCGGGGCAGCCGGCTCGTCGTGCGGCGCGGTGATCCAGCAATAGTCGTGCCGGACGTGGCCCGGCAGGCAGACGCCGGCGTGGTGTTCGCAGCTGAGGACTACAGCCCGTACGCCAGGCGGCGCGACGAGGCGGTGTCGCAGCGGGTCGACCTGCAGTTGACGTCCGGCATCGCGATTCGAGCCCCGCGGGACGTGCTGAAGACCAACGGCGAGCCCTATCGTGTCTTCACGCCTTACAGTCGCGCCTGGCTTCAGGCCCCGCCGGTGGGCACTGACCTGCTCGATACGCCGAAGCACCTGCCCGCCGTACCGGACCTGATCGAGAGCGTCGAGCTTCCCAAGGCCGAATCGCCGGAGAGCTTCCCGGCCGGTGAAGACGAGGCTCTACAGCGGCTCAAGGCGTTCGCGGAGGGCGAAGAGGCGCCCATCAAGGACTACAAGGACGAGCGCAACAAGCTGGACCACAAAGGCACGTCGGCGCTCTCGCCGTATTTGCGCTTCGGCATGCTCTCGCCACGACTGGCGGCGGTGACGGCGCAGAATCACGAGGACGAGGGCGCCCGGTCGTGGCTGAACGAGCTGATCTGGCGCGACTTCTACCTCATGGTGCTGCACAACTTCCCGCACGTCCTCCGCCTGGAGTTCGACGAGGCTCTGCGCGACCTGCCCTGGCGAAACGCGCCGCAAGAGATCGAGGCGTGGAAGCAGGGCCGCACCGGCTATCCAGTGATCGACGCTTCGATGCGACAGCTCAGCGCCACCGGCTGGATGCACAACCGGGCTCGCATGCTGGTGGCCTCGTTTCTCGTCAAGCACCTGCTGGTCGACTGGCGCATCGGCGAGGCGTGGTTCATGCAGCAGCTGGTGGACGGCGACCCGGCGGCGAATAACGGCGGCTGGCAATGGACCGCAGGCGTGGGGACCGACGCAGCACCCTACTTCCGCGTGTTCAACCCCGTCGCGCAGGCGAAGCGCTTCGATCCCGACGGTGACTTCGTGCGGCGGTGGGTCCCCGAGCTGGCGCATGTGCCGGCCAGGTACATTCACGAGCCGTGGCGCATGCCAAAGAGCGTCGCAGGCGACGCCGGCGTGCACATCGGCCGGGAGTATCCGGAGCCCATCGTGGACTTATCGGCCGGGCGAGAGCGCGCGCTGGAAGCGTACCGACGGGCTCGAGGGCGTAACGGTCGCTAGCCTGTCAGGGTCGGGAAGAACACCTGCCAGGCGAGCGCAGACTTGGCGGTGAGGCTGAGCAGGATGTAGACCTTCTCGCCGAAGACGTAGTCGCGCCACGGTCCTATGCGGCGGTACTGCAGCCACATGTTCAAGGCGAATACGTTGAAGAAGACGAAGAGCGACAAGAAGATGCCGTAGACGAATCCGGGCGGGTCGGCGCCACTGCCGGGGCTAACGAAGTAGATGCCGATGGCCACCCATGGCACAGCACCGGCGATGCATCCCATCCAGAACGGCAGCATGCGGCCTGAGCCGGGCGAGGCGTAGTGCTCCTGCACGAGGCCGAATAAGATCATCGAGGCGTTGACACCAAACAGTGCGACGAGGGCCGCGATATCGCCGATGCCGGTGAGCATGGCGATCAGCACTATCATCAACGAGGCGCTGAATGCGTACTCGATCCAGCGCGCGTCGTTGCGCTGACGCTCGAGGTTGCGCAGGTACCAGCCGTGGACGCCCGGCAGAATCAGCGTCAAATGCGCCACGGCGGAGATGAACACGAACGTCGCCACCAGCGGGCCAATCGGCGCGTCGAAGAGGTGATGGAGCTCCGGCGCATCACGGCCGGGCGGTCCCTGCATGAAGGTTGCGTGCACGGGCAGTGAGAAGTCGTTTGAAAGGGCAAGGATGAGTGCGCCCTGGGCCGCGTGCAACACGGCCATTACGGCGTTGTAGGGCCGGAGACCTCGCAGGTTATCAGTCGCCACTTTGGGCACCTCCCAGCGTGATGCCGCTGCCTCGGACTTCCGCGCCGCGCACCGATTCGAGTACCCAGGCGTCGAGCTCACGGGCGCGGTAGTCAAAGATTTTTTCGAGATCGGGCCCGACGAAGTAGCGCTGAATCAGGTCCCCGCCGGGAACGGCGTAATCGACCATGTCGGTGACCAGTGTACCGCCCGCCTGGGACTGGAAGGTGTGGGTGTGCACCCAGCGCCGGTACGGACCATGGACCTGACGGTCGACGAAGCGGTAGGGCGGCTCCCAGACCACGATGCGCGATTGCCAGCGAATCGGTATGCCGTGCAGCCGCAGCTTGTAGTCGATCAGCGTGCCCTCGTG
Organism: uncultured Chloroflexia bacterium; assembly: GCA_963731765.1. Lineage (GTDB taxonomy): Bacteria > Chloroflexota > Dehalococcoidia > DSTF01 > WHTK01 > WHTK01. Next base: position 50,364 of record CAVSWS010000026.1, read on the forward strand.
CATGTCGACGGGCGAGGGCGTGAGGATCTCGAAGTGGAGCCAGGGTGGCGTCAGCCTCTCGAGGTTCCCGGCGTCCGCAAAGAAGGCGAACACCGCCTCGAGAGGCATCGGCACGAACTGCTCACGCGTGAGCCGGTACGTTCTCAACTCCCGTCTCCTTGCCCAGAAGATGCGCCAGCGCGCCAGCCAGCTCGGGATGGGCGAACTGGAATCCGGCCTGAGTCAGGCGCTGCGGCAGCACACGCTTGCTGAACAGGAGCTCGTCAGCGAACTCACCCTGAATCAAGCGCAGGGCAAAGGCGGGCGTCGGCAGGAACGCCGGGCGGCCTAGCGCGTGCCCCAGGGTGATGGCGAACTGCTTCTGCGGAAGGGGCTCCGGCGCCGTGACATTGAAGATACCGCTCACCTCCGTGGTGAGAGCGTTCTCGATCGCGGCCGTAAGGTCGTCAATGTGCACCCAGGACCACCACTGCTTGCCGGACCCGAGCGGGCCGTTGATGGCCATACGCGCGAGCGGCAGGAGCTTCTGCAGCGCGCCGCCCTCCGGCGCCAGCACGATGCCGAAGCGCAGCAGAGCGACGCGAGAGCCCGTGCGCTCCGCTTGCAGCGCCTCCGACTCCCACTGGCGCACGACTTCGCTGAGGAAGCCGTTACCGGCCGGGGACTGCTCGGTAAGCTTCTCGTCGCCCCGGTCGCCGTAGACGCCGATGGCGCTGGCGTTGACCAGGACCTTCGGCTCGCCGGCGGCGGCAATCGCCTGCACGAGGGATCGGGTGCCCTGAACACGGCTATCGAGGATGCGAGCCTTCTTGGCGCCGGTCCAGCGACCGTTCACGCTTTCGCCCGCCAGGTTGACGATGGCATCGACGTCCCTAACGAGGTCGACAGTCACGGGTTTGCCAGGCTCCCAGGCGTAAAACTCGACGCCCGGCACAGACTTCGTCGCCCGATCGGGGTTGCGGCTCAGGCCGAGCACCGTGTGGCCGCCGGCCTGTAGTCGCTGGACGAGGCGCCGGCCGATAAAGCCCGTGGCGCCTGTAATGAGTACTTTCATGACATCCCTCCTTCGAGAAGAGGTGCGAGGACCGGATCCGGGTGGTGACCCGGCCCTCGCCTGCGGCAATCTCGCCTAGCTGCGAACCGCCATGCGGCGGGTCAGCCCAGCAAAGGCGACTAGAGACACCAGCACAGCGCCGGCGAAGAGATAGCGGTTGGTGCTGCCGTCAGCAGACGCGCCCAGGAGGCCAGCATCGCCCGTGCTCGGCGGCGTCATGACGGTCGTAGCCGGAGCGGCCATCGGCTGCTCGGGGAAGGCGAGGACGGTCAGCGCCGGCTCACCCTGCAGGAAGCCCGTAGCGACGAATGTGTAGACCATTCCGGCCTTGAGCTCGACTCCGTTGAGCGGTAGCGCGACGTCCTGAGTACCGGCCGGACGAACCTCGAGGTCGTACGTGCCGGCGTCCACGGGCAGCGGTCCGGCGCGCTTGCCGAACGCGAGGTTGCTGACGAGGACGGGACCGCCCTTGACGGCAACATCGACCGCAGGCGCGTCGGGGCCGGCGTGGATCACGCTGATGTGCGCCTTACCGGACGCGGGGGCCGAGTTGTCATCGACGAAGAGCCCGGCCTGGATGTCGGCAACCTTGCCGAGCGCTACCACCGTGTAGTCCTTACCGGCTTCGAGGCTCGCATTGGCCGTGAGCACTGCGCCCGTGGCCTTCGGGTCCGCCCCTGCCGGGTAGACCTCGAACTTGTAGTCGCCCGCCGGCACGGCCAGGTAACCGGACGATGCACCGAAGGGCACATTCGTCAGCACCTCGCTGCCATTGGCATAAACATCCACATTGGGTGCGTCCGGCGAGGCGTGGATAACGCGCACACGCGCTTCCCCAGCCGCACCGGCACCCAGGACTAATGCTCCCGCGAGCGTAAGACCGATGATGCCGGCGACCAGCATCTTGAACATGAGCAACCCTCCTTCTCTGTTCGGACCCGGCTTTGCATTCTTTTGCAAACCTTGGTCATTTCCGATGTCCGTATTGTGCAGAAACGTTGCACACCGTGTCAATACTCCTTGCACAACTTTTGCAAAAGAATTAGGCTCGCTGCATGAACTACACCGTCAAGGCCGCTTCCCGGGCCACCGGCGTGTCAGAAAGCCGCCTGCGCACCTGGGAGCGCCGCTACGGCATCCCCAGTCCCGACCGGTCACCGTCCGGCCGCCGCCTCTACAGTGACGAAGACCTGACAGTGATCCGGCGCATGGCCGAACTGGTGGACGCCGGCGTTTCGGCCCACGAAGCGGCGGAAGCAGCCCTCAGTGGCGGCGGGCCCGTTGTCGCCTCGCCGAGCGCCGCATTACACCCGGCGGTAAGCGCTATCGCCGAGGCGGCGGAGCGCTTCGATGAGGCTGTGCTGCTGGCGGCCCTGCGGCAAAGCGTGGAGGAGCTGGGCTGGGCGGCGGCACTGGACAGCGTGATCTTCCCCGGGCTCAAGCACGTTGGGCTGTACTGGGAGACGGCGGTCTTCCCGCCTGCCAACGAGCATTTCGCCTCTGAGCTCGTGCGCTTCGAGATTGCGTCAGCGATTCAGGGCATCGATGCCCCACCAGCCGCTGCCCCGGGAATCGTCATGGCGTGCCCGGAGGACGAGCGGCACGACCTGGGCATCCTGGGCCTGACATTGCTATTGAAGACGCGGGGCATCCGGACGATCTATCTTGGCGCCGACGTGCCGGCGCAGGACCTCGTCAGCGCCTACGAGGCGGGTAACGCTTCGGCCATTTGTCTTGCGGCCACAACGGCGATCGGCCTGGCGTCGCTGGTAAGGGCGTCGCGCACGCTGGTCGCGTCACACCGGCTGCGGCTGTTTATCGGCGGGCCGGCGACGTCGTTTTCAGGCGTGGAGGCGGCGGGAATCCGGCTACCGGCATCGATGGCAGACGCCTGCGACGCGATCGTGCGGTCGCTGTTACCAGACGCCGGGAGCACCGGCCGGGCGAATAAGCCGGCGTGACAACCAGCGCCTGAGGGCGAGCCTGGACCCTTTTCAAACCATTCGAAGCGCGGGACAAGAATCGACAGAGTTCCGTAACCCCGTTTGCGCGCCCGCAACGACAGCGTCAGCAGGGGTTCGATAGCGTGAAAGACATACAGAGGACAGACCCCTCATAGGAGCGAGAGGTGGAGCATGCAGGTAGACACGACCGCGATTGAACAAGCCATTTCGACCATCGTCGACATCGACACGGCTATCGAGGTCGATGGCGACACCGTGGTGGTCACGGGCATCGTCGATACGCCGGAGGAGCACGAGGCCGTGCTGAACGTATTGAACGAGCTGCTGCCGGACGCCCGCATCGAAGACAACCTGAATGGCGGCGCGGTAATGCCGGAGGAGATCGGCGACCTGCACCTGTCAGGGACAGAAGCGGCCGGATTCGCCGGTGCGCAGCCGGGCCTGCACGAGACGGAAGCACTGGAACCGGGTGACTTCACGGATCAGACGATCCTGGAGGACGAGGGCGTCGCGGCGGGGCCCACGGGCACACACGCCGACGACGACGTGTCGGAGGGCGATGAGGTCTACGTGCCGCCGACCGATCCGGCGATGTCGCAGACGGGCGAGTTCCTCGGCGGCTTTGCGACCACGGCCGATCAGCCTGAGCCGGTGCCGACCTCCGAGGTAATCCCGGGACCGGCGGACGGCGCCCTGGAAGAAGCCGTGCGCGGCGAGCTCATGGAAGACTCCGCCACCACCGCCCTGGATATCAACGTGACGTCCATCCGCGGTGTGATCACGCTGCGAGGCATCGTCGACGACATCGACGACGCGGAGAACGCGCAGGAAGTCGCCGCGCGCGTGCCGGGCGTAATCGAGGTTCGCGAAGAGCTCCAGGTCCGCGCCAGCCAGCAGGGAGGACCAGGATGAACGAGCTTCATGCCACCAACGTGCGCTACTTCGATCGAGACGCGGTGCGTGACCTCTCAGGAGACTCCAACCCATCGGCATAAGCCTGCGTCAGGCAAGAGAAAGGCATCTCATGGAATCTCAGTCCGAATTCGTCAAAGACACTCAGATCGACCCCGTGGCGGGCATCTGGGCCTGCGATAACTGCGGCCGCCGCATCCAGGTGATCACCTCCAGCGACAAGCCCAAGGTGCAGTCGTTCTTCTGCGTCTGCGGCGCTGAGATGCGCCCCGGCGAAGAGCACAGCGTGGTGGACGAAACGATCGACTCCCACCTCGCCGGCAAGGTAGTCGACGACTAGGGCGTCGGAGGGGTGGAGACGGACGGGCGGCCTTTCGGGGCCGCCTGTCGTGCGTTCTCGCGCTCGTCTCGCCATAGCCAGACCAGGACCAGCCAACCCAGCGTGCCGAAGTACAGCGGCAGGCCGGCCAGCCACATGATCAGGCCGCCGGCCTGCTGGTCGTGCAGAAGCTGCGCGGCTGATGCGGGGTATGCCGTATACCAGATGCTCTGCGAGAACACGAGGAGCGCGCCGAGGGCACCGGAGTGGATCATGGTCACGAAGACGAGCGCAGCGCGGGGCAAGAAAAACTGTGTGCCGTGAGACGGGAGCAGGAGCACGTAGCGCCAGAAAAAGAGGGCCGCGAACATAAAGCAGGCGTGCTGGAGCAGGTGGACGGGCTCCCAAACGAGGGCGGCATCGAACAGGACCGGCAGGTGCCACAACCACAGCGCCAGAAACATCGCGCCGCCGGCCAGTAGCGCCGGAGCGCGGACGCGCGTATCGAGGTGTTCAACGGTATGTGCGAGGCGCTCCCGATAGGGCGTCGGCAGCTCGCGCATGAGCAGCAGCTCCGGTCTCGCCCCAGCGATGAGGGGCGCCGAGACGAGCATCATCAGCAGGTGCTCGACCATATGCGCCGTGAACGTGCCGTAGGCGGCTCGGTCGAGCGGCGGGGATTGCGAGAGGGCGAGCGCGAACAGTCCCGCCTCGAGCAGGCCGTATCGCACGCGCCAGTTGCCTCGCGTCTCCAGGATGCGCCACGCAACGACGAGCATCGCAGCGGTGATAAACGAGAAGCCGAGGTCGCTCAGGGTCAGGCCCCACGGTCCCTGCACCGCGTGCGCCGTAGCGTGCGCAACGAGGACCATCATCGAGTTCCCGCACCGCCCGTACTCGGTTGAGCCTGGTCGAGGTGGTCCAGGAAGGCCAGGAGGTCCTGAAGCTGCGTCTCGGTGAGCTTGCCCGAGTAGCTCGGCATGCCCTCGGGCGACACGAGGATGCGATGCCTGATCTCGGCATCGGTGAGCCGCGACCGCACGTGGGTTAGCTCCGGGCCGCGCGTGCCACCCTGGCCAGCGACGGTGTGACAGTACTGGCAGCCTTGCGAGAAGAAGAGCTGCGAGCCTTCGTAGGCCGGACCTGTCGTGACGCCCACCTGTTGAGCCGAGAGGGGCTTTGTCCCGAAGGCCGGCGACCAGGGCGCCTTGAATCCGGTGTAGGTCAGGGTGCCGATGACAAGCATGATCACGACGACGGCACCGGCAGCCCAGGGACGGCGAGAGAGGCTAGTGCTGCCTCTCGCCGCGATAAATGGGATGCCGAAGAGGATCACCACCGCCGTCAGGGGTAGCAGGACGATGATCAGATCCTCGAGGGCCGGCGGGCTGACGGCGAGGAAGGCATAGAGCCAGCGCAGGTACCAGTCGGGCCGCGGACTGCCGGAAGTGTTGGTTGGGTCGGCCGCCTCGCCAACGTGCTTGCCGCCGAAGACGGCCGCGAGGAGGGCAATCAGGCCCATGACGAGGAGGGCGAATACGACTTCCTTCCAGACGATGTCAGGGAAGTAGTATTTGTGGCTTTCCTTCAGCTCCTGCTCGTACTGCTTCTGGGCCTCGACGCGGTCCTCAGGGTCGTCACCGGGCGGCCGCGAGACGCCGTTGCGGATGACGAGGTAGAGGTGGAGGCCGAGCATGGCGAAGACGCCGGCCGGCAGGATGAAGACGTGCATCGTGTAGAAGCGCGTGAGCGTGGCGCCGCCGATGGTCTCACCGGCGAGGAAGAAGCGCGCCATAGGATGACCGATCAGCGGGACACGCCCGGCCTGCTCGGCGGCGATGTAGGTCGTACCGATAGCGTCGAAGTCCCATCGCAGAAGCTGACCGGTGAAGGCGAGGCCGAAGATGAGGAGGAAAAGGACGGCGCCGCTGAGCCAGTTGATCTCTCGCGGGAACTTGAAGGCGCCGGTAATGAACACCCGTATGAGGTGGACACCGACGATGATCACCATCGCGGACGCCCCGAAGTAGTGCAGGCCTCGGATGAAGTTGCCCATCTTCGCCTGGTTCGAGATGAAGAGCAGGCTATCGTGTGCCGACTCCGGCGAAGGCACGTAAACCGTGGCCAGCACCACGCCGGTGATCACCTGCATGATGAACACGGCGAGCGCAGCCGTGCCGAAGACGTACAGCCAGCCGTGCTTGCCCGCGACCTTGGGTGGAATGGGGTGGCGGAAGAGATACCGCAGGACGTTCGACATGCCGCTGCGCGTATCGATCCAGTGCCAGAGGCGTTCTCCCGTGAGCTTGAGCAGGCCGGTCATTGCGCAGGCCCTTTCAGAATGTCGCCCGTGATCTTGAGCGGCCGGGTGCGGATTTGTAGCCGGCCATCGACGACGCGCGTGGGGTGCTGCGGAAGCGGGTCCTTCGGCGGCGGTGCCGCAACGGTGCCGTCCTCGTAGAACACACCGCCGTGACAGGGGCAGAAGAAGAGACGGGCCGAGTCCTCCCAGCGCACGGGACAGCCGAGGTGGGTGCAGTTGATCGCGAAGGCCTCGAAGCTGCCGTCGGGCTTGCGCCGCAGCCAGGCGGCGGCTTTGGCAGTTTGCCCCGACCAGGGCACGGAGGACGTGTCTTCAAACGTAACCTTGGTGGTCGTGCCAGGCTTGAAATCGTCCGGTGCGCCGACATCCTGCCAGGTCTCCGGCTTGGGTTCGAGCAGCGGCGACAGGACGAACGCGACGATCGGTGCGCCGATCGCGGCGGTGACGCCCGCGCCCAGCACACCAATGCCACCAATGAGAAACTGACGACGCTGCACTTTACCCAACAAGACAAGGCTCCAGGAAGATGATTGGGATGGTGGCCAGAACCAGCCCCGTGAAGAACAAAATCGACATGACGATGCCGCAATCGGCCATGAAAAGACGACGCTGGACGTGCCTCTCGTCCGGTTCGGAGGCGCGCTTTGCCTCCTTGCGGGCATAGAGGCCGGCGGCCAGGCCTACCAACGCCAACGCAAACAGCAGGACCGTACTGACGGCCATCCACGGGGTCATATCGCCGCCGGAGAGCTGGCACTGGGCTGTCGTGAAGAAGTACTCGACCGACAGGTGAGTCGCCCAGGCTGCCGGCCCTGCGAGGATCGAGAACCACAGAAGGAGGTTGGATGGCTGAGTACGTGTCGTTTGCATTACGTCAAGTGGGGAAAGATGTAGACAATCGCGAGGATGAAGATCCAGATCACGTCAACGAAGTGCCAGTAAAGGGCGATGTTGCGCACGCCTTCGTGATGCTCTCTGGTGAACTGGCCGAACCATGCCCGTCCCTGCGTCCAGGCGTTCAGCAGCAGGCCACCGATGACGTGCAAGCCGTGAATGCCGGTGATGACGAAGAAGAGGGACATGTAGGCGTTTTCGGTGAGGTTCTCCTTTTCTGTCGAATACTCGTAGCCCTGGATGCAGATGAAGGCCAGGCCCATGGCGAAGGCCAGCAGTAGCCCCATGCGCAGGCCCCACTGACTGCCCTTCTTGATCGAGCTCTCTCCGAGGAACATGGGGATGCTGCTTCCAAGCAGGAGCACGGTGCCTATCGCGGGTAGCAGCAGATCCGGCGGCTTGATATCGCCCAGAGGCCACTTGTCCGCGCCGGAGCGGATGTACAGGTAGGACGAGAAGAGCGAGCCGAACAGCATCGCCTCGGTGAGGATAAGCAGCGCCATGCCCCACCAGGACAACGACTCTGTGGAAGGCGAATCCGGCGGTGTCTCGGCCGTTGGATGGGTGGGCCAGAACCACTGCACCAGACCGAAGACGACCACGACAACCCCGGTGGAAATGCCGGCTGCCTTGATCGGCCACAAGTCGGGCAAGACGGAGAAGGCGATGATTAGAAGCCCGAAGGCGACGATGATAGGGGCGAGGGACTCCTCCGGCATCGGGACAGCCTGCTCCACGTCGGCATCGTGCACCGTGGTACGCAGGGTCTCTTTCGTGTCGTCCGGAGGATCGCCAAGGTAGGTCTCATCCGATGCCGCGTCCCACATCGGGGTACGGGAGTAGACCGTCGGGATCGCGGCGAAGTTGTACTCCGGCGGCGGCGAGGACGTCATCCACTCCAGCGTGTCGCCGTGCCAGGGGTCGTTCCCGGCCGGCTCGCCGTGGCTGATGCTGAGGAAGTAATCGATTATGAAGACGAGGATTGAAAGGCCGAGGATCGCCGCGCCGACCGACTCGGCGATGTTGTAGCCCGTCCAGCCGAGACCGGAGTCGTAGGTGTAGATGCGCCGGGGCATGCCTGCCAGACCCGCCAGGTGCATCGGGAAGAAGGTGAGGTTGAAGCCGATGAACATGAGCCAGAAGCAGATCATGCCCAGCTTCTCGCTCATCATCCGGCCGGTGATCTTCGGCAACCAGAAGTAGAGGCCACCGAAGATGGGGAACACGGCGCCACCAAAGAGCACGTAGTGGAAGTGGGCCACCACGAAGTAGCTGTCCGTGCTCTGCCAATCGAATGGCACGGACGCAAACATGACGCCCGTGACGCCGCCGATGATGAACAGAACGATGAAGCCCAGCATGAACATGAAGGGGACGCGCCACTGCACGTTGCCCTGCCAGATGGTGGTGATCCACACGAACATCTGGACTCCGCTAGGGATGGTGATGAGCATGCTCGCTGCGCCGAAGAAGGCGTAGGAGAGCTGGGGCAGGCCTGTCGCGAACATGTGGTGCACCCACACACCGAAACCTATGGTGCCGATGGTGAACGACGCCAGGACCATCAGGGTGTACGAGGTAATCGGTCGCCGCACCATCACAGGAATGACCGCCGAGACCATGCCGACCGCGGGCAAGAAGATGATGTAGACGTCCGGGTGACCGAAGAACCAGAACAGGTGCTGCCACAGCAACGCCGAGCCGCCTTCGAGCGGGTTGTAGAAATTCGACCCGAGGATGCGGTCCGAGAGAAGCAGCAGGTTACCCGTGGTCAGAGGCGGCAGCGCGAACATCACCGCGAAGGACGTCGCCAGGATTGCCCAGACGAACAGCGGGATCCGGCTCACGGTCATGCCCGGCGCCCGCATTTTGAAGATGGTCACGATGAAGTTGATGGAGCCAGCGGTCGTGGCGATGGCGAGAAAGACCAGGCCCATGGCCCAGAAATCGATGTTCACCGGCGGCGAATAGACGGGGCCGGTCAGCGGCACATAGGCGAACCAACCGCCATCCGGCGCCGAGCCAAGGAAGAAGCTGGAGAACATGAAGAACCCGGCGAAGAGGAATACCCAGTAGCCGAAGGCGTTCAGACGCGGGTAAGCCATGTCGCGGGCGCCGATCATCAGCGGCACGAGGAAGTTTCCGAAGCCGAAGAGCATCGGCGTGGCGAAGAAGAAGATCATCGTCGTGCCGTGCATGGTGAAGAACTGGTTGTACTGCTCGGCTGACAGCAGCTTGAGGTTCGGCAGCGTGAGCTGCGCACGCATCGCCAGCGCCATGAGACCTGCGAGCGTGAAGAAGCCAAAAGCCGTCGCCATGTAGCGGGCGCCGATGCGCTTGTGGTCAACCGTCGCGAGGTCGAAGCTCAGACCTTTCGGTTCGGACCAGATCCGTTCCAGCCGTTCGATTGCAGTCGCCATTACTTGAGACTCATCAGGAACTGCACGAGGGCGGTCATGTCCTCGGCGCTAAGGTCCGGGTAGGAAGGCATTTGGGCGCCCGGCTTGATGCCCCGGGGGTCGCGTATCCAGTCCTCGAGGTTGGCCTCGTTGAGCTGGAGCGTGCCGGCGGCAATCGTGTTGCGCGACATCAAGTGGGCCAGGTTTGGCGCGGCTACTTCGCCCTGCTGCCCTGATTGGAGGCCGTGACAGGACGCGCAGGAGTTGCCGAAGAACACCTGGCGCCCTGCCTCGGTGCGAGAATCCGTCGCAGCGGCGGACGGTTGCTGCTGCGACTGAATCCAGGCGTTGAAGTCGGCGCGGGACTGGACGATGAGGAAGAAGGCCATGTTGGCGTGACCGAGGCCGCAGAACTCCGCGCACTGGCCGCGATAAGTACCGATCTGATCGGCGTGGAGCTTGAAGGTGGTCGTCTTGCCGGAAATGAAGTCGAACTTGCCGTTGATCTGGGGCGCCCAGAAGCTGTGAATCACGTCCGCTGTCTGGCCGGTCACAGCGATGGTCTCGCCGACCGGGATATGGATTTCGTTGGCGGTACGTACGCCGGCGTCCGGGTAGTAGACATCCCACCAGAAGTCATGCCCGGTCACCTCCAGTTTCATCGCGTCCGGCGGCGGGGGTTTCGTCAGGAAGTCCAGCGTGTCGACCGTGAAGCCCCAGACGGCAAAGAGAACGATGACGGGCAGGACGAGGCCGCCCCCACCGATAAGCCAGATGCGCTGCTTCGACTCGTCATCGGTGGCCTTTGGCTTACGGACCAGGGCGCGCCAGAGGATGGCCATCACGAAGAGGAAGATGACGAACGACGTGCCGAAGAGCACCCAGGCCAGATCGGCGATGCGGCCGGACTGAGGTGCGTGAGGGTCCAGCACGCCCCGACAGGACATTGCCGTACTGGCCAGAAGAACGAGGCCCAAGAGGGTCAGGAGGCGCCGAGGCCGCCTCAAGATGAGTCGGAGTGACTTCTGTGGGTGCGACACGGCTAGCGGAGGCTCTGTGTCGCTATGCGGAGGCTCGCTAGTGCTCTTTGTCTGGCCCCGTCGAATCTGACGATGCTACTGCAATCCGTTGCCGTTACCAGATTCTCGACCGCGCGCACTCCGCCACTCCCTTCTCTCATCCCAAAACTACCGAGTTACAACTGCTCGATATCCTTTGACTGGTCAACTACGATCTCGAGGTTGCCCTGAACCGCTTGAATCACGCCGTTCACGCAGATCTGCGAGTTGCTGAATATTGCTTGCGGGTCGCCCTGCATCTGTTTCAGGGCGTTGCCAGTGATAACAATGTCCAGGCGCTTGCCGGGACCGACCTGATCCGAACCCATGACGATCTTGGTCTGCGACCCTGACTCGTCGACCTTGTAGACGGGACCGATGACGGTGACTTTCTGGTTGACATGGTCGACGGCGGCGTTCCACGAGATCGTGTCGGTGGCGCTGCATGAGGCGGCCGTCGGAGCGCCATCGGGGCCCGAGGGAAGCCCGGGGCCGAACAGATTGGGGTCCAGCGTTGTCGGGCTTTCGTCCGGGGTAGTCGTGTCCCGACGGGTGCTGTTGTCGCTGGAGCTACAAGCTGCGGCGAAGGCACAGAATCCGACAATGGCGAAACCTGCCAGGACAAACGTTGCGAGCCGTTTCGGAAGTTGCTTCATGTCTCTCTTCAAGCTAGGCACCTCGTTGTTTCAGGCCCAACTGCGAAATGGGATGCCAGGTTGCATTTCCGCAAAGCTAACCGTCCCTCTGTACAAAGTCAGGCAACGGCCATCTTTGGGCCTTCAGGTGGATCGTTGGTCAGGCGGACGTTGCGAGCGCTCTCAGGCATCTCGATGACCTTGGTGCGTTCGGCCCAGCGCTCGGGCATCTGGTACTTTGTGGAGCCACGCTGGGCCGTCGTTGCGGCCATGCGGTGCTCGTAGTGCACCTCGACGCCATGGACGCGGCGGCCCGTGCGCTTGCGTACGTCCCGGGGGTCGCTCACGGAGACGTCACGGGAGTCCGCCGGAAGGTAGAACCGCTTAACGCGGCTGCGAGGCTGGTTGCTGCCGTCGCGGAGGCGCTGGTCCGACTCGTAGACCAGGTAGAGAACTCTGCCGCCCTGGTCGAATCGCTCTTCCGACCGCCTGGGCGTCACTCCGTACCTCCCTGCCACGGGTGGTACTCAGCGTCGATGCCGTGGCGGTGCGCCACGCTGTTGGCAATGCGAGTGGTCCGCTCGTTCTCTTCCTTGGCGACCTCCAGGAAGCGGTCCGCCTTATCGCCGAATTTCTCCTGCCATGACGGTGCCCGTGTGAGCGTGCAGAGATAGTCGCTGCGCTTCTTGAGCTCGGTGATCTTGTCTCGCGATGAGACGTCTCGAATCTCGTCACGGATGCTGCGATTGATCTCCCGGACGTCCGTGAGCGTATCGACCTCGCGGTAGATGTTCTGGTTGCTCATCGAATTCCTCCTCAGTCGTCTGGATGGAGGCCGGAGAGCCGGCATGCCTGCAGGGTGATGGTCGCGAACGTGACGTGATTACGGGGAATCGCGACCGCTTTTGCGAAGAGGGAAGACATACCGGCTCGCCCGCTCTCGCCACGTAAACCCATGGTTTGTCCGCCAAGGTTCATTTCCCCACAGACAGCCCGACGTTCTGATAACAAACCTCTAACGGGCGCCGACGAGGCCACCCGGCGTTATGCGCCTGTGATGCGGACGCCGTTGCCAATAGCGGCCTGTTACCTCCGTTCCGGTACGGTGCCAGTGATGAGAGCGCCAAACCGAAACATCGATAAGGACGGCAGCGCCGCGACTCGAGCCCTTCTCGCGTTCGCGGCAATTGGTGCACTCGTGCTGATCGCTGCCCTCATCGCCACGCTCTAACAGGAGGTAGCCATGGCCGCAGAGAACGAACGCAAGGCAACCGGCAACGCAGGCGCGAACAGTACGGAAGTGAGTCAGCGCCAGACCAGCGGCAAGGAAATCCCGCCGTCACCGGAACTGCGTCGCGAGAGCGAGCAGTCCGGCGCCGGAGCCAACACGCCGGCAGGGCCCTTCCCCAACCGCGACACGAAGGAAGCGAAGCGCGCCCGCGAAAAGGATGAGGAGATCGAGAGCCGGGACGAAGAAAGAGCAGACCGGGAAGGCGTGAGAAGTCGCGGCAGGCCGTAGCATTGCGATGGCGGCCGTAGCTAATACGCGCATTAGATATTTCACCCCGGATGTTTAGCCGTTGTCTATTTGGAGACCTCTAAGCTGAAGTCGGAGGTAGCTGATGGCAACCCAACACTTGACTCGAGATGCAACGACCACTGAGCACTGTGTACACCACTGGATGGTAGAGCCAGCAGGCGGCCCGACAAGTGGCGCACGATGCCGTAACTGCGGCGCCGTGCGTTCCTTTTTCAATAATCCCGACGCCGTCACCGACGCCGACACTCGCACGAAGTCCGGCTTCGCACGTGCAGCCGAACACCGGCGCTCACGCGGCGGCGTGCAAACCTCCGGCTAGCAGCGAGCTTCCCAGGGAAGCAGGATGACGAAGCAGCGCGTCTACCACGTTGGTACGTCAGGGTGGCAATACGACCACTGGCGCGCTCGCTTTTATCCGCAGGACCTGGCGAAAAAGCGCTGGTTTGAGCACTACGCAAGCGTCTTCGGCTGCGTGGAGCTGAATAACAGCTTCTATCGCCAGCCCAAAGACAGCGCCTGGGACGCCTGGCATGACGAGGCGCCTCCGGGCTTTCGATTCGCTGTGAAGGCGAACCGCTTTATCACGCACATGAAGCGCTTCAAGGACTGCGAGCAGCCTTTGGAGCGCTTTCTCAATGGCGCCGAAAGGCTGAAATCCTACCTGGGTCCCATCCTCTACCAGACACACCCGCAGTTCCGCTGCGATGAGCGAAACGTGGAGCGCCTGGACGGCTTCCTGCGCCTGCTACCAAAGCGCCTCGATCACGTCGTCGAGTTCCGGCACGCTTCGTGGTTTGGCGATGAAGGGCCGCAACTACTGAAGAAGCACGGCGTCGGCTTCTGCGTGCAGGACATGCCCGGCCTGAAGTCGCCCATCGTCGTGACGGCGCGCCATGCCTATTTCCGTTTTCACGGCATCGAAAAGCCGTACCAGGGCAAGTACAGCGATGAGGCACTCGATGACTGGGCCGAGACACTTCGCAGCCTCGAGGATGTCGATGAGGTGTGGGCGTTCTTCAACAACGACGAGAAGGCCTACGCCACGGAGAACGCGCTGTCTCTGCAGGCGAAACTAGCAGGCGGGCATTAGGTGTCTTTGCTGTCGATCTGCGCCGTTCGGTCCCGGCGCGTCGAATCGAAGCAAGAAAGGCGGGGTGCAGACTTATCGAACCGGCGCGCCTGAGGGCATGAAAAGCAACGGAGAGAAAGTCTACTGACCCTGGCGACCGGAGCGCATCTCGATGAGATGCATCATGAACTCGTCATCCAGGCTCACCAGCTCGGCAAGGAGGTCGCGTCGAGTCTTCAGTAGGACTTCCAGGTTGGCAAGGGCGTGCAGAGGTGCGGGCTGAGGCTGCTGCTCGAACCAGAGGTCGATGGCTCTCTTCGATTCCTCAATCCCTTCGTTGAGACTCTCGCGCTTTCGAACAAAGCTGGCGAATATTTCGTCTCGATAAACTGTCCCGGAATCTGACGTTCCGCTCAAGTAGACCCCTCCATCGGTCCCTGATGCCAATCACCCACTTCGCAAGTTGAAGTGAAATTCAGGCACGTTGGCTGTCAAGATACAGCACGAATTCACGCCGCGTTAGTCCTGGATCAAACATACGCGGTGCAAAATTTCGATGCTAAGTTTCAGGAATCGATGATTCAGGTCTTTTCAGAATAGTTCAGGTTAAACCTCAGCCATCCCGGCTGCAGCTTCTTCGCCGGGCTTGAACATTTCGGGGTCGGGATCATTGTTCGGACAGAGCATGTAACCCACCCCGGTGTAGGTCTTGATCAGCTTGTGGGGTTTTTCGTCGCCCAATTTGGTGCGGAGGCGGGATATCCAAACACGCAGATATTGAGCGTCCGTGACGTATTCGATGCTCCACATCTTCGTTAGCAGGTCGCTGATACCCATGACCTTGCCGGCGTTACTGGCGAGATGCTCCAGGAGCGTCCACTCGGTGCGGGTCAGCGTGACGTCGGCGCCTGCCCGCTTGACGCGGCGGCGGCCGAGATCGATTTCGACGTCACCGCTGCGCACGATGGACGCCTCGTTGTCTTCTTCACGCGGGCTGCGGCGCAGGATTGCCTTCACGCGCGCGCTGAGCTCCTCCGGGCTGAAGGGCTTGGTCACGTAATCGTCGGCGCCGGTGTCGAGCGCGCCGATCTTGTCCTGGTCCCGGTTCTTCGCCGTGAGAAGGATAACGGGCACGCTACTGCGCTCTCGCAGGCGGCGCAGGACCTCCAGGCCGTTGAGCTTCGGCATCATAACGTCCAGCACCACGAGGTCCGGCCGCTGCTCGCGCGCGATCTCCAACGCTTCTTCGCCGCTGCGGCTTGTAATGACCTGACACCCCTGACTCGTGAGCTCCCACTTGATGATCTGCAGGATGTGAGCATCGTCATCCACTGCGAGAATGAGAGGTTGCATGTTCATTCAACTTTCCTTTCGTGTGCGGGTAACCAGGGTTCTAAGAACCGGATGAGATAACGGGGCCACCCGGATCATGGCGCGCCACCGTTGGCATGGGAGTTGCCGTTGCTCGCGGGTGGGACACCGTCTCCAGACTGCGCCACGAGGTCCGAAGAAGGCAGGACCGCACTCGAAACTGCATCCTTATCCAGCGGCTCTACCTGAAGCGTGAAGCCGACTTCCAGTCCACCCTCCGGCCTGTTCTGGGCCCAGATGCGCCCGCCGAGCGTTTCGATGAGGCGTTTGCAGACGGTGAGACCGAGTCCGCTGCCCGTGGCGCGTTCCGTAGCAGACTTCGTTCGGTAGAAGCTTTCGAAGATGTGAGGCAAATCCTCTTCTTCGACGCCCGGGCCGTCGTCCTTGACGCGGACGAAGATCTCGTCCTCCTCCGCTTTGGCCGATACCTGCAACGGCGAGTCGCTCGACGTGTACTTGTCGGCGTTCGAGATGAGGTTTGTCACCACCTGACGCACGTATGTTGTGTCGCCGAGGGCCAGCGGGAGAGCCGGATCGACGTCCAGCTCTATTGCACGTTTGTGCGTCGTAGAGAAGTCGGCGATGGCGTTACGCAGCACCTCCATCACATCGAGCGGCTTTCGTTCGCTGACAAGCTCGGTGCGGGCGATGGCCAGCAGGTCTTCCACCAGGTGGTGAAGACGTTCCGCCTCTTCAGAAATTGAGACAATCATGTCGTTGAAGGCCTGCTCCGGCAGGTGCTCGCGGCGAAGCCGGAGGAGGAGCGTGCCGCCGTAGATTGTCGTGATGGGCGTGCGGAGCTCGTGCGAGACGATGCCGAGGAACTCATCTTTCGCGTCGTTCGATGTCGCCAGGGCGCTAACGAGCTCCTGACTCTCCGCGTAGAGATGGGCGTTCTCCAGCACGATACAGGCCCACCGCGCCAACCCGAGAACGAGGCGCTCGTGCTGATAGGTGTAGGCGTCCTCTTCCCTACGCAAGAGGAGCAAGGCGCCCTCCAGGTCGCCGTGACGGTCCCGGATCGGTATGCCCATCAGGCTTCCGATGCGCAGCCCCGCCTCTGAAGCGTGGGCCGGCGACTCGTCGGGTTTGTAGTGCCCGACGCCGATTACGGTGCCGGCGAGCACCTGTTGCAGGATCGGATCGTTCTGGCCGGGGGCCAACCCGGGTCGAGGGCCGGCAATCGCTTCGCGCAGGCGACCGCCTTCGCGGTCGTAATAGAGGAACTGCGCCGCGTCCGCCTCCACCAGCTGCACGCCGGCATCGATGATTGCCTGGATCGAGCGTTCGAGGTCGAGCTCGCTGGCCAGCGACTCACCGAATTGCTCAATCGCGTCGAGGACGTTGTTCTGCGCCTGGAGCTGGTCCTCGCGGTCGCGAATCGACTCACGCATGTGCCCCATGGTTTCGGCCAGAAGCAAGACTTCCGCATCGCCGGCGCCGACGGACCTCGGATCTTCTGTGTCCTCGCCGCGGGAGATGCCTTCGGCGATCTCGGTCAAGCGAGAGAGCGGTCGCACCATGCGGGCGGCGAACAGCCAGGTGATGGCGAAGGCAGCGAGAATGATCGCTCCCAGGACGACGATGTCTCGCACGAAGAGGCTGGTAGTGCCACCGTCGATCTCGCTGGCCGGCAACGTATAGCCGACGACCCATCCCAGGTTGTGCATGGGAATCAGCGAACCGTAACGGTCGTTGGAGGTCATGGGTAGCGTCTGGTTCTTGGCCAGCAGCCCAGCGTCAGAGGTAGCCTGGGCAAGGCCTGGCCAGTCCAGGAGGTTCGTTCCGATGGCAGCGCTTCCCGCATCCGGCTCACTGAGAATGAGCTGGCCTGTACGGTCGATGATGCTGATGTGGCCGTCGGAAGCCAGGTCTGCCGGCAAGCGGCTGGCAAGCTCCTGGGTATCGAGAGCAAAAACGAGATACCCCGTGGTCTTACCGTTGCGATCGACGATGGCGCGAGAATGCGCAACGAGCATCCGTCCTGTGTCAGCGCCCTTGAAACCGTCTGACCAGTACTCCGTGGCACCGTTCTGGAGCGCCTGAATATATGACCTGTATGACAGGTCTGTACCCGATTGACCGCTGTTGGTGTAGACCACGGTACCGGCGGTGTCGGTGATATAGATGCCCCGCAACAAGCCGTGACTCTCGTAAAGGTGCTGCAGGTAGTCGTCCACACTCTTGACGGTCGCAGCGTCCTGGTTCTGGTCAATGGGGACGCCGGCATCACCCAGCGTGATGGTCGTGGACAGCGAGAAGCTCTCCATGTCCCTGGTCAAGCCGTCGAAGTAGGCGGCGACGGTCTGGCTCACGCGCTGCATGTCTTCGAGACGGGCATCACGCCGGTCGCGCAGGTACTGGAAGTGTGAATAGGCGATGAGGGCCAGGATAGCGACGAACAGCACGGCGAGCCCTGCGGCCAAGCGAGTGCGCAAGCGCCAGGGTCGGGGCTTCAAATGCGAGGAGCCGCCGGTTCTCGACATATGTAATGCCTAGGGTAGCGAGTGCAAGGTCGGCGGATTGGCCCGGATAATTTCAGGTTTATCACAAACAATGAGATCCCAAAAACTCGGTCAAAACCCCATAGACTTTGCGCGGCGGCGAGCATACAAAGGAAGGCAATACGGACGCTGAAGGTAACAGTGAACTCAATCGGGTGGGAAAGAACGGCCTCAAGGGCGCGGCAAAGGAGACTACGAGCACTGAATGTCGATGTCAACTAACACTTCGTCCCACTCCGTATTGATTGTCGATGACGACCGAAACCTGACTGTTTTCCTGACGACCGTCCTCACATTGGAAGGGCACCAGGTGGTCTCCGCGACCGATGGTGCATCCGCTCTCGACCTGCTCCAGTCAGGCGAGGTGGAGGTGGACGTGATCGTGCTCGACCTGCGCATGCCGCACATGGACGGTCGCACCTTCTTCCGAGAACTGCGAGCGCGGGGTAACGAGACGCCCATACTGATCGCGTCCGCCTACGGGGCCCGCGAGGCGCAGAAGGAACTCGGCGCTGAGGGCGCTGTCGAAAAGCCCTTCTCTCCCGAGACACTGGCGCGGGCTATTAGGCAGGTGCTTTCGGATGAATAGAAATCAGGGCGACACGAACGGGCTGAGCAAAAGGAGAGCGCCACTTCCGCGCTCTCCTTTTTCATTGCTGCTGCCCTCACGCGGGGGGCCGGGCTACCGTGAACCGGTTAAGTATGAAGTCGCAATGCGCGGAGACGCAGGGTTAGCGCCCACCAAACACCGCGCCTCCTAAGCTGAACCCGTAAAGGGGGGTGCTTGGCATGAGCATGATTAACCAATCGGCGCATCAACGAACGGGAGCCGGCTTCTCACCGCTGATCGTGATCGCCGTGATTTTTCTCAGCCTCATCATGGTGGAAGGCCTGCTGGCCGCGCGTTTCTGGCTACAGCTTGCGGCGGTCAACGCACCGGAGGGTATCAGGACCCTGATCCTCGACGTCACGCGTCCACTGGTGGCGCCGTTCGCCGACGCACAGGATGGCGCCCAACAGGTCGGGTCTTTCGAGCGAAAGACGCTCCTCGCGGGGATGGCTTACCTGATCGGTGGGGTCGGTCTCACCGTCCTGACGGTGCTCGCGGGCGGGCTGGCCACCGGTAACGAGCAGATCCTGCGACGCCGGCGCCGCAGCACGTTGCACCACCTGGAACATCCCTTGATGGAGCACGGTTCTCGTCTGCTGTCGACTGCCACATTGAGCCTGTCTCCTGGCGAGGCGACTCGCCAGCTGCGAATGCTCCGTCTCGACAACCTGAGCGCAGAGCTGTACGTGATACCGGCTGCGGGCGGCTGCATCATCGCTGCT
Source organism: uncultured Chloroflexia bacterium (assembly GCA_963731765.1). Lineage (GTDB taxonomy): Bacteria > Chloroflexota > Dehalococcoidia > DSTF01 > WHTK01 > WHTK01. The sequence continues at coordinate 69,738 of CAVSWS010000026.1, forward strand.
TTCGCGAGCCCGGCAAACCCGCAGACGCGAGTACCACTGCTCGGTCGCATCGCCTCCATCCGCGAATCAATGGCCATTCGACGCGGGCTGAGGTCGCTCGAGCATCGCTTCCAGACCACCGCGCCGCCAGATGCAGAAGACCTCAGTGCTTGAGCAAGCATCGACCGTCCGGAACCAACAGAAGGGAGGCGCCTCGCGAGGCGCCTCCCTTCTTCATTGCCGGGGCAGTCGGAACTACCGCTGCTGCTGTTGTTGCTGTGGTTGTTGCTGTGCGGGGTGCTCCTGCAGCGTGACCTGCACGGTCTGCTGGTTCCCATCACGCACGATCTTCACCGGTACCGTGTCGCCCGGAGAGACCTCGCGGAGAGCAGCGTAGAGGTCTTCGATGCTGGTGACGTCCTTGTCGCCGAGGCCAACGATGATGTCGCCTTCTTTGATGCCGGCCTGCTGCGCGGCGCCGTCCTGGCTCAGCGAGAAGACGAAGACGCCCTCCGAGACGCTGAGACCGAGCTGGGAAGCAATCTGCGGCGTCAGCGGCCGCGGCTCGATGCCGAGGAAGGCATGCTCCACGGTGCCGCCGTTAATCAGCTGCTTCACGACGTCGATGGCGGTCGCGGACGGGATGGCAAAACCGAGAGAAACCGCGCTCTGACTCGGCGGGATGTAGGCAACGTTGATGCCGATCACCTTGCCGTCCATGTCGATCAGCGCCCCACCCGAGTTACCAGGCGAGATTGCGGCATCGGTCTGGAGGAGATCGACGAGCGCCGGCGTCTGACCGCCGGAAGGGATCTCCCGGTTGACGCCCGAGACGATACCGAAGGTCACGGAGCTCTCGAAGCCCAGCGGGTTACCAATGGCCAGCACCAGAGTGCCGACGCGAGGTAGCTGGTCGCTGAAGTCGGCGGGCTGCAGTCCCTGCTTATCGACGTGGACGACGGCGAGGTCGGTCAGGGGATCCGTGGCGACCACGTTGGCAGGCATACGCTCGCCGCTGGCCAGAACAACTTCGACCTTCGTGGCGTTCTGGACGACGTGGTTGTTGGTGACGATGTCGCCGTCCTTGTCCCAGATCACACCACTGCCTTCGCCCTGGCCATTCGTCTCGGTCACGTCAACGGTGACGACGGAGGATCGTACCTGGTCGATCAAGTCGGGCAGACTGGCCGCGGCGGACTGCACCACCCGGGTCAGGCCGACACCGCTTGTGCTGCCGGACGCCGTTGCGCCTGTCGTAGCGGACGAACTGCCCGTGGTCGCGCTCTGGGTTGCCGTGGTCTCCGGCGCGACCGTCTGGGTGACGGCCGCCCCTGTGGCCCCGGTCGAGCTACTGTCGTCGTCGCCGCTGCACCCGGTGAGGAGGGGCACCATGATCAGGACACAGACGCTCAATAAGACACTCAAGCTCTTCTTCATGTACGCACACACCTTTCTGTAACGAGCGTCTCCCCGCTCGAGTTGCGGCTAAATCAACCGCCTCTGACCCGCATCTCAAGGCCGTGAAACCTCGGATTACAAGGCACGGATACAAGGCACGTAGATTCAGAAGGGACTGTTATGCCTCTGAGATGCCGCTTCGGCCAGCAGGTGGGAGCAATAGATGAGAAATGCGCTGAAGTAAGGGCGAAGAAGAATCCTTCCCCGCGAGCGAGAAGAAGCAATGAGCAACGAGATTAGATGTAGAGCACGTGTCGGCATAGATCGCTGCCGCAATCAGGTGGCGCCTCACGCCGATGTATGTGCGTTTCATGCCGGCCTTAGAGGCGCGTGGGCGACGGCGTCCATGCGACGTCCGGTGATCGAAGAGATCTACGCGCGTGTGCATCCGCTGGTGCGCGCCGGTCAGCGCATGATTACGCGAGGGAGCGCGGAATGATCGAGCAGTACCCAAGACCACAGAACATGACGGAGACGGACGCCGAAGTACCGGAGGATGGGCGCGCCTGCCCGGTCTGCGGGCGGGCCGACGCCACCATGAAGGCATCATCGATCGCCCGCTCACAGCGAGGCCGCTTCGTCCTGGACGACGGCAGCTGCGCAGCGTACGAGAGCGAGCTCGGCAGCCTGTTGAGCCGGCCGGAACGCCCGGAGCTACTGTCGGTCGGCATCGTGGCGACGGCGTTTATCGTGGGATGGCTGTTGCTGGCCCTGGACCTCGCGATCGTGGCGGGGCTGCGAGCGCAGGACCAGGTCTCGATACCGAATAGCGCACTCTCGATGGCGACCTATCTGGGCATCGCCTGGTTCGGCATCTTGATCCCCGGCGTGGCCATCCTGCGCTACTTCACGCGCCGGGAGAGCGTGAAGCGAAACTTGCCGGAGTGGCGAGAAGCCGTTCAGCGGTGGCAGAACTTCAGTTACTGCAGCCGTGACGATGTGGTGTTCGTACCGGGCGAGGGACACGGCGTGACGCCGGAGCACATTCGGGTGCTGTACCGGCAGACCGCCCCGGCAACCGTTGTGGCGCTGCGACAGAAGGAGGCTCAGACATGACCGGCTGGCTCGCCGTATCGGGTGTCATCCTGGTTCTGCTGGCAAGCGCATACACGGGCCTGCAAGATTCCGGCAACGCTACCAGCGCCCAGACCGTGGAGATCACGCCCGTGAGCGACCTCGACAACTCGGGCGGCGCCGCCGACGTGACGGTCACGCCCACCGCGACGCCTGTCCCGCCTGCCCCTACCGCGACGCCAGGTGAGGTCGCGAACCGGGCGGACTGCAACCAGATCCGCGGCACCCAGTACCACTCCCCTGAGGAGCGGACGTGGTACCTCGCCAACTGCGTGAACCACTAGCCCATCGCGCTTGACCCAGCGCCGCCTGCCCGGCAATGCTGCGCCTGCAGCTAGCGAGTCAGGAGGTGCAGAGATGCGGGTCAACGAGACGAAGCGCAAGATTGCGGCAGGCGAGACGGTCATCGGTGTGATCGTGGGTGAGTTTGCGCCGGTCGCGCTCGAGGTGGTCGGCCAGCTCAAGTTCGATTTCGTGATGATCGACTGCGAGCACGGCTCGATGTCGCTGGGTGAGGTCGAGAACCTCGTACGGGCGGCCGAGAGCTTCGGCATCACGCCGCTGGCCCGCGTGCCCAACCACCTGCCCTCGACGATCCTCCAGTTTCTGGACCGCGGCGTTCAGGGCGTCATCGTGCCGCATGTCAACTCGGCAGCAGAGGCGGAAGCCGTCGTCAAGGCGGCGCGCTACTGGCCGGAGGGCGAGCGCAGCATCGGCACCACTCGTGCTCACGACTACGCCATCGGCGTCACGCGAGAGCAGTCGACGAAGTTCCTCAATGAGCAAGTGATGGTGCTGCCGATGGTCGAGCACATCGATGCGGTGCGGCAACTGGACGACATCCTCAAGGTGCCCGGGATCGACGTGGTGCATTTCGCCCAGAACGACCTGTCGCAGAGCATGGGGTTCCCGGACCCGGCTGAGGTGCGCCAGACCATGCTCGGCGCCATCGCGAAGGCGCGGGCTGCCGGGATCGCGGCCGGTGTCGGCGGTAACAATCCCTCCGATGCGGCCGGCGTCGCGGCGCTGATCAAGGCCGGCGGGAACTTCGTGACGCTATCGCTGCTCGGGCTGCTGCAGCTGGGCGCGACCACCTTCCGGGCGAACCTCGCAACGGCTCAGAGCTAGATCAGGGCAAAGCGGGCAGCAGCCGGCGCACGATTCTGACGGTGTAGGCCGGCGCCTGCTCCTCCACGAAGCGGAAGAAGTCGGCTGGGGCGTCACCGTCGGCCGTGTCCGAGATCACGCGCACGATGACGAAGGGCACCTGGTTGAGGTGACAGACCTGAGCGATGGCGCCTCCCTCCATCTCGACGCAGAGCGCGTCCGGGAAGTCGGTCAAGATGGCTTGCTTCTGCTCGTCCTTGACGAACTGGTCGCCCGTCGCGATGAGTCCTCGCAGCACTCGCGTACCGGGTGTACCCAGGGATGAATCCGAGGGCATCGACCTGCCGAGCTCTACGGCGACTTCTCTTGCTGTGGCTTCGGCCGTGGCGACCAGGGCGGGGTCGGCGTGCAGACGGGTGAGGCCGACGCCCGGGATCTCGAAGCGCGCGATGATCGGTGAGGCGTCCATGTCGTACTGGACGAAGCTCTCGCCGATGACGATGTCGCCGACGTGAAGGCCGGCCGCGAGACCGCCGGCGAGGCCACAGACGACGATGCAGCCGACGTGCCACTCGTCGATCAGGCGCTGAACACCCATCGCCGCCGAGACCTTGCCCATGCCGCAGCGGGCGAGGACCATGCGGCGGCCGGCCAGCTCGCCGGTCCAGTACTGAAACCCGGCAGTGGCGCCGGTGGTCTCGACTGTCATGGCAGCAGCGAGGCCCTGTACCTCGGACGGCATGGCGCCGAGGACGCCGATGATGCTGTCGTGGCCGGGATGCGGCATATCGAGAGGTAGATTAGCGCCTCGATTGCTTGCGGGCACCTCGAAGCGGGAGGGATGTCAGGCAGCGCCGGATAACGTATAAAGGGCGAGGCATCGTGGCGCCCTGACACCGTCACGCCGTAAACGAAAGGACCGACCTGCCCTATGGACATCCTTCTGGTTGAAGTCTCCGTGAAGCCGGAGCGCCTGACCGACTTCCTGGACCTGATCAAGTACGACGCGGAGCACTCCGAGAACGACGAACCCGGCTGCCTGCGCTTCGACGTGCTGCAGGACAGCGAGGACCCGCACAAGTTCTACTACTACGAGACCTACAAGGACGAAGCGGCCCGCATGGCCCACCGCGAGACGCCGCACTTCAAGAAGTACGCCGAAGAATCGGCCGACATGATGGCGGCGCCGGTCGTGCGGCACATGGTGCACAACGTCGTGCCGACGGACGCCGGCTGGCGCTGAGGAAGTTCGGGCCGTTCGGCAGTGCCCTCCGGCCCTGCGCGGCCCGACCTCGCACCCCTAAGATGCTCGCATGGTGTAGGCCCATCGTGATGGCAATTTCGCCGAACGAATCAAGTCGCACTGGGAGGAATCATGCAGCAGGACGACTATCCCGTTCGATTCTCTGTCGACTATCCTGACCGGCCGCTTGACCGGATGAGCAGCGCCTTCCGCATCTTCGTTGCGATCCCGATTCTGATCGTGCTCGCGGCGGTTTCAGGCGGCGAGGCGTTTCGCATAGGCAAGGACGCGCAGAACGGCTCCTTCGCGGCTGCAGGCGGCATCGTGTTCTTCGCGCCGCTTCTGATGATCGTGTTCCGCCAGAAGTACCCGCGCTGGTGGTGGGAATGGAACCTCCAGCTCTCGCGATTCTCCAACCGCGTCGCTGTGTACCTTGCGCTGATGGACGACCAGTACCCGTCAACGGACGAGGAGCAGTCTGTCCACCTCGACTTTCCCTACCCGGACGTGCCGAACGACCTGAACCGATGGCTGCCTCTGGTGAAATGGTTTCTTGCCATCCCCCACTACATCGTGCTGTTCTTCCTGTTCATTGCCGCGATGGTGGCCGTCATCATCGCCTGGTTCGCAATCCTCTTCACCGGTACGTACCCGCGCGACCTGTTCAGCTTCGTCGAGGGAGTACTGCGATGGAGCAATCGCGTGGCCGGTTACACCTTCATCCTCGTGACGGACAAGTACCCGCCGTTCAGCCTGAGGTAGGACTCGAGTGCGCGAAAGGGCTAGACGAGGTCCGGCATGAAGGGGTTCCAGGCGACCTCCCAGAGGAAGCCGTCCGGATCGCTGAAGTAGCCGGTATAGCCGCCCCAGAAGGCTTCGGCACCGGGCTTGAGGATGGCGCCGCCCGATTCCGCTGCTTGCTGCAGGATGGCGTCGACCTCCTCCTTCGACTCGACATTGTGTGCGAGCGAGAAGGCGCGAAAGCCCTCTCCAGCGGACGAAACGCCGGCATCCGCCGCCATGTCCTCCCGCTCCCACAGGGCGAGGACGAGGGCGCCGAGCTGAAGGAAGACCACGCGGTCGTCGCCACCCTCTCGCCGCGGCAGGCCGAGGCCGTCCATGTAGAAGCGGCGCGAGCGTTCGAGGTCGGTGACGCCGAGCGTGACCAGACTAATCTTCGGCTTCATGGCGTCCTCCTCAGTCTTTGCGTAGCTTTGACTTGAGCTCGTAGAGGCGGGTAAGCGCCTGCAGGGGTGTGATCGTGTCGAGGTCCATCTGCGCCAGGTCGGCCTCGACCTCTGACGGCGCCGGCGTATCGAGCAGGGGCAGCTGGGGAGCCGACGAGACCGTTTTGCGCTTCGAGGCGCCGTTGCGGGCGGTCTCTTCGAGGGTCTTGAGCACCTCCCGGGCGCGCTCGATCACGGGCGCGGGCATGCCGGCGAGCTCGGCGACGTGGATGCCGTAGCTGCGGTCGGCCCCGCCATCGACGATGCGGTGGAGGAAGACGACACGTCCGTCCTGCTCCGTCACGGCGACGCTCTGGTTACGCACGCGGGGCAGGGTGGAGGCCAGCGACGTCATCTCGTGGTAGTGGGTAGCGAACAGCGTCTTTGCAGCGCGCTCCGGCCGGGCGTGCAGATGCTCCACCACGGCGCGGGCAATGGCCAGGCCGTCATAGGTGCTGGTACCGCGGCCGACCTCGTCGAAGAGGATGAGGGAGCGACGTGTGGCGCCGCGCAAGATGGCGGCCGTCTCCAGCATTTCAACCATGAAGGTGGACTCGCCGCGCGCCACGTCGTCCTGGGCGCCGATGCGGGTGAAGATGCGGTCGACAACGCCTATGCGGGCGGAGGCGGCGGGCACGAAGCTGCCGGCCTGTCCCATGAGCGTGATCAGGGCGACCTGACGCAGGTAGGTCGACTTGCCTGCCATGTTCGGGCCGGTGAGCACGACGATCTGAGCGTCGTCGCAGTCGAGCACGGTGTCGTTGGGCACGAAGCGGCCCTCGCCCAGGCCGCGCTCCACTACGGGGTGGCGGCCATCGTGGACCTCGAGGCGCTCACCGTCATCGATCACGGGCCGCACGTAGCCGTACCGCGCCGCCGACTCCGCCAGCGCCGCATAAGCATCGATCTCGGCGGCGATGCGGGCGGCGGCATGCAGCCCCGTCGCGATAGCGGCGAGCTGGGCGCACACCTGCTGAAACAGACGCCCTTCCAGCTCGCCGATGGTCTCGCGGGCACCGAGGATGCGCTCCTCCAGCTCCTTCAGTCGCGGCGTCGAGAAGCGCTCGGCGTTGACAAGGGTCTGCTTGCGCTGGAAGTCCTCCGGTACTGACGCAAGGTTCGCCTTGCTGACCTCGATGTAATAGCCGAAGACGCGGTTGTAGGCGACGCGCAGGCTGCGGATGCCGCTGCGCTCGCGCTCCTCCGCCTCGAGCTCCGCCAGCGCCTTGCGCGCATCGCCCGTGAGCACACGGGCGTCGTCCAGCTCCGGCGAGAAGCCCTCGCGGATGACGCCGCCCTCCCCGACCGTGGGCGCCGGCTCCTCGGCCAGTGCGGCTTGCAGCAGGACGGTCGCCTCGTTGGCGGCACGCAGGGCGGCTGCCTCGGCGAAGACAGTACCGGCAACCTCGACCAGGCCCGGGAAGGCTTCGACACCACGTCGCAGGGCCGCGAGGTCGCGCGGCATAGCGACGCCGGTGGTGATGCGACCGGCGATGCGCTCGATGTCCGGCAGCTCCCGCAGGCGCTCTCGGACGTCGGCGCGGCGCAGGCCGTCGTCGCAGAACGCCTGCACGCGGTCGAGGCGGGCGTTGATCGCCTCGACGTCCAGCAGGGGCTGCCCGAGCCAGCGCGTGAGCAGCCGGCTGCCCATGGACGTGCGTGTCGTGTCCAACGTCTCGACCAGGGAGCCGCGGCGGCCGGCATCGCGAGCGCCGGAGAACAGCTCGAGGTGTCGTCGCGCGTTGGGGTCGAGCACCATGAAGCGCGACGGGTTATAGACGTCGAGGTCGCGCACGTTGGCCAGGGAGGCGCGCTGGTTATCGGCAAGATAGGCCAGCACCGCACCCGCCGCCGCCGTCGCCAGCGGGTGACCTCGCAGGCCGTAGCCCTCCAGCGATGCGACCTTGAAGTGGTCTCGCAGGCGGCGCTCCGCCTCTTCCGGCACGAAGCTGCGGCCGTCCATGGGCGACTTCGAGCCATCGAAGGCGGCGGGCAGGTCGTAGCCGTCGGGCAGGAGCACCTCGGCGGGGGCGAGGCGGGCCAGCTCGACGCTGAGGTCTGCTTCGGGTAGTTCCGTTGCCGCGAACTCGCCCGTTGTTATGTCGACAAACGCGAGGCCGTGCTCCCCTGCCGAGCCGGGGGCGACCGCCGCGAGGAAGTTGTTCGCCGCCGCGCTGAGCAGCTCCTCTTCGACGATGGTGCCGGGCGTGACCACGCGGGTGACATCGCGCGCGACGATGCCTTTCGCCAGCTTCGGGTCTTCCAGCTGCTCGCAGATCGCGACCTTGAAGCCGCGGCCGACGAGCTTCTTGAGGTGGACCTGTAGCGAGTGATACGGGAAGCCGGCCAGGGGCACGCGCTCGTCTTTGCCGTGCAGCCGGGAGGTGAGCGTGATTTCCAGCTCCCTGGCGATGAGCTTTGCGTCCTCATCGAACGTCTCGTAGAAGTCGCCGAGCCGAAACAGCACGACCGTGTTCGGGAAGCGTCGTTTGACGTCGAGGTACTGGCGGCGGACGGGGGTGGTCACAGCGCCCCTCCCCTATCCCGCCGCCCCGGCGGGCATACGGGCATGGGGCATACGGGCATGACGACGTCGCCGGAGGGCAACCGGGCAATCAGGCAGCCGGGCAGGTGCGCTACGGGGTTATCGAGGGTCGCCACGGGAGCATCGTACCGGGCGAGGCAATCGTCTGCCAGCCGAGATGCCTACGGAGAGTCCGTGGCAACGCCTATTTGTTTGTTGCCCAAAAACAAAGCCGCCCACTCTGGCAATGTGGCTGCAAGGTCCTCTTTCCTATAATGCGAATAACGAGACAAGCGGAGGTGATAAAGTTGAAATTGCTATCAATTTCAGTCCTGGTGATAGCGGTGTTGTTTGGCGTGGCTTGCTCCAGCAACGACAACAAGGAGGCGAACACGCCTGTCTCCGCCACCGACACTACTGTTGCTGCCACCGCTACATCGACCGCGAGCGCAACGCCGAATAACACGGCAACCGGATCGTCGGGATCGACCGGCGCTAACGCGGCGACGATCGACGTCGTTGAGCAGGACTACACGATTACGCTAGACACAAACAGCGTCGACAATGGCAAAATCACTTTCCACATCACCAACCAGAGTGATGCCACCACCCATGAGTTTGTCGTCTTCAAGACGGACCTGGCCGAAGATAAGTTGCCGGTGGATGAAGGCGAGGTAAATGAAGACGCCGACTCCCTGGATCACATCGATGAGGTTGAGGATATCGAGGCCGGCAAAACCAAGGACCTCACGGTTGACCTTGAACCGGGTCACTACGTTCTGATCTGCAACATCACCGGTCACTACCAGATGGGCATGCACGCCACGTTGCAGGTGGAATAAGACGGGTCGCGGCAAGCCATTAGGGCGGAGGCAGGTACGCTTGCCGCCCGCCTGCTGCACAGCGGCAGGTTTACTCGTAGGCGGGTTGGACGGAGATGAGCTCGGGCGCCGCACCGACGTTGGGCTCGAAGCGGTCCACGATCTCGATCACGTCCGGCAGGAGCTCCTGGCACACAAAGCAATCGAGGCAGGCTTCGGTGCGTTCGCCTTCCAGGACGCGGATGCAGGCGTAGTTGGCCCGCGATAACGCATCGGCGTACTCGGGACGGGCGGCGGCTTCACGGTCGGCCCTGTAGGCGATGAGGCCGTGGCAGACGTGAGCGCGGCAGCGTCGGTTGTAGATGTGCTCGTTCACCTCGTCGGCAAACCAGTCGAGCGAGTTGGCGATGATCGTCGTGGCGAACTGACCGTGGAAGCAGTTGGAGTATCGCAGGGTCGCGGCGAGCAGGCGGATCTTGCCGACGTCGGACTCACGGCCGCCGCCACGCTGGATGCGGCGGATGATCTCGGTGGCGCGCTGGGTGCCGCCGTGACACGTGGTGCAGCGACCACACGACTCGTCCTCCAGGAACGTCTCGTACTGGGCACAGAGGTCGACGATACAGGAGCTCTCGTCGAGGAAGACGAGGCCGCCACCGCCAAGAGAGCCCATGCCCTTCTCGCGGAAGTTCTCCGGCTCCATGCCGAGGTCGAGCGAGAAGGCCGGCATGATCCCGAGCAGCGGGCCGCCGGGCTGCAGTGCTTTGAAGTTATGTCCACCGGGCGAGCCGCCGGCGCAGACCTCGTAAGCCTGGCGTACCGTCGTGCCCATCGGCAGCTCGAAGCAACCCATGCGCTGCACGTCCCCGGAGAGCGTGAACATCATCGTGCCGGGGTTTCGTTCGGTTCCGACTTCGGTGTAGGCCGGGACGCCGTGACGCAGCACCCAGGCGGCGGTCTGGTAGCTTTCGACGTTGTTGACGTTGCTGCCCTCGCCCAGGACGCCGGACGCGGCCGGGAAAGGCGGGCGGATCTTGGGCATGCCGCGGGCGTCCTCGATCGAGGCGATAAGACCTGACTCCTCGCCGCAGACGTAGGAACCGGCGCCGCGCACGACACGAATATCGAAGGAGAAGTCGGTGCCCATGACGCTGGGACCGAGGATGCCGCGCTCTCGCGCCTGCTCAACGGCACGAGTCATGCGCTCGAAGGCCAGCGGGTACTCCTCGCGGATGTAGATGTAGCCCTTCTGAGCACCGGCCGCGTAACCGCCGATCATGATGCCTTCGATGAGGCAGTGCTGGTCATTCTCCAGGGTCATGCGATTGACCCAGGCGCCACCGTCGCCCTCGTCGGCGTTGCAGACCATGTTCTTGGGCGAGGTCGGTGAGGTGCGCAGGAAGTCCCACTTGCGGCCGACCGGGAAGAAGGAGCCGCCGCGGCCGCCGACCTTCGCGGTGACGACCTCGGAGATCACGTCTTCCTGGCTCAGTCCCAGGGCGCGTGTCAGGCCGGCGTAGGCACCGCGCGCCAGGAAATCATCGATGTTCTCGGGATCGCAGACGCCCATGTCGGTCATGAGACGGCGCGACTGCAGTGCCCACCAGTCGTAAGTATCCATCGAGGGCACACCTTCCGGCGTACCGGCGGTAGACCCCAGGACCCAGCGGTTGTTCAGCTCTCCCCGGACGAGGACTGACTCTGCGAATTCGGCGGCGTCTGCGGAGGTGACGCGTTGATAGTAGACGCGCGTGCCATCGGGCTTCGACAGCTCGACGACGGGGTTGGCGAAGGACATGCCGTTCCCGCCGGCGCGGTCGACATCAGCGTCGATGTTGCCTGCGCGCACGACCTGCTGCAGCGCCACCAGGGTTTCGATAGCACCCACGGCGATGCTCGAAGTGTCGACACAGACGGCGAGTCGAGGGCGGTCTGCCGCGTCGAGGCGGCGCTTGTTAGGGGCTGCCTTTGCGACGAGCTCTTCGTAGGAGGGCATCAGGCCTTCTCGCCTTCGCTGTCAGGGAGCTCGCGGTCGGCGCCCGGCGACGTTAGGTCCTGCGGCCCGGACTGCTGCAGGTGCTTCACGAGGTCGACCGTATCGGCGGCGCTGAGCGGCCCGACGACCTTGCCGTTGACCCAGACCTGGGGCGCGTTGTCGCAGGTACCGTTGCACTGGCCGAGGTGAAGGCCGAGCTTGTTGTCGGCCGTGTTTTCGCCCATGCCGCAGTGAAGCATCGTCTCGAGCACGGTGCGGATGTTGGCGCCGCCCTTGATGTAGCAAGACGGGCCGCTGCACCAGGAAACCAGCGTCTCCGGAGGCGGCGTCTGACGTAGCTCCGAGAAGTAGGAGAGGGCGCCGTAGACACGGGCCGGGGGCAACCGCAGCTGCCGGGCAACGCCGGGAATTGCTTCCTTCGGCACCCAGCCGTAGTGGTGCTGAACGCGGTGCAGGGCTTCGAGAAGGTCGCCTTCGCCGGGCGCAAGCCCTTCGAGGAGGTTCTGCACCTCCAGGACGGCTTCGGTCGGCTGCACGGCGCCCCAGTAGCTGGTCATACCATCGTCACTATACGAAGGCTGCCTGCATGGGTAAAGCAGGGAAGCCGGTGATTGCAGCAGTCTTTGCGGCGGATGCGTACCAGGGCCAGAACGGCGCCGGGCGACTTCACATCAGACCCTGGAGCGAAAGGCCAACGAGAGCAAACGTCGCCGCCGCGTTTCCGCCTCGTGAGAACGGGCACGCGCACCCAGTAGCGCGCTCAGGGTAATCACTCCGACGACCTTGCGGGTCCCTCGCTCTACCACGGGCAGCTGGGTCCGGCTGCTGCTCGACATACGGTAGGCGACTACGCGCAGAGGTTCATCGGCGTAGGCCGCGATGGGACGCCTGTCGGGACGTCGCGATCCCACCTGCAGCTCTTCCCAGGTCAGGACGCCTTGCGTCAGGCCGACAAGGTCAGAGCGGCTCACCGAGTGCATCAACCTGCCCTCGCCATCGACGACCGGGAACGCCATCTGCTCCTCGGCCGCCGCCAGCGCTGTTGCGATGTCGTCGGGCGAGGGGTTGTCAGGTAGCGCCGCGTAGTCCGTCTGCATGACCGCCCCGGTCAGCTCGATCTCGAGAGGGTCGACGCCGAATTCGGAACTCAGGTGATAGCCGCGGTTGGTCAGCTTGCGCGTCGCCAGCGAGCGCTTCATCGTCAGGACGGTGAACCCGTAGGAGGCGCCCACCCCGCACAGCAACGGCACGAGCATGTTGAAATCGTGCGTCGATTCGAGGCTGAACATGATGGCGGTTAGCGGAGCTCGTAGCGTGCCGCCCAGCACGGCAGCCATGCCCACGATGGCGTAGAAGCCGGGCGCTTCCGGCGGCAGAATGCCTGTGAATACGGCACCCAGGGCGCTGCCAATCATCATCAGCGGCGCGAGCTCACCACCGGACGTGCCGGAGCCCAGGGAGATCGACCAGACCAAGCGTCTTGACGAAGAGGACGGCCAGAGCCGCCTGGAGCGCGAGCTCGCCGTTGAGGTTCGCGTCGATGGTTGCGTAGCCGGGGCCGAACGTGCGCGGCACGAAGTAGCCACCGACGCCGACCACCACGGCACCAAGCACGGGCCACCACATCCAGTGAACCGGGACGTGCTCGAAAACCTCCTCCCACAGGAATACAAGGTTTGTGAGAATGGCGGAGGCTACGCCGCAGACGATGCCAAGACCGACACAGACGACGAACACCTCCGGGCCGGCAAAGTCAGTGTGGACGCCGGCAGCGAAGAGGCTCTCGGAGCCAATCAGATAGTGCCGGAGCGTGAAGGCAATGATGCAGGCGACGGTAACGGGGATCAGGCTGCGTGGCTTCCATTCGAATAACAGGAGCTCCACCGCCAGGAGGATGGCGGCAAATGGCGTGCCAAAGATACCGGACAGTCCTGCGGCGGCGCCCGCGACCATGAGTGTCTTGCGCTCCGAATCGGAGAGATGGATGAACTGGGCCATCAGCGAGCTGAATGCGCCGCCTGTCATAATCACCGGCCCCTCGGCGCCGAATGGACCGCCAGAGCCGATGGCGACGGAGGCAGAGAGGGGTTTGAAGATGGCGACGCGCGGAGTCACAGCGCTCCCTCTTAGCACTATGGCTTCGATGGCCTCCGGTATACCGTGGCCGCGGATCTTCTCGGTCCCGTAACGGGCCATCAGCCCGACGAACGCCGCGCCGATCATCGGCACGACGATGACGTAGACGCCAAGACTGTGGTCGGCCGCGTAGGCTGCATCGATCGAGAGGCGCTGAAAGAAGAAAAGGTTCGTGAAGAAGTAGATAAGCCGGACGAGCATGACCGCGGCCAGCGCGCCCATGACACCGGCGATGGCGGCGAGCCCGATGATCAGGAGTACGCGGGGATCAACCGTGTAGTCGCCGAGTGCGATGAACTTGTCTACGTCATCGATGCCCGGTGTTTCCGGCTCGAGGTCCGGGGTGTTGGCCTGAACCTCGGTACTAATCGTCGGTGTCCTCGAGTTGCGCCGTATCGATGACCGACTGCAGCAGTTCGATGAGCTCGGGCGCGAGCACGTTCAGCTCGCGCTGATGAAAGGCGGTCAATTTCGCGATCGTGGCCTCGCCAAGGTCAGTGAGTTGGACTTCGACGCGCCGTCGGTCGTGCTCATCCCGGCAACGCCTGACGAAGCCCTTTTCTTCTAACCGATCGACCAGCCCGACCACGCTGTGGTGCTTCAGGAGCAGGCGTTGGGCGAGGACGGCGATCGAGGTGTCCTCGCCGGTGACGGACAGCCCTTTGATCGCGAGTAGTAGCTGATGCTGCTGGGGTTCCAGGCCATCCTGCAGCACACGCACCTCGCTGGCATGGAGGAACTTTCTGAGGTGATAGCGAAACTCGGCCAGGCTTCGATAGTCAGGCATATCCTAATACGATATAAATCGTAGCGCAGAACCCTTTCGGGGACAATCCAACCCGGACGAACAACTCTGGTTACGCCGCGCAGACCCGTTCGACGACGCGGAAGAGGACCTCGCAGCCGAGGCGGATGTTGGCCAGGGAGATGCGCTCGTTGTTGCCGTGCATCCCGGCCTGCTCGTCCGGCGCGAGGAGCATCGGCACGAAGCCGTAGGCCGGCACACCGCGTCTCCGGAAAGTACGAGAGTCCGTGAAGCCCGCCGTGACGCGAGGAAGCAACGCAGCCTCCGGCATCACGTCGCTGCAGACGTCCCTGATTGCTTCGTGAAGCTCCGTGTCGCCGGAAGTGACGGGACTCTCAGACGCGAAAGTGGTCTCGATCTGCACCTTCGGGTCGTCGATCACGCGCCGCAGCTCGGCGATGAAGCGTTCGCGCTCGTAGCCGGGCACGAGGCGGCAATCGATGGTGGCGCTGGCGGTTGCCGGAATGACGTTGTGCTTCATGCCGGAGTGCAGAGCCGTGGCGCTAATCGTGTTGACGAGAATGGTTCGTAACGACCGGTAGCGATTTGCGATGGCGTCGGCCGGCATCTTGTCCGGGTTCACGTCCAGGTAGCCCTCAGCGTGAGCGACGCGGAGAGCATCCTTCACGGGCGGGGTCATGACGAAGGGTCGCTGCCAGGCCTGAATACGCTGCATGGCGCGCACCATGCGGTCCAGGACGTTGTCCTCGTGCGGGGCCGAACCGTGGCCGGGCCGGCCCGTGGCACGCAGCGTGAGCCAGAGCGGGCTCTTCTCTGCCATGGAGACGCCGAACAGCGGCCGCTCGACGCCAAGATAGCCGGTGGCTCCGTAGCCGCCCTCGTTGAGCACGAACGCGCCGTCGAGGACCTCCGGGTGCTCCTTATCCAGCCACTCGGCGCCGTAGACACTGCCGGCCTCTTCGTCCGCCACCGCGAGGAAGCGCACTGGCCGTCGCAGCTTCACGCCTTTGCGCTTGAGTAGCAGCACCGTCATCAGCTCGAGAACGGCCATGCCCTTCATGTCGAGCGCGCCGCGGCCCCAGACGTAGCCGTCGCGTACGAGGCCATCGAAGGGCGGGACGTTCCACTGGTCCGCCTCGACGGGCACGACGTCGGTGTGATTGAGCAGGATGAGGGGCTTCTCTTGCGTGTCGGCCGGCAGATCGGCGAAGAGGTTCGTCCGCCCCGGCGCCGAGTCGTAGCGCTGCGACTCGATACCGGCATCGCGCAGGATGCCCTCGATGAAGTCGGCGGCAAGGCATTCGTTGCCCGGCGGGTTGGAGGTGTCGATGCGGATGAGGCGACTCAGCAGGTCTACGGCTTCGTCGGCGGTGGCGTCCCAGTCAACGTTGAGCATGGCGGCTCATTGTTGCACAAGTGAAGCGCATCACAGCAGCCCCGGCCCCTGAATCCCACTACGCCTCGACTGGCAGCCCCATTGCTTCCCTGTACGCCGCGGTGACCTCTGGCGGCTGACCGTAGAGGAACTGGAAGCCCGTGTCCGTGCCGATGCTCTGACCGGGGCCGAGGCGCAGGCCGCCCGTGGCGCCATCGAGGCGCTGGTCACGGCCGATGATGGGCAGCGTGATGCAGCGATTCAGCTCCTCGTCGCGTATCAGCGCCTTGGGCTCTCCGCCGTCCGCGACCACCTTCGCATCTTCCATGAGGCGGCGGCGCATGGCGATGACACCGCGGTCGCTCTCTCCGAGGTGCTCCAGTGAGCGGTCGGCGACAACGTCCTGTCCCACCCAGGCGACGAAGTCCTGGTTCATGACGTGGCTGGTGATCCAGCGGCCCGTCTCCGGGTCCTTGATCGGCGAGTACCAGTACGGGATGCGCTCCTGCTTGAAGGGGCGGTTTTCCGGCGGCACGGCGTTGAAGAACCAGCCGACGCTCAGGGTGTTCTCGTCGTCTACCGGGACGCGCCATTCGAAGTGATCGCCGGTGAACAGGCAGTTGGGCCAGAGGCAGGTGCGGCCGACAGTCCAGAGCTCGTCTTCCTCCGACCCGCCCTCCATGATGCGGCGGTAGACGAAGCCCCACTCGAACTCATCGAAGCCGATCCGGAGGTGGCCGGGGATCTTCTTCCCATCGGCTGCACCCTTCATCTGGGTCGACCAGTTCGAGTGCAACCACTCGAAGTGAACCGGGTCGATGCTGTTCTCCTGGCACTGCACCCAGTTACAGGGCACGTCCGAGAAGACGATCTGGACGAAGCCGTTCTCCCACGTGAAGGGTTCCCAGGTCGGGCAAAGCGGCGCCGGATCCGGGCCCATGTACGCCCAGACGAGGCCTCCCTTTGCTTCGACCTTGTAGTGCTTGATCGTGACGCGGTCCTTGTAGTTTGCCGTCGGGTTGGCGATCCCTTCGAAGGGCTGCTCGATGCAGCGCCCGTCCTGGTCGAACTTCCAGCCGTGGTAGTTGCAGCGCAGGCCGCAGTCCTCGACCCAGCCGTAAGAGAGGTCGGCGCGGCGGTGGGGACAATGGAGGTCGACCAGACCGTAGGTACCGCTTTTGTCGCGGTAGAGGACGAGGTCTTCTGCCATAAGGCGGACCTGCTTGATCGGGTTGTCATCGAGCTCGGCTACAGCGGCGATGGGCATCCAGTAGTGACGTAGCAAGTCACCCATGGGCGTCCCGGGGCCGACTTGCATGAGTGCCTGGTTCTCGGCTTCGCTTAGCATGATGCTTCCCCTTCCGCTGCGTGTTCACACATTCCAGCACATCTAGCCACAACGCATCTAGTTCCGTTAACTTGCTCACTGTATTAATCGTTCAATAATCACATATCGTTGTTACTAATTTCACGCCGAAAGTCAATATGCCGTTCGAATCTATCATTCGGGGCTCCATAAACTGCAACAATGCGTCCCTCGGCTGCGTTATGGAACTATAGACACGACGCTTCGAGGCATTTGTATATATATGGTATTACCCCGAGACCTTCCTACGGATCCCGACTTCGCCCGATTGGTAGAGCAATGCGAGATCGACAGCTGGTTGGACCTGGACCAATCCAGCGATGGGGCTCGACATTTCGACATCGAGACCATCGATGGCGCCATCCTTTTGCTCGACCGTTCGACGGACTGGCCTCACAGCCGCATCCTGAATCTCGGTATCGGACGCCCCGCCACATCCGAAACGATCGAGAAGGCCCTGGAACGCATTCGTGAGGCAGGCATCACCACGCTGACGACGGACATCAGTCCGATCGCCAGGCCGGGGACCCTCGCCCGCATGCTAACTGCGCAGGGATTCGAGCAGACCGAGCGCACGGTGACCGTCGCCCGGCACACGGCCGGCATGCCCCAGCCTGATAGCTACTTCCGCATCCGGCCTTCCACGATTGACGATAGGCCCGCGATCGTCGACCTCATGCGGTCTGCCATGCCCGGGGCGGATGATTGGTATGTGCTCCTTGCAGGGCAGGTCGAACGGCCCAACTGGCGGCACAATGTCGCGATCGAAGGCACGGCGATCAGTGGACTTGCCGCCATCCACTTGCATGAAAACGTGGCGTGGCTTTCGCCCATCTGGGTGAGCAGCGAATACCGCAATCGCGGCACTCAGGCGGCGCTCATCGCCAACGCTGTACGCGAGGCAGAAGCCGCAGGTGTTGAGTGGATCGTGACGAGCTACCCGACGACCTTCCCCGGCCGCACGCGCAACTTCGAGCGCCTGGGCTTCTCGATTGTCTACCTGCGAAATCGGTTCGTGTGGAAGGCGCCCGGGAGCTAGTGGCCGTGCACGTAGAGGCCCTCATACCCCAGCGAAGCGAGTAACGCTTCTTCTTTAGCCCGCATCTCAAGCTCTTCCTGCTCTCCCTGCTCATGATCGAGGCCGATGAGGTGTAGCAGGCCATGCACGAGGAGGTGCGCCAGCTGGCCCTGGACCGTGATTGTGATGCCGCGCTGCGCCATCTCCGCCACCTGACGTTCGACGAAGGGCACCGAGACGATGACCTCGCCCAGCGATGGCGCCTCGTCCGGCGATTCGAGAAACGCTTCGCCCTCCATGGAGGCGAACGAGAGGACATCGGTGTCCTCGTCCTTACCGCGATAGAGCCGGTTGAGGTCTCGCACCGTCGCAGCATCCGCGAGAACGATCTCAACTTCGACGTGGGGCGCTACAGACTCAGAGTCCAACACACCGCGCGCAATCTGTCGCAGCTCAGGCGCTCGTAGGCGGCCACGCGTTCCAGACAGGAAGGTGATGGCGACGTTGCGGGCCATGGATTTTCGCTACTGGACGAAGACGGCAGCGGCGTCCTTGGCGGCGTGTAGCAATGGCGACGGGATGACGCCGACGAAGAGGATGCCGACGACGGACACGGTCAGAGCCAGCTTCAGCGCATTCGAGGTGGGAACGGCCTCCTGGGTTGCCGGCTCGCGCGTGAACATCACGCCGGCGACACGCAGGTAGTAGAACGCCGCGACAACGCTGTTGATCACCGCGATGACGACCAGCCAGATCAGGTCGGCCTGGACGGCGGCATTGAAGATGTAGATCTTGGCTACGAAGCCGGCTGTGGGCGGAATGCCCGTCAGTGAGACGAGCGCGAAAGCCAGCGCTCCCGCCAGCAAGGGCGAGCGCTGGAACAGGCCGGCGTAGTCGCTGATCTCGTCGCTGCCTGTACGGGCGGAGATGGCGATAACGACGATGAAGGCGCCGAGGTTCGTGACGGCGTAGGAGCCCAGGAAGAAGAACACGCTGCTGGCGCCAACATTGAGGCCGTTATCGACGGCTGACACGGCCGCGATACCGACCAGGATGTAGCCGGCCTGGGCGATAGAGCTATAACCGAGCATGCGCTTGATATTCGACTGCACCAGGGCCATCAGGTTGCCCACGCTCATCGATATCGCTGCAACGATGGCAAATATCAGCGACCAGCTTTCGCTGATCACCGGGTCCGGCATGCCCTGGAAGAAAATGCGCAGGACAACCGCGAAGGCGGCCGCCTTGCTCGCCACGCTGATGAAGGCAGCGACAGGCGTGGGCGCGCCGGTATAGACGTCCGGCACCCACATCTGGAACGGTACGACCGCCATCTTGAAGCCGAGCCCGGCTGTGAGCATCACGGAGGCCAGCAGCAGGCCGGCGCGCATGTCGGCACCGTGCGCGGCGATGGCGGTAGCGATGCTCAGCTCGCCATCGGGCGCCACAAGCCTTGTCGTGCCGGTGAGGCCGAAGAGGTAAGCCATGCCGTAGAGGATCACAGCAGATGAGATGGCGCCCATGAGGAGGTATTTCACGCCCGCCTCGGTCGACTTCTCGTCGCGCTGCATGGCGGCCAGGATGTACTGCGAGATACTCGTGAGCTCCAGGGTCACGAAGATCAGGATGAGGTCGCGGCTCATTGCCAGCAGCGTCATCGCCGCGGTGGCGAAGAGGACCAGCGCGTAGAACTCCGGCTGATAAGCACCGAATCGCTTGGCGTAATCCTGCGACGCCAGGATAACGGCCGCGGCGACGCCGGCGAAGAAGAACGAGAAGAACAGGGCCGCGTCGTCCAGCACGACGGAGTTATCGAAGCCGAAGCCGGACTCGTTGCGACTCAGCAGCGAGAGGGCCCAGAGCGCCGACAGCAGCGGGCCGAGCAGGACGAAGACCATGAGCGCCTTGCCGCGCGCCGCTGGGAACGGCTTGCCACGCGGCAAGAAGCCCC
This sequence comes from uncultured Chloroflexia bacterium, assembly GCA_963731765.1. Taxonomy (GTDB): domain Bacteria; phylum Chloroflexota; class Dehalococcoidia; order DSTF01; family WHTK01; genus WHTK01. The sequence goes on from CAVSWS010000026.1 coordinate 89,778, forward strand.
AGACAATCACCAGCGCAGCGACGGCGGCGAGGGCGAGTACGGGTCCGATTCGGTCGAGGTCGTCCAGCATCTCTTACCCTTAACCCAGCGTCCTGCGCACGCCATTTTCGATGACGTCCACGATAGTCGACGGATAGATGCCGACGCCGATAATCACACCGACCAGCGAGGCCATAGCGACTCGCTCCCACCAGTTGACCGTGTCGGTAAGCTCGGCCCAGCGCTCCTGCGCCGGCCCGAACCAGACCCGTTGGGCCGTCCAGAGGATGTAGCCGGCCGACAGCAGGATGCCGGTAACCGCGACGATGGTCGGTATTTCAAGCGAATCGAAGCTGCCCAGGAAGACCAGGAGTTCCGCCACGAAGCCGGACATCGTCGGCAGGCCCAGCGAGGCGAGGCCGGCGAGAACGAAGACCGTGGCGGCTATCGGCATGTAGTGGGCCAGCCCGCCGAGGTCGGAGATCTGGCGGGTGTGGGTGCGGTCGTACATCAGGCCGACCATGACGAAGAGGAGGGCCGTAATCGTGCCGTGCGTAAACATCTGCAGCGCCGCGCCGGTAAGACCGACCTCGCCGAGGGCAGCAACGCCGAGCAGCACGTAGCCCATATGACTGACGCTGGAGTATGCGATGAGGCGTTTGAGGTCGCGCTGGCGCATCGTGATGATGGCGCCGTAGATCACGCTGAATGCCGCGAGGGCCGCGAGATATACGTGGAACTTGTCGAACTGGTCCGGCAGGATGCCGACGAGGATGCGGATCAGGCCGTAGCCGCCCATCTTCAGCAGCACACCGGCGAGGATCACGCTGACCGCGGTCGGCGCGTCGGTGTGAGCGTCCGGCAGCCATGTGTGCAGAGGGAACACGGGCAGCTTGATGGCGAAGGCCGCGAGGATGAGGAAGAACACCGCGTTCAGCGAGATCGCCGCGCTCGTGACGTTCATCTGGGCCAGCTCCTGCATATCGAAGGTGCCGGCAGAGAAGCCGAGGACCAGGAAGCCGACGAGCATGAAGGCGCTTCCGGTGAACGTGTAAAGCAGGAACTTCATCGCCGAGTAGTCTTTGCGACCGGTGCCCCAGATTGAGATCAGGAGGAACATCGGGATCAGCTCGAGCTCCCAGAACAGGAAGAAGAGGATGAGGTCCTGCGAGCCGAAGACGCCCATCACTGCCGTCTCCAGCACCATGATCCAGGCGAAGTATTCGCGCGGGCGAAGCGTGATGTTCCATGAGATCAGCGTCGCAACCACGAAGAGCAGGCCTGTCAGCAGCATCAGCGTGGCGCTGAGACCATCGACGCCGACGAAGTACTGGATGTTGAAACCGACGTCGGATGCGTCGATCCAGGTGTGGCGCTCGGTGAATTGCAGAGCGTTCTCGAGCTGGTCGAAGCTCGCGTACATGATGACGGAGATCACCAGGTTCGTTACGGACGCCGCCAGCGCGATGACCTTCGCGTTGCCCTCCTGGGCGCGCGGCAACAGCATCACCGCGATGGCGCCAAGGATAGGTAGGAAGATGAGCAGCGAAAGCAACAGCAGCTCCTAGAGCGGACTCAATACGAGCACGACGATGGCGGTAAACACGAGCCCGCTAAAAGCGATGGCCCCGTAGGTCTGATACTGCCCGCTTTGGGCGTAACGCAAAACACCGGCGCCGCTACGAGCCAGCTGTCCCGCCCCATTCACGACGCCATCGACCACGACGCGGTCGAAGGTGGCGAGAGCGTTGCCGAGGACGCCGTAGAACAGGAAGCCGACGATGATCTGCTCGTACAGGACATCGGCGTAGTACTTGTTCTCCAGCAGGACGTGCAGCGGCCGGAACAGCCGGGCAAACACGGTCGAAGGGATGATTTTCGCGCCGTAAATGATGTACGCCAGGGCGATGCCGCCGAGGGCCAGCGCCATAGAAGCGGAAGCCATGCCCAGCCTGAAGTGCGTCTCGACGATGAGGCTCTCGTCCGGCAAAGCGCCGGCCAGCAGATGCTCCACCTCGTGGTCGAGGCCGAGGAACTTCCAGGGCAAGTTGAACAAGCCGGCGATAATCGTTACTCCCGCCAGCACCAGCATGGGGAACGCCATGTTGAAGGGCGATTCGTGGGGGCCAGCATGGGGCTCGTCGTGCGCCGTGGCGTGCTCGGGCTGCTCCTCGGTCGGGCCGTGTCCGGTCGCGAGGCCTGCAGCGGGCGCGCCGCCCCGGTACTCGCCGAAGAAGGTCATGAAGATGACGCGGAACATGTAGAACGCCGTCAGACCGGCGGTGATGAGACCGATCCAGAACAGGTACGGCTTCGTGTCGAAGGCGCCGCCCAGGATTTCGTCCTTGCTCCAGAAGCCGGCGAACGGGAACACGCCGGAGAGGCTGAGGCTGCCGATGACAAAGGTCCAGAACGTAATCGGCATCGACTTTCGCAGGCCGCCCATGCGACGCATATCGAAGGTATTGGTGGCGTGGTTAACGGAACCGGAGCCGAGGAAGAGCAGCGCCTTGAAGAAGGCGTGCGTCATGAGGTGGAAGATCGCCGCCACGTAGGCGCCGGAGCCGAGGGCGAACATCATGTAGCCGAGCTGGCTGATCGTCGAGTACGCGAGGACGCGCTTGATGTCGGTCATGACAATGCCGACGAACGCGGCCGTTATCGCCGTGATGCCGCCAATGATGCCCACGACGGTCATAGCGTCGGTGGACTCGTGGAACACGGGGAACATACGGGCGACGAGGTAGACACCGGCGGCGACCATCGTGGCGGAGTGCACCAGGGCGCTGACCGGGGTGGGGCCTTCCATGGCGTCCGGCAACCACACCTGGAACGGCACCTGGGCGCTCTTGCCGGCCGCACCGGCGAACAGGCCGAGCGCGAACAGCGTCAGCGTGGTGCTGCCGATGGCGCCGGCCATGGCCAGCTCCTGGATGCCGTGAATATCGAACGTACCCGTCTTGGTGTAGATGAGGATGATCGCCAGCAGAAAGCCGAGGTCGCCCAGGCGTGTGACGAGGAAGGCCTTCTTGGCGGCAGCAGCCGCGGCGGGACGGTCGAACCAGAAGCCAATGAGCAGGTAGGAAGAGACACCCACCATCTCCCAGAACACGTACACCATGAGGATGCTGTTCATGAGGAGCAGCCCCAGCATGGAAGCCGTGAACAGCGACATGTAGGCGAAGTAGCGCCAGTAACCCGAATCGCCGTGCATGTAGCCCTGGGAGTAGATCTGGACCAGGAACGAAACGGCGGTGACGACGACGAGCATGATGGCCGCGAGGCCGTCAACGTTGAGCCCGACGTTGACCGAGACGTTGCCGACGCTCAGCCACTCTCTGCTCGCGAAGGCCAGGCTATGGCCGTCAGCCTGCAGAGAGCTATCGAGCACCCAGAGGGCGAGCACGAAGGCGATGCCGATGCAGGTAGCGGCAATGTGCCCCGCGTACTTCTCCATCGAACGCGGCATGAACAGGATCGCGCCAAGCGAGATCACGGGCAGGAAGAATATTGCCCAGACGGCCGCCTCGGGAATTTCACCGAACAAGCTAAATCTTCCTCATGATCTCGACGGCGACATGCGTCTTCGAGTCCGGCACCCAGATATCGCGCGGGTGCTTCATGGAGTGCGTTGCCGTCAGCGGCGGTACGACCCGGCAGGCAACACCCTCAGAGTCGTACAGGTTTTTCCAGACGCGCGCGACGTAACCGTTCTCAACCGTCATCAACTTAGCCCACATGCGTCACCACTTCAGGAAGTTGAGGCGGTCGACGTCAATCGACTGCCTGAGCTTGTAGACCGCCACGGCAAGGCCCAGCGCTACGGCAGCTTCCGCGGCCGCAATCGTGATCACGAAGACACTGAACACCTGGCCATCAATCGGTCGCGGCGAATCGACGAAGCGCGCGAAGCCGATGAGGTTGAGATTTACGGCGTTGAGCATGAGCTCGATGCCCATGAGCACACCGACGGCGTTACGCCGCGAGAGCGCGACGTAGAGACCGATGCTGAAAAGCAGCGCCGCGACGACGAGGACGTGTTCGAGACCGATCATCCCGGCTCCTCCTCTTCGCTCGGACGCACGAGGATGATCGCGCCGATCATCGCCACCATGAGGACGACTGAGGCCACCTCAAACGGCAGGACGAACGGGTCCAACAGCGCCTGACCGATGGCGGCCGCGGTTGTGTCGAAGCGGTCGCCGCTCACGGTTGCCCAGTCGGTCTTCAGGGCCACGAAGATGATCGTGGCGCCCAGCAGGCCGGCGATGACGCTGATCGGGGCGCTGTAAGACACCGCTTCGTTATCTCGAGAGGAGCGCGGCGTCAGCAGGATGGCGAAAAGCATGAGGACAGCGATGGCGCCGGCGTAGATCAGGACCTGCACCACGGCGACAAAGTCTGCCGAGAGGATGATGTACAGACCGGCGATACCGATGAACGAGAGGATGAGGAACAGCACCGCGTGTACGAGGTCGCGCACCATGCCCACCATCAGAGCGCTGATCAGCGTGATCGCGGACATGACGTAGAAGGCGACGATGACAGCGGTATCGTCCACTACGCCTCCCCCACGCCGGCTTCAGGCTTGACCATCGGCGCCGGCAGAGACGGCACAGAGATGTCGTGCTCCAGGCGTACCCGGCGCGGCAGGCGGTAGTAGTCGCGCGTCAGCATGTTGAAGAAGAAACTCAGCAGGCCGAATGCCAGCACGAGGTTGATCGCGATGTAAGCCACGAGTACCCAGTTGGTCAGGTCGTATTCACGCCAGAGGAGCACCTCGATAGCGACAACCACGACATTGATCAGGGCGAGGGGGATGAGCATTTTCCAGGCGAAGGCCATGAGCTGGTCGATGCGCAATCGAGGCCAGGTGCCGCGCAACCAGATCAGGCCGAAGTAGAAGAAGTAGATCTTGGCGATGAAGATGATCCACGGCGGGATGTAGTTTTCGACGCCGAACAGTGAATAGCCGCCGAAGAACAGGCTTGCGATGATGCCCGACACCGCCAGCGAGTTGATCAGCTCCACGGCGTAGAACAGACCAAACTTCATACCGGAGTACTCGGTGTGGAAGCCGGCAACGATCTCGGATTCGGCTTCAGCGATGTCGGCAGGGGTCCGGTTCAACTCCGCCGTGGCTGCGATGGCGTAGATGAACACCGGTAGCGGCAGCAAGAAGGCCAGCCAGATGTGGTGCTCCTTCTGGAAGTCCACGAGGCCCGGTATCGACATCGTCCCGGCGAAGAGCACGGGCGCCAGCAGGGCCGTCACCAGCGGGATCTCATAGCTGATCGACATGGCGATCACGCGCATGGCGCCGAGCAGGGCGTACTTGTTGTTAGAAGACCAGCCCGCCATGAAGATGGCCAGCGAGGTAATCGAGGACAGCGCCAGAAGGTAGAGCACGCCGACGTTGAGGTCCGCGTAGACCATATCGGGCGCCCAGGCGAACACGGCGAAGGTGAGCATGGCCGGGATGAAGACGAGAATCGGCGGCAGGTTGAACAGCTTGGCGTCGGCCGCCGTCGGCTGCAGGACCTCTTTCTGGATCAGCTTGATCGCATCCGCCACGGGCTGAAACAGGCCGAAGGGGCCAACCCGGTTCGGGCCGCGTCGCACCTGGATGCGGCCGATGATGCGGCGTTCCAGCCACACGTTGATCAGGGCGCCGCCGCCCACGAAGGAGAGGATGCCCGTCGCACCAATCACGGCGATGACGACGTAGACCAGCTCGCTCGAGGTGTTGTCGCCCAGCCACTTATACAGGGCGTGGAAGGGATCGAAGTCGTACCAGGCAGCGATCGCCGCCAGGAAGCCGATCATCGGTCGATCTCCCCCACGTTGATGTCGAGGCTGCCCAGCGTCACGATGGCGTCCGCGATGGGGTGACCGACCGTCATCTCCTTGAGGACGCTCAGGTTGATCAGCGAGGGGGAGCGGACATGCCAGCGGTAAGGGGCCGGGCCGCCATCGCTCGCCAGGTAGAAGCCGAGCTCACCCTTCGGTGACTCGATGCGGACGTAGGCCTCACCGGGCTCGGGTCGCAGGGCCAGCGGCACCGGGGTGTTAACCGGACCGGACGGGAGCTGCGCCAGTGCCTGCTTGATGATGCTGACGCTCTGTCGCATCTCGGCGAGTCGCACAATGAATCGGTCGAAGCAGTCGCCGTTATAGCCTACGGGGATGTCGAAGTCGAAGCGGTCGTAAACACAGTACGGGTCCGCTTTGCGGATATCCCAGGCGATGCCGCAGCCTCGCAGGAGTGGCCCGCTGAGCGATGCGTTAATCGCGAGTTCCGGGGAGACCACGCCGACGTCGCGGGCGCGTGCCAGCAGGATCTCGTTGTCCAGAAGCATCGATTCGTACTCGGAGATACGGTCGGGCATTTCGTCGATCAGCTTCGTGATCGACGGGTACCACTCGTCCGGTACGTCGAAGGCGACGCCGCCGATGCGCATGTAGTTCGTCGTCAGGCGGGCGCCGCAGGTCATCTCGAACAGGTCGAGGATCTTCTCGCGCTCGCGGAACATGTACATGAGGGGCGTCTGCCAGGCACCGCAGTCGTTGACGAAGGTGCCGTTCGCCATGCAGTGCGAGGCGATGCGCTGGAGCTCAGCGAAAATCACCCGCAGGTACGATGCGCGCTCCGGCACTTCGACGCCCGCAAGCTTCTCGACGGCGAGGCAATAGCCCAGGTTGCCCGTCATGGCCGCGAGGTAGTCCATGCGGTCCGTAAAGGGGATGTTCTGCGTATACGTGCGCTCTTCCGCCAGCTTCTCCATGCTGCGATGGAGGTAGCCGAGGACCATTTCGGCGTCGATGATGCGTTCGCCGTCCATGGTGACCTTGATGCGGAACACGCCGTGCGTGGAGGGGTGCTGCGGGCCAATGTTGACTACATAGGGAGGAGTGTGGAGCTCGCTCATGCCTGCTCCTCCTCTGTTTTGGTTTCCGTACCGCCGGTTGCTTCGGTCGCTTCATCCGTCACCGGAGCACTACCGCCGGCTTCCGTGCCGCCCTCGGGCGGATTCAGAGCCTCCTGGTTGAGGATCCGAAGCTCGGGCGAACGGGTCTGGGTGGAGCCGCCACCCCTGGTGCCGAGCTGGCCGCCGGCCCACTGCTCGCCAGACGCCTGACCGAGGACGGCGCCTCGCAGCCGCGGCACGGCAGGGGCGTGAGGGCCATCTGCGGCCGCCAGGTTCGGGTAGCCGCGCTGACCGACCGGAAACTCGTAAGGGAATCGCTGCAGGCCGGGCTTGTGACCTTCGGGCAGCGCGAGGAAGTCTTTGCGCAAGGGATGGCCGGGGAAGCCCTCCCAGAGGAACATGCGCTTGAGGTTGGGGTGGCCGGTGAAGCTGATGCCCATGAGGTCGTAGACCTCGCGCTCCTGGAGGTTGGCGCCCTGCCAGATGCCGGAGACGGAAGGCACCACAGGGTCTTCGTGCGCCATCGCGCGGGCTTCCAGCACCAACGTATGGTTCTTGGCCAGCGACGAGAGCACGTAGACCACGTCGAAGTGCTCCAGCCAGTCGATGCCGAGCAACGTGTTGAGGAACTTGCAGTCCAACTCATCGTCATCTCGCAAGAAGCGAGCGATGTCGGCGACCTGGTCCGCGACAACAGTGACCGAGTATGAGGTGGCCTCGATTACGGCGCCTGGAAAGGCGGCGGTGATACGTTCGGCAACGTGTGTGCCGGGGATGACGGCTGTCGTCATCGCCACTCCAGACCGCCCTTGCGCCAGTCATACAGGTAACCGATCACAAGGATTGCCAGGAACAGCATGACAGCCGCAAATCCGGGAACCAGAATGCTGCCATAGGCGACTGCCCAGGCGTACAGGAAAATCACCTCGACGTCGAAGACGACGAACACGAGAGCGACCAGGTAATAGCGGAAGTTGAACTGCACCCAGCTATCGCCCTCGGTCTCGACACCGCACTCGTAGGTGTCCATCTTCACCGGGTCAGGCGCCGAGGGGCGGATGTTCAGCTTGCGGAACAGGGCCGAGACGAGAAGCGGCAACGAGGGGAACAACACCGCGAAGCCGAGGAGGACAGCGATGTAACCGTATTCGTTAAGCACACCGTCCTCCTTATTTCAGTAGTTTGTGAATCTCGTCCCTAACGCCGCGACTATAGCACCGGCCATTTATTGGAACAAGGCGAGGCAGGCCATTCTCAGATTCGATTTGGCAGTAATCGCCGAATTCTCTCATGCGACCTTGCCATCACACGCCATCGATGCAAATACTCGACGCCAGGATGCCGCGATGGAGGAGGGAGGGACGTTGAACGAGCCGCTGGCCCAGATGCTGCGTTACGAGAAATGGGCTACGGTCAGGTTGCTCGCGGCGTGCCGGACGCTCTCCTCAGACCAGCTCGATGCACGCATGCCCGGGGTCTCGGGTGCGGTCGGCGAGCTGCTGACCCATATCGTTGGCGGGCAGCAGACCTTCGCGCTGCGGACGCAGGGGCGACAGGAGGAGGGTGAGTTGAACCGCGGCAGCACGTGGCCGGGCGTCGACACGCTGATCGAAATCGCGACGGCTACGAGCGACCAGCTCATCGCCATCGCCGAGGGACTGGATGCCGAACGCGAGGTCGACCTGCCGTACTGGGGCAAGACGTATCGATTCCCCGTCAGCTTCTTTCTCCTGCATGCGGTGGAGCATGGCGTGGAGCATCGAACGGAGGTGAAGGTGGCGCTGAATCAGCTGGGCATCGAGACGCCCGATCTCGACGGTTGGCAGTTCGCGACCGCGATGGGCTACGGCAAGGAAACCGGCTCCTCGGAGTCAACCGAGTCGAGGTAGCTGAGGCCGAGCTCGGTGAGCTCATAACCGACCGTGAGGCTGAGCGTGAGGCCGAGCGCCTTCAGCTTGCGCACGTTGAGCTTGAAATCGGCGCGGGCCATGTCCATCTGCGGCGCCAGCTCGCGCGACACGACGCCCGGGTTCTCCTCGATGAGACGGAGGGTGGACAGCGTCCAGGGTCCCGGTGCGTGATGCTTTATCCAGGCGATCGAGGCGCTTTGCGACCTCATCGAGGCTGTATTCGGGCTTCGGCGGGTCGAGCGGGTCGAAGTGGAATCGCACGCGGTAGAGCAGCGTCTCGGAAGACACCTCGCGTCCGGTGTGGCTGCGGGCGTATTCGATGAGCGACGATGCATCCGGTTGGCCGACTTCAAGCGCATCGGCGTCGGTGATCTCCCCGGCAGGCACCTCCCGCACGTCTTCGACCACGATGCTGCCGCCGAAGGGGAAGTTCGTGGCGTAGACCTTGCCGGCTTTGACGTGGGCGTACTTCCACAGGCGCCAGGTCACGGTGATGTCGCCGTTCGCGACGCGCTCGTGGTCCTCGCTCGTGAACATCAGCATGGGAAGAAGCTACAAGCCTCAGGCCGCAAGCGACAAGCCTTCGAGCTTCGAGCTTCGAGCTTCGAGCTTCGAGCTTCGAGCGATCATAGCCGCCTCTCGAGGCGTCAATCCTTGCGCCTTGCGGGTGATGCGGCGAGCTCGCAGGGCTTGTTTGGTATGAAGCGTTCTCGAAGCCGATGCTCGGGGCTTGTAGCTGGTAAGCTGAAGTGCCAGCAAGACGGACGGCCGCCTCTTCGAGCGATCGAGGGGGAGGAAAGTCCGAGCTCCACCGGGCAAAGGTGCTGGGTAACACCCAGGCGCGGCGACGCGACGGAAAGTGCCACAGAAACTGTACCGCTCTGATGACCAGATCCCTTGTGCCCCTTTAGCGGGGTCCGGGGTGTCCCCGGTCTTCAGAGTAAGGGTGAAAAGGTGCGGTAAGAGCGCACCGGGGGTTGGGTGACCAACCTGCCGGGCAAACCCCACCCGGAGCAAGACCATGTAGGAGGACAATGAGCGCCCGGCTCGTCCTCGGGTTGGTCGCAAGAGGCGTCGGGTAACCGGCGTCCCAGATGGATGGCCGTCGGTCCCTTTTCGGAGGGACGCACAGAACTCGGCTTATAGTCTCGCTGGCAAAGGCGGGCGCCCTCCCTCGGGATGACGCCCGCCTCCCTGTTTTCGGCTACTTCGCCACGGCTGCGAGGCCGGCCTGCAACGCCGCCTTGGCGATACCCGCGGCGGTGGCGTCGGTTGCGTAGATGAGGTCGTACTGCAGGGCCTGCTCGTCCCAAAGGGCGTAGCCGGCGTCGTTGTTGTCGTCCCACCAGTACCAGCTGTCGCTGCCACTGGCGTCGAGGTGCCAGCCCTGCCAGCCGAGGATGTAGCGGAGGGCCAGACCGAAGTCATCGAAGTCCTTCCGGGAATCCCAGTTCAGGGTTATGTGAACCAGAGCGTTGGTGCCGTCTTTCTGGCGGTAGAGGGCCATGCGGCCGCCACCCCAGCCATCTGCCGCCCGGCCAGCGTCGGCCGGACGCGCGCCGGCAGCCTGGAAGAAGGCATAGACGTCGAACTCGCCGTAAGGGAGGACCTTGCCGCGTTTCCAGTCCTTGCCCAGCGAGCTGCTGAGATCCGTGTCGGGGACCGCGACCGCGCCTTCGCCGTCGAGGTACTTCTGCGGGTGCATGACCTGCTCGCTGGTCGTCGGCGGGTTTTCATACAGGGCATCGACACCGTCCCAGCCGCGTGCCTTCTGTATGGCGCGCACGAAGGCGGGGCACTGGTCGTAGTTGAAGTACGCGTACTCCAGAATGATGGGCGGGATGTCGGCCAGGTCCTGGACGGCCTGCATCGTCTCGTCGTCGAGCTGCGCCGCCGCCAATTGCCAGCCTGCGCCATGCTCCTGCGCCATGTAGTCGTCAGATGCAACGCTGGCATCGCCTTCGATAACACAGTTGACCGTTGTATCCACCTCGCTCACCTCGCCCTCATCCGGCGTGAAGCGCTTGTGGACCTTCCCCAGGTCGTAGCGGGCATCCTGGAAGCTGTGGACGTACTCGTGGGCAATGGTCGATTCGTCGGACAGGGAGAAGTCACCACCGTCGGCGCCGTTGACGAGGACCAGCGTGTCCCTGGCGATGTCGTAGAAGCCCACGACGATGGAGCCGTAGGTGTCGTTGACCAGGTCCATCAGGTCGTCGTCGGGGCCGATGAGGCGCATGAGGCGCCATATCGTGTTGTTGAGATCGAGGTCTGCCTGATCTTCTTCACTCAGATCGGTCGAGCTCTCTGCGTTGTAATCCTGCCATTGCTGGCGAGAAATGGAGCCCTCGTCGATGGAGTCGGCGGCCGGGAGCTCACGCAGGGCTGCGACTTCGTCGCGGATGGCGTGCACGCGCTCGGCCTGGTCGGGCGTAAAGGGTGTCAGATCCGGTAGAGGTGGACCATCGTTGCCTCCCCCGCCCTGGCAGGCCGCGGCGAAAAGCAGACAGAGCGCAGAAAGTACGACGGCTGAGAGCTTCAATCGCACGTAGTCGTGTCCTTCGGGCTAGAGCCGCGAAAGACGACGGCTCGTTACTAATTCTCAAAGGACATAATCGGCCCGGCAGGGGATCTTCTGCAGCTTCGAGCCTGGGCAGCGCCGCCTACTTGGGCAGGTAGACGATGTTGATGGTGCCGATGCGGCCGACTGAGGACTGCCAGTTGTAGCCGTCTTCCGGGTGGTACCAGAAGATATCGACCCAGGTGTCCTGCAGCAGACCGCGGTCCTTGCAGACGTAGATACGCTGCGTCGGGTCACCCACGATGTAGAAGGCCGTATCGAGCGGAAGGTTCCAGCTACAGGCGGCGGCGCCTTCGTAGACCTGCTCGCCGCCGTACATGTTGCCGCAGAAGCCCTGGTTGGCGCAGTCGTAGAACGTAATGTTGACGCCTTCGATCGGGCCCTTCTGGGAGACCACCGGCGAGCCGAGGGGGGCCTGCGGCGGCGGAGGGGCGATCCGGTTGTCGGCTTTCCTCAGAATGTCGGGCACCGTCTCGCCCTGCTTCGGGGGCGCGTCCACCTTGCGCAGGATCAGGGGCGACTCGAGATAGATGGTCGAGGGGCCATAGTCCGGTGTGGGCGTCACCGTCGGCGTGACAAGGATTGCCTCGGGCACCCGCGTTACGTCGTCCAGACTGGGAGCGCGCGCTTCCGTCGTGTTGCTGACGGCCAGGAACGAGACGGTAATCGCGAGACCCAGGGTCAAGGCGCCGAGGCCTGTGCCGACGAAGAAGTAGTGGCGAATGGCGGCGCGGCTGCGATGGATCAGTCCTGGAGGGCTGCTGCTCTCAGCGTGCCGGAATAGCTCTAACAGAACATACCTCGCTTGAATCGGCCGATAGAGGTGACCAGGGCCGCAGTACGGCACCAGGCACCTGAGGATTCTCGAAGTTCCTGATCGTTATGGTTAGTCGGGGAAACCCTTAGTCCGGCGTAGGGAAACCCTTAAGATGCCTGTATATGCAGTGGTGGCAGGCTGTCCCCGAGGCTGTGGCGAGAGGCGAAGTGCCCGATGTCGCGGACCTGACGCACGATTCGCGTCTGGCGTCTCCGGCCACAGCGTTCGCCGCGGTTTCCGGTGGTCGCTTCGATGGCCACGCCTTCCTCGCCCAGGCAATTGAGGCCGGGACGCCCGCTTGCGTCGTCGAAGCGTCACGGGAAGCGAACTGGGAGCCGTTCGTGGGCCGCGTACCGCTGGTCGTCGTGCCGGACGTGCGCGCCGCGCTGGGCCACTTAGCCGCGGCCGTACACGGCGGCCCCAGCGCGAAGCTGCGCACCGTCGGTGTCACAGGCACGGACGGCAAGACGACGACTTCCCACCTCATCGGCCACGTGCTCGATGTCTGCGGGCTGAAGGCGGGCTACCTGAGCAGCGTCGGCTTCGAGACGGGGCAGGGCTTCGAGCTCAACGCCACGCACATGACGACGGTGGAATCGACCGTTATCCAGCGGAAGCTGGCGGATGCACTGGATAACGGCCGGGAGACGATGGTGATCGAGGCGTCATCCGAGGGGCTGGCGCAGGGCCGGCTCAACGGCTGCCTGCCGGACGTCGCGGTGTTCACGAACCTGACGCGGGACCACCTGGACTTCCACGGCACGATGGAGCGCTATCGCGAAGCCAAGGGCCTGCTGTTCGAAATGCTGGACCGCGACTCCAGGAAGCAGTTTCCGAGGGCCGCCATCGTCAACGCCGACGATGAAGCGTCCCGCTACATGGCGACGCGCTCAACGGCCCCCGTCATCACCTACGGCATCGAGGCCGAAGCAGATTACCGGGGCAGTGACATCGTGACACGAGGGCTTTGGTCTGCGCTTCGAGGTCGAGGCTGGCGAGACCCGGGTGCCGGCGTACGTGCCGATGATCGGGCGGTTCAACGCCTACAACGCTCTCGCGACGGTCGCGACGGCATGCTCGCAGGGTGTCGAGCTCAGGCAGGCCGTCGAGGCGCTGGCCGGTTTCCCGGGCGTACCGGGACGCATGGAGCGCATCGATGAGGGCCAGCCGTTCGCCGTGTTCGTCGACATCGCATCCACGCCGGTCGCGCTGGAGAACGTGCTCAACGCCCTTCGGCCAGCGACCACCGGCAGGCTCTGGGTGGTGTTCGGCGCCGCGGGCGGGCGCGACCCCGCGAGACGTGACGGCATGGGTCGGGTGGCGGCGCGGCTGGCAGACCGCTGCGTGCTAACTAATGAAGACCCGCGCGATGAGGACCCGGACGCCATCATCGATGCCATCGCCGGTCCCCTGATCGAGGCCGGCCGGCGTGAGGGCGAGGACTTCCTGCGTGTCCCGGAGCGTCGCGACGCAATTCGTTACGCCTTCGAGCACGCGGCTGCCGGCGACACAGTGCTGCTGGCCGGCAAGGCGACCGAAACGACTATGGTATTCGCGGCCGGCGCGGTGGCCTGGGATGAGCGGACCGTCGCCCGGGATTTGCTGCGGTAGCTACGGCAGGTAATTCACCGGCTGCACCGGTAGGTCATCGACGTTCTCGACCTCCAGTGTCTGAGACACGGGCAGCCAGGCCTGGAACGTCGAGCCCGGTGGAAAGACGACGGCGACCCAATCGCCCTCATCGTTTCGACCTACGGCTTTGAGCGGCGCGTCCGCCTGGAGCGTGCCGAGGGCGACGTAGTCCTCGCTCGGTCCCAGGCGCAGGGTCACGGATTGCGCCGTTCGCGGGCCGAGGGTGATTTCGAGCGGTTCTGGATACATCGGCGGCAGCGACCGGTCCGATGGCACGGGTCGATACGGCTCCGGTGTCGCCGTCGCCAAGACGGCATCGACGATTACGGTCTGTTCTGGCTGAAGGGTTGCCCGCGCGAGGATCAGGAAGCCCACGCCGCTGACCACGAGCAGGCCGAACGTGAGGAGGAGCAGGCTGACCTTGCGCAAGCCGGAGCGCCGCGTTCTTCGTCTGCTCGATGCGATCGCGACCATGCCTGTCGTATTGTCCGCTTTTCGGCTTGCGTCCGTGTTTCGAGCCCAAACCGAAGCGTCACAAGGGTGTAACCAGCGGTGAGTTGAGAGGCCGGAACAACAGAGGCAAAATAGATGCAAATCGCGGAGGTGGACTATGGAAAGCTCCGAGAACAGCGAACCGATCGCAGCCAAGCAGAACGGCGACGGCATCCACACAATCGCCTCGAAGGCGGAGGAAATGGCGCGGGAACTGCGCGACACCGCTCGTACAGAAGCCGAGCACCGCGTGCACGACCTGAGCGAAAAGGCGCAGCAGCGCATTGACGCCCAGCGCGACCGCGTCGCCTCCCGCATCGAAGAGACGGCGGGCCGGGTCAGGGACCGAGGTAGCGCGGCAGGGCCTATCGGTACGTACGCGGGCGAGCAGGTGGCGTACCGTCTGGAGATCGCATCCGATTACCTGCACGACCGGCAGACGACCGAGATTGCCGGTGACTTCGCGAGCTACGTGAAGAGCCACCCCGTGCAGTCCGTGATCGCGGCTGCGTTTGTCGGCTTCCTGATCGGCCGCGTCACGGGCTAGCTTTCTGTCGCGCAGCCTCGGTTACAATGCGGCTCGATGCGGGCTTCCAGGTTGGCCCGCCGGCAGCAGGGACGCGAGGGCGACGACAGACGTATGACATCGAGCCAGGAACCGCCGCAGCCTGACACCGAGCAGACGCCGCAAGAAGCGCCGGAGACGGAATCGCAGCGTCCTGCGCGACGTGAGCGTCCGCCGCGGCCCCGTGCCGCGCGCCCCGAGCCGAACCCGGCACTCGACCCCAGGCTCGCCCGCCTCGAGCGCCAGGCGATGCGTTCCCGCACCGCCGACGTGTCGTTGCTGGTCATCGGCCTCGTCGCCTTCGTATTCGGCGTCGCAATGTACTACTGGGTCGGTACGACGATCCTCGACAGCGGCGGCGACAGCAATGACCCATCTAACGCGATCGAAGCCACCGTGACGCCCGCGGTTAATACGCCGGCCGCGACGGTCACCGTGAGCCCGCAGGCGACTGCAACGCCCCTCCCCGACCGCACGAACTGTGACGAGATCCGCGGCACGCAGTACCGCTCGGTCGCCGAGCGCGAGTTCTTCCTGGCCAACTGTACGGGCGGCTGACGCTACTCCTACACCAGCACTCGGCGATCCCTATCTGTTCACGCACCGGACAGAACCGATGGCAGCCGTGAGGAAATCAAAAGCCCGAGCCTGCAGGCTCGGGCTTTCGGAATGCGATTGGGCTTAAGAGCGGGCGCGTTCGACCAGCTTCGTGGCCTCGGACTTCAGGTCTTCGAGGCGACCACGAAGCTCCTTCTGGTGCTCTTCCATCTCGTGGGCCTGCTCCTCGACGCGCTTCTTGGCGTCACCGCGCAGCTTTTTCGCACGCTCTCGCAGGTCGTTTGCCCGCTGCTCGGCATCATCGAGCGCGCCTTCAACGCCCTCGCGAAAGCGCTCGAACCGCGTCGGCACGTGCTTCTTCCGGCGCCGTTTGGCGAGGAACAGCAAGGCGAACACGCCAATGACTGCAATGATCGGGAGAGAATTCTTCATATTCTGGCTTCTCCTCCTTGAGGCGGGAGCATTTTTCTAATCCTACGTCATCAGAGCTGGCAAACCCATTTCGAGCCTGTGGCAAAATAGGCCCGCATCACCTTCGCACGCATGAATCGGCCAGGAGAAACTTTGTTATGACAACTTATGTTCTTGTCCACGGCGCGTGGTCCGGCGCACAGACCTGGCGCAAGGTGCGCCCTCTTCTTCGCCAGGCGGGGCACGAGGTGTTCACACCCAGCCTCACCGGACTGGGCGAACGTATCCACCTCGCCAGCCCGCAGGTGACCCTCGATACGCACGTCCAGGACGTCGTCAATATGCTGCGGTTCGAAGACCTGAAGGACGTCGTGCTGCTCGGCTACAGCTACGGCGGCATGGTGGTGACGGGGGCACTGGAGCACATCGCTGATCGCGTGCGCGCCCTTGTCTACCTCGACGCCTTCGTGCCGAAGGACGGCGAGTCGTTGTACGGACTGACGGGCCAGAGCGCGCCGGAGGACTTCGGCCAGGACTGGCTGGTGCAGCCGATGCCGCGCGAGTACGACGACCCGATAGAAGGGGCCTGGGCAATGGCTCGCCGGGTTGCGCATCCCCGCGCCTGCTTCACGACACCGGTGCACGCACCCCAGGACGTGGACCGCTATGACTTCTCCCGCACTTACATCAAGGCGCTGCAGCCACCTCGCCCTGTCGACGGGCACCCTTTCTGGGACGCGGCAGACCACGCCCGCGAGAGCGGACTCTGGCGCTACGCCGAGATCGACACGAACCACATGGTCGCCAACAACAAGCCGGAGGAACTGACCCAGCTGCTGCTGGAACTGGCCTGACGCGCCGCATGGACCGGTTCCGGTAGAATCGGGGGCATGGAGCCGGAAGACCAGACCAAGGGAGCCAGAGAGCGCGGCGGCGAACTGGGACGCCTCGCCGGCAAGCTCGTGAAGAACGCCGGGCCGCGCACGAAGCGCTTCGTCGACGAAAGCCGCCCGAAGGTCGAAAAGGCGATCCAGGACGCCCGGCCCAAGGTCCAGAAGGCCGTGGAAGACTACCGTCCGCGCGTGGAGCAGGCCGGCCGCGACGCCGTGCGCTATGCCCAGGAGCACGAGGACGAAATCCGGGGCCTCGCACTGAAGGGCGCCCGTGCCCGCCTCGGTCCTCTCGGCATGGCAATCGATGCCCTCGGCGGTGGCCAGCAGCCCGCGAAGAAGGCGACCCCGAATCGCGCATGCAGCAGCTGCGGCACGATTAATCTGGCGAGCGCGAAGTTCTGCAGCCAGTGCGGCATTCAACTGCCGGACACGCCGCCGACCCAGGCCAATCAGTAACGCCCTATAGCGGCTCCAGCACGAGCTGCGAAACGGTCGCCTGCTGGACGGCCTCGCGGCTCCAGGCGATGGGGATGCCCTCGCCGCGCCGCCATAACGGAAGCAGATCATCGTAGTGGGGCGAGAACGGGTTGCCTGACTGACCGCCGGGCAGCACGAAGCGCGCCGCCTCCCAGTCGCCCAGGGGAATGACGACCCTCAGCGATGGCACCACCATCGGTGTCGTGCCGCTGGCCTGCAGCACGGTGTTGCCGTCACCGCCCAGAGGGTAGGGGCCTCGATTGAAGATCGGGGCCAGCGCCTTCACCTGTCCTAAGGGATGCTCCAGCGTCAACGGTCGCAGGTCGCCCCATCGCCAGCTCGACGTGTCCTCACCGAAGCGGCGCTGTAGCTCTGCCACGACCTCCGATAGCGCGGCCAGCATCTCGGCCTGCCATCCCTGCTCGAACCAGCCCTCCGGCTGCTCGATGAGCCGCCGCACGATGCGGCTCGTGCGCCCGCCCGAGAAGGTCGAGCCCGGCAGGAGCGGAGTGAAGCCCTGCCCGAGCGCCCGTGCAGCCGATTGCGGCGCCCTGGCCTCAGCGATGCGACGCGCCATCGACCGTAGAAAGCGCACGAAGACGGCAGCAGCGGCAGAGTCTGCCGTGACCTGGCCATCCCAGGCTCGGAGCAGGGACAGGGCCTGCAGGGTCGAGGGCGTCTGCGGATCCAGGCCCAGGATTATGTCACGTAACTCGCGCCAGGGCAGCGAGGCGACGTCGGTCTGCAGACGCATCGTGCCGGCGACGTCCCAGGCGTCCCTCGAGGCCAGCACTTCGGAGATGCGACCGGCCCGATAGCCGTCCAGCCAGTCGACTCCGAGGTACGGCGTGTCGGTGTCCGCGGCGGGCTTGTTGTTGGCGGTTGCCACGAAGCCGTCGGCGGGATTGAAGGCGTGCGGCATTTGCGCCGCGGGCACGTTGTCGGGGAGCCAGCCCGTTCGCTCGTCGGGCGCGTACGCCGGGATCGTGCCGAAGCCGGACCTGCGCTGCGGCACCTCCCCAACGAGCTGCCAGCCGATGTTGCCGGAGGTATCGGCGTAGACGACGTTCTGAGACAGGAGCGGCCAGTACTCGAACTCACGCTGCAGGCCGGCGAAGGAACGCACCTTGTGCAGCTGCGTGAAGCCCCTTGCCGGCCGCGCATCCAGCCAGACGGCACGCAGGGACAGCACCGGCAGGTCGCCATCGAGCGCGGGCGTAATCACGGGGCCCCGAGGCGTAACGAGTACGTCTTCCGTCACCGGCGCCTTGCCTCGCACCTCAATGACCTCACGCCGCACCGAGCAGGCCTCGACGCCGTCGCCGCGGCGCACGCTGCGGCCGTCCGCTGAAACCTCTTCGATGAACAGGTCGGACGTATCGCTGAAACCGGCCGTCACACCCCAGGCCGCGGTGCCGTTGTGACCCGACCCGAAGCCGGGCATGCCGATCATCGAGGCGCCCGCGGCGTGCCACTCCGGCGTCTCGAGGCTCGCGAGGTACCAGTGTGGCGGCAGAACACCTTCGAGGTGGGGGTCGTTTGCCAGTAGGGCGCGACCGGAGGCGGTCTTCGCGCCGGTAAGCGCCCATGCGTTGGAGCCGCCGCCATGTCCGGCGAAGGCGAGGAACGCCTCGAGATCCCGGCTCAATGCATCGACCGCGGGCCCCGCCTTCGATGCCGGCGGCGTCACCACGACGTGGTCTTCCGGGTACGGCGTCGGGTCGAGGTCTCGAAGCGCCTCGGGGCCGTCCGTAAGCAGGATCTTGAGGCGCGTCAACTCCACGTCCCAGTTACCGATGAGGAGGAAGGAGAGCAGCTTGCCCATCGCGACGACGTCCTCGACGCGCCAAGTGCTGGGCTTCGAACGCAGCAATGCGAACTCATGCGCCTTCGAGTGCGATCCGGCCTGCAGACCAGCGTTGATGCCGCGCACGAAGGCCTCAATCTGGGCACGGACGTCCTCGTGCAGCACGGGAACCTGACGCTGCGCAGACTCGACAAAGCCGACGCGGCGCGACATGCGGTCGATGCTCAGGGTCGTCTCCCCGAACAGGGCCGAGAGTGTGCCACGCAGCGTGCGCAGGCGCAGCTCCAGCTGGAAGGCGCGGTCCTGCGCCTGTGCGAAACCGAGCGCGAACCAGGCGTCGTCGTCGTTTCGGGCCGAGATGTAAGCGACGCCGTAGCGGTCGCGGCGCAGGCTGACAGGCGCATGCAGGCCAGGCACGGCGATGCTGCCCTCCGTGGTGGGCAGGCGTTGACCGAGCAGGATGCGTAGGGCGCGCTTGAGAGTCGGCATCAGAACGGCGTCAGAAAGTGCCAGATCGCTTCGACCGCTTCGGTGGCGGTGAAGCCGTCCAGCCATCTCGCCTGGTGGATAGCGTACTCCTGGAACATCTTCAGGGCGACGAGGCTTCCGAGCACGGCGAGCAAGGGCCGGTTCGCCTCCCCGCCGGCTTTCAGCGACAGACGGCAATCGCGATTCCAGGCCGAACTGGCGCCGTCCGGCGATGAACAGGAACCAGAACTCGAACAGGTTGGGAAAGAACAGCAGCAGCCCACGCGACTCGGTGAACTCGAACGCCAGGAAGCCCGCGAAGCGCCAGACGTACAGCCCGAGCGCCACGTTGCGCTCGATGCCGGCCCAGCGCCACGCCACGACGAGGAAGAGGGCGATGTAGACCTGATCGAGGTACTTGTCGAAGGTCTGGTAGTCGTTCACGCCACCGAGATGGATGAGGTTCATCATGAACAGGTCGCTCTGGTCGACCAGGATGGCGATGATGGCGCCGTAGAAGGGCCAGCGCAGCACCGGCAGGGAGCCGAGGATGCGCACTGCGCCGATGATTAGCATCTCGGTGGTCATGGCGGTATCGTAGCGGCGGCTGGCGTGCTCAGTGCGAAAGAGGGAGACCGAGATGGCAGACAAACCGATGAGACAGCAGATCGAGCGACCGGGCGGATCCGGCCACAGCATCCCGGGGCTCTCAGATGCGGTGCGCATCGGCGGCTGGATCTTCTTCGGCGCCATCCGCGGCAACGACCCCGTGACGCGCACCTACCCGGACGACACGGAGCAGCAGGCACGCAACGCCTTCGCGAACCTCAAGATCCTGCTCGATGCCGCCGGCGCCACGTTCGACCAGGTCGCGCGCGTCACGCTCTACCTGCATGACCTGGAGTACCGAGACGGCTTTCAGAAGGTGTGGCTGGAAATCTTCCCGGAGAACCCGCCGGCACGCTCTTCCATGCGCATCGCCGACGCCAACGTGCGCCCCGGCGACAACTGCCACTTCCTGATGGACGTGATCGCCATCGACCCGGCAGGCGCATAGGCGTCAGTCAGTTCCCGGTCGTTGGGCGATGGGGCTTGGCTTGCGGGAACGCTCGATTAACTCAAGCACAGAGCGTCCGTTGCGGGTGACCGCTGTGAAGTTACTTCCGAGTGCGAACCGGGGGCTCGCCTATCGCGCCGGCGCGTTCTCCAGCGTGTGGTTCTTGGCGCCTTCTTCGAGAGCGGCCTGGATCTTCTCGATCAGCTGCAGGGCGGAGTCGGCGCTGATCTCGATGGCGACGCGCTCGAAGGCACCGTTGGACTCGTTGACGAAGTCGATGTTCAGGCTGTGGCCGAGCGGCGCGTGGTACGGGTGGTCGTAGTAGACGTTGGCAGTATCGACGCTGAACCAGCCCTTGGGCCCCTTCGCGCTGCCAAAGAGCTCTGCCTTCTCGGTGATGTAGCTGCACATATCGTTACTCCTGCCCCATCGCGGCCGGATGCGCCGCGAGCGAATCTCGCAAGTCGCTGCGATTTTACCTCAAGCACAGGGCCATGCGATCACTGACGTCTAGGCAAGTTGCTCCAGCCGGCGCGGCGCGCTCTCGTCCCAGACCTCGATGCGATTACGTCCGGACTCCTTTGCGCGGTACATGGCGCGGTCTGCCAGCACGATGAGCTCTGTGATATCGGTGCCATGGTCCGGCATGATCGCCAGGCCGGCGGAGATCGTGACGGGACCGACAGGCTCCAACTGATCGCCGGTGAGGGGCGTTTCCGCGACGGCTTTGAGGACGCGCCGTGCCAGCAGCATCGCATCGTCGGTGCCGGCACCGTTGAAGATGATGACGAACTCCTCGCCGCCGTAGCGATAGATTCGGTCTGTATCGCGGATCGCCTGCCGCATGACGGCCGCGACCTTTTGCAGCGTGACGTCGCCCACCTTGTGTCCGAAGTCGTCGTTGAGCTGCTTGAAATGATCGATGTCCATCATCGCCACGACAGCGCTGCGCTTCTCACGAGACCAGCGAGCGAACTCCGCCATGTCCTCCGTGAGCTGGCGCCGGTTGGGGAGGTTGGTCAGAGGGTCGAGCAGCGCGCGACGCTCCAGCGTCTCCTGCGTGTCGGCGGCGATGACCGCCGTCGCCACCTGCGATGCCATCATCTCCAGGACACGCTCATCCGCCTCCTGGAAGGCAAACGCCTCGTGCGACCAGCACTCCAGGGTGCCGACGATACGGGCGCCAACGATGAGGGGCACGATAATCCCTGACTGCACATCTCCGTCCGATTCGTCATGGAACTCGAAGGAACCGATGACGGCCTTCGCGTCTGTATCGATGCGCATGCCGCGCCCTCGGCGTGCCACACGACCGGACGGTCCCTCACCGAGCGGTACCGGCGCTGACGCTGCCAGGAGCTGGCCTCTCACGGTCAGGGAACCGGCGCTGACGAGCTGGCTTCCCTTGAGCAGGCGGAGGGTGACGACCGAGGCTTTCATGACGCGCAGGGTCTCCCGCAGCGTCGCGCTGATCACGTAGCGCATGCTCAGGGTGTCGGTGATTTCGGAGAAGACGTTGTAAAGGGCGTTGAGCTGGTCGTTGCGGTACTGCAGCGTCTCCGTGGTGGCACGCAGCTCGTGGCGCTCCGTCTCGCCGGACTGGAAGGCGCGCTGGATCAGGCGCCCGACGTAAAGCATGCCGCCGATCATCACGAGCAGAAGAAAGAGCAGCGCCCCGACCATCGTGTAGCGGGCGAGACGCGTGGCCGCGGAGAGGTCGGATTGCGTCGCGTCCAGCGTGGCGCTGAAGGCGGCGCTCGAGTCGTTGAGGCGGGCGCCAAGCGCGATGACGCTGGAGAACGTGTCACGGAAGCTGGTGGCGGACTTTGTGTTGATATAGGTCGCCAGGTCCTGGTGGAGTTTGTCGCGCTCCTCCAACACGGGATCCAGGTCGACGCCGTTGCCCGAGTACGTCAGGAGGGAATCGATACGCTGGGAGGCGTCCTGCACGCCAGATTGCAGCTCATACGCGTTGCGGTCACTGATCGGGACCGACATCGATGGCAACGGGATGTTCGTCAGAGGGTTCTGCAGGTCGCTGGTCTGGCTTAACGCACTCTCGAGCAGGTTCGTCTTTATCGCCGGTGGCAGGCCATCGAGCGCGTCGCTCTGAAGAAATGCGTACATGGTGACGAACATGACGGACACGGACTGTCGCAGGTCAACACCGATCTGCGACGCGAGCGCTGCGGCATCCGCCTGTTGGGTGGCCATCCGGGAGCGTTCATCCACCCGCGAGGTCGTGACCAGCACGCTACCGATCGCTACGGCTGCGGTCGCGATCATGACCACCAGGTAGAGACCCAGCATTCTTCTGCGGTGCCAGATTGCGGAGGCGCTCTCCGATGTGACCCATTGCACAAATATCGGAAAGGGCGCAGGAAAACTGAACGTCTCCGCATTAATGGCTCTATGCAGGTATTGAGCGTGTTGCGCCTATCAGTGGCTCCTCAACGATAGGGACGCCTAAACGGCACGCACCGGGGCGCCGGCAAGAAACGCCTTGATGTCCTCTACCGCATCGCCATACATGAAGTCGTAGCCATCTGAGGTGACGTAGCCGATGTGCGTCGTGAGCAGCGTGTTCTTGAGGCTGCGGTAGGGGTGGTCCGCCGGAAGCGGCTCGACCGAGTAGACGTCGACACCGGCTCCCGCGATGCGCTCTTCCTGCACGGCGCGGATCAAGGCGTCCTCGTCGATGATCGGGCCGCGCGAGGTGTTGATGACGTAGGCCGTCGGCTTCATCATGGCCAACTCGCGTTCCCCGACGAGGCCGCGGCTGCGGTCGCTGAGCACGAGATGCACCGTCAGGATGTCGGCTTGCTGGAATAGCTCGTCCTTTGTGACGAGGCGCGCGCCGATCTCATCGCAACGCTCCTGGGTCAGGTTCTGGCTCCAGGCGATAACGTCCATGCCGAAGGCCTTGCCGACGCGCGCCACCTGGGACCCAAGGTTGCCGAGACCCAGACAGGCCAGCTTCTTGCCAACGAGCGAAGGACCAATCGTGGTCTGCCAGCGTCCTTCGCGAATGTTGCGATCTTCATCGGCAATGTGACGCGTAAGGCCGATGATCAGGCCCCAGGCGAGCTCCGCCGTGGAGGTCGGGCTGCCGCGCGTGCCGCAGACCGTGATGTTTCGCTCTTTGATCGCCGTCATGTCGAAGGAGGCGTTACGGGCGCCCGTCGTAACGAGAAGCTTGAGGTTGGGCAAGCGCTCCACGAGGCTGCGCGGGAACGGCGTTCGCTCCCGCATCGCCACGACCACCTCGAATGGGCTCAGACGCTGAACGAGGGCGTCTTCGTCCGCGATGTGGTCCTGAAAGGACTGCACTCGGGCGTCCGGGATGCTATCCCAGTCTCCCCGGGACGTGGCGACGTTCTGGTAGTCGTCCAGAATGGCGATGTTGATCATGGTGGGCTCCTCTAGGCGCCTCGCAGCGCGTCTGACCGGATAGGCGATGGTAGGATGAGCGCGCTCGGCAGCACGGGCAGCCAGGCAGGCCCTATCTGAAGAAGGAGTCTAGTGATGATTTACGAGATACGCATCTATGACGCCATGCCGGGCAAGCTACCGGCCCTCAACGACCGCTTCGAGAAGATCACCCTGGGCTATTTCGAGAAGCACGGCATCAAGTCGATCGGCTACTGGACGGACGTCATCGGCATCAGCGGACGCCTGACCTACATGCTGGCCTTCGACGACCTGGCGCACCGCGAGCGGGCATGGGCCTCATTCGCAGCAGACCAGGAGCGCCTCGACGCGTTCGCGGAGACGGAGAAGAACGGCATGCTGGTTGCGCGTGTCGAGAACCGCATCATGCGCCCGACGTCGTATTCGCCGATGCAGTAACGGCACCGGTCGGGAGCCGCCGAACGGCCACGAAATGACCTGGATGACAAACTGGGAATTCTCAATCGAAGAGGCGCTGACGCACCTGCGAGACGTCGACCCCGTCCTCGCCGGCGTGATCGACCGCGTCGGGGCTTACGATGCGCCACACCGCAGCGACCCGTACGCGGCGCTGGTACGGGCGATCCTGTTCCAGCAGCTGGCAGGCGCAGCAGCGACGGCGATCCAGCGGCGCTTCTTTGCCCTGCACGAGCCCATCGATGCGCCGCCGGCGCCGGAGCAGATCCTGGCGCTGACGGACGAGGAATTTCGCGGCGCCGGCATCTCGCGCCAGAAGATGGGCTACCTGCGCGACCTCGCCTTGCACGTCGCTGACGGGCGGCTGGACCTGAGCGAGCTTCCGTCGCTGCCGGATGACGAGGTAATCCAGCGCATCACGGCCGTCAAAGGCCTGGGCGAATGGTCCGCCCACATGTTCCTCATGTTCCACCTCGGCCGCCCGGACGTATTGCCCATCGGCGACCTGGGCGTGCGCAACGGCATGCGCATCGCTTATGGCCTCGAAACATCGCCCACGCCCAAGGAGGCGCTCGCGATCGGCGAACGTTGGGCGCCCTATCGGTCCGTCGGCTCGTGGTACATGTGGCGCGTCGTCGAGCAGGTGCTGCCGGTGGCGCCGGACGTCTAGGCGAGCCTTCTGCATCAGAACCAAACCTTTACGGTCTATTGCTTGACGAGTTATCGCGGCTCCGAAATGATATCGCTGCGCATGCGTTCCTCACTGTAGGGACGCCGCGCCCCGTCTGCGTCCCCGCCATCAGGTGGCCGGTCTTGACCACGGTCTCGCCGGCATAGGTTCGAAGGAGCCTTCCGCAAGGACGCGGAACAATGATTGTCGTCGACAGGAAGCGACGCAGCGGGATCGACGCGCGGCAAGACCGGCCGCCTGTCCACACGCCTCGGCGCCATCTCAGAGACCTTGTAGTGCTTGTTGCTGCGAGAGCGGCGGGCGTCCTCACGTTCCCAGCTCGGCGCGTACGTGGCCGCTCGCGCGTCGCCGAAGAGGAGGTCCCGAGCGAGGAGCGGGTGTTCAACGACCGCCTGGCGGCCCTCGACGCCCAGAACCGCACGATGGGCTACCTGCTCCAGGCCTCTATCGCGAAGCTGGACATGATGGTGCACCCCCAGCCTCGCGTCACGCCGCTGCAAGCGCCCCGCACGACCATTGCGGCGAGCCTGCGGGTGAAGCGAGAGCGCCATACGGGACCGAGCTCGATAAAGAGTCACCGGGGCGTCATGGCGGCGGCGTTTGTGCTGCTGGTGCTGCCCGCACTGGTAATGGCAACGGCGTACGGCATCGTCCTCACGTACGAGCATTACAGCAGCACCTACCAGCCTCCGGAGGCGATTGCGGCGCTCGACCAGCCGATCCGTGGCGCCCGCGTCTACGACCGCAACGGTCAGCTGCTCTACGAGTTCATCGATGACCAGGCGGGGCAACGCTTCCCGGTCGATATCTCCGACATTTCGCCCAACCTGCTGGCCGCGACGATCGCGACGGAGGACGAGAGCTTCTACTCCAACCCGGGCGTTAACCCGCGAGGCATCCTGCGCGCCGCCTGGGAGAACATCAGCCCCTACGTAACGAACAAGAAGGACGAGGCGCTGGAAGGGTCCGGCGGCAGCTCGATTACGCAGCAGCTGGTGAAGAACATCTACATCCCGGCCGAGGAGCGCGCCGAGCGTTCCCTCGACCGCAAAGCCACGGAAGCGGCGCTCTCCCTGGAGCTGACGAAGCACTACTCCAAGGACCAGATCCTGCAGTGGTACCTGAACGAGATCAGCTACGGCAGCATCTACCACGGCGTCGAAGCGGCCGCAGAGGGCTACTTCGGCGTGCCGGCATCGCAGCTCACGCTGGCGCAGGCAGCCCTCCTGGCGGGCATCCCGCAGTCACCCGCGCTCTACGACCCGATTAACCGGCCGGAGGCTGCGCTGGCGAGGCGCAACGAGGTACTCGACCTCATTGCCACGAATCAGTCGATCCGCATCGGCGATGACACGTACTACGCGCCGTCGCAGGCGATTATCGACGCGGCAAAGCAGGAGCCTCTCGGCGTCAAAGCACCCGAGTACCAGCTCGACGCGCCCCACTTCGTGCTCAACCACGTCGCGCCTCAGGTCGAAGCGCTGCTGGGTCACGATGCGCTGTACAAGGACGGCCTGACGATCACGACGACGCTGGACCTCAATCTGCAGCACAGGACGCAGGACGTGCTCGAGAGCTGGATCGAGCAGTACGAAGCGACTTCGAACAGCCACAATGGCGCCGTCATGGTCATGGATAACAAGACCGGCGAGGTGCTGGTGCTCATCGGCAGCCGCGACTACAACGACGACTCCATCGACGGCAACGTCGATAACATTACGGCGCTGAACTCACCGGGGTCGTCCTTCAAGCCGTTCATCTACCTGACGTCGTTCATGAAGCTGGGCTGGCTGCCTTCGACGATCATCGCCGACACGCCCGTGACTTACCGCGAATCGGACGGCAGCATCTTCAAGCCTGAGAACCCGATCGTGGGCAGCTATCTGGGTGACATACCGATCAAGACGGCGCTGGGCAACTCGCTCAACGTGCCGCCGTTCAAGACCGTGATGCAGACCGGCGTCGACGCCGTAATCGACGTGGCGCGCAGGGCCGGGTTCACGACCCTCGACGGTCAGTACGGCCCCTCGATCGCCATTGGCGGTGTCGACCTGACGGCGCTCGACCTCACTTACGGCTACAGCGTCCTCGCCAACAACGGCGTCATGGTCGGGGTGCCGACCACGAATACCTACGACGAAGGTGAGCGCAACCTGGACCCAGTCATGATCCTCAAGATCCAGGACCGCGACGGCAACGTGCTATGGAGCGCCGACCAGACACGACAGCAGGAGCAGGTCGTTCCCGCCGAGGATGCCTATCTGGTGACGAGCATCCTGACGGACGGCCAGAACACCTGCGTCACCTTCGGGTGCGGCGGCGTGACCATCCCCGGTCATATCGCCGGCGTGAAAACGGGCACCAGCGAGCCCTACGACCCGAACGGTCCGGACGAGGGCAAAATCGGTGAGACGTGGGCATTCGGCTACACGCCCGATTACACCGTGGGTGTGTGGGCGGGCAACTCGGACAACGAGCCGGTACAGAACCTGTACAGCACCTCGATCTCCTTCCACGTCATGCGCGACACGATGCTCGCCGCGTACAACGGCGCCGGCTCCGGCGACTTCGTCCGCCCGGATGGCATCGGCGACAAGAAAGTCTGTGCCGGCGCCAAGTGCTCCACGGAGCTCTACGTGAAGGACCAGAACTCGGTCGACAAGGCGCCGCCTGTTGTGCAGGGACAGCCCGTCGATGCCGCCACGGCCGTCCTCGGGGCATCGCCACCGACGGCGACGCCGGCGAGCCTGGCGCAGCTGCAGCCAACCGCGACACCGACGGCTCAGATACCGCTCGCGCCACAACCGACATCGACACCGGTCGACGCCACATCGCAGCCACTGGCGACGCTGCTTCCGCCTGCGAGCACGTCGGGTAGCGTCAGTCTCGAGGGCTGGGCGTGGTCGCCGCAGATGCGCAGCTACCGCGTCGAGTTCAGCCCTGCCGGCGGTGGCGCCTGGAGCGTCATCGCACAATCGAGCTCACCGGTGCGCGGCGGTGTGTTGGGCGTATGGCGCACGACGGGGCTGGCACCGGGGGCATACAACCTGCGCGTCGTGGTAGAGGACGCTTCAGGGGAGTACGCGTCGTCGCCAATACAGGTTGTCGTAAGTCGCTAGGCGCCTGGCAGCAGCAGAGAGATCTCAATCTACGGGCGCCCGGAGGGGTGATTTGGGTTTGTCGCGTCAGTTTGCTGGCGCGTTGTGGCGGATCTAGCCCGCCGGCTGGGCTGCGGCGAACTTCACGAGCTCGGTGTTCTGGGCCGCATCGAAGGACATGCCCGGCATGGCGCGTCGCAGGGCGAGGAGCGCCAGGTGCGCCGGCAGCCCGCTCTTGATCAGCGAGGCGACTGCGACGAGACCATCGTTGAATCGCGTGTGGCTGTCCTGGATCAGGACGCGGCCGCCCTCTGCCGCCCGGTCCAGCACCCAGCTCGCGACGATCTGCAGCTCCTCAGCGCTCGGCACCAGATTGGGCTGGAGGTAGAGGTGGAGGTAGCGCATACCCTGACGGCGCACGTTGGTACCCCGGTCCGGCTTCCCGGCAGAGAGGTCCACGACCGCCCGCACACCGCTCTCGTAAACCTCAGACCATTCGCCGGAGTCACTCACGCCGCCGATGGCGATGTCGGAGTTGACCCAGTGGAGGCGCGGTCCGGATTGACGGGGACGAAGCAGGTGCAGGGCGCGGTCTAGCATTAGAAGTCCTTCTTTGGCGGTCACCCTCCATGGCGGCCGGGAAATGCTAACAATTCCTTACGTACAGTTCGTACATAGGAACGTGGCCCGGGTGAGGCTATTACGCTCCGGCTTGAGGAAGCAGCGAAGTATAATCGCGACCGTTGATATTCCAGATCACCACCAAGGAGCCCCGCAATGAAGAGTGATGCCGCACGGCGGATGATGGATGCTGCCCGCGACAAGGCTATAGAGATCGGAAAGCCCGTCTCCGTCGCAATCGTCGATGCTGGAGGCGCGGTCATGGCGATCGAACGCCTGAACGATGCCCCTTCGGCCACCGTGCTCGTCGCGGAGGGCAAGGCGGTAGCCAGCGCCATCATGGGCCGCGATTCCGGACGCCTGGAAGCGATGGCGGAGAGCCTGCCTTCGATAATCAGCTCATTGATGATGCGCTACCAGGGGCGCTTCGTGCCCGCTCAGGGCGGCGTCGTGCTCCGGCAGGAGAGCACCGTTATCGGCGCTGTCGGCGTTTCCGGCGGCACGAGCGAAGAGGACGAGATGATCGCCCGTGCAGGCGTCGATGCGTACTCGGAGTAGAGCCCCACGGTCGTCTCGTCATAGATTCGCATGCGTCGCGTTTCTATAGTGAACACGTGGCGTCGAACAAAGCGGTCGCCGCGGAACTGCAACCTACTGTAGTCTGAGGCCAGATGAACGAGTCGCAGCCGCTAGTACAGACCCAGGCGCTGACCAAGCGCTACAACGCAACCGTCCTCGCGCTCGACTCGCTGAGCGTGCAGATCCAGCCGGGCGTCACCGGCCTTGTCGGCGCCAACGGTGCTGGCAAGAGCACGTTGATCAAAATTCTCCTCGGCCTGCTGGCGCCCACCTCCGGCACGGCAACGATGCTGGGCTACGACGTGCTGACGCAGGGGCCGCAAGTCCGACAGTACGTCGGTTACATGCCGGAGCATGATTGCCTGCCGCCGGACGTCAGCGCCACCGAGTTCGTGGCCCACATGGCGCGGATCAACGGTCTGCCCTCCAGCGCTGCTCGCGAACGCACGGCGGACATCCTGCGTCACGTCGGGCTGTTCGAAGAACGCTACCGCCCTATCGGCACGTACTCCACGGGCATGAAACAGCGCGTGAAGCTGGCCCAGGCGCTGGTGCACGACCCGCGATTGCTCATGCTGGACGAACCGACAAACGGCCTGGACCCTGCCGGACGCGACGAAATGCTCGACTTGATCCGGCGCATCGGGCACCAGTTCGGCATTTCTATTCTTATGTCATCCCACCTCCTCGGTGAAATCGAGCGGGCCTGCGACAACCTGGTCGTGATCGACGGAGGCAAGCTCATGCGCTCCGATACGATCGCCAGCTTCACGAGCTCCATGCAGGTGCTGACGGTGGAGGTCGACGCACACGAAGACGAGCTGGCGACCCGGCTGACGAATCACGGGTTCACGGTGGGACACGACGGCCACCTCCTGCTCATTGGCATGGAGAACGACAAGCTCTACGACATCCTGCGCGACGAGGTCGTCGAGATGGGAGTCGGCCTGCTCCGGCTGGAGCAGCGTCGGCACCACCTGGAGGACCTGTTCCGCACCGAGGAGATGGCCGAAGAGGAAGCAGCCGCCCATGTCTGAGGCACCGAGGACGCAACCCGGCTCTGGTGCCAGAACAAGTCCAGCGCCGGGGCTCAGGACAGGGCCTTCGGCAGGGCTCGGAACAGGCAACATTTACGACCTGGGTTACCGGGGCTACGACGGGCCAAGACTCGGCCGCCGGTACGCCTTCATGGCCCTCTTCACCTACTCACTGCTCTCGATCTGGGGCATCGGCCGCTCGTGGCTGGCGAAGCTGTTCCCGTGGGGACTGGCAGTTATCGCCCTGCTACCGGCAGTTGTGCTGCTAGCCATCGCCGCACTCGTGCCGCAGGACTTCGAGATCGCGAAGCCGCAGGAGTACTACGGATTCGTGTCGATCGTCCTGGCCCTGATCTGCGCCGTAGCTGCGCCGGACCTCATCGGCCGGGACCAGCGACATCACACGCTGGCTCTCTACTTCTCGCGCGCCCTCGATAGGGTTGACTACGCATCGGCGAAGCTGGCGGCGCTGGTGCTATCGCTTTTCCTCGTGCTCTGCGTCCCGCAGGTGTTCCTTCAGCTCGGCAACGCGGTGGCGGCCGACAGCCTGACGGACTACCTGAAGAGCAACCTGGACGTCATCCCGCCAGTGATCGCGTCATCGGCCGTGGTTGCGGTGTTCATGGCGTCGCTCACGCTGGCGATATCGATTCACACCTCACGACGCGCCTTCTCTACCGGCGCCGTGATCGCTACCTTCGTCATCCTCACGGCCATGGGCGGCATCTTCGCGAACACGCTGGCCGGAGGAGGCCTGAAGTATTCGTTGCTGGTCAGCCCCCTCGGCATGCTGGAGGGCATGGTGTACTGGGTGTTCGGGGCGGAGCCGGAGCTCAACGGTAACGTCGCCAAGGCGGGGCTCTCGGGGGGCTTCTACCTGGTCGCCATCCTCACCTACTCGGCGATTGCCCTGGCGGTGCTGTACCGCCGCATCATCAGGATGAGCGTCTGATGGTCACAGCAACTTCGAACGAACCGCCGATCAGCGTCCGGAGCGTGTCACGCTGGTACGGCAACGTCGTGGCGGTGAACGAGATTTCGTTTGACCTGACGGCCGGCATTACGGGGCTCCTGGGGCCGAACGGCGCCGGCAAGTCGACCCTGCTGCACATGCTCGCCGGGCTGCTGCAGCCCTCCAGCGGCAGCACCCACATTCTGGGCGAGGCGACCTGGCAGAACCCGGACATCTATCACCACGTCGGCTTCGTGCCGGAACGCGAGGCGGTGTACCCCTTCCTCACGGGCATGGAGTTCGTGCGACTGAGCGCGCATCTGCAGGGGCTCGAAGACGTCGACGGCGCATCGATAAGGGCGATCGAGGCGGTCGAGATGATGGATGCCAAGGACCGTGCCACCGGTGGCTACTCAAAGGGCATGAAGCAGCGCATCAAGATCGCCGCCGCCATCGTGCACGAGCCCTCGATCCTGCTGCTGGACGAGCCCTTCAACGGCGCCGACCCGCGCCAGCGACTGCGCATGATGGACATGCTGCGTCGTATGGCCGAAAGCGGCGCGACGATCGTGTTCTCCTCCCACATCCTGGAGGAGGTCGAGCGGCTGGCGCAGAACGTGCTCGTCATTGTCTCCGGACGTCTCGCCGCTTCGGGAGACTTCCATGCCATCCGGCGTTTGATGACGGACCGGCCGCATTCGATCATGCTGCGCTCCAGCGACGACCGCCGACTGGCCGCGTCGCTTATCGGTCAGCCCGCGGTGTTCGGCGTTGAGATCGACGGCGATCACATCATGGTGCGGAGCTCTGACCTGGATGCCTTCGCCCACGTCGCACCCCGCGTCGCCAAGGAGCAGGGGCTGACGGTATTTGAGATGTCGCCCACAGACGAGTCGCTGGAGAGTGTGTTCTCCTACCTGGTGCAGCGATGATCGGGTTTCTCTTCTCGCTGACGATGCGGCAACAGGTGTTCCGCAAGAGCACGCTGCTGCTCATCGGCCTGGCGCTACTACCGATCGTGCCCGCCCTGCTGTTTCGCCTCACGAACGACGTCGAGAACCCGCAGAAGTGGGCATCAGAGTCGCTTTACGGCGGGCTGATCATTACCGCCGTGCTGCCCTTGACCGCGTTGTTGTACGGCACATCCGTTATCGGCGACGAGCTGGAAGACGGCACAGCGATCTACCTGCTGACGAAGCCGATTCCGCGCTGGGAGATCCTCTTACCCAAGCTCATCGCGCCCTGGCTGCTGACAAGTCTCCTCGTCGTCACTTCGACGGCGGTCTCCGGCGTAATCGCAATTGACCGCGGCGGTCTCGAAGTCATGTATGGTGCCGCGATCGCCATGCTGCTCGGATCGCTCGTCTATACGACGCTGTTCGTGATGCTCAGCGTTGTTTCGACTCATGCCCTGATCATCGGACTGGTCTACGTGTTCCTCTGGGAGGGCGCCGCCGCCAGCCTGTTCGAGGGTGTGCGATACCTGAGCGTGCGTCACTACACGCTCGGCGTGGCAGACTGGATTTCCGGCAACATCCCGGACACCTTCAACGCCTACGTCAGCGGCGAGACGGCGCTACTGCTGATGGCCGTCGTCACGGTGGGCGCCGCGCTGTTCGCCGAGCAGCGCCTGCGGCAGGCCGAGATCCGCGAGCGGCCGTAAACGAGGCGCGAGTGGCCTGATCGCCGCTGGCCTTACTGGCAGGCGCGTACGACCGGGGACGGCGCTACGATGCTGCGATGAAGCTGGTCTACATCTACGGACCGCCCGCCGCCGGCAAATACACCGTGGCATCAGAGGTCGCGAGACTCACTGGCTTCCGACTGTTCCACAACCACCTGACTATCGATGCCGTCCAGCCGGTGTTCGACTTCGGTACTGCAACGTTCTGGCGACTGGTATTCCAATTTCGGGAAGCGGTCATCGAGGCAGCGGCGCAGGACGGCGTGGACCTCATCTACACGAGCGTCTATGGACACCCCGATGACCTTCCACTCGTGAACCGGCGATTCGGGCTGGTTGAGTCGGCCGGCGGCGAGGTTTGCCTCGTCAGGTTGAGCTGCGACATCGACGTGCTTGAAACGCGACTACCATCGTCGAGCCGAGCCGATATGCGCAAGCTCACGGACGTCGAGGTGTTCCGTGCAAGCCAGACAGCGAAGGACATCTTTTCGCCGATACCCGGCCGCTCCAGCCTGACGATAGACACAACGCGTCTCTCGCCTAATGACGCTGCGATGCGCATAATCAGGCACTACACACTCGGGGGAGAGGCGAACACGTGAAGATTGGCTTGCAACTGCATCCGGACCGCGGCGTCGATGCCGTGATCGACGAGGCCCGCACGGCGGATGAGCAGGGCTACGACTCCGTCTGGCTCTCCGACCACATCATGAACACCCGCGGCGAGCACAAGGCGGACGGTCCGCTGGACCTGTTCACGCTCGCCGTTGCCATCGGTGCCGTGACGCAGCAAACCCACCTGGCCTGGGGCACGCTGAACCTCACACTGCGACCGCCGGCGCTCTTCGCCAAGATGCTCACGAGCCTGGACCAGATCACGCACGGCCGCGTGATCGCCACGCTGGGATCGGGGTGGAATCGGGCGGAGTACGACGCCTACAACCTGCCGTGGATCGAGGACCACGACGAGCGCGCCGAAGCGGGTCGCGAGATCGTCGCGTTCTTCAAGCACCTCTGGAGCCACCCGGCACCGGAGCTGACGACATGGGAAGGCAAGTACGTCCAGACCAGGGAACTGCCGTTCAACCCGGAGCCGTATCAGGGCCGACACCTGCCGATCTGGGTCGGCGGCGAGTCCGAGGCGACGATGGAGACGGTGCGCAAGTACGCAGACGGTTGGATGATGCTGAGCGCCGGCGGCAACCCGGAGAAGATCGCACAGGTGCTCTCGCATCCGGAATGGCCTGAGCGGCCCATGACGCTGGTCAAGGGCGGCCGTATCGTTGTTGCCGACACGCGCGACGAGGCGATCAAGACGGCGCAGGCAGAGTATGAGGTCTTCCAGCGCGCGACGCCCCAGATCGCACCACCGACATTCGAGGTGTTTCTGGAGCGCGAGATTATCGGCACGCCCGATGAGTGCCTCGAGAAGCTCGCTAACTTCGACGCGATGGGCGTGAACTACCTGCGCTTCAACTTCGCGAGCGCGGAGATGCAGGACCGGGTGGCACGGTTGATCCTGCCGCGACTGGACGAGGTGTCTGCGCTACCGGCGTCCTAGATCTGCACGACGTGCAGGGCGCTGGTCAGCAGGGCGACGAACATGGCGCTCATGAGGATCCGGTAGGGCACGTTCAGCACGGGACCGATGAGGCTCATGCGCACCAACCTTCGACCACTGTAGCCGGCGCTGCGCAGCAGGTACTCCGCCGTGGAGACGCCGAATAGCGTTAGTCCCATAGCCAGCGCGCCGATACGGGCGAAGCGGCGGAATCGACCGCAGCCCTGCTTTTCGGCAAGCAGGAAGCCGGCGCATCGGGCATAGATAAAGGCGTTGAAGCCCGTGAGTGCTGCGCGGCCCAGCGAGGAGGCGGCATAGGACACAAGGCTCTTGGCCCGCAGCTTCGGCGCCGACATGTCGCTCAGGAGGTTCGGGTAGCCACGCTCACGAGCGGCACAAAACACCAGCGTCGCCCCGATTGACCAAACGAACATGGCCGCGAAGGCGAACCAGATGCTGGTAAACGCGACCAACGCCACGTAGGCAACGGAAGACAGGTGCCCCTGACCCTCCCAGAACACGATGAACGCCGCCTTGTCCCAGGCGACGTTTGAAAGCTTCTCGAAAAGCGGAGTCTCACGTAGGAGCGTCTGCGGCTGTCGGGCGACGAGGTCGATGTTCACGACACTCTCCTATTCGCTTCGATCATTGCCACCGCCATGTACTTCTATTAGCGGCCAAATTGACCGCGATAAATACCGCTTTACGTTAATAAGCCGTAAAGCCGCGTTTAACAGTTTGGGAATCGAAAAAGGGCAGAGGGAGGGAGCATCGCAAGTCTGTGCTCCCTCCCTGGCACCATGCCTAGTTCAGCGCGGCTGCGACGCGTCGCGCCTCTTCTGGGCTGAACGACTCTCCGCAACTGGTGCAGGTGTAGGAAGTGACCTTGTCCTTCTTACCCATGTCGGCCGCGTTGTCCCAACGGGGAGCCATCTCCCAGTGATTGCACTCGGTCGGCAATTCCTGCACGACCACTTCCGGGTCTTTGGAGCGAGCAAAACGAGACAATAGGGACATAGAGTCCTCCTTCAGTGGCCTACGAGGTTAGCTGTCGGGTTAGGGCTGAAGAAGACTGCCCCTTCCGGTTGCCCGGAATGCACCCCAGTTGGGTGGGTCCCCCGTTCCCCTCCTTTGGAGGAGACTCGGCCTTTGGTATGTACTTACGTTATGTACCCGGCAGAGGGCCTGTCAACGCCAAACAACCTGAAATATCGCCACATCAGAACGTTTGATATCTGACGCTTGGGGAAAGCCAAAACGCCCTATATCTGACGCTTACGGCAGGTGAAAGACGAACGAGAACCATATGGTAGACTCGTCGCCGAGCTACAAACCGCAAATCCATCAGGAGTCACAGTGAAGGTTCACGAGTTTCAGGCCAAGCAATTAATGGCCCGGTACGGCGTGCCGGTGCCAAAGGGAGGCGTCGCCACGACGCCGGATGAGGCGCGAACGGTCGCCGCTGGTCTCGGCGGCGGTTCGGTCGTCAAGGCGCAGATCCACGCCGGTGGTCGCGGCAAGGGTGGCGGCGTCAAGCTGGCCGCCAACGCCGACGAAGCGAAGTCGATGGCGGAGCAGATCCTGGGTATGCAGCTGGTCACGCACCAGACCGGGCCCGAGGGTCAGCTCGTCCGCCGCGTCCTCGTCGAGGAGCAGACGCAGATCGACCGCGAGCTTTACCTCGCCATCCTGATCGATTCCGCCACAGGTTGGCCCGTGATCATGGGGTCCAGGGAAGGCGGCATGGAGATCGAAGAGGTCGCCGCCAACAATCCCGGCGCCATCCACCGTGTTGCGATCGACCCGGCGGTCGGCTTCGTGCCGTACGAGGGTCGCGCCCTGGCCTTTGCGCTCGGCCTGGACGGCGACCTGCTGCGTCCCGCCGTGGCCCTGATGTCCAATCTCTACAAGTTCTTCATCGAGAATGACGCATCGCTGGCTGAAATTAACCCGCTGGTGGTCACGAAAGACAATCGCGTCATCGCCCTGGACGCCAAGGTGAACTTCGACGACAACGCCCTCTTCCGCCACGCCGACATCGTTGAGATGCGCGACAAGGACGAGGAAGACCCGCTGGAAGTGCGCGCCCAGGAAGAAGGCATCAGCAACTACGTCAAGCTGGATGGCAACATCGGCTGCGTGGTGAACGGCGCCGGCCTGGCCATGGCGACCATGGACGCGATCAAGCTGGCCGGTGGTGAGCCCGCCAACTTCCTCGACATCGCCACGGCGAACGACCCGCAACGCGTCGTCAACGCCCTCGGCATTATCGGGTCCGACCCGGCCGTGAAGGCGATCCTGATCAACATCTTCGGCGGCATGGCCCGTGTCGACGTCATCGCCGAGGGCATCATCGAGGCTTACAAGCAGGACGCCGTCAGCGTGCCGATCGTGGCGCGACTGGCCGGCACGAACCTGGAAGAGGGCCTCAAGATGCTCGCCGACTCGCCCGTGACGGTCGAGCGCGCCGAAGACCTCGGCGAAGCCGCCACCAAGGCCGTCGCGGCCGCGAAGTAGCCACCCGTCCAGAGAAGAGGATTGCAAAGCACATGAGTGTACTGGTCAACAAAGATACGCGTGTCCTGGTGCAGGGCATCACGGGACGCGAGGGCGGCTTCCAGACGGAGCGCTGCATCGAGTACGGCACCAAGGTGGTCGCGGGCTGCACCCCCGGGCGCGGCGGCGAGACGGCCTACGGCGTGCCGGTGTTCAACACTGTCTCCGAGGCCGTCGAGAAGGCCGGCCCTATCGACTGCTCCCTGATCTTCGTCCCGGCGCCGGGCGCGGCAGACGCCATCCTGGAAGCAGCGGCTTCGAATATCAAGGTGATCATCTGCATCACAGAGGGCATCCCGACGGTCGACATGATGAAGGTCAAGCGCGCCCTGCGTGACGTCGACCTCACGCTCATCGGCCCGAACTGCCCCGGCGTAATCACGCCCGCCGAGTGCCGCGTCGGCATCATGCCCGGCAACGTGTTCAAGAAGGGCCGCGTCGGCGTCGTCTCGCGCTCCGGCACCCTGGTGTACGAGGCGGTCGACCAGCTTTCGCGACGCGGCATCGGCCAGTCGACCTGCGTCGGCGTCGGCGGCGACCCGATCATCGGCACAACGACCCGTCAGGTGCTCGAGATGTTCAACAACGACCCCGAGACGGATGCCATCGTCATGATCGGCGAGATCGGCGGTACGGCGGAGCAGGACGCGGCCGCCTACATCAAGGCGAACGTGAAGAAGCCCATCGTCGCGTTCATCGCCGGCAGCACGGCACCTCCTGGGCGCCGCATGGGCCACGCGGGCGCAATCATCGCCGGCAACACGGGTACTGCGGAGTCGAAGAAGGCCGCCCTGGCCGATGCAGGCGCAGTGATCTGCGACTCCCCCGCTGAGGTGGGCGCCACCATGGAGCGCGTGCTCAAGGAAAAGGGCCTGCTCTAGGGCTGAGGCTTGACGTGGACGAGGAGCTCGCAGGTTGAGCTTGCGGTCTCCTCGCCACGCGTCCACTGGATCTTCAGCTGATACTGCTCCGTGCGCTCCACTGCGCTGGTCTGTTGCTTGGCGGCAAACCGGATGGAGTACGGGTTTTCCAGGGTTGCTTCCAGGTTCTCGAACTTCGCCGCCTCAGAGTCCGGCGCGAACGAGAGCGTCTTGATCTCGTAGCCGTCCAGCGCCGACTGGTCGAAGCTGATCAGGGTCGAGGTGCCGGCGTCCATCTCGATGGGCGAGTCGCCGCAGTCGATCTGGCGGTTTCCCGCTGCGCCGTTCTGGGCATCGAGCGGCAGTGAGCCTGCATCGCCCCCGCCTGTTTCCAGCGAGTTCGCCACGGCCACACCGAGGAAGATCGCCATGACCGCGAAGACTCCCAGAAGTGCGTACGTCCACATGAGCGGCTGACCAGCCAGGAAGCCGCCGATCCCTCCGGACCGCCCGCGCACCGCCGGCTGTGCTTCTTCGTCTTCGAGTTCTTCATCCTCGATCGCCGCCGCGGATGGTAGTTGGCGCGATGCGAGGAGGGACGGCACGGGCACTGGCTCCGGTTCGAGCAGCTCCCCTTCGTCTTCTGCTTCTTCTCCTGTTATTTCCGCCTCTGCCTCGACTCCGGCTGCTCCGACGTCATCGGCTTCAGGCGCAGTGCTCTCGACTGCGGGCGCGGGCTCGTCTACTTCATCAGGTGCGGTGCTGCCGGCCTCGGGCGCAGGCTCATCGAAGATGGCGGCGCCACCTACCAGCGCAGGGACCGTGTCGTCAGCTTCATCGTTGGACTCGTCCTCGAAGATGTCCCCCGTGGTTACGGGTTCCACCTCGGGTTCGCGAGACGCGGGGTTACCCCACAAGTCGGCGCTGGGAGATGGCGGCATCGGGTCGAGCTCGGCCGCACCCGCGGCAAAGGCCGCCGACGCCGCAGTACCGAATATCGGCGCCACGTCCTGCTGCGGTACCTGAGGTTGCGCCTCCGACGCATCGGCCAGGATGCGGCGCATCACCGTGTCCGGGAGGTCGACGTCCCCAAGGGCGATGTAGACCTCGGCCGCCGGCGGAAGCCCATCCAGGGTCTGGCGGCAGGCATCGCAGTCGTCCGAGTGCTCGATGATCTGGTGTCGCAGGGCCGGGCGCAGGCTGTCACCGGGCGCACTGTCCAGCATCTCCTCAAGTTCGCGACAGTTATTGCGGCCGTGCTCGAATAGCAGCATGGCCGCGAAGGTCTCTTCGAAGGCACCGCGAGCACGACCGATGCTGGCGTAGAGGTTGCTGCGGGTCAGCGAGGCCGCCTCGGCGACTTCCTCCGGCGTCAGGCCCCGTCGCAGAGTAAGGTCCAGCACGCAGTAGTCACGTGTGCGCAGGCCTCGGGCCGCCTGCCATGCCCAGTGCGCGATCTCGGCGTCCACATTGGGGCCGACCCGATAGAAGCGCTCATCGTCCGTCGAAATACGCGCCGTGCGCACCTCGTTCGAGAGCTGGATGATCTCGACAAGGCAGAGGCTGTAGAGCCAGGTGCGGAAGTCGATCTGGCTGGGGACGTCGACGCCCGGTTCTCGTACACGACGGAAGGCAGTCTCCAGGACGGAAGCTGCCTGCTCCTCGTCCAGGGTGCCACGCAGGGCGAAATCGTAGAGGCCGCGAGCATGCCGTCCGGCCAGTTCAGCCAGAGCAGGTGCATTACCTCTCGAAACAGCCTCGAAGAGCTCTCTATCGTTCTGACGCGCGGGGTCGTTCATGTGTCCGGTGGCAGTGTAGCCGAAACCACAGAAATGGCGCCAACGTTAGATTTCGGCGGGGTAAATCAGGCGCCTCGCTGCTCTCGCACGTCCTTACCGAGTTGCGATCCCTCGTCGTTCTTGCGAAGGGCCCACGGTCGCGCCCGGCGCCGTCGCTCCACAAAGGGCTGCACAGGGAGCTTCAGCTGATCGTTCGCCAGGAGTTCGGTGAGGTCCTGGGCATGCATGGGCCGGGCGAAGAAGTAGCCCTGGCCCTGGTCACAATCGGCTTGCAGCATGCGCTGGTACTGCTCGGTGGTCTCGATGCCCTCTGCCACGACGGTCATGCCCAGCGAGTGGGCCAGATCGACAATGCTGCGGACGATGCGGAAGGTGCGCGGGTTCGTGTCATCGCTGCGCACGAAGGCGGGGTCGAGCTTGAGTACGTCCATCCGGTTGGTCTGAAGGTAGTTCAAGGACGAAAACCCGACGCCGAAGTCATCAATGGCCACCTTGAAGCCCATTCGTCGCAGCTCCGCCATGTTGGTCTGGGTGATGGAGTCCTCAGCCATAAGGGACGACTCCGTGATCTCGAAGTTGAGCCCTGCAACGAAGGCGTCACCATCCTTGACCAGTCGGCTGAGCGTGTAGATGAACTCGGCGCTCTGAACCTCCGCGGGCGAGACGTTAATGCTGACGTTGAGCCGATCGCCGAAGAGTTGGCGCCATGTCTGGCTCTGCGCCGTCACTTCTTCGACGATCCAGCGCCCCAGGGAATGGCCGATGCCGGTCTCGTCGGCAATCGAGAGGAAGACGTCGGGCGTCAACAGACCGAGGGACGGGTGCTCCCAGCGCACCAGCGCCTCCGCACCGATGACTTCCCGGCTCTTGAGGTCCACCACGGGCTGGTAGAGCATCTCGAACTGGCCCTTCTTCAAGGCCATGTGGAGCTCTGACTCGAGAGACAGCTTGCTCACGGAGGGAAGGCGCGCGTGTGAGTCGAACAGGAAAGCGCGACCCTTGCCGCGGCCCTTCGCCTGATACAGCGCAACGTCTGCCATGCTGAGTAGTTCGCCCGGCGGCACACGAGTCGGTCCCGGGAGAGCGATGCCGATGCTCGCATTGGGCCAGACTTCGTGACCGTTGACGGTGACCGGCTGGTTGAGGCCTGTAAGGATGTTCTCGGCGACCTCAGAGGCTTCGGCGTCGCTGCGCACGCTGACGATGACGGCGAACTCGTCGCCGCCAAGGCGGGCGACGAATGATTCGGGCGGTACAGCTGCCTGCAACCGGGATGCGACGACCTTCAGAAGCTCGTCGCCGGCGGGGTGCCCCAGGGTATCGTTGACCACTTTGAAGCGATCGAGGTCCAGCAAGAGCAGGGCCGGGAGCCTGCCACGACCACGGTTGTCGAACAAGTGGTCCGCGAGCATCTCCGTGAAGTAGCGCCGGTTGTTCAGGCCCGTGAGCTCGTCCGTGTAGGCCAGGTGGGCGCCACGTGCGAGACCACGACGCAGTGCCGAGGCAGTCAGAAGCAGGGCGACAGATGAGAAGATGGCAATTTGAGCAATCGGTACGACATCAGCCGGGACGAATCGATCGAGGCGCGTCGCTGCGAGGAAGGCAACGAAGAGAAGCACCAGGAGCAGCGCATCGAAGACCTGGACCCGGATACCATTGTACCGCAAGATTCGCTCCCGACCTAAAACCCAGCCTTCAGTAAGGTCTGGATTTTGCCGGTCGGTTTCGCTACTCGGCTTCGCGCAACCCTAGCGACCAGGAACGGGTTGCGGATCATAGCCATCCGGCTTAACCAGATCCCATCCGTGGGTGTGTCAGAGCATCCTGCTCACTACCCTCAAACGTTCTGGCTGCCTCCGTGTTACACGCCATCTGCCCCGTTGCAAGAAAATTCGGTACTTTGAGAGGCTTCATTTCAAGGAGCGCCCCTTGAGCCTGACCTGCATGGTTGCCGGCCCGAACGGGATTGCTCTGCCCGTGCCTCACTCTGGCGCGTCTCGGGTTGGCCTCCAGCTCCAGCCCAGCTCCTGCGCCCACAGCCACGCCAAGCCCGCCGGTCACTGGCACGCCGACGCCCCGTCTACGGCTCGTCGTGCCGGGCCAGACCGCCCGGGCCGATAACGCAGAGATCACGATTAACAACGTGCGTCACGCCAGCGAGGACGGGGACCAACAAGCGCCGGTGGCCAGGGATCTTCATCGATGTCACAGTGCGCAACACCGGGGATCGCCATTCGCGCTCTATGTCGAACTCGACCACGCGACGGTAGCCGGTATGAACGCGCGCACCCACCTTCCAGCAGCCCTGCTCTCAGGCAGCGATAGCGCCGGGGCAGACGGTCGAAGGGGAGGTCGCCTTCAGGTTGAAGACGGTGCGGCGGGTGCGATCCTGAAGTTCGGACCGGTTGAGGCGCGGTGGGCGGTTTGCGATGGAATTGAGGATGCTCGGTCAGTAGGGCTGCAGAAGAAGGGAGAGGATGGTACCCCCGGCGGGACTCGAACCCACGCACCCGGCTCCGGAGGCCGGTGCTCTATCCAACTGAGCTACGGGGGCGAACGGTTTCCATTCTAATCGCCGACACTATTAACGCAACAACTCACCCCGCTCCGCTGTCACGTATTCAGGATGTACCTCGCGACATTCTTTGAACACTGACGAACCTAGTCGCGTAAGATTATGAGCGATGCTTGATCTGCGTTTCACCCTTGTTCTAACAGCCGTGCTGGCAACCCTGAGCACCATCGTTCTCGCCTTCGCGGTTAGTCATGGATTCTCGAGCTCCTATATCGTTGACGATGGCTACTTCTACCTCAAAGTGGCGCAAAATTTGGATAATGGCCATGGTTTCACCTTCGACGGTATCGAGAAGACGAATGGCTTCCATCCGTTGTACCTCCTAGTACTTGCGGCCTCAGGCAAACTCTTTCCACTCGAAGGCATGGGCGGCGTCCGCGTTCTGCTCTTCCTTCACCTCTCCTTCTGCTTGATAGCTGCGTCGGTCGGTGCACTATTCATGAGCAAGCTTCTTGGCCGGGCATGGGTGCTGCCAACGTTCGTCGCAATCCTGGCGGCGGAACTCTTTATAGACGTCGGCACGGAGGCACCTCTTTTCCTTGCATGCGGATGGTTGCTCATGTTCTATCTCGACCGTGACGGCAATCCGTTCGTAATCGGCGGGCTCGCGGCTCTTGTGTGCCTGGCTCGGAACGATGCGATCATCTTCGTGGTTGCCTGCGGGATCGTGGTGGCGTTATGGCAAGCGCATGAAGGCCGCCGCAGGGAAGCGTGGCGGACCGTGCTTATTGTCATCGGCCCCGGCCTTGCCACTGAGGCAGCGCTTGCCCTTGTGAACCTCGCAACGACTGGCCACCTAACGACTGTTTCGGCATACCTCAAGAGCGACTTCCCCGACGCTCTCCACAATGGCTGGTTGACGGCAAGTATGAGCAAGGATCTGCTCCTGCGCCTCGTCCTGCCGATTCCAACCGATTTGTCACAGCGGAGTTCTTAACGGAGTTGTCACCAAGTATTCGGGAAAGACCAGACGGTTGCTGTTCTACTGGGCCTCAACGTTTACGCCGTGGCCTACCCCCTGATAGTGATACTCTTCGCTTCCCACACAGTAACCATCGAGGGAGGCGTGTGGACGTGGTACTACTCTCTTACAACCTCTGCTCTGGCGGTCGACATCCTGTTCCTGGCCAATTATCTGATTGTCCGGATCCCACCACCTCTACGGGCACAGACGCCATTTCTCATTGCCAGCCTCATCCTTCTGATCAGCGGCATCCGCTTCGGACGCAGTCTCGTATGGCACGCCCATAACAAGGACATAGGTACGCGGATGTTCGAAACGAGCGAATGGATGCAGGAGAATCTGCCTCCGGACTCGCGCGCTTACATGATTGACCATTCCGGGCGTATCGGCTACGTGAGCGGGCTGTCGGTGGTCAATGGCGATGGATTGATCAACAACTGGGGCTACTGGAACGC
The DNA here is from genome assembly GCA_963731765.1 of uncultured Chloroflexia bacterium. GTDB lineage: Bacteria > Chloroflexota > Dehalococcoidia > DSTF01 > WHTK01 > WHTK01. The sequence goes on from CAVSWS010000026.1 coordinate 133,653, forward strand.
AGTGCACGAGGGACATCTGGAGGCGTGGCTCCAGGAGCGCGGAATTGACTATTTCGTAGTCGTAACAGATGACCTCGGCGCCATGGTGGACGAATCGGGGAGTGTGGTTGCAACGCTGGGTATCCGGAATACGCCGGTGTACACGCTGACCGCTCCAACAGAGAGCGCGCTCTACTCGCAAGGCGATCAGTGGGTGTTTCCAATGAGGCGCGATCAGCATCGCGTATTAGCCACCCTGATCAAACTTTAGGAGGCGCGGGCGGCGGTAGCTGAAGTGGCCTGACAAACGTCCAGGAGATCGGAAGCCAGTAGCCTGAGCTTCCCAATATAGTGAAATATATTTCCTAAGATGATAAGCTCCGGTCTGGACTACTGACATTCGAATGGGGGCGGCCTCGATGGAATACGTTCAAACTGCTCCGAAGTGTATGGCCTGTGAATGCTCAAATCCGTCGGCGCTGAGCTCCATCGCAGAAGATAAGTTCCACAGATTCACGACACACTTCTGCTCCGCTTGCTATGACAAGCTCCTTGAAGGCGAGGTGCTCGCGCTAGAGCTCGCAAGGATTGTCGTTGAGCGACTACAATCAGACCGGAGTTCGCCAACACCCGTCATGTAGAGCATGGGTCGGGTACCGGCAGCGCCGCCCCAAAGCCGACTCAATCTCTGAACCCCTGAAACTGGCGTTCAAAACACGCAACGCGTCTTTTCGACTTCATCATTTCTTAACAGGCAGGCGCATGTCGTCTCGACAAATCGCCTTGACCCGTGTTTGACCCGGAGGATACCTTCGGATCACTGATTCGGGCTCTTCCTACTGGCGGTACAACCTTGGCCAATCTAGACCAGCGGCTTATCGAGAAGCCTCGAGACTTCGTATACAACCAGGTCATCCTGACGGCTCAGGCCTTCGCACGCGTCGAAGCTGCCAGCGGCATCGTCTTGATGCTGGCGGCTATCGTGGCGCTGGTCTGGGCCAATTCGCCCTGGGACAAGTCTTACTTCGACCTCCTGCATACCGAGCTCAACATCGACGCGCACATCGTGCACCTCGATCTGTCTCTGCAGCACTGGGTGAACGACGGCCTGATGACCATCTTCTTCTTCCTGATGGGGCTGGAGATCAAGCGAGAGCTGGTGCACGGCGAGCTGTCGAGCGTGCGGCGGGCTCTGCTGCCGGCCGCGGCGGCGCTGGGTGGGATGATCCTGCCTGCGCTGATCTATGTTGCTTTCAACGCCGGCTCGGAGGGCGCCAATGGCTGGGGCGTGCCGGTGGCGACCGACATCGCCTTCGCGATCGGCGTGTTGTCTCTCCTGAGCAAACGCGTGCCGTTTAGCGTGAAGATATTCTTGCTGGCCCTGGCTATCGCCGACGACATTGGCGGGATCCTGGTCATTGCCATTTTCTACTCTTCCAACGTCAACTTCGTGGCGATGGGCGTCGCGGCGTTGATCCTCGGACTGGTCTACGTGCTCAACCGGTCGGGCGTGAAGACGCTGAACATCTACGTCGCCCTCGGCGCGCTGATTTGGGTGGCGGTGCACGAATCCGGCATCCACGCAACGATTGGCGGTGTCGTACTCGGGCTGATGACGCCGGCGAGCCACTACTACAATCCGGAGTCCTTCGCCGACTCCGCGGAGGACCTGGCACGGCGCTATCGAGTGGCTCAGGAAAGCGGTGCCCACGGCGTGCAGGAGTCGCTCCTCTCCCAGATGGAGGACCTGACGAAGAATACAGAGGCGCCCCTTGAGCGCCTGGAACGAGCACTCGTGGGTTGGGTCAGCTTCCTGATTGTGCCGATCTTCGCGCTGGCCAATGCCGGCGTCGGAATCTCCGGAGAGGTTGCCCGCGACGCTCTCTCCAGCCCGATTTCACACGGCATCACGTTTGGCCTGTTGATAGGCAAGCCAGTCGGCATCTTCCTCTTCACGTTCATCGCGGTAAAGCTCGGCCTGTGCGACCTGCCTCGCGGCGCGACCTGGCCGCAGATCTTTGGCGTGGGGTTGCTGGGCGGCATCGGTTTCACGGTGGCCCTACTGATCACGGATCTCGGCTTCCGCAACCAGCCGCTACTGATCGACGAGGCGAAGATCGGCGTGCTTGTCGCCTCCGCGGCCGCGGGATTGGTCGGCTTCATCTTCCTCTTCCTGGCCGGACGTTCGCCGGCGAACGAAGAGTCGGTGGCGCCGACACACAACACTGCGCAGGCAACCCAGCATTAAACTTCCACCGCTACGAAGGCACAAGAAAGCGGCCGGAGGGGGTTCCTCCGGCCGCTTCTGTATTGAGCCTGCTAAACGCTACTTCTGTAGCGGCACCGCGGGCGCGCCAATCGGCACATCCGGGAAGCGCAGGTGCTTCGTCGATTCCAGCCAGTCGGCGCCCCGAGGCATGATGATGCTGCCGGAGCGCTGCCTGTACAGGTCGGGCTCATCGACGCCGGGCGGTACGACACCCTCGTCTCGCAGTGCCTTCACAGCGGCGAGCATGCGGCGGCGAGTGCGGATGACCATGGAGTCGGACGTGCCGAGGTGCTCGTTCGTGCGGTCCATGACCGGGCCCATGCTCTCGGCGACAGCCTTGTCCTGCTGACGCACGCCGCGAATACCGGTGAAGGACTCGCCCTTCGCCTGCGCCTCGCGGTCGATCTGATAGTCGTTTTCCTTGTTCTGGTCCAAGCGCCATCGGCCCAGCCAGTCGGAGGTGTTCGGCAGGTACTCGAAGCCGGTGCGGTTTGGCGGGGCCGCGGCGTTGACCGGGCGGCCCGTGCTGGCGTTCGTGTCGGTGCCCTGCGCACCACCGCGACCAACGTTGGTGCCGACGATCTGCCAGCCCCAGTACATGGTGTGGTGGTCGTCCAAGCGGGACCCAGGCCTGTGCCCGTACGACGGAACCCAGCTCACCGGTAGGGATCAGGGCCCAGAACGGGAACATGAAGTGGGCGATGCGCCAGTAGGTCGTGTCTTCTTCGGCCGGGCGGTAGGCGCCGTAGGTGGTGCCGTTCGCGGAGTCGATGACTTCGTAGTGCGGCTTGCGGTCCTTGACCATGTAGTAGTCGTAGCTGCCGGGCGTGGACTGCTCCGGCGTCACCGAGCCGAGGTGGAGGAAGCCCAGGTGAGCCGTGTCCATGTCGCCCTCGACGGTCTGGAGCCAGTTCGCCTCCATCATGCAGAGCTGCGGTCTTGAGCCCTCGAGCATCGTTGCCTCGAGGGTCGGCAGCGGCGGTGCCTCTTCGCGCGGCCCCATGTAGGCCCAGACCATGCCGGCGCGATCGACCGCCTTATAGGCCTTCGTGCGAACCTTGTTCTTGAAGTTGCTCTCGGCCGGTTCAGAGGGCATATCGACGCACGCGCCGGTGACATCGAACTTCCAGCCGTGATAGACGCAGCGCAGGCCCTCTTCTTCGTTGCGACCGAAGAACATGGAGGCGCCGCGGTGGGGACAGGCGTCCTGGATCAGTCCGAGGTCGCCGGACGTGGTGCGGAAGGCAATGAGGTTCTCGCCGAGCAGCCGGATGCGTACCGGCGGGCAATCGGGCGAAGGCAGTTCGTCTGACTTCATGGCGGGGAGCCAGTACTGGCGCATGAGATTGCCCATGGGCGTACCGGGCCCGACGCGAGACAGGAGCTCGTTATCGGCTTGGCTGAGCATGTTTCCTCCAGACTTCAAGGGGAAGTGCGAATTAGTTGTTACTCGTAAATGTGAACGCCTGAACCATTCTCGTCAATGTGCCGAACGGCCCGGCAGAGTGGCCACTTACCAGATGGCAATCTGACGCGGATACTCGATGGGCGAGCATGCGCTCGTCCTTGGTGAGGAGTGGCCAGCCGCGCTCAATTGCCGTGGCGTAGATGATGCGGTCGCTCGGGTCGCCAGGAAAGGAGTCGCGGCAAGAGCGACCGCGGTTGCCGCGATGGCGGGAGTCGACGGGCGACGGTCTAACTTGCTCCGAGAGCTCCTCCAACCATGGTCTGAACGGAAGCGAGACATGCGAATCGATTGTGTGCCCCAACCAGGCAAGCTCAAACCAACTTATCGCCGCGACGGCAAGCTCCTCTGCATCTTCGATGCTCCGAGGCAGCCTTCGGGCTTAGTCTGGCTGGATTCGGCCGACCACCAGTACAAGGCGTGGGTATCCAGCAACAGAGTGGTCATAGGCAGGTCCCATGTAACGCCAGTAGAAAAGAGCTCCTCATCAGGGACAGCCTGACTTTGTCATGCCTGCGAACATATCCTTCAATGCGTGCGGGCCACGCGCCGGCGATATTCGCGCGATCGTGTGCCCGTGCCGAGTGATCTCGATCTCCTCGCCCTTCTCGACGTCGTCCAAAAGGGAGAGGAGTTTTGCCTTGAGCTCGGTGGCTGTAACTTGACGCGTCATATGACCATTTTAATGACCACTTGCAGCGGAGGCAATACACGGGTAAACGACCATCCTTGACGCGTACGTGAGATTGTCCCCTATAATCGCGGACTCGCGGCGAGCAGCCCGCACTCCCCCAAACAACACGGAGACTCGATATGAAATTCGGCATCCAGTACCAGCTCAACGTTGTGCGTCCCCTCGACCGGGACGACTGGGACCCTGACGATGAGCACAAGCGGTTCCAGGAGGCACTGGAGCAGATCGAGTTCGCCGACAAGCTGGGCTTCGACTACATCTTCGAGACGGAGCACCACTTCCTCGAGGAGTACAGCGCATCGTCGGCGCCCGAGGTGTTCCTGGGCGCCGTTTCGCAGCGCACGAAGAATGCCCGCCTGATCCACGGCATCGTCCAGATGCCGCCGAAGCAAAACCACCCCGCGCGCGTGGCTGAGCGCATCGCCACGCTGGACCTCGTCTCGAACGGCCGCGTGGAGTTCGGCACGGGTGAGGGCGCCACGACGACGGAGATCGAGGGCTTCGGCACGCGTCGAGAGGACAAGAAGGCGGCATGGGAAGAGGCGACGCGCGAGTGCCTGCGCATGATGACGACAACGCCCTACCCCGGCTTCGAGGGCGATTACTTCAGCATGCCGGAGCGCAACATCGTGCCGAAGCCGTTGCAGAAGCCGCATCCGCCCGTCTGGGTCGCCGCCAGCCGCCTCGAGACCGTGATGGTAGGGGCTCGACTGGGCATGGGTGCGATGGGCGTCGGCTTCGAGACGCCTGAGGAGGCACAGGAGCGCGTCTCCCGCTACTACGAGCTGATCCGCAACTGCCGTCCCATCGGCAAAGCGATCAACCCGGCGCTGGCGGCCGGCGGCAACATGATGATGGGTCGCACGAACGAAGAGGCGATGCAGCGCGGCTTGCGAGGGGCCCAGTTCTTCGGCTTCGCGCTGGGGTTCACGAATGGCGAGGTGCACCACGGCCGCGATCACCTGAATCGGGAGTTCGTGCGGCGCTTCGGCCTGGAGGGCAAAGAGAATGTCGTCACGGAGACGGAGCCGGACGACGAGACGCAGCGCACGTTATTCCGCGCCGGGCGTCGCGGCAACTTCATCGGCTCACCGGAGTTCGTACGGGAGAACCTGCGCCGGTACGAAGACGCCCACATCGACATCATGAACTTCTACATCCAGGTCCACGAACGCCAGCACGAACACATCATGGAGACGCTGGAGATGTTCGCGAAGGAAGTCATGCCGGAGTTTCAGGAGCGCCATCACCTGCACCAGAAGTGGCGCGAGCAGCAGCTCGACGGCGTGAAGCACGAGATCAACAGCTCGATTTAGGGCAGACGGGCAAACAAGCTAACGAGCAACGGGAGAATGGACGCGGCTCTATGCTAGTTTGCTGGTCTGCTAGTTTGCCGCCGGAGGCCGCTCCGGCCGGAGGCGATTATGCCCAGTCCGTCTGATCTCACCGACCCCGCGTTTCGTGACGCGATGGTGCACATCGAGTCGCTGCTGGACGACGGCGACTACACCGGGGCCTCGAAGGCGGCTGCCGATACGTACCTGATGGTGCTCGACCGCCATCCGGAGCTCGTCTCGGGCGCGTCGACCGGCCCTCATACGCCGCTGGCGATGTCGCGTGCCATCGCCTGGCCCCCGACCGGCGGGCTGACGATGCGCATCGAGGACGGGAAGGCGGTGCCGGTCTACGCGAAGGAGCGCTTCTCCATGAGCGAGGCGTTTGGCTACTTCGAGTTCATGATGAACCTGCTCGCCACGCTGGAGAAGGGCGAGTAGGGTTCACCCCAAAACCGGAAGCGGCGCGTTCGGCACGACGGCCGTGATTTTTCCGTTCTCAAGCTGGCAGCGACCGCCCGCGAAGTGCACCTCGGAACACCGCGCATCGGCCATGACGCGAACGAGCTCCGGCGCCCTCATTGCAACGGACTGAGGAACGCCCCCGTCCGGCTGCAGGGCAAAGCGCCAGACTGGCTCGGGATCGGTTTCGCCTGGCGGCGTTGCCTCCACGATCGTGGCATTGGTTGGCGTGTCGAGTGGCGTCCCGGACTGACCGGAGCCAAGGCGATAGAAGATGCGCTGGTAGTGCGTCCGGCTGTTTTGACCCGGGTCGCACTGCACTGAGACGTTATCGATGGTGAAGGTCCAGGCAAAGTCGCGCTGAGCTAACTGTGACATCAACGATCCGAAGCGGTCGTAATCAGTCGCGCAGCGCTTGATCGTGATGTGTGGCAGCCAGGTGGGCGGCTCGTCCATGCCGCGGTGCCGCCCCTTTGCGAAGGGCAGCACGGTCTCCCAGAGCGCATCGTGATAGGCGATGAGCGCTTTTGACCGGTAGACCGACACGGTGAGGCCGATATCTGCGCCGGAGAAAACATGGAGCCCCGTGGTCCGGACTTCCAGGGGCTCATGCTGTTTGGCAAAGGCCGCGAGCGCCGCCGTAAGGCCATCCCAGTCGTAATCCTCAGCGAGCTGGTGTGTGAAGTGCGCGAACGGCGGGTCGTAGATGGCGCCTAGCACCGGGTCCTCGCAGGCCAACGCCCTCGCATCGATCACCTGGTGCCACGGGTCGAAGGGAAGGACTGAACATACGGATTGCATCGATCACCCTCTCAAGAAGCCCCCAGGCTGCAGAGCCATAGCTTTGGCGCGAAGGATACATCGCATACATACCGATGCGTACTGGCAAACCGGGCAGCCTACTACCAGGGCTGGCCGAACTTCTCCCGGTACGTGATCTCGGCGACGGGCATACGCTTGCCGCGACCGTAGCGGCGGGCGGGCCAGCCGACGGGCAGGATGGCGTGCGCCTCCATGTTGTCCGGCAGCCCGAGCAGTGGCTTCATCTCCGTCTCACGCAGCTTCCAGCGCGTCGTAAGTACGGAGCCGAGGCCGGCTGCGTGGATCGCGAGCAGCAGGTTCTGCACCACCGGGAAGATCGAGGCGCCGCCGGTGGCCTTGCCCTCCTCCGTCACGGCCGCGATGAGCACGGGTACGTCTTCCCAGGGCGTGCGCACGGGCGCGTTGTCGCCGTAGAGCTGCTTGCCCAGCTCGTCGAAGATCACGCCCAGCTGTCGCTTCGTCTCACGGTCGCGGATGACGATGAACTTCCAGGGCTGCGTGTTACCGCCGCTGGGCGCGAAGGTGGCAGCCCGAATCAGGCGCTCCAGCATCGCGTCATCGACCGGCGCATCGCTGAACTCGCGAATCGCCCGCTGGCGCAGCATGACGTTCTCGACGGTCTCGAAGTCGGCTCCCGGCTCGTAAGGCATGTTATGTCACCTTTCCCTGCTGCTCGTTGTTGGTTGCCGTGATTCTGGCAGAAGTGAACCGCCGGTCAAAGCCTTGAAATCTCGTAGCGCCTAGTCGTACCAGGGACCGACGATCTCGACTCTCTCCGGATACGCCGGGTCGTCGATGGTCGTCTTGAAAGGCGGGAACAGGATGTCGATCAACATGCGCGGCCCCGCCGGCGCCCGCAGCGATTCGATCTCCCGGCGCAGTCGCGCCTGCTCTTCCAGCATCTGATCGATGAGCGGCTTGAGCTCGGGCATGCCGGCCGTCAGCGCGTCTCGCAGCATCGGAGCATCTGAGGCCGGCTCCGGCGGCTGCGACGTGCCGCCGTGCAAGACGCCGCCCGGCGTGTAGCCGACGGAGGGATGCAGAGCGTCCGAAAACGTGATGCTCAGCTCGCCGGTTTCGTGAGAGTGGCGGATGCTGCGTTCGCCCGGCAGCAGGAGCAGGCCGCACACCAGCACCTGTTCATTCCAGAACAGCGTGTAGGCACGCCGCTTCGCATTTACATCCGGGATGCCGAGACCGCGCCAGCCCTGGTGGTCCTCCGAGACCGTGTAGGGGTTGAACCTGCTGGGGGCCGTAATCTTCTCCTGCTGAATCGCCATCCTGTCCTCCGATCAGTCGAACTTGAGCACCGTGCGCGCAACCTCGCCCGCCTCCATGGCGCGGAAGGCCTCGTTGACGTCGCTGAGGCTGCCTTCGCGGCTCACCATCTCGTCCAGCATGAGCTTGCCCTGGCGGTAGAACTCCAGGTAGCGCGGGATGTCGAACCGGAAGCGGTTGGAGCCCATGCGAGAGGTCTGGAGCTTGCACTCGGCTCGGATCGCCATCCACGGGAACTCGATGTTCGCGTCCGCGGGCGGCACACCGACGACGGTCGCCGTGCCACGGATCGCCAGGCTCTCAACTGCCTGCCGGATCAGCGTCGTGTTACCCACCGCCTCGAGGGCGTGGTCGACGCCGGCGCCGTTGGTCATGCCTCGGATCGCGGCCACGGCGTCCTCGTTGCGTCCGTTGACGGTATGCGTGGCGCCGAACCGCCGGGCCATCTCCAGCTTCGAGTCGAACTGATCGACGGCGATGATCTGCAGCGCCCCGGCGATGCGGGCGCCCTGGATCACGGATAGCCCGACACCGCCGCAGCCGAAGACGGCCACTGTCTGTCCCGCCTGCACGGCGGCCGTGCGCAGGGCTGCGCCGACCCCCGTGAGCACGCCGCAGCCAACCAGCGCCGCTCGGTCGAGCGGGATCTCGGGGTCGATGCGGACGAGCGAGTTCTCGTGCAAGAGGAGGCGCTCCGCGAAGCCGCCGATACCGTACGCCTGGCCGACCGGCTTACCGCCCTGGGTCAGTCGCGGCTTGTCGCCGGTACGGCGGTGCTGCAGGCCGGTCTGGCAGAGATTGGGGTGGCCGGAGAGGCACTGCTCGCAGACGCCACAGAACCCCGAGAGACAACCGACGACGTGGTCCCCCGGCTGCACGTAGGTCACGTCGGGCCCGACCGCTTCGACGATGCCGGCGGACTCGTGGCCCAGCACCATCGCGTCGTCCACCATGACGCCACGGCGCACCAACCCGTGCACGATATGCAGATCGCTGTGACAGACGCCTGCCGCGACCGTGCGCACGAGCACCTCCCGCCCTATCGGCTTGTCGACGTCAATGGACTCGATGGTCAGCGGAGCATTTGGCTCGCGATAAAGGGCTGCTTGCATCGATACACCTCCCAGAGTCACTGACAAACGCCGCGCACGATGAGGAGACGCGGCCTAGAATGCCGTGAGTTTAGACCCGGCGAGGGCATGAAGGGGAGGAACCGATGAAGATCCTGGTGGTCACAGGCAGCCTGACGTTGCCCGAGGTGACGGAAGAAGAGCTGGAGCAGATCTACGTGGCGTCCGGCGAGGGCGACATCATCGTCGCTACCTCAGCTGAGGAGGCGAACGAGCACTGGCCCGACGCGGAGGTCGCCCTCGGCACGCTGGACCGCGAAACGTTCCTGCGCGCGAAGAACCTGCGCTGGCTGCACTCCGTGGCCGCCGGCGCCGACATGCTGATGTTCCCCGAGATGATCGCCAGCGACGTCGTCCTTACAGGCGAGAAGGGCCTCGTGGGTCCGCATCTGGCCGACCACGCCTTCGGGCTGCTGCTCGCCCTGACGCGCCAGCTCAAGCGCGCCATCCTGGAAGCGCCGCACAACTGGCCCAGTCGCGCACCCATGCGCAAGGTGATGACCGAGCTGCAGGGCAAGACGATGGGCATCGTCGGTCTCGGCGGCACGGGACGCGCCATCGCCCACCGGGCTGTCGCGTTCGGGATGGACTGCCTGGCGGTCGACTCGGAGAACGTCGCCCCTTGTGTGGACGTGAAGCAGCTCTGGCGCATGGACCACTTCCACGAGATGCTGGGCCAGAGCGACGTGGTAGCGATCTGCTGTCCGCTGACGAACGAGACTCGAGGCTTCATCAACGATGGCGTGTTTGCCGCAATGAAGCCCGGCGCCCTGATCGTCAACGTCACGCGCGGACCCATCATCGACGGCGACTCGATCGTGCGGGCGCTGGAATCGGGACACCTCGGCGGCGCCGGGCTGGACGTGACGCCGATCGAGCCGCTGCCGGAGGACCACAAGCTGTGGAGCTTCCCGAACGTGGTGATCACGCCGCACACGGCCGGGGCGTCGCAGTACCGGGCCCGCCGCAACACGGCGCGCTTCATCGAGAACCTGCGGCACTGGCGCGCCGGCGACGCTCTGGAGGGCGAGATCGACAAGCAGAAGGGCTTCTAGGGGCAATTCCCCCGAATCCGGCACCAAACCTTTGGGCGTAAGGACGCAAGGGCGAATAATGGATCCAGTTCCTGCGAGGGGCGTCCGATCATCGGGGCCACTACTGGGTTTCTCCCCTCGCCGGTCCCTGAGATGCCATGACTGGAAGCGCCGGATTTTTGCTACGCAACCCGAAGGGCCAGGTCCTGCTGGGCGTGCTCGTGCTCGTCATCGTCGCAGGCGCCACGTACCTGCTCGTGGGCGGGTCCGGCAACGGTGACTCCGGCAACAACAACATCGCGGTGGGGTCCTTCGGTGACGTAACGCAGCCCTCGCTCGATACCGCTGTTCAGGGGCTGTGCGAAGTGCGCAGCGACATGCAGCAAGGGGACCTCGCTTCGGCGCGCACCGCGTTTTACGACAAGGCGCACCTCTTCCTGCACCAGCTCGCGGCCGAGGTCCAGGACAAGGACATCGACCAGGCATCGAGCTTGCTCATTGCGAAGTACCAGCTGGAGGACCTTCTGCCGCCACAAGGCCAGGTCGCGACCGGCGCGGCCCCGGACGGCCAAGTGATCTCCGATCTTCTCGTCCAGGTTGATCAATCGGCCGCGGTGCTCGGCTTCAACGCACCAAAATGCTCAGAGTGAGGGATGCAATGACGAATCGAAGGTTACCGGCTGGCGGCGCAACGGCCGGCCTCATCCGTAACAGCAGGCTGGCAATGGTCGCCGCCATCCTCTGCCTCGCGGCGTTGGTCGCGGCGTGCGGCGGCGGGGGCGACGACGGCAACACGACCGGCAGCGCGGCAACGGCCGGCAGCAGCGGTGCCGCCAACGGCACGCCGACGCCCACGCTCAACGTCGCAGTCGCCAGCTATGACCTCGCGTCGGGCAAGGACACGCGTTTCATCGCCGGGCTGCTGACGCTGGATAATAACTTCGTCAGCTTCGGCACGGCCCAGATGCGCTTCACCTACCTCGGCACCGGCCAGCCGACAGACAAGCCGGTCTTCTACAAGGAGGAGACGGCGAGCTTCCTCCAGATCCCGGGGGAAGGCCCCGAGACGCAGCCCGACACTCCGAAGACCGGTCCCGCATCGGCAGGACGCGGTGTCTACGCCGTCAACCCGATTAACTTCGACAAGGCCGGCTACTGGCAGGTGGACGTCACCGTGGACACCACCGACCAGGGCGAGCTCCAGGGTAGCTCCGCCTTTGCGGTGAACTCCAAGAACCTCGTGCCCGCTCCCGGCGATGACGCCATTGCCTCCGACAGCCTGACGGTCGACTCGGACGCGCCGCCCGCCGCCATCGACTCGCGGGCCAAGACGGTGGACGACATTCCGGACGCCGCCCTGCACCAGATCAGCATCGCCGATGCGCTGAAGGAGAATAAGCCGCTCGTGGTCGTGTTCTCGACGCCGGTGTTCTGTATCAGTCAGTTCTGCGGCCCGGTCACCGACATGATCGCCGGCATGCAGCAGAAGTACGGCGACCAGGCCAACTTCGTCCACGTCGAGATTTACAAGGACTACCAGGCCAAAGACATCAACGACCGCCTGAACGACGCGGCCAAGGAGTGGCTGTTCCGCAACAACGACCTGAACGAGCCGTGGGTGTTCCTCATCGGCAGCGACGGCAAGATCATCGACCGCTGGGACAACGTCGTGACGGAAGGCGAGATCACGCCGGAGCTGGAGCAGGCGCTTACCAACTAGGGCCGACTAGACCAGCATCGGCGCGATGGCGTGCTCGAGCTCCAGGAGCCGCCGCTTTATGTCGACTCCGTAGGCGTAACCGGTCAGGGAGCCATCGGCGCCGATGACCCGGTGGCACGGCACCAGAATACAGAGCGGGTTCGTGGCGTTGGCCCGGCCCGCTGCCCTGGCCGAAGTACCGAGCCGGCGCGCCAGCTCGCCGTACGTCGTCATCTGCCCGTACGTCAGTGACGTCATTTCTTCGCGGTAGCGGCGCTGGAAGTCGGTTGACGGCTCCGCGAACGGCAGGTCGAACTCCCGCAACGTTCCCTCGAAATAGGCCTGGAGCTGGCGTCGCGCCTCAGCCGTCGCAGCAAGATCGCGAACCACGTCGCCGGGGCCGACGAGGTGTGGGATGTCGTCCAGCTCACCGAAAGCCGCAGCGGACACGGCGCCTGCCTGATTGACGACGACCGTGAAACGGCCAAGCGTTGTGTCGAAGCTATCAAAGGCGCTCGTCATCATGGTGACCTCCTGATCTGGCGGCTCGGAACACGAGAGGCGTCATCCCCGTCGCGAGCTTGAAGTGGCGATGGAAGGCGGAGGCGCTGCCGTAGCCGCACGCCAGGGCAATCGTGAGCACGGACTCATTCGTCGTTGCGAGGCGCTGTCTGGCGTGACGCAGCCGCGCGTCGTGCAGAACGGCGGCCGGCGTCGAACCGAGGACGCGCCGGAACGAGTCGAACAGGTGGGTGGCGCCGTAACCGAAGCGCGCGACAAGGGCTTCCACGCCGGGGAACTGTGCCGGGTCTGCCCGGAGCTCATCGACCAGGGCGAGGACCTCTTCGCGCTCGACGTCCTCGCCTCGGGCGAAGTCATCGGGATGGCAGCGACGGCACGGCCGGAGTCCGGCGGCACGAGCATCGTCCGGAGAGGGGAAGAAACGAACGTTACGGCGCAGTGGCTTGCGCACCCGGCAGGAGGGCCTGCAGTAGATGCCGGTGGTGACCACGCCGAAGTAGAACTGACCATCGCTCGCCGCGTCGCTGGCAAGGACGCGTTCGTACATCTCGACATCGCTGAGGGTTTGAGGCAGAGTAAGTGCAGCCATGGCCCTACTGTAACGGTTAGGTTAAGAATCGTCCTTCTTATTCCTCCGTTAATATTTCCGCCTAGGCACGCCAGCCTCGTATGCGTAACACTACATTCATGGATGCATTCCGGCGCACGAAGATCGTCGCCACGATCGGCCCGGCAAGCTCCGATAAGCAGACATTGAGACGGCTCGTAGACGCCGGCGTGGATGTCATGCGCCTGAACTTCTCCCATGGCAACCATGATGAGAAGGCTCAACTGATCACCTGCATCAGAGAAGTTGAGATTGAAGCCGGCCGCCCGGTGGCGATCCTCCAGGACATTCAGGGCCCGAAGATCCGCGTCGGCGCCATCCCGGACCCACCTCTGCACCTGGAGCCGGGTGACATACTCGACATTCACGGTGACGGCCGCGCCGGTACGCCCGGCCATATTTCCACGAACTACCCCAACCTGGTGCACGAGACGGATCCGGGCGAATCGATCTTCCTGGACGACGGCGCGATCGAGCTGCGGGTGACGGCGGAATACGACGCGACCGTGCAGTGCGAGGTGATCATCGGCGGCGACCTGTATCCGGGAAAAGGCGTGAACCTGCCCGGCGCCAACCTGAGCGTAAAGACACTGACCGATAAGGACGTGGAAGACCTGCGCTTCGGCATGGAGCACGGCGTCGACTTCGTGGCGCTCAGCTTCGTGCGACGTGCCAGTGATGCACACGAGACGCGCAAGGTCATGGAGTGCTACGGGACCCCGGTGCCGCTCCTGGCGAAGGTGGAGAAGCGTGAGGCCGTGGACCACCTCGGCGCCGTCCTCCGTGCCTTCGATGGCTCGATGGTCGCCCGCGGCGACCTGGGCGTGGAGCTGCGGCCGGAGAGGGTGCCGGGGGTGCAGAAGCAGCTCATCGCTCGCGCCCTGGAGCTCAACAAGCCGGTGATCACGGCAACCCAGATGTTGGAATCGATGATCGAGAACCGGCGTCCCACCCGTGCCGAGGCGTCAGACGTGGCCAACGCCGTGTGGGACGGCACGCACGCCGTCATGCTCAGTGGTGAGACGGCGGTGGGCAGGCATCCGGTCGAGGTCGTGCGGGCCATGCATCGCATCGTCATAGAAGCCGAGAGGCTGATGCAGCCGGGCCTCCACCTCAGCCACGACGCGCCGACTGCCAACGCGGCGGTCTGTCAGGCTGCCGTCCATCTCGCCGAGCAGGTGAACGCGGACGCGATCGTCGCGTTCGGCCGGTCCGGCAAGACCGCTCACACGCTTTCCAGCTTGCAGGCGTCTCGACCGGTGATCGCGCTATGCGAGAGCGTGAAGATGGCACGACAGCTCTGCCTGTGGCGCGGCGTCATGCCCGTCATCGTCGAGAAGGCGCGGCCGGGCGAGACCCAGGCGGCCCGCATCGAGCGAGAGATGGCGGCGCGAGACATATTGCCACGGGGCAGCCATATCGTGTCGGTCGGTTCCGCACCGGGAAGCCGGACCAGCCAGAGCAACTACATCCGACTGATCCGGCTCTAGGTCGTCTCGCAGCACTTACGCCGTTTCGTCCAGGCGGATGACACCGCTCCGGAGGGCTACGACGAGGGCTTCAGTTCGGCTCTGAGTGCCGAGCCTTTCGAACAGGGCGGCAACGTGGAACTTCACGGTGCGCTCCCTGATCCCGAGTGCGAAGGCGATCTGCTTGTTGGAGCGTCCCTTGGCGATGTGGCCGAGGATGTCACGCTGACGCGGCGTCAAGCCTCCATCATCCGGCAGGCTCGGCGTCGGTAAGGACGCGTCGACGAGGGCCGCTGTGCTCCGTTGCGCTGTTGTCATGACTCCCTTTCCTTCACTACCGTCCCGTGGTAACCAGGTCGGGCCCGATCACGAGCCAAAGAAAAAGCCCACCAGTGGGACACCTGGTGGGCTGCTATGTCTGAGACTTGTTCGCCTTAGCCGGTATGACTCCTGGTCAAGGCGGGCATAGCAGCCCATAGATCGACAAGTGCGTGTACCCACGCAGCCGACATTCCGTACGGCTTACGGGTTTCACAGGTTGCCGAGAAAAAGACTGCGTTGGTCATCGATTCCTCCAGGAGACCCAGTGCCTCCCTTGTTACCGGGCTAGAATACAGCTTCGTTGACGAATCGGCAAAGTAGCCCTTTAGTACAGGTTGGTCGCGGAAGGGCCACGAGCCAGGTGTAGTGCGCCAAGCGAGATGAATCACGTCAGCAGCCCATCCCGTCGTTGCGCGAGCCATCGACCGGAGGGAGAGGCGAAGCAATCTCGGTGCTCCATCAGCGCATGAGACCGGGACCGAGGTTGCTTCGCCCTGGCTGACGCCAATGGCTCGCAACGACAGTGGGAGCGATCCTGACAGGCACAGAATTGTTCGCACCGCCTTTGCAGGCTCTCCCTGCCAGTCCATAATCTCCGCGTTGGGCCGGACTCCCGGCTCACATCGCAGCGACTAGAAGAGGCACGTCAATGATGCGCAGCACGGACCGCATTATCACGACTCACACCGGCAGCCTGCCCCGACCGGCAGACCTCATCGAGATGATCAGGGCGCGAGAGCAGGGCAACCCCGGCGACGAGGCCGCTTTTCACGCCCGCGTCCGAGAAGCCGTCGCCGAAGTCGTGCGCCTGCAGATGGACGCGGGCGTCGACATCGTCAGCGACGGCGAGGAGGGCAAGCCGAGCTATGCCACCTACGTGAAGAACCGCCTCACCGGCTTCGGAGGCACGCAGACGCAGCGACTGCGCTTCCAGGGCGAGGCGCGCGACTTCCCAGAATTCACCGAGCGCCGCATGGCCACGACGGCGACCCTCCTGACGCGCCCGACCTGCAATGGACCCATCGAGTGGAAGGACTTCGCCGCCGTCGAGCGCGACGTCGACAACTTCAAGGCCGCCGTCGAGGCCGCGAAACCGGTCGGCGCTTTCATGACTGCCGCGTCGCCCGGCGTGGTGTCGTTCTTCCTGGGTAACGAGTACTACAAGACGGACGACGAATACCTCAACGCCCTCTGCGCCGTCATGAAGGATGAGTACGAGGCGATCACCAACGCCGGCTTCGAGCTGCAAATCGACTGCCCCGACCTGGCGATGAGCCGTCAGAGCCAGTTCGCCGACCTTTCAACCCAGGAGTTCCGCAAGATCGTCGAGCGCCACGTCGAAGTGGTGAACGAGGCTACGAAGAACATCGAGCCGGACATGATGCGATTGCACCTGTGCTGGGGCAACTATGAAGGCCCGCACCACATGGACGTGCCGATGCGCGACATCGTCGACCTGGTGCTGAAGGGCCGGCCGAGCATCATCTCCTTCGAGGGCGCCAACCCACGCCACGAGCACGAATGGAACGTCTGGCAGGACGTCAAACTGCCGGCGGGCAAGGTGCTCATGCCCGGCGTGATCGACTCCACGACGAACTTCATCGAGCACCCGGAGCTGGTGTCGCAGCGCATTCAGAGCTACGCGCGCCTGGTGGGCAAGGAGAATGTCATCGCCGGCGTCGATTGCGGCTTCGGCACCAACGCGGCCTCGACGAACGTCGACCCGAAGATCGTATGGGCCAAGCTGAAGACCCTCTCCGAAGGGGCTCAGCTGGCTACGAAGGCACTCTGGTAGAGGTAGCGATGCAACAGGCTCACCTTGTCAGCCTGTTGCATGGCATCCGCGACACTGCATCGTCGCCCTGATAGAGGAGCACGAGGACGCGCTCGTCCTGACCGGCGCGGGGGCGTCAGCGACCGCCCGCCAGTCCCCAAGTCGACGCGCATCAGACAACACAAAACCGCCACGAGCCTGAATCCAAGTCACGAGGAGAGCCATGAAGCGCAGCACCGATCGCATACTCACCACTCACGTCGGCAGCCTGATCCGGCCGCCCGAGGTCGTTGCGATGCTTGCCAACCGGCCGTCCGGCAAGCTCTTCGAGGGAGCCGAGGCGGATACCCTGCGCAAGGCCATCGTCGACGTGTTCCATGAGCAGAAGGACGCCGGCATCGACATACCGAACGACGGCGAGTTCTCCAAGTCCGGTTTCGCCAACTACATCACGGACCGCCTCACCGGCTTCGGCGTAGTCGAAGGCGCCACGGGGTCATTCCTGCTCGGCCGCGACCGCAGGCGCTTTCTCGATGCCTATAACGAGATGGAGGGAGGCGGTCTTGGCGCCGGCTGGAACCCGGCCCTGACCCAGATCGCCTGCGTCGGCCCCGTGACGTTCACCGGTCAGGCTTTCGTCCAGCAGGACATCGACAACATCAAGGCCGGAATGGCCGCAACGGGCTACGACGAGGTCTTCTACCCGATCACGGCGCCCGGCACGATCGAGCAGCAGCGGCCGAACCGCTACTACGCCAGCACCGAGGAGTACCTGGAAGCCATCGCCAATGCCATCCATGAGGAGTGCAAGATGGCGACCGACGCCGGGTTGATCATCCAGATTGACGACCCGCGAGGCGTGACAGCCTGGGACTCGATGGACCCGCCCCCGGCGCCGGAGGACTACGCGAAGTTCGCCGAGGTCCGTGTCGAAGCGCTGAACCACGCCCTGCGCGACATCCCGGAGGCGCAGGTTCGCTACCACGTGTGCTGGGGCAGCTGGCCGGGGCCACACACAACGGACATCGACTTCAAGCACATTGTGGGCGTGACCCTGAAGATCAAGGCGCAGGCCTACTCCGTCGAGGCTGCCAACCCCCGACACGCGCACGAGTACCACGTGTTCGAGGACGTCAAGCTGCCGGAGGGCAAGATCATTATTCCCGGCGTCATCGCCCATACGACAAACGTGGTCGAGCACCCGGAGCTCGTGGCCGAGCGCATCATGAACTACGCGAACCTCGTTGGGCGAGAGAACGTCATTGCCGCCGCCGACTGCGGCTTCGCGCAGACGTACTCCACGCGTCGTGTGCACCCGGACATCATGTGGGAGAAGTTCCGCATGATGACCGAAGGGGCGGCGATCGCCAGCAAGAAGCTCTGGGGCTAGCGGGCGAGCTTTCAGGCGTCAGCTCTCAGCTCATGATCGCCTACGACGCAGGTGACGAACCCTCGCTCAATGCTTCCTTCCGCAGAAGCAAGCGAGGATTACGATGTCCATTCGCTCTTTCGCTGACGGCCGACTGCTGATCGCTGAATGCTGAGCGGCTACCAGGGCGGCGGTCGGAGCATTCGGTCGTAGTCGTCCTTGAACCAGTCTTTGTACATCTGCTCGCTGCCGGGGCCGAAGTACTCGAGCGTGAAGCCGACGTTGGCGTTGAGGAAGAGCGACCGTGGCAACTCGAGAGCGTCGAGGTCGCCGGGGGTTACGTGCACGACGGCGTTGCCCTGCCGATCGAGGATGGTGCTGACGATCTCGCCGCCGGCCTCCAGGGCCGCGCTCACAGACGACTTGAGGTCGGGACACCAGAAGCCGATGTGCTGGACGCCTTCGCCGTGCTTACGGAAGAACTCCTGGAACTGCGACGCGCCGTCCTGCTCGATGCTGATGAGCTCCCACGTCGCGCCGGCGCCCGCCCCGTACGCCACGCGCATCGGTGAGCCCGGCGGCATTCGGTCCCAGAAGCTCCAGTCTTCAACGCCGAGAACCCGCCCATAGCGCGACATGGCGCCCTGCATATCGCCGGTGACGATGGCGATGTGGAACTGCACGAGCCCTTCGACGGTCACGCGACGCCGGTTCCTGACGCTAGGAGACGGCGACGGGTTCGAAGCGGGCGAGCCAGTCTTCGTCCAGCCATGCCGGCAGCGGCTCGTCCGGGCCGGTGACCTGCAAAGGCACGTCCTCATCGCCCCGGTTTTGCACGGCGTATCGACGTAATGCGTCCGGCACCTCGAAGTAGACCTCGAGGCGGTTGCCATCGGGGTCGTTGAAGTAGATGCTGCGCTGGCTCACGTGATCCGTGCAGTGCGAGATCGGCACTTTGTGCTCGATCAGCGTGGCGTAAGCATCCTTGAGGTCTTCGTAGCGGGCGACCTCGAAGGCGATGTGGAACAGACCGACCTGGCCTGTCTTCGGCTTCTGCGCGCTCTCGACGTCCGGCGTGGGGAACACGTCGATGGTGTGGAAGTTGTCGCCGAGGGTCATGAACGTGCCGCCGTGGTCCGGGTCCTGCTCGCTGACCTCGAAGCCGAGCACGTCGCGGTAAAACGCGCGAGAGCGGTCTTCATCGGCGCAGCGCAGGGCAACATGACCGATTCGCTTGAGCTTCACGAGAACCTCCTTCGAATTGCGATCTGGGGGATGAGCTTCCGAACGCGATCAGGCGTGCGAAGCGGCCGCCTCACTATCGATGGGCGCAGTACCGGCCCAGTGACCGATGTCGACAACGATGCCCTCGGGTCCCGTGAACTTCACCTCATAGTGGGCGCTGTCGTTCCGGATCGTTCTGGCTTCCGTAGCGCCGATGGAAAGTAGACGCTGCCTGGCCGCCTCGTCGTCCTCCACGGTGAAACCGATGTGGCCGATGCCAAGCTGTGCCTCACCCTCACCTGCCGGTGTACCGGCGGGAAGCACCGTGACGTTAATGACGCCATCAGAGAGGTCAACGGCTCCGGTAGGTCGACGCTCGACGATCTCCATCTCAAACGCCTGGACAAAGAAGTTCGCCATCGCTTCGACATCGTCCACTCGGTAAGCGATGTGTCTGATCTTGGCCACGATGTACCTCCATCTCGCCGGCGAGTCGCGCAACAACGCCCCGCCGTTCCTGGCCGCCAGCATACGCCTGTAGTGGGAGGCTGTCAGCAAGCGGCCACTCGCTTGCTAGCTGGCCAATCGAGTTGACTCACTTCCCGAGTGCGCCCAAGATCTGTCGCATCTGATGGAGGGTCCTCAAGCATGAGCAGACGACATCACCGAGTAGGTCTCCCGGCTTGACGAGGCTGCGCACTCCTCTGCCCTACCTGCTGCTAATCCCGCTCTTAGTAACGGCGACCGCGTGTTCCGGCGGCACGTCTATCGAGACGCTCGACTTTGCGTTTGCGGACAAGGAAACGCTGGCGGCGCCGGAACAGATGGCAGTCGCAGAGCACTACGTCTGGTTTGCAGTTGGCGGTGCAGTTGTCCCGGTCGACGCCGAGTCGCACGAGATCGGCGAGCCCATCGAACTACCCGACTTTCCCCTGGGGCTGGCTGCCGATGGCGACGCAGTGTGGGTAGCCTTGCATGACGGCACGGTGGCGCGTGCAAGCCGCGACATTTCCACGTTAGGCGAGCCAGTGCCTTTCCTTACCGGAAATGAAGACTTGCTCGGTAGTTTTTCCCTGCCAATGGCGGTGATCGGCGACGAGCTCTGGATAGCCCTCCGACAGAGCATCGTGCGTATCGACACGCAGAACGGCGAGGCATTACCGGCCATCCCTCTCGCAGAGTCGCTGTCCGACCTCGCTGCCGGCGATGGCGTCGTGTGGGCATCCCACTCCGGTCACCTCATGCGCCTGGATGCGACGACGGGGAAGGCGACGGGCGATGTCGAGCTGGGCGAGTCCGGTGGCAGTCTCACAGTTGGGCAGGGCGAGGTGTGGATGACGACCAGCGATGGCGGGCTACAACAAGGTAGCGGTCGGGTGCACCGCATCGATGCCGAGACCCTCGAGCCCGTGGCTGACCCGCTTGAATTCAAGGGTGACAATGACCTCTCGTCCATCGCAGCCGGTGCCGGTTGGCTGTGGGGCATCCAGCGCAGTAAGAACACGGTCGTTCGAGTGGACCCGAATAGCGGCGATGTGAAGGAGCGTTACAGTCTGAGGAGCCCCTACTCATCGAAGTCAGCGGAACTTGGCAGCCTGCAGTTCGGCGCCGGCAAGGTCTGGATCGGCACGAGGATCGGCAATCGCGCCGGCGTAATCGAACCCGAGTAACCTGCGTGATGGACTTCGAAGCACCAATTACCGATTCGAACCAATCAGTACTAACTGACGACGTTTAAGGCTAGAATCATCCCCGACTCTACGGTCGTTTTACCCAGCAAAGGAATCGCTCATGATCATCGATGTCCACGGCCACTACACGACGGCACCAGTTGAGCTGAAGAACTGGCGACAGGAGCAGAAGGACGCCAACGCGCCCATCTCGCGCAAGCTCAATATCAGCGATGACCAGATCATCGACACGCTCGAGAAGAACCAGCTCAAGCTGCAGCGAGACCGCGGCACCGACGTTGCTCTGTTTTCGCCGACGGCCGGCGGCATGGAGCACCACGTGGGGCCGGCTTCCGTCAGCCTGCAGTGGACGCAGACCGTCAATGACCTGATTTACCGCGTCTGCGAACTCGTGCCGGACTCATTCATCCCGGTATGCCAGCTACCGCAATCGCCCGGCGTGTCTCCGGCGAACTGCATCGAGGAGCTGGAGCGCTGCGTGAACGAGCTCGGCTTCGTGGGCTGCAACGTCAACCCGGACCCGAGCGATGGCTACTGGACCGACCCGCCGATGACCGACAAGTGGTGGTACCCGCTGTACGAGAAGATGGTGGAGCTGGACGTGCCGGGCATGCTCCACGTGAGCGGTTCCTGCAACCCGAACTTCCACGGCACCGGCGCCCACTACATCAACGGCGACACGACCTTCTTCATGCAGAACGTCCTGGGTCACCTGTTCGAGGATTTCCCGACGCTGAAGTGGGTCATTCCCCACGGCGGCGGCGCAGTGCCGTACCACTGGGGTCGCTACCGTGGCATCGCCGCGGACCAGGGCCGTCCTGAGCTGGACGAGTACCTCATGGACAACATCTTCTTCGACACGTGCGTGTACCACCAGCGCGGCATCGACCTGCTGGTCGACGTCATCGGCTCTGACAACGTGATCTTTGCCTCTGAGATGATCGGAGCCGTCCGCGGAATCGACAAGCGCACGGGCCGCTACTACGACGACACGAAGCCTTACATCGAAGCGGCGCCGGGTCTCACGGACGACGACAAGTACAAGATCTTCGAGGGCAACGCCCGCAGGGTCTACCCGCGCCTGGCGAAAATCCTGGATAAGCGAGCCGTAGCGAAGTAGCTACAGACTAAGGGCAGACAGGCGGGCAAACCTACAGGGACGATGGCCGCGTCTTTGTGCGTTTGCTCGCCTGTTTGTTTGTTAAACTCTTCCTCGTGATAGATGAAGAGCTCAAGGCGCCCGAGGCGTTCGCGCTGGCGGTGTCCGCTCGGGCCAGCTACCTCTGCCGAGAGACGATGTACGAGTCGAGAAGTCTGCGACCGTACGCCCAGCTAACGCTGCTCATGGGCATCGAGCTCGATGACGCCTCATACATGCTCAAACGTTACGGCCTGCGGGGCGCGTATCGCTGGGCCGTGAGCTACGGCCAGCCCGAAGGCCTGCCGCGCTAGGCCACTCAATCGCCTCTCTACCTTCCTCGATATCTCCCGGCCGGCTACTCACGCACGGCTTCGATAAGCCCTATGATCTCCCTCGACAAGCACACAATAGCGCCGAAGGAGCGACCGATGGCTAACGCGCCGTACATGTACTGGGTCGGCATGAACACGCAGCCCGACACCAGCGAGACCGACCTCGCCGACTTCAACCACTTCTACAGCAACGTTCACGCGGGCGAGGTGCTCGCCGCCAACCCGGGATTCATTCGCGCAACTCGATATGAGCTCATCGAGCCGGACGCCCGTGGCAACTTCGGGCCTCGATGGCTCGCCGTGTACGAGATGGACAGCCAGAAGGCCGCCGACCTCTACATCGAGCGCAACGACGGCGCACCGGAGAGTCGCCCGACCTATTCGAAAGGGCCGGCCGCATGGCAGAACTACGAGGGCTGGTGGCGTCTCATCTGGCATCGTCTCGTGCCCGAGGCGGGCGAGTTGGGCGCAGGCGCAGCGCCGTACATCTACATGGTCGGTATGGACGTTCCCGAGGGCACAGATGCCCGTGGGCTCCAGGAGTTCAACGACTTCTACACCGAAGTTCATGTGCCCGAGGTCGTCGCCGTGAGCAAGTTCCTTAGCGGCACCCGCTACGAGCTCTATCGTGAGCTCCGCCATCCGGCGCCCGGCTCGCCTCACTTCCTGGCCGTGTACGAAGGCAACGAGGAATCCATCGCCACTCGAAAAGCGCGCGCTGCCAATCCAGCCTCCGCCAAGCCCCTCTCGAGCGGCCCGCCGACCTGGGAGGCCCACGTGACGGCCTGGCGCCTCATGTACCGGAGGGTCGACTCGCGAGTGCCGGGGGAATAAACCCTTCCGTCATCCGCAAAGTCCTCGCACAGCCCGTTCCCCGTGAACATCCCTGGCCATACGCCTCGGCTATGTGGCTGGGAAATACGGCTCCTCTACACCGCGCGCGAGCGCTGGCGGTACTGCACGGCTTCGGCGACGTGAGCCGTCGTCAGCGTCTCGGCGCCGGCGAGGTCTGCGATGGTGCGTGCCACCTTGAGGATGCGGTGGAAGGCACGAGCCGAGAGCGATAGCTGGTTCGTCGCGAGCTTGAGGAAGGACATCGCGCCCTCGTCCAGGTTGGTTTGACAGAAGTCGCGCACGTCCGCCGGTGACATCTCCGCGTTGTCGGAGGCGCCCCGCTCCCGCAAGCGCTGCGTCTGCAGCTCTCGCGCCTGGTTCACACGCTGCCGCACGCAGGACGATGGCTCGGCGGATGACAGGGACGACAGCTTCTCGTAGTCGACACGTGGCACCTCCACGAACAGGTCGATGCGGTCGAGCATTGGGCCGGAGATGCGACGCTGGTAGCGCGAGACGGCGCTTTCGGAGCAGGAGCAGGCCTTCACGGGGTCGCCGTAGTTGCCGCAGGGGCACGCGTGCAAGTCAGAACTACACCACTCTGAAGCGGGTTGTGACGGTCTGAGGTAGAATATGGTGGCTCCCCGCCCTCCAGGAATCTGGCAGCCTCGCCGAACCGCATCTCCGACGAACTGGGCGAAGGCTCCGGCATCGAGTGCCGACATCATATCCGAGCGCGGCTACCGGACCGTCTGGGGTGCCAACGACCCCCTGCTCCTGCGCCAAAGGCTACAAGCAAATACAGCGCCGAGGCTTCGGCTGGCTGGCTGCCACTCTTCTCGCCGCTCGGCGTAGAGGAGGCCATTTACAAGCCGGATGCCGCCACGTCTCAGTAACGCCAAGACCGATCAAGTACGAGTACCCCAGCCAGCACGCGGCCATACTCGATGCGCACCCTCGTTCGCTGCCCTTCTTATGTCACCAGACGCCCCGCCTCTTCATCACGGAGGGGATAAAGAAAGGCGACGCTCTGGTCACTCGCGTGAGGAGGTAGCTATCTCCCTCCAGGGCGTCTATGGCTGGCGCGGACGCAACGCCGCGAGCGGTGTGACCGCTCTTGGGGACTGGGAAGCAGTCGCATCTCAAGGGCAGGGTCATCCTCGTTGCCTTCGACTCGGACGCCGCAAGCAATCCCGAACGTTCAGGCAGCCCAGAAAGCGCCTTGCCCGCTTCCTAAAGGTAAAGGTGCGCACGTCCACGATCGTCCACCTCCCCGGCAGGTCAGGCGGCGCCAAGCAAGGTGTCGATGACTTCTTCGTTGCGGGTGGGACCGTCGATGCATCTGCTCTCCCTGGCCGAGCCCTTCGAGGAAGTCGGCCGTCGCGGCGAAGGTGCCGCTGACGAGCCGTCGGAGACATCCTTCGCTGACGCCGCAACGGTTTGCCAGCGTACCGATTCCGGCAATGCCGAGTTGATCGCCCACCGTTTCGGCGAGAACCTCCGGTTTGACCACAAGCGCTCTCGCTGGCTTATCTGGCACAACGAGCGCTGGCAAACAGATGCCGACTGGAGGCAGATCCACCAGATGGGCCAAACAGGCCGCGCGGTGGCGATACCACGAGGCCGCGAACCTCGTGGACCTCAAAGAAGAGCCGCAGAGTCATCCTGGGCCATGTCAATCTGAAAACCGCTCCCGCATCGAAGCCGCCTTCGCCTTGGCAAGGTCCGAGCAGGCCAATCGCCGACGACGGCGAAGGCTGGGACGCTGACCCTTTCCTCCTCGGGGTTCAGAACGGCGTGGTGGACCTCAGGACAGGACAGCTACGGCGGCAAGACGGGAAGGACAAGATCACCCGTCCACGCGGCCGTGTCATTCGATCCCAGAGCCACATGCCCGACCTTCGCGGCCTTTCTTGCCCGGGTCCAGCCGGAGGCCGAAATGCAGAGGATACCTGCAGCGTCGTGCTGGGTACTGGACTGACAGGGAGCGTCCGCGAACAGGACCTGCTCTTTTTCTACGGTGGTGGCTCGAACGGCAAGACCACGTTCGCCAACGCGCTGATGGACGTGCATCGGTCGGGAATACTCACTCCAGGCGGCGCCGGGGCTGCTCCTCCAGGAAGACGCAACGGAATCGCACCCCACCGAGGTGGCCGACCTCGACGGTCGCTCGCCTCGTCATGTCTTCAGAGGTGGATGACGGACGCGCACTTGCTGAAGGGCTGATCAAGCAGCTGACTGGCGGCGACCGCATGAAGTGCTCGCAAGATGCGAATGGACTTCTACGAGTTCGAGGCTGCTTCAAGAATCATCCTGCTCGCCAACCACAAACCGGTGATCCGTGGCACCGACTGGGCCATCTGGCGGCGAATCAAGCTCGTTCCCTTTCGAGGAGGTCATCTCATCCGAAGAGAAGGATCCCGACCTCCGCGACAAGTTGAAGGCCGAGGCTCCGGGAATCCTCAACTGGATGATCGAGGGCTGCCTCTCCTGGCAGCGCGACGGCATGCAGCGAACCCGAGTCCGTGGGTTAGCTCAGCCACGAGGAGTACAGCACGGAAAGCGATCCTCTGGCGGCGTTTCTCGCCGAGGCGTGCGTCTTGGCTCCACAATGCTCTGCTGGCGTCCACCCAACTCCACAGCGCCTACCTCGGCATGGTGCTGCCGCGCAACGGGAATGAGCGAGAGCGCGAGCGCCTGAACATGACCAGCTTTCGGCCGAACGAGATGGGAGAGCGGTTCATCAGGGAGGAACGTCGTACCGGCAATTTCTACGTCGGTGTTGGACTGCGATTCTGAGCGAGACCAGAGCCGCTCTGTGGAGGGTTCGCTTCACGGTTTCGAATCTGACGTGGAGGGTTCGGACCCCAATCCGATATAGCCACGAATCTCCTAGCGATCAGCGAGGTCATACGCGAACGACCCTCCGCAACCCTCCACACCCTCCACAGGAGAACTCAGGCATCGTGAGTGGGAGGAGGCAAGTCCTATGAACGCTCTCGAAGATCATGGCTGGCAAGGCGTCAAAGCTCTCAACCGCCGAGGTCCGTGCAGGGGGGCGAAACAACTGGCGTCGTTCGTTGCGAGGGCAACGCCCGAACGGCCTTCCCGACTGCCCTAGCCGCTCCTGGAGGCTCAGAAAAGCGCGGTCACGACCGCGCTCGTCGCTCCGTCTGGGGCGACGGCGGCTGCTTCGCCGTCCAACGAAATCAAGACGGAACTCCTTCCGTTCCTCGGGGGAGCCTCATGGCAGCCTGATTCGACGCTCCTGGTCCGCGAGCCGCTCTTCATCTGCGCCTTCGAAGAGCAGTCGGGGAACTTCCGCGATGACGACTCTCCCCGCGTCACGAAGTCGATCCAAGTCCCTATCGACGAGTCTGCGCCCCGATCCGGCGAACCCACGCCGCATCTCCGACGCCCAGCTCGAAGCGCTGACGCAAGAGCCTGCGCGAGTACGGCTTCGTCCAGCCGGTGCTGGCCCGCCGCGAGGACAAGACCGTCATCGGTGGGCACCAGCGCCTCATCGCAGCCCGGCGCCTCGGCTACAAGACGGTGCCTGTGATCTTCCTCGACATCACCCTGGAGCAGGCCCGGCTCCTCAACCTCTCGCTGAACAAGATCAGCGGCGACTGGGACAAGGAGCTGCTGCACG
Source organism: uncultured Chloroflexia bacterium (assembly GCA_963731765.1). Taxonomy (GTDB): domain Bacteria; phylum Chloroflexota; class Dehalococcoidia; order DSTF01; family WHTK01; genus WHTK01. Next base: position 160,755 of record CAVSWS010000026.1, read on the forward strand.
GCTGCTCGCGGACCTGGCGCCGGTGGATGACATCGACCTCTCCCTCTCCGGCTTCACGCGAAGACGAGCTGAAGAAGCTGCTCAAGGCGCTCGACGCACGCGAGAAGCGGGAGCGCCTGGAGTCGTTCGACCTGGACGCCGCGCTGGAGGCCGCACGTGCGGCACCACGCGCCCAACGTGGCGAGCTCTGGGCGTTGGGCGACCACCGCCTGCTTGTCGGCGACGCTTGCGACACGGCCGACGTGTCGCGGCTCTTCGGCGAGCCAGAAGGCAGCGATGGCGTTCACCGACCCGCCCTACAACGTCGGCCTCGGCGACCACGGTGGTCAGCAGCGCGGCCAGCGCCGGCGGCGCATCCAGAACGACTCGCTGCCTCCCGTCGAGTGGGAGGCGTTCTGCGCGCGCTGGGCCCGCAACCTCCTCAGCTACACGGACGGCGCCATCTACGTCTGCATGTCCACCAAGGAGTGGCCGCTGGTCTCCCGCGTCTTCGCCGAGGAAGGCGCTCACTGGAGCGACACGATCATCTGGGCCAAGGACCGCTTCGTCCTGGGACGGGCCGACTACCAGCGGCAGTACGAGCCGATCTGGTATGGCTGGCGCGAAGGCGCCAAGCACCACTGGCGCGGCGACCGCGACCAGGGCGACGTCTGGCGGATCGACCGGCCCTCAGCCTCGGAGCGCATCCGACCATGAAGCCCCTGGCACTGATCGAGCGCGCCATCGAGAACAGCTCCCGGCCCGGCGACCTGGTCTCGGATCTGTTCCTGGGCTCCGGCAGCACGCTGATTGCCTGCGAGCGCACCGGCCGCGTCTGCTACGGCATCGAGATCGACCCAAACTACGCGTCCATCATCCTCATGCGCTGGGAGGCCTTCGCAGGGGAACAAGCACACCGGGTCGAGTGACGACCTGAAGGAGAAAAACCATGACCCGACTGGAAATCCTCGAGAAGCTTCTTGATTCCGTTGACGAAGCCTCGGAACTGATCCGCCAGCTTCCTCAGGACGACAAGCTGCGGATTCACTGCCAGGAACTCGAAGGCCACTCGAATGGGGGCTTCATCTATGATGAAAGCGAACCCGACGACTTCTATTACCTCCGAGACCACGTGCAGTTGGCCATCTTGAAGGAGAAGGGCGCGCTCCCGGCGGACTGCGACCCGAACACCGTCTGATGACTACGCGAGTGGGGTACACAACCCTTCACGATTCTCCCATCGTGTCTCCCGAGACCACGAGAAAGGCCGGCTCAATGGCCGGCCTCGAAGTCATCGTTGCTCCCGGCTCAGGGGATGCGGATGCTGCCGTCGCTCGGGTCGACGAGGACAACATAGTCCGTGAACAGCATCGCCGCCCAGGCTTCCGCGTCAGCCTTGAAGTCGCGGTAGGTCGTCTCGTGCTCGGCGCACCAGTTGGCCAGCGCCAGCCTGCCTTCGGGCGTGTTCGGGAAGGCGGGCGAGATCGGCGTACCCTCGCTGGTAGTCTCGTAGGCCGCGATCTCCAACTCGTCCTCTCGAAGCCCCTCCACGTTCGGCATCGGTGGCAGGGTCGGCCTCGGCTCGTCCGGCTCCAGCGTCTGCATCAGGTCCTCGTAGTAATAGCGGCTCAGGTGAGGAACGTAGCGCCCCTTCTCGTCTTTCGGGTGCTGCCAGCCTGCCGGGATCAGGCGCACCTCGCGGTTGGCAATAAAGCTGGTCTCGAAGTTCATCGTGCTCTCCTTTCGCGACCATACATCACTCAGACAACCGGCCGTAGCAAGC
>CAVSWS010000027.1:0-38484 GCA_963731765.1 uncultured Chloroflexia bacterium
GCCCATGGGCACGGGCCCCTGTGTTCCCACGTCAGAGAGAGCCTCGCTCGGGCTAAGGCCATTTCCTGGTAGCGGTATCGATTCGGTCCTGCTGCCTGTGGCTGTCGCGTCTCTGTCACGGGCACGACAAAGAGGCCGCGCTCACCAGCGCGGCCTCTTCTGCGTCCAGCACGCTGTCTTTGCTTATTCTTCCTTGGGCTCGGGTTTCAATGCGAGAGCGCCGTGCGTGGGCGTGAGGTTCTGAGAAGGCCGCCGCAGCGGGATGGTCTTGTTGTCAGGATCCTCGTTCATGAGACTTCTCTCGAAGTACGGCTACGTCGGCCGGCGCCTGGATGCCCAGCTTTACTCGATCGCGCTCAACGCCAGTACCATGATCGTGATGTTGCCCTGGATGATGATGGACTGGTCGATATTCCGTGTCAGTATCAGCATTCCTCACCCTACTTCCGTCTCCCCTGCTCCTGTGTCAGCAGCGGGAAGCATGTCTCCTACTTGCATGTATGTATCGGCATCGGGGAGGCGGCTGTGTAGGGGTATGCCCGCGTGATTGATGCTTGACCTGATAACGGGCCTTATGGCCCCCCTGCGCTATCGGGATCCCTTCAAGACTTCAACAGAGGCGAGCACACCGTTCGGGCACAAACAAAGGCCGCTCGCCCCTCCGAAGCCATGGGGCGAGCGGCCCTCGCTCGAATTGCCGGCGCCGTGTGGCGCGATGGTCAGGATGCTTTGCGAACGTCCTCGTCCCAGCCGGGGATGGGATGGCGAGCCATGATCTCGTTCGCCTTCTGGCTGACGCCGTAGTCCAGGCAGTCGCGGTACGTGGCGTAAAGGGCCCGGTCCAGCAGGCGCAGGCCCAGGGGGTTGAGGTCGTCCAGGTAGTCGCGGCGTAGGCGCATCAGGCGTTCCAGCCGGCGAATGAAGACGTCTTTGGTCTGGCCCTCCGCGGCGCGAGAGGGCTTCTCGGTCGAAGCCATTGGGGTCCTCCGTGACGCGCCCCTCTCCTGCCTGGGAGAGGGGCAGCAGATTGCTTAGAGCGATTCGCCCTCGATCGGCACTGAATCCAGCGCTACGAGGCCCTTGCGCAGGGCGTAGCGGATGAGGTCGGTGCGGTTCTTGGCGTGCAGCTTCGTCATGATGTGGGCGCGGTGCGCTTCCACCGTCTTGACGCTGATGTAGAGCTCTTCGGCGATCTGCTGGTTGGAGGAGCCTTCGGCGATGAGCTGGAGGACCTCGCGCTCACGGGCAGTCAGGAGGTCGTAGCCGACCCGGCCGGAGTTGCTCTTGAGCTGCCAGAGGTAGTCCGTGAGGTCGCCGTCGCCGATGCTGCTGCTGAAGTACGGGTTGCCGCGGTGGACGGCCTGGATGCCCAGGAGGAGCTCGTCCAGGTCGGACTTCTTGATCACGTAACCGGAGGCGCCTGCTTTGAGGGCGCCGGCCACCTGTTCGTCCTCCTGGTAGCCGGTCAGCATGAGGACCTTCACCTTGGGCAGACGGCGGCGGATCTGGCGCGTCGCCTCGATGCCGTTGAGGCCGGGCATGACGGTGTCCATGAGGACGACGTCCGGCTGCAGCTTCTCGGCCATTTCGACGGCGTCGCGGCCGTTGGAGGCCTCACCAACGACTTCGAGGCCGTTCTGAGACTCCAGCATGTAGCGCAGCGCCTGCCGGAGAACGGCGTGGTCGTCTGCTATGAGTACGCGGATGATTGGGTTGGCGGCACTCCGGTTCTGACCATCAGGTCGGCCGGAATGCGCACTTGCGGGGGTGCGATTCATCGGTGCTCCTTGCTTTGACCGAATCCGCTTGTCGCATGTACCGAAACGACAAGAGTGGATTACTTAACTACTTATCACGTTTCCTGTACCTTCGACAAGACGGCGACGGACGACGGCCGTGCCCCGCCGACGGCCGTCGCCACGCCTGAGAGATGTCTCGGTTCAGAATCCGCTCGTGGATCGAGGTCGTCGAGAACCGCCGGGAAGACGCGCACCTCGCTGCACTTTCGACACGTCCCGTCGATGTTCCCGGCCGTTGGTTGGCCGAGTACCCAGTGGTGCGCGCAGGTGTTGCTCATGTCCTTCTTACGTCTCCCGTTGGTTCTCGCCACCAACTCCGGCATCGTATGAGCGGGCAGGCAGGGTTCAACATAGGGAGAAACCCCTAAGTTTCCTTAGGAAGCAGCTCCGCAGAACCGTTCCTCGTTCTCGATCGGACATACCGGTCTTGCGGAAGATGATGCTGGCCCAGCGGATCAGACCCTTTAACCTGTTATAGACTGAGCAAGCCTTGGTGGATGGTTGGATTCGTTATGCAGATTCCCGAAAGGATAAAGGGATGATAAGGAAGACAATCCTAAGCGCAGCAATCTGCGCAGCTTTCATGCTAGGCTCGGCCGGTGCTGCCTTGGCCGGTGAGGTGAAGGGGCCGCCGGGCACATTTGACAACACCAACGTAACGGCCGCCCCCGAACATGCGAACTCAAACTGCGCATACAGTGGGCTCAACGACCTCGACACCAGCGACCCGAATGGGCAACTAACCTCGCAGGTTCAGACGGCTGCCGATTCGTGGAAGGATTACGGGCTTGAGAAGGGCTTCCCGGGCAAGGACGGAGCCTGCCATGGCGGGACCAATGAGGACGGACAGTAATTAGGGTCGGACCAATAAGACACTGAGGCAGGAGGAGGCCCGCAACACACGGCGGGCTTTCCCTTTGTGCCTTTTGTGGGGCGAGCTAAGGAACGCCGCTAAACCGACCCACCTAAGCGGCTCCGCTTGAACAAGAAGCAGCTCCGTAGAAGCGCCTCAACCCCCTAAGTTTCCTGGGATAGCGCAACGGGGTCGCTGCCGATAGTAAGCACAGAGGGGCTTACTGGTGAGGTTAGTCTGGCTGCTGCTCTTGTTGCTTCCGGCGATCATCGCGCTTTACAGCTGGGCTTCCAACGAAGTCGGCTTCTCAGGCGCGGTGCCCACTCCGCAACCGGGCTGTCATCCGTCCTACTCTGGTGCCTGCCTGGGCCTATACGCAGGCGATTACGACTGCATCGGCGGCGGAGGCAACGGGCCCAACTTCACGGGCAAGGTCTACGTGGTTGGGCCAGACGTGTTCCGCCTCGACAGTGACGGGGATGGCATAGGCTGCGAGTAGTATGCGGCTTGAAGACAATCCGTTCTGTTGAGTTCCAGGGCGGTCCTTGAAGGCCACCGGCACTTGTTGTGTTTGGTCGATGTGATGCTATCGGTCCTCAGGCTGTAAGGCCGATCTCCGTGGCGATTGGCTTGAGCGCTTCGATGACAAACTCGACGTGCTCATCGAAGTCGACGCCGAGTTCTTCGGCGCCCTTCCAGATGTCATCACGGATCACTGTGCGTGCAAAGCTCTTGTCCTTCAGCTTCTTTCGCACGCTCTTGGCGTCCAGGCCAGCCAGGCTCTTGTTCGGACGCACCAGGGTGCAGGCGATGACGAACCCGGTGAGCTCATCGACGCCGAAGATCATCTTGTCCATCATCGAGCGCCGTTCATAGCCGGTGAAGTCGGCGTGGCACTGGATCGCGTAGATGATCTCCTCCGGTACACCACGTTCCTCAAGGATGCTCTTGCCCCTTAAAGGGTGCTCATCTGGAAACATCTCGTAGTCGAAGTCGTGCAGAAGACCGACGAGGCCCCAGGTTTCCTCATCGCCACCGTGCTGCCGGGCTTCGGCACGCATCACAGTCTCGACGGACAACGCGTGGCGACGAAGTGCGTCGGTCTGGGTGTACTCACAGAGCAAGTTCCAAGCATCCTCGCGATTCATGCCACTCTCCCGTCTGACGAAGCGATAAAGGAATTATGGCAGGACGAGCGGCATTGCGACGTCGTTGTCGTCACCTTCGCCTTCTCGACTAGCGTCCTACCCGCCACCGCGCAAGGTCCGAAGCCAGGCTCGATGGCGTGGTGCTCACTTCGACCTGCTCCGGCGTCTCGCCCTCTCGTAGCGCGGCCTCGATGCGCTCGCGGCCACCGTGCTGCAAGATCAGCTCCGCCTGGCGCTTCTCCAGCTTCGATTGCCCGAGATGCGCGGCAGATGACGTCGGTCTCCTTCTGGCTGAGGAGCACGACCACGGTCTGGGCATCGCCGTCCTGTTCGACACGAAAGCTGGCCTGCCAGCCGGGGCCCAGCAGACCGTAGGTGGCGCCCAGCCACAAGAGCGATGCGTCTTCAGCCATTCCAATCCGCCTGTGACGGAGTCGTCCCTCACGTAGCCCATCCCTTCAGGGGTGGGATTCCTTAGCTACTCCGCTGCGTACTTCTTGAGCGCCGCCTCGTCCAGCGCCAGGCCCAGTCCGGGCTTATCGCTGAGGACGAGCTTGCCGTCCTTCACGGGCGGCACTTCCAGGAACAGCTCCTGGGCCCAGGGAAGGTATTCCACCGTCAGGCCGTTCGAGAGGGCTGCAACCAGGTGCGTGCCGACTTCGGTGCAGGTGTGGCTGGCGACGCCGATGCCGAAGCTCTCGACGAGGTGCGCGATCTTGAGGAACGGCGTGATACCGCCGACCTCGAGGTCCACGATCACCTTGTCGAGGGCGCGGTGCTCCAGGGCGGTGCGGAACTGGGCCGGGCTGTCGTAGGTCTCGCCGGCGGCGATCGGCGTCTCGATAGCCTGGGCGATCTCGCGCAGCCCTTCGATATCCTGGGCCGGGATCGGGTCCTCGATCCAGTACAGGCCGTACGGCTGCAGCGCCCTGCCGCGCTCGATCGTCTCGTTCACGGTCCACGACCAGTTCATGTCCACCAGCAGCTCGACGTCCGGCCCCACCGTCTCCCGCAGCGCCTTCGTGCGCTCAACCGCCTCCGATAGCGTCGTGACGCCGCCCATGCGGTACTTCATCTGCCGGAAGCCGCGCTCCAGGTGCTCCTCGGCGTGCTTCACCAGCGTCGGGATGTCGTACTGCCACCAGAGGTTCCAGCTGGCGTAGACCGTCACCTCGTCCGACTGAGCGCCGAGGAGGCGGTGCAGCGGCTGATTCAGCATCTTCGCCTTGAGGTCCCACAGGGCGATGTCGATGACGCAGATGGCGCTGCGTGCGAGGCCCCAGAACTGGTCGCGCAAGCCCGCCCGCTGCATCAGCGAGGTGTTGATGCGCTCGACAGCCATCGGGTCTTCGCCGATGACGAATTCGGCAAAGCTTTCGATGGCGACCTTCTGTGCCTTGATCAAGGCCGGCGACAGGTTAGACACGTACGCGAGACCTTCGAGGCCATCGTCCGTGCGCAGCCGCAGCACGATGTGGTTGCCGAAGCGCCGGCCGCCTTCGTAGGGGATGCGCACCCGCCACGTCTCGAAACTGCTTACCTTCGTCACCGCGCCACCTGCTTCCTGGTCGTTAGTCCGGTCGGATTCTAGCTCAGACCGGGTGGCGGGCTTAGACTCAGCCTCGAAATTACTCAGGAGGAACGCGATGGCAGGCAGGGTCGAAGGCAAGATAGCGCTGGTGGTGGGCGGCGGGCAGACGCCGGGCGAGACGATCGGCAACGGGCGTGCGACGTGCGTCGTTCTGGCGCGAGAGGGCGCGAAGGTCGTCGTGGCCGACCGCGACCTCGCCCGGGCGCAGGACACGGCCGACTTCATCCGCGGCGAAGGCGGCGAGGCCAGCGCAGTCGCCTGCGACATCACCCAGGAGCCGGACGTGCAGTCGATGGTCGGCTACGTGATACAGACACACGGCCGCCTCGACATCCTGCACAACAACGTTGGCGCCAGCCTCGCCCTCGGCGACGCAAACGCCCTCGACCTGACCGTCGAGGCGTTCACACGCAGTTTCAACGTCAACCTCATGGGCATGTGGCTCACCTGCAAGCACGCTCTGCCCCACCTGCGCGAATCAGAGGGCTCCATCGTCAACATCTCCTCCATGGCGGCACTCGGCGCGTACCCACTCGTCGGCTACAAGACGATGAAGCAGGCCGTCGTCGGTCTCACGCACAACCTTGCGGCGGCGAATGCGCCCCACGGCGTGCGCGTCAACTCGATTCTGCCCGGCCTCATGGAGACGCCGATGGCGATCGAAGCGCGTGTAGCCTCGGGCATCCCGCGCGAGCAGGTTATTGCTTCCCGAAATGCCCAGGTGCCGCTGCGTAACAAGATGGGTACGGGCTGGGACGTGGCTTACGCCGCCCTCTTCCTGCATTCCAGCGAGGCGGGCTTCATCACCGGCCTCAACATGGTCGTCGACGGTGGCCAGAGCGTGTCCTGGGTGGCGTAGCGAGTACAGGCATACAGGCATGACCGCGGACGGTTCTGGTCTGCGACTCAGGACTGGTCATGCCGCGTCGGCTATCGCCTCCTCGCAACGACCAGAAGATCGGCGCCCAGATTTGGCGGGCGTCGATCTTCGTATGCCAGCGTGCTCGTATGCCCGTCTTACGGCTTCAGCACCAGGCGCACGAGGAGCGACTCCGTGACGCGCCCAAGCCAGTCGTCGATGCCGTAGCGGACGACGCCCTTGAGGAAGAAGGCCCAGGCGACCACGATGAGGGCGAGCGGGGGATAGGCGTAGAACGGCAGCGTCCCCATCTCGTAGAACCGGCTGAACACAGGGACGGTAACCCCGATGCCAAACAGCACCAGCATGCCGGCCGCCAGCAGGACAAGGCGGGGACGTTGCTCCAGGGGCCATCGTTCCAGCCAGTTGTTCTGCGACTGCACGGAATACGGGATCAGGGCAATGCCACATAGCACGCCGACGAGGGTGAAGGCTGTGCGCGCCTCCTTCAGCGTGGCGCCCAGGTCCAGGAAGACGTGATACGTCCCGAAGCATGTCAGACCGATGGTCAGGGCGGCGGGAAATACGAAGGCGATGGTCCCCGGCAGGAGGAGGTGCGGGGTTTTGCCCGGCTGAGCCCACGCTGCGAGAGCAACCGCCGGAATGCCGACCGTGAGCGTGGCATAGATGGCGCTCTGTCTTGGCGTCAGCGGGAAGGGGTCCGATGCCAGGGCGGCGATGAGGATGACGATGACAATGGCCACAGTGCGCACAAGGAAGAGCTTGAAGATGCTCTCCATGCCCTGCCGGATGCGTTGGCCTTCCAGTAGCGCCTTGGACAGGGCGCCGAAGGAGTCTTCCAGCAGCACGATGTCGGCGACGTTGCGGGTGGCGGGGCTGCCTGAGCGCATCGCCGCCGCGACGTGCGCCGCTTTCAAGGCCGGGATGTCGTTTACGCCATCGCCAATCATGGCGACAAAGCGGCCGCGGCGCTGCAGGGCGTGCACCAGTTGCTCTTTGTTGTCCGGGGTGACGCGACCGAAAATCGTGGCGCGTTCGACGAGGTCGGAGAGGGCCTCGTCGTCCAGGCCGTCGAGCTCTGAGCCGGCGATGGCGGTGGCTTCGTCGCTGAATCCTGCCTGGCGCGCGAGAGCGGCGACGGTGTCCGGGTTGTCGCCGGACATGATCTTCAGCGCCACGCCGCCTGAGGTGAAGCGTTCGACCGTCTCGCGGGCGTCCGCGCGCAGCTCGTCTCGCAGGATGATCAGGCCGTACGCTGTCAGCGAGCCCGGCTTGATGCCGTTGTTCTCGATGTCGACTTCCGTGCCGTCGTCCATCCCCGCGAAGAGAAGCACCCGCAGGCCCTTCTCCGCCGCCTCTTCCACGGCATCGGCGTAGGCATCTGCAGCGTGCACTAACGGAGCGAGGATCTCCGGCGCGCCCATGATGTAGACGGTGCCATCGAAGGCCATGCCGCTCCACTTGCGCGTGGAGTCGAAGACAACCTCCTGGGTCACCGGCTGGGCCTCGCCCGGGCAAGCTTCGAGGATCGTCTCGCTCGTGCGATTGCGAAACGCGGCGCTCGCGGCGAAGGTGCCGAGGGCCCGGCGCAGCTCATCCTCGGGCATGCCGAGGGGCAGGATCGCGTCGACGCTCAGGGCGTTCGACGTGAGCGTGCCGGTCTTGTCCAGACACAGGACGTCGACGCGGCTGATCGATTCGACCGCGTTGAGGCGCTGGATCAGCACGCCGCTGCGAGCCGTGCGCACCACGGCCAGCGAGTAGGCGACCGTGACCATGAACCACAGGCCCTGCGGTACGAGCGCAACCGTGACAGCCGCGGCGCGCGTCGTCTCGATGAGAGGCAGGCCGTCGTAGACGTTGACGAATGAGTTGATCACGAGGCCGCTCAGCACGAGCACGACACCTGCCATGACCCAGATCACGAGGCCGACTTCTCGCTGCAGCGGCGTACGTACCGACTTGAAGGCCCGGGCGCGGATGGTGATCTTGTAGGACACCGTCTCCGTGCCGATGGTCTCGGCGAGCTGGCTGCCTTCGCCGGTCATGCAGAACGTGCCGGAGTTGAGGTCTTCGCCTGCCTGCTTGCGCACGAGGTCGGCCTCGCCCGTGAGGAGGGCCTCGTCCACGCTGAGGCCCGTCGCCTGCAGGACGCGGCCGTCGACCTGCACCTGGTCGCCCGCTTTGACGCGTATGAGGTCGCCCTGGACGATGTCGACAGGGTCGATGACGGACTCGACACCGTCCCGCACTACCGTCGCCATGGGTCGCGTCACCAGGGCGATGTGGTCGAGCTGGCGCTTGGCGCGGCTCTCTTGCACGACGCCAACGACTACGTTTCCCAACACGAGTCCGGCCGTGAGCACGGCATCGCCTACGAGGCCGAGGGCGAGCAGCACGGCCGAGATCACGAACAACGAGACGTTGATCGGGTTAATTGCGTTGTCGAAGACGATACGGGTGTAGGTGCGGCTTGATTGCAGCGGCGCCGTGTTGACGAGGCCCTGGGCGCGTCGCTCCTCCACCTCGGCGCTGGTCAGACCGCGCTCGAGAAACGCCTCGTCTACCTCGGGGAGTGTCGCGACGCTCATGCTCTGCAGGCAGTCTACAGGCGAGGCGCTGCTTTCGTCGGTACCTGAAGCTCACACAGACGCCTGGCGCTCCCTGGAGGCTTGCGCACCGCAACTTATCGCACCGCTTACGTCGCCACGTCCCCGCTGTTTGGGGTTGACTCGGGCAGCTGCCTCTAGACCCATCGTCCGCGCGATGACACATTGGGTCGATGAACAAGACCGCTTTTCGAACCTTCGGAGTCGTGCTGCTCGTGGCGCTGCTCACCCTCACTGTGAGCGCCTGTGGTGGCGGCGATGACGACGCCTCGTCTTCGAGCACCGGCACTCCGGCTCCTGCAGGCTGGAAGGACTTCTCGCAGGGTCCTTATGCCGGTGTCGTGCGGGACGAATGGACGCCCTTCTACCTGGACGCCGAGCAGACCGCCCAGCTGGCCGAAGAAGGCCTGAGCGCTGATACCGCCGATATGCTGGGTAACCTCTCGGAGCAGGATCAGCAGCTGGTGCTGCAGTCGCTCGAAGGCGCGAGCGATAACACGCTACTGGTGTTCCTTGACCCGGAGAATACTGAGTTCGCGTCGAACATCAACGTGCTTGGCTGTTTCGCGGCGTCTGACGTGCCGGCTCCCGGCGACGAGGTGGCGACCATGGAGCAGTACGGCGTCCAGGCGGAGCAGCAGGGCAACGTCGACTTCATGGGCAAGAGCTACCCGCTGATCAAGATCAAGTTCTACGCCGAGCTCGACACTTACCAGGTCTACCCGAGCGATGGCGCCAACTGCCACGTGGTGATCACCTTGACCGTGCCGGACAGCGATACGAGCGCCCTGGATGACTTCACACAGTTCCTCAACGCCTTCCGGATCGACTACACCGCGCTGCAGTAGCCATCGGAGTAACTCGGGCACCGTGTTCTAGCGGATGTGTCGACGGACTGCCGCGGCGTATGATGCGAGGCGATAGTTGCGCGCGAAAACCATCTTGGCGGCAAGTGCCGCATTGGATAGAATGCGCAACGCCATCACAGGCATCCCCGTAACCGGTCCCGGCGCACTTTCCCAGCCGGAAGAAGCCATCTAGTTTTTGGAGGCAACAACATGAGCAAGCGAACCGACGCAGCCGAGGCATATGCACGCGCAATGCGCACCGGCGAATTCCCGGCCGTCGAAGAGGCCGAGAGTGTCATGGCAGATGACATCAAGCTGAACGGCGCCACCGTCTGGGGCAAGCAGGGCGCCACGGTTGAGGGCAAGAAGGACGTCCTCTACCGCATCAGCGGCGTTTGGCCGAACACACCCGTCTACCGCCGCGGCTACTGGGGCTTCCCCCAGGAAGAAGGCGACAAGGTGAAGATCCACGCGACCTTCCCGGCCATGGGCGCCGCGCCTGCCGCGCTGAACCTGACCTTCTCCTTCAACGGCGAGGGCAAGATCTCGGTCGTGGACCAGGAGATCGTTCCCCAGCCCCGACCCGAGGTGCTGGACTACATTCCTGACAACGCCAAGGGCATCATCGACACGGCTCTGGCGAACGACACGCCCTTCTGCGTGGCTTACGTCGACCCGGATGGCACGCCGAACCTTTCGATGCGCGGTAGCGTCCAGACCTACAGCCCCACCGAGGTCTCGATCTGGGTTCGCAACAAGAGCGGCGGCATGGTCTCTGCCATCGCCGCCAACCCGAACGTTGCCCTCCTCTACCGAGACAACCCCACTCGCTCGACCCTCATCATCAAGGGTGTGGCTCGCATCGACGAGTCGCCCGACGTCGTGGAGCACGTGTGGAACGGCATCCAGGACGTGGAGCAGAAGCACGAGACCAGGGAGTCCGGCTGCGCCATGATCATCGATGTCAAGAGCATCCAGGGCGGCACGCCCAAGGGCGGCGTCCGCGTTCAGCGCGCATAACCGCGGCCTAGTACGCTAAAGAAGCGCCCGGTGCAGACACCGGGCGCTTCTTTGTGCCTCCGACAGGGCAGCGACACCATATGATTCATAATGAGTCTTGATCATCTACACAAATCCAGTATGATTTCCACCATCGAATCTACTACTGGTGGCGGAATTTGGAGATGAACGACAGACTCCTCACAGTCGAGCAAGTCAGCGAATATCTCGGCGTACACAGGGACACGGTCTACGCGATGGTGCGTTCCGGCCGTCTCCGTGCCCTGCAGCTCGGGGGACGGAAGGCGAGCTGGCGGATCAGCGAATCCGACCTCGTAGCCTTCATTGCCGATCGCAAGGACGCCGGTCCTTCGAGTGATGGCGAGAGGCCTCCGACTCAATCGGAGGAGGCGAATGCGCTCGCCGAGTTCGATCGCCAGCAGGCACAGGTACTGGCGGACTTCAAGGCGGAGCAGGAGCAGCAGCGCGCCGAATTCCAGGCCGAGCAGTCCCGCGAAAGCGAATCGCCGAGAGAGCACTCGAACGGCCTCAGGCCCTAGCCAGCGACCATCGGCCGGCGTCCTCCCACCCCTTCGTGGCGTATGCCGTCGAGGCGGGCTATGCTCTGTACCCGACCCAGAGCAGCAGGTGGAGGACCTATGACCACGTCCACGATTCAGCCGACCGAGAAGATGTACCGTCTCGGCACCGAGAGCGCCTTCGACGTGCTCGCCAAGGCGGAAGCGCTGGCCCGCGCCGGCAAGCCGATCATCAACCTCGGCATCGGCCAGCCGGACTTCAAGACGCCGCCCCACGTCGTCGAGGCGGCGATCAAGGCGCTCCAGGACGGTCATCACGGTTACACACCCGCGCCCGGCATACCGGAGCTGCGAGAGGCCGTCGCTGAAGACATCAAGCTGCGTCGAGGTGTCGACGTCAGTCCGGAGCGCATCGTCGTGGTGCCGGGCGGCAAGGTAACCATGTTCTTCGCCATCCTCATGTTCGGCGACGCGGGCACGGAGATCCTCTATCCCAATCCCGGCTTCCCGATCTACGAATCCGTGATCAACTTCACCGGCGCCAAAGCGGTGCCGATTCCCCTGCTGGAGGAGAAGGACTTCTCGTTCGATGCCGAATCGGTGCTGGCGAGCATTACGCCGAAGACGCGCCTGCTGATTCTCAACTCACCCGCCAACCCCACAGGCGGGGCGATCGCGCGTGAGGAGATCGACAAGCTGGTAGCCGGCCTCGCGGCGCACCCCCACGTCGCGATCATGAGCGACGAGATCTACGACCGCATGACCTACGACGGCCGCGAGCACGTCTCGCTGCTCAACTACCCGGAGATCCAGGATCGTCTGATCCTGCTCAATGGCTGGAGCAAGACCTACGCCATGACCGGCTGGCGCATGGGCTACGGCGTGTGGCCCGAGGGTCTTGCCGAAATGGCGACACGCCTGGCCATCAACTGCCACTCTTGCGTCAACGCCGCGACGCAGTACGCCGGCATCGCTGCCCTCAAGGGGCCCCAGGACTTCGTCGAAGAGATGGTCGCCGCCTTTGACAAGCGCCGCAAAGTCATCGTTGATGGCCTGAACGCCCTGCCCGGTGTGACATGTCGTACGCCCGGCGGCGCCTTCTACGCCTTCCCCAACATCACCGGCACCGGCCTGACCTCGCAGCAGATGCAGGACAAGCTGCTCGAAGAGGCCGGCGTCGCCACGATCTCGGGCACCAGCTTCGGGGCCTACGGCGAGGGCTACGTGCGCTTCTCCTACGCCAACAGCATCGAGAACATCGAAGCCGCGCTGGAAAAGGCGCAGAAGGTGCTGGCGTAGCTGCGAGCCTCGAGCTTTGCGATTCGAAGGCGCAGGGATACGAACCGTGGGGCCCCCTGTTCCTTGTTCGGTGGCACCGGCCACGCACTAAACTGCCTCGATAGTCTGAGAACGCCTTCGGAGGTAACGCCCATGCCACCCATCGCCCGTGCTGACCACGTTGGCAGTCTGCTGCGGCCCGCCTACACCCAGGAAGCGCGACAGGCGCTGCGAGAGGGTCGAGGCACGCGCGCGGACCTCGACGCCGCGCTCGACCGCGCCGTGCTGGAGCACATCACGCTGCAGGAGCAGTCCGGCATCGACGTGATCTCGGACGGTGAGGCGCGACGCACGAACTGGATCGCTTCCCTGCAGATGGGCGGTGAGACCACGTACGTGGCGCCGATGGGCGGCATCGAGGCGCGAGACATCGAGCCGCCGGCATGGTTCTCGTACTGGCGCATGAACGACGGCAGCTTCCGGCCCATGACCCTGACGAGCTGGAACGTGATCACGAAACCTCTCACGTTCGAACGCGACATCGTCGGCGATGAGTACGGCTTCCTGGCTCAGCACACGAACGGGCGCAAGAAGTACACCTTCCCGGCGCCCAGCTACCACCGCATCTTCTGGGACCCGGTGCACTCGAAGGATGCCTACCCGACGGTCGATGCCTTCCTGGAAGCGGTGTGCGAGTTCATCCGCGAGCACATCGTCGAACGCGCCATCGAGCTGGGCTGCGACTACATCCAGATGGACGCGCCGAACTACGGCCAGAGCTACACGGACCCCGAGGTCATGGAGGTCATGCGAGCCCACGGCCAGGACCTCGAGGCGGAGCTGATCGGCGATGCCGAGATCGACAATGCGCTGTTCGATGGCATCAGCGGTGTCACGAAGGCGCTGCATGTCTGCCGCGGCAACGGCCCGGGCGGCTCGTGGTCTGCCGCGGGCGGGTACGACCGCTTTGCGGCCGAGATGTTCCCGCGTCTGACCAATTACGACACGCTGCTCCTGGAGTACGACACGCCCCGCGCCGGCGACTTCAGCCCGCTCGAGCACGTCCTGCCGGATACGACGGTGGTCCTGGGCCTGCTGACGACGAAGGAGGCCGCGCTCGAAGATGCGTCACTGATCGAGCAGCGCATTCGAGAGGCGGCGCAGTTCGTGCCGCTGGAGCGCCTTGCCCTCAGCCCGCAGTGCGGTTTCGCTTCGGCCGGACTGGGCAACCCGCTGAGCCGGGATGAGGAACTCGCGAAGCTCCAGCGCGTCGTCGAGGTGGCGCGAAAGGTCTGGCCCTAGGCTGCAGAGTCGCTAGGCGCCGCCGAATTCCTCTTCGTAGTCCTGCATCGCCGCCTTGATCACCTTGAAAGCGTGCTCGGCGCCGTAGATCTTGTCGATGTGGGCCGGCGACGGCTGTCCCGGCACCATCTTGTAGGTCTCGAAATAGTGACGCAGGCGCTCGACGAAGACCGGCGGCAGGTCGCCGATGTCCTTCGCGTCCTGCCACACCATGTCGTTGGCCAGTACCGCGACAATCTTGTCGTCCGCCTGGCCCTCATCGATGAGCTGCAGGCCGCCGATGACGCGGGCACGTAGGATGACCTCGGAGCGGTTGATCGGGCGCTCGCTGAGCACGCAGATGTCCAGCGGGTCGTGGTCGCCTTCCTCCGCCGCGTCGCACAGGGCGCCCACGGCCTCGCCGCAGTAGGTGCGCGGGATAAAGCCGTAGAGCGTCGGCGGGAGCGAAGAGTTGCGCTGCGGCCGGTCGACACGCAGATAACCGGTGGACTTGTCGATCTCGTACTTCACGCCGTCGAAGGGCGTGATCTCGATATAGGCTTGCACGAGCGCTGGTGGGTCTTCCCCAACTTCGAGGCCGTGCCAGGGGTGAGGGCGCCATCGATAGAACGGGCGCGGGAAAGTCATTTCAATCTCCAGTTAAGTAGGACACAATACGCTCCACCAGTGTAGCGCTGAGAGGGCTTAAGCGAATCTTTCTCGGCTGTTTCATTTGCCTTAGTTGTAACAATTTTCACTAACCCGTAAGGGCTGGTTCGCAGCGTGCGAACCGTTTACGATAATGGCGTAACTCGAAAACGATACATTGAGTCATTCGATGGGATCCAAAGTCAAATAGAGAGGTCTTTCGAATCGCCAAAACGGCGTCAATGAAGGCCTCGATGGTTGGTGCGAGCGCTTGTTACACGCGCGAGCCAATTGTTGTCAATAAAGCATTCAAGCGCTTAGTCTAGGAGCGCTGAAAAGGTTATCTATCAGCCGAGGGAGTGAGACGGGAGACTAGTCTATGAATTCAATTCAGATTTACGGAGCCGGGCGCGCGGGAGATGGAACCAACACCAACATCACCCTGCTGGGCCAGGCTCTGAAAGATATGGGGGCCTGGTCCTTCTTTTGGAGAGACGAGGTCTACTCGAACATCGAGACGCGGGACTCCGGCTTCGGTTTGCGGGCGGCAGACCTGCCGTGCTTCGGTCCGGACGACGAGTTCGACATCCTTGAAGCCTTCGACGCCGGTGCGCTCATCGATGTGGCGAATGAAGGCCGTATCCCGCCGATCACCCGTCTGAAAGACGGCGGCATCCTCCTGTACGACTCCACTCCCAGGCTTGACTACCCGAACACCGGTAAAGAAGTAAAGCTGGAGCCCGTCCAGGGCCTCATCGACAGCAAGCACATCAAAGCTTTCGGTCTACCCATGGGCCAGATGGCGAAAGAGCAGCTCAATCTGTACCGCGCCCGTGGCACCATCGCCGTCGGCGTTATCGCCCACCTCATCGGCATGCCGGAGGCCGCCGTGCTCAAGCGCGTATCCGAGCGCTTCGGCGAAGGCAGCGACGTCTACAAGATGAACGCCCAGGCCATGCAGATTGGTCGCGACTACGCGATCGAGCAAGGCTGGTCGGCGGACGGACTTCGCGTCAACTTCACGCCCGTCGAGAACGACAACCGCATCATCGTCCTCGGTGATGAGGCGGTGGGCGCGGGCTCCATCGTGGCGGGTTGCCGTGTGTATGCCGGCTACCCGATTACGCCGGCTTCCGAGGTCCTCGAGTACATGGCGGACCACCTCGGAAAGTTCGGCGGCGCCATGATTCAGGCCGACTCCGAGATGGCCGCTGCTCACCACGTCATCGGCGCGGCGCTTGCCGGCGCCCGCAGCATGACCGCGACATCCGGCCCGGGCTTTGACCTCATGCAGGAGGCGATTTCAGCCGCCGGCATCACCGAGACGCCGATGGTCATCGTGCTTTGTACCCGTGGCGGTCCTGCTACGGGCCTGCCGACACGCCAGGGTCAGGAAGAATTGAACGAGGCAATCTTCGGTAGTCACGGCGACATCGCCCGCATAGTCCTCGCGACGAGCGAGCCGGAAGACAGCTTCTACGTGATGGAGCACGTCTTCAACCTGGCGGAGCGTTACCAGTGCCCCGTGTTCCTACTTCTGGACCAGATGCTGGCCCAGTCCAGCTACACGGTGCCGATGCTCGATCCGTCCGGCTTCATCATCGATCGTGGCAAGCTGCTCAGCCCTGAGCAGTTCAAGGAAATGTACGGCGACAACCGCGACGGTGACGCCGAGAGTGGTGGCAGGCGCTACAAGCGTTACGAGCTCACCGAAGACGGCATCTCCTACCGCGCCATTCCCGGTACGCCCGGTGTGACCAACTTCTACAGCAACACGAACGAGCACACCGAAGACGGTTACCTCACAGAAGAAGAGGTCATTCGTCAGCAGCAGATGGACAAGCGCTTCATGCAGCGCATGGAACTGATCCGCGCCGACAGCCAGCTGCCGCAGGCGCGCATTTATGGTGACCAGGCTGGTAAGATCGGATTTATCAGCTATGGCGGGACTTATGGACCGATTCGCGAAGCAGTCGACCGTCTTGACGCGATGGGCGTCAAGGCCAAGTTCATGGAGATTCGCACGCTGTGGCCGCTGGACGGTGAAGGCGTGAAGGCATTTATCGACAGCTGCGACGCGGTTTACGTGCCGGAGTACTCGGCGGGTGCTCAGCTTCGTGGACTGATTCAGCGCGAAGCCACGGGACCGTCCCCCAAGCTAAAGTCGTTACTCCGCTACGACGGACGCAACATGACACCGGGCTGGATCGTCAGCCGGGTAGAGGAGGCCAAAGTTGTCAACTGACACAATTGAAGTAACCCCGATAACTCGGGCAGACATTACTGGCGAAAGCGCCTGGTGGTGCCTCGGCTGTGGTCACTTCGGAGTCCACTCCGCGGTCCAGCAGGTGATTATGGGCCTGGTGAACGAAGGCGGTATCCCGCTCGAGAACATGTTCGCGCTCTCCGGCATCGGCTGCTCCAGCAAGGAGCCCGACATGCTGCGCGTGAACGCCTACCAGGGCCAGCACGGGCGCTCCCTTCCCGTGGCGGTTGGAGTTGCTATCGCCAACCCTGCCCTCAAGGTGCTGGACTTCGGCGGCGACGGTGACACTTACGCGATCGGCATGGAGCACTTCATGCACTCGATCATCCGAAACGTAAACATCACCCTGATCATCATGAACAACCAGGTCTACGGCCTCACCAAGGGCCAGGCCTCGCCGACGGCTCACCTGGGCCTCCGCACCAACTCGACGCCGGACGGCAAGAAGGGCCGGCAGGTCAACCCGCTGAAGCTCGCCATCGCTGGCGGTGCGGCCTTCGTAGCCCGCGGCGTCTCCTGGCAGCGCAACGAGCTGGTCGACATCATCCAGCAGGGCGTCAACACCAACGGCTTCTCGCTCATCGATGTCTTCTCGCCCTGCGTTACCTGGCACCGAGAGCCGGGCGTACGCGGCCCGGGTCCCATCAACAACTGGTACCGTGAAAATTACGTCATGGACATCAAGGACGCCTGGGATGGTATGCGCGAGCAGATCTTGACCGAGGACGAGCGCGAGATTCTCCCTGCCGACTACGACCCGACCAGCCCGGAAGCGGCGATCAACGGCCTGCGCCTGATCCAGGAAGCCGCCAAGTTGGGCCGAGAGGTCACCGGAATCCTGTTGCACAACGACTCGAACCCGAGTATGGCCGAGAACCTTGGCGTCTCGCCCGACCGTGCCCCGGTGTTCGCCGACATTGGCGTCCAGAACAACCTGGCCGCTTACAACGCTCTCCTCGAGGGGATGCGCTAGGCGATCAACACCAACCAGTGCGCGTTTCAGAGGCCGTCGGAGCAATCCGGCGGCCTCTTTACGTCTGTAGCGCCACCGGCCTGTAAGCTTAGAGCGATGCGTCCACGCCTTCGCTGGCTCCTCGTCGCCCTGCTGGCCTCCCTGCTCGTCGCGTGTGGTGGCAGCGATGCTTCTGCACCCACATCCACGAACATCGCCACCCCACCACCGACGGCCACCGCGACGCCTGCACCGCC
Organism: uncultured Chloroflexia bacterium; assembly: GCA_963731765.1. Classification (GTDB taxonomy): domain Bacteria; phylum Chloroflexota; class Dehalococcoidia; order DSTF01; family WHTK01; genus WHTK01. Next base: position 17,949 of record CAVSWS010000027.1, read on the forward strand.
AACCGAAACGCCTACGCCTGAGCCCACCGCGACGCCGACCATCGTGCGAGAGGATATTCGCGCTACGCACCTGACCATCGCGTCCGCCGGCATCGACTCGGACGTGCAGGCAGCGCCTACCGTGCCCTACGTCTACGTGCCCGACCCAGGCTGTCCTTCCGGCCCAGAGGACTCGGACACCGTGACGGTCCCGGAGTCCGGTATTGCGACGCCGCAGGACGAGATCGAAGGGCTGGAGAACAAGGCATGGATCTTCGGCCATAGCCGTTGGGCCGGCGTGCCCGGCGTCTTCTACAGCCTGCAGGACGTCTCTATGGGGGACGAGGTCGTGATCGACGGCGTCGACCGGCAGTCGGGCGAGGCCGTCACCGGCGAGCGCTTCGTCGTCGACGGCATCTACCTCTCCGACGTTGATTCCGGCGATGCCTTCCTCAGCAACCCGGACGGCCAGATCCCGCCCAGGCCGGAAGTGGTGTTGCAGACCAGCGTGCGGGAGCGGGGCGCGGACAAAGCCTGGATCCTCGATCGCGAGACACTGCTCGCCAAAGCCGACAACGTTGTGCAGGGCGACCTCAACGACCCGTGCAAGTACCTGCTGCTCTTCATCACCGCGACGCCTGCGTCGTAGCCTGCTCGGCTATCGCAGGCGGTTGATCACGGCGAGCGCTACGCTGAGCACGATCGACACCAGGATCATCGATGCGAATGGGACGTAAACGCGTACGTTGTCGCTCTCGATGCGAAGATCGCCCGGCAGCCTGCCGAACCAGCTCAGCAGCCCGGCCACGAGCGCAAGGCCAACCAGCGCAAGTACACCGGCGAGGGCGATGAGCAGCAGCCCAGCCGTCTTCGTGTCCATGGATCCACTGTAATCTGAGCGCCGATCCCGCGGTGAGTCTTAGCCCGATGGCGACGCCTGGTAGAGAGTCGCATCGCCGGTGAGCACAGCCTCGCCGTCCTGGTTCAGAACGTCGAAATGCATCTGGTAGAAGCCGCGAGAGGGGCGCGCAGAAGTCACCGTAGCCGTAGCCGTGATCGTGTCGCCGATGTAGACGGGCTTCGGGAAGCTCCAGCTCTGGTTTACGAACACGCTGCCTGCGCCCGGCAGATCCATCGCCACGAGCGCGTGGAGGATGCCCGTCGCGATGCCGCCCTGGGCGATTAGACGCTTGAAGCGCGTCCTGGTCACGAACGCCTCGTCGAAGTGCAACGGGTTGCGGTCGCCCGTGAGCGCGGCGTACGCCTCCACTGTTTCCGGCGTAACCGTCATGCTGCGTCTCGCGCTGTCACCGACCTCGATTGTCATGGCAACCTCCGAAGCTGAGTATGCCGCATCTCGGAGACGCAAAGTCGCCTCGTAGCAGCTTCCCTCTCTGTGCGACGGAGGGGCTTCGATCGCGGGCGCCGGGTGACGTAATCGACCACTTCGAGGTCGAGGTGGACACTTCGTTAAGCATCCACATTGACGCGCTCTCGGGCGGCTCTCTATAGTCCGGTAGTTTCGGACTGGCACGCGATTCGACGGGCCCGAGCGCGCCCGCCTGGAGGAGAGAGCAATGAAGGTACTGGTACTCGGCGGGGCGGGATTCATCGGGCCGCGTGTGATGCGACGCTTCCTCGAGCGCGGACATGAGGTGGCGTGCATGGACGTGAACCCCAATTCGCCCACGATCGCCGATATCCGTGACCGCCTTCAGCTGTTCCGGGGCGACATCACCCTGATGGACGACGTCGTCCGCGCGATCATCGAGAGCAAGCCGGACCGCATCCTCAACCTCGCCTACCTACTCGGCATGCGGCCGGACGGCGTGACGGATGCCCAGGACCCGCACTACGCTGTGCGCCTCAACATCCTCGGCATGGACAACTGCTTCGAAGCCGCGCGCATGTGCGATGTGAAGCGCGTGACGTATGCCAGCTCCCTCGCCGTCTACGGGCGCCAGTCCTTCTTCGGCGACAGGCCGCTCAACGAAGACGACCTGCGCATGGGCACCGGCGTCTACTCCGCCTCGAAGATCTTCAACGAGCATCAGGCCGAGTGGTACAACGCCCTCGGCATGGAGATCACGGCGGTTCGGCCCGCCAACGTCACCGGCCCGGACAAGGTGCGCGGTTCCATGGACCACGTGCTCTGCATCACGGAAGCGGCACGCGGCAAGCCCGTCAAGTTCCCGTATCGAGACGCCATGCGCCTGCCGATCCACGTCGAGGACACGTCCGAGATCTTTGTGCGCGTCACCCTGGCGGAGAAGACCGAACACGCTGTCTACAACAGCGGCGGCGAGACGATCAGCATGGGCGACCTCGCGAATCTCGTGAAGCGCTATCTGCCCGATGCCCAGATCACGTTCGAGAACGAGACCGGCGGCCGAGAGCGCTCCGGTAACTACATGATGGACAACAGTCGCCTGGTGCAGGAGTTCGAGTACAACCTCGCACCCTTCGAGCAGCGCGTGTTCGAAATCATCAACGCCGTTCGCAAAGAGGAAGGTCTGCCGCTGGTTACTGCCTAGCCACGTCGGTCACCCAAAACAGGCCGTTTGGCCGCTCCGATCAGCCCTACTATGCGCGCCTCCTCAAGCGCAGAGTGTTACTGGAGGTGTGGTCATGCGTGGACTGATTGACTTCATGGCAAGCTCAGCGGGGCGAGTAGCGCGGATTGTCGCGGGTATTGCCCTCATCCTCGTTGGGCTGTTCGCGATCGGAGGCGTTCCTGGCATCGTGCTTGCCCTCATCGGGCTGGTACCACTCGGCGCCGGCATCCTCGACGTGTGTGTGTTTGCGCCCGTCCTCGGGTTCCCGTTCTCCGGGCCGGCGATCCGAAAGGGTGGACACGCTTAGCGGCACCTTGGATCAGAGCAAGCCGGAAGCGCAGCATGAGTTGACATTGCTTCCTTCGGCGGGTATCTAAGGTCTTACTTATCCGTCGAAGGAGGCTTCACATGCTGAGCAAGCAAGACAACGACCTGCTGTGCCGGGTTGGACCCGGTACGCCGATGGGCGAGCTGATGCGCCAGTACTGGCTGCCGGCCGCTCGCAGCGATGAGCTGCCGAGCCCGGACTGCCCGCCCCTGCGCGTCATGCTGCTCGGCGAGGCCCTGATCGCCTTCCGAACGACCTCAGGCGCCGTCGGCCTGATTCAGAACGCCTGCCCCCACCGTGGCGCCTCGATGTTCTTCGGGCGCAACGAGGAAGAGGGCCTGCGCTGCGTCTACCACGGCTGGAAGTTCGACGTCAGCGGCGCCTGCGTCGACATGCCCTCCGAGCCCGCCGAGAGCAACTTCAAGAACAAGGTGCGCACGAAGGCGTACCCGACGCAGGAGCGCAACGGCATCATCTGGGCCTACATGGGCCCGCGTGAGCGCGACAACCTGCCGCCGCTGCCCAACTTCGAGGCCAACATGGTCGAGGGCGGCAGGGTGAGCACCGTCCTGCGCGAGTGCAACTGGATGCAGGCCCTGGAAGGCGACATCGATACGGTGCACTTTGCCTTCCTGCACTACGGTCACCTCAAGCTGGAAGACACCTATGAGGGCGGCTTCTTCAACTACCAGGTCAAGAGCCCGGCCGCCGGCTTCGCGGTGACGAACACCGACTTCGGCACGTGCTACGGCGCCTACCGGCCGGCCGAAGAGGACACCTACTACTGGCGTATGGCGAACTTCCTCTTCCCGTTCTACACGCAGGTCCCGCCGGGCACACTCGCTGTGAAGCGCCAGTTCCGCGCCTGGGTGCCGATGGACGACAACCACGTCATGTACTTCGGTGTCCTCGCGCCGATGGATTCGCAGGTGGAGAACGACCCGGAGTCCCAGAAGCGGTCCTTCAAGCGCGTGCAGGAGATGCAGCCGGACGGCACCGGCTGGTTCGAGCGCTCCCGCCCGATCGCTCAGGCCGGGAACGACTACCTGCTGGACCGCGAGATGCAGTTCAACGGCGAGAGCTACACCGGCCTGCCCAGCGTCTTCCTGGAAGACCAGGCGATTACCGAGAGCATGGGCACGATCTACGAGCGGACCCAGGAGCACCTGGGCACCACCGACACGATGGTGATCTACACGCGTCGAGCCCTGATCAAGGCGGCCGAGGCGCTTCGCGACCACGGCATCATCCCGCCCGGTGTCGATAGCCCCGAGGTCTACGAGCAGCGCTCCGGCGGCGTCGTGCTGCCGCGTACTGCTAACGTCTTCGACGCTACGGCAGAGCTGCGCAAGGCCTTCGTGCACCACACGCCGGAGCAGATTCAGGCGTCGCTCGGTCGCGAGGGCGGCAACAGGGTGGAGGCCACCGCGGGATAGGCTGTCAGCTTTCAGTCGTCAGCAATCAGCATTTTTGAAAGAGAGCCACCAATTACGGTGGCTCTCTTTCAATTCGATGATGGGATCCTGGAGCTGAGAGCTGAGAGCTGAGAGCTGAGAGCCCGCTACCCTTGCGCTGCGAAGCCGCCGTCGACCGGTATGGCGGTGCCGGTGACGTAGTCCGAGGCGGCGCTGGCCAGAAAGACGGCGATGCCTGCCATGTCGTCCCAGTCGCCCCAGCGGCCGGTCGGGATGCGGCTCAATACGCGCTCGTACAGACCGGGAACTTCGACCTGGGCCCGTTCCGTTAACTCGGTCGTGATCCAGCCCGGCAGGATGGCGTTGACCTGGATATTCACGGGCGCCCACGACAGCGCCAGCGACTTCGTGAGCTGCACGATGCCGCCTTTCGATGCCGAGTAAGCCGCCGCGAACGACGATCCGAACAACGACATCATCGAACCGGTGTTGATAATCTTGCCGCCGCCCTGCGCTTTCATGTGGTGGTAGACGGCCTTGCTGAGGATGAAGGCGGACGTCAGGTTGGTGTCGAGCACCAGGCGCCACTCGTCCAGCGTCAGGTCCTCCGGTGCCTTGCGCACGTTGGTGCCGGCGTTGTTCACCAGCACGTCGATGCGGCCGAATCGCTGCAAAGTTGTCGCCACGAGAATGAGGCAAGACGCCTCGTCCGTGATGTCGACGGCGACAGCCTCCGCCTGCGTCCCCAGCGCCCTCAACTCGGCAATCGCTCGATCGTTCTTCTCGTGGTTGCGTCCCGCCACGACGATCTTCGCGCCATGCGACGCGAGGCCGCGCGCCATACCAAGGCCGATGCCGCCGTTGCCGCCTGTGACGATGGCGACCTTCCCCTTGAGGTCGAAGGCTTTCTTGTGGTCTGCCGCCATGCTTAGTCCTCGAACTTCGCGCTGACGGTGATGTGGGCGACGGCGAACAGGGGCATGTCCTCACCCGGCGCCTGCAGTCCGCCCTCGACGGCCTTGACCGTGACGGTGCCGTGCGGGAACTCTGCTTTGACCGCGGCGAGGTCCACCGATGCGGCGTTCGGCACGCCGATCAGCGCCTCGACCAGCATCTCGCCGCCCTGCTCCCGGATCTGGCGCAGCAACGGCAGGCTGGAGTGACGGATGGCGTCGAAGCAGGCGCGACGAGCCGCCGTGGTGCTGTCGCTGCCGTGCACGTCCATGCCCATGCCGAACTCGTAAACGTACGGTGTGGTGCTCATAGTGTTCGATTCTCCCATGGCCGCATCAGAGGCCGGTTCTGTTCGCCGTTAGTCTAAGCATCACGGGTCTCTTGTGCCACGCAAAACGAAGGCCCCGCGATCGCGAGGCCTTCTGGGGTTCGTGCCTGTGTGCAGGTGCCTACTGCTCCTGGAGCGCGGCGTAGACCTTCTGGGCCGTGAGGGGCAGCTCGCGGAGGCGCACACCCACGGCGTCGTAGATGGCGTTGGCGATGGCCGGCGCGACGGGCGTTGTCGGCACCTCGCCGATGGCCTTGATGTTGTAGGGGCCGACGCCGGAGTGCTCGCCGGTAGCCTGTACCAGCACCGTCTTCAGAGGCGGCAGGTCGGCTATCGACGGCAGCTTGTAGTCGCCCAGCGTCAGGTTCGTCACACGCCCGTCCTCGACGAGTAGCTCTTCCATCAGCGCGTAGCCGAGACCCGCGACGATGCCGCCGTTTATCTGTCCCTGGTGGCCGACAGGGTTGAGCACGCGCCCGACGTCGTGCGCCGTGGTCAGGTTCAGGATGTCGATCTCGCCCGTCTCCGGGTCGACGCGCACTTCGGCCACCTGGGCGCAGAAACTCGTGACGTGAGACAGGCTGCCGAGGCCCGCCATGTGCGTGACCTTGCCTTCGATGGGCTCGCCGCGCTCCTCCACGAGGTCGGCCCACCGCACGCTCTCGCCGAGGGCGCTGGAGCGTACCTCGTCGCCCTCCAGGCTGAGCGAGTCCAGCGGCCACTCGAGGTGCGTCGCGACGAACTCGAGCAGCTCCTTGCGCGCGGCCTCAACGGCATCGTGCACGGCGCCGGTGTTCACGCGCGCAGCCCAGCTGCCGGCCACACCGGAGTCGAAGCGCACGGCATCGGTGTTCCACACTTCGATGCGGATGCGGTCCAGCGGCAGGCCCAGCTCCTCGGCGACGACCTGCTGGATGATCGTGTAGGTGCCGGAGCCCTGGTCGAAGATCGGCGTGCCGAGGACGACGGTGCCATCGGCTTCGAACGAGATCGAGGCGTTACCGAAGCCACCGCCCGGCGGGCGCTCGCCGACAGCGATGCCGCGGCCTACGTTCTTCGGCTTCGGCGTGTTCCAGCCGGCTGCGTCTGCCGCGGCCTGTACGGTCTCCCTGCCCAGGACGTTGTCGAATACGACGCCGAACGCCGTCTCCTCGCCCTCGCCGACGAGGTTCTTGAGGCGAAACGCGACGGGGTCCATGCCCACGGCGTGCGCCAGCTCGTCGATGTGCGATTCGAGGGCGAACACCGCCTGCGACTCGCCGGGACCGCGCATGTAGCCGCCGGGGATCGTGTTCGTGTACACGTGGGCCGCTTCGATGCGCGTGTTGGCGACGTGGTAGGGACCGGCGGTTTGCTCCGGCCCGAAGATGATGCCGCCCGGCTTGAAGGCAGCATACGCGCCGCAGTTCACGAGGAACTGGATGGCGTGCGCCGTCATGGTGCCGTCCTTCTTGAGGCCGGTCTTGAGGCGGATGAGCACGTTGTGGCGTGGGTTGCCGGCCATCAGCTCCTCGAGGTACTCGTTGAGCATGCGGACCGGCCGGCCGGTCTTCTTCGCCAGGAAGTAGGCGATGGGCACGAGGATCGAGTTACCCTTGCCGCCGAAGTCGCCACCGATGTACGCGTGGTGCACGACGATCTGCTCCGGTGACACCTCCGCTACTTCGGCCAGCCCGGCCTTGGAGCTGTGGGGCATCTTGCTGGAGGCCCAGACGTTAATCCGGCCGGTGGGGTCGATGTCGACCATCACGGTCTGCGGCTCCAGGTAGCCCTGGTGCTGGCGCTGCGTCGTGTACGTGTTCTCGATGATCAGGTCGGCCTCCGCGAACCCCTTATCGAGGTCGCCCCGGTCCGTGATCTTGTACTGGTAGCGATTGCCGGGCTGCTTCAGGGGCGGCAGGCCTCCGAACGGACCCGGGCCCGGCGTTTCCGTGACACCGGCGTAGTCATTGAAGCCCTCGTGGATCACCGGGGCGCCCGGCTCCATCGCCTCGAGCAGGTCGAAGACGGCCGGCAGCTCCTCGTACTCCACGTCGATAAGGTCGACCGCCTGCTGCGCCGTGTCTTCGTCGACCGCGGCGACTGCAGCGACGCGCTCACCGATGTGGCGCACCTTGTCGCGGGCCAGCGGCGGCATGTCGCGCAGGTTGCTGCCGTGCAGGGACGAGTCGATGTCGGCGCCCGTGAGCACGGCGTAGACGCCCGGCAGGGCTTCCGCGGCGCTGGTGTCGATGCTGACGATGCGGGCGTGGGCGTAAGGGCTGTGCAGCGTCTTGCCCCAGAGGACGCCCTCGCGCGGCAGGTCGGCCGTGTAGGTCGCCTGGCCCGTGACCTTGGCGATGCCGTCAACGCGCGGTGTGGAGTGACCGATGATCTGCATTGCCACGAGATGCTCCTTCAGGCGGCCTGCGCTTGGGTGATTCAGGTTCGCGTGCGTCAATCTTAACGGCGCAGATACGCCTGAAACAGAGCCTACGGCATGTGAGCGGACTTAGCGCGGGAGCAGGCCCGCATCGCCGGTTTCCGGTGGCGAGATCGGCGCGGGTGAGGGCACGCCGGCGCCGGGGTGAGCGTTTGCGGCAAGCGCATCGAGTACGGCGTTCCCCGCGTCGTCCGCGGCGACACGACTGACTTCGAGGCCGGTGACGGCGCTGATCGTGATGCTGGCATTGGTCTGGACGTGACAGATGCTGAGCTTCGCGTCGCCCGGGAAGCCGGACGGCTCCGAGCGATAGTCGCCGGGCGACTACGAGGTCGACGGTCAGCGACTCCTGCGGGTCGCTGAGATGGGCCTGCTGCCCGGAGGTCAGGGTGGGGCCATCGATGTTGCTACAGTCCGTCGCAACGCCGTTGGGTGGCGGCTGCTGCGCGAGCGCAGACGTACCGGCGACGAGCGCGAAGCCGATAAGGCCAATCGTGGCGATCAATGCTCTCATGCGCGAAGTCATGCCCGCCATGCTCGGCGCGTGCTCTTGTGGTGTCAAGCGAAATCGCCGCTAGAGCCCGCGCAACGCCTCGACGCTGCCGAGGTGGCGGCTGGAGTGCATGAGGTGGAACAGGATATCGGCGAAGAGGGTGCTCTCCTGCGCCGGCGCGTACTGCGGCACGCCATCCACCATGCCGTACTCGCGGATGCTCAATCGAGGCGCCAGCAGCATTTCGGCGTCGCTGGCTGCGAGGGCGGCGTCGAGGGCATCGACAACGCGGTCGAGATAGGTCTGGAAGCGCTGCTTGCCGATGGCGGCAGGGAGGGCCTGGGCCTGTGCGGCGTCCATGCCCATGCCAAGCTGCAGCACGCCCAGCTCCGCCGGGTCTAGGCCGCAGACCTCGGGGAGGCCATCCGTAACCCAGATCTCGGCCGGTGCGTCGCGGTCCGCCAGCGTCGCCTGGAAGCGATCGCCCCAGCGCGCGATGTGCCACAGGTGCCAGCCGATGGGCGGCGCCGACTCGCCGGGGACGCGCGTGAACTGCGCCTCCGTCAGGTTCTCGACGGTGCGGCGCAGCATACCGCCGAAGCTGTCGTGCTGTTTCCTCAGAAGCTCGAGTACGCCGTCCATCGCATCGCTCCTCGGCCGGAGCATAGCATCGAGACGAACAGGTGGTGACGAGTCGCCCGCCGGTGCCTCGAAGCCTTGGCGGGCGACTCGGTTCGCCTAATGCAGGACGGAGGCCGCCGTGGGCACGATGCGCTGCACGTTGATGCCGGCGCGGTCGATCATCGAAGGCACCTTGGGCGCGATGTTGGTCTTCCAGTACTCGGACTCGTAGACCTCTTTGTACTGGCGCTCACGCTCGGCCTCGCTCTCGAAGCGACGGAGCCAGACCCACACTGATGGGTCCTCTTCGCCTCGGAAGCTCCCGGTAATCACCATGCCCTTGGACACCTGGAAGGGCAGGATCTCCTCTTCGAAGAGCTTGATCCAGTTGTCCATCTGCCCCGGCAACACCGGGTACTGACGCAGCTCGTAAAACACGTTTTCTCCTTGCACTGAATGACGTTGGCGAATGCCATTCTAGTGTGCCGCTGCTCTTCACTCGATGGACTCGAAAAGCCGAATAATGCTCGGTTGGAGGTCCGGTTGCCCCCAAAACTCCGCATCCGCAAAGTATCGCAACTCACCATGCTGCCAGCAGGCGACGAGATAAGACTGGCCCTCGATTCCGGTGCCGCGGTAGACGGTGACCTCGTGTCCCTGGATTCTTGCCGGAAATTCCTCCATCGCACCCTCTCCAGTACAGAAGCCTTCATGTGGTAGGCCATACACGGACTCCGCGGGATAGATGTTGACTTCGAGGTCATAGGTCCGTTGGGACCGAACGAGGTAGTGAAGGCTTGCCCGCTTGTAGCCACCTGCGGCCGACACAAACTGACGCTCATCGAACTGGTCAAGCCCATTCGTTCGCCATGCCATGGCACTAACGAGCTCCCAGCCGTTCAACGACCGAGGATGCGGCAGATCCACGCACAGATACGCCTCAGCCGCTTCGACGGTATGGAACCCCCGCCAGGCGACTTTCTCAGCGCCGTTGTCATCGAATGGATTCTGAGCTGCTTCGCCTGTCACACAGGAGAGCGCCGTGGATTCAGGCCCTGGAGTCACAAGGGCAGCAAGAAGAAGAAATCCGAAGAGCAGGGAAATCACCGCAACCAACTTCAAAGCGTCAGTCATTGGACGGTCTCCAGGAGCGGCAGGATGTCGCGCTCGAAGTCGACGCCGGGACGAAGAAATCCGGTTGCGAGCACGCCGTCGCTGCCCTTGCCCCACAGGACTTCAAAGAACCCCGACGTGAACCACACATTGGTTTGCTCTTCCGTGGATCTCGACGGACTTCGGCGTCCCAGATGATTCGAACGAAACAACGCCGTGGATGCAAAGTCACCGATACGTCGCGGGCCTGATTCACGTAGGTGAGGGTTAACGAACCCCTGAGCCCGTCTTTCCATCGGATGAAGGTAGTAGCCGTGTTGCGCGGAAATACGCTGAGCTCCCAGCCGGGCAACATTGCCCTTGGGACCGCTCGGCAGATCCAGCGTTCGGCGTCTTCGATGGTGGCGAAGTTGTGCCGCTCCGGCCGGACCAGGTCGGTGCCGGGGACTGACCTGTGTCGGGCTTATCGGCGGCGGCGGCGTCGCACAGGCGAAAGCCTTCGAACCATTGACCGGGAATCAGAGTCCGCCAACAGCGCAACGGCGACGGCGAGCAATAAGAGGCACGATAGCAGGACGACTTTGAGGGCATCGAGCATGCGCAGAATCTAACATCGCGAGTCAATCGTCAGCGCTACAGGCTGCGCTTGACCTTCTCTGCCAGCGACAGCGTGAAGCCCACCGTGCTGGCGATGTCCTCGACGCTGGCTTCGCGCACGCCCTTGAGCGAGCCGAACTTGCGCAGCAGCGCCCGCTTGCGCTTCGGGCCGATGCCGGGCACCGCGTCCAGCGCCGACTGCATGCCGGACTTGGAGCGCAGGTTGCGGTGGTAGGTGATGGCGAACCGGTGCGCCTCGTCGCGAATACGCTGCACGAGGTAGAGTGCCTGTGAGGTGCGTGCCAGGACGATGGGGTCCGCGAGGTCCTGCACGAACAGCTCCTCGTTCTGCTTCGCCAAACCCGCCATCGGCACGTCCTTCAGCCCCAGGTTGCGCATCACGTCCAGCGCCGCCGAGAGCTGCCCCTTGCCGCCATCGACGATGACGAGGTCTGGTAGGGCGCCCCAGCCCAGCAGGTTCGCCTCGTCGTCCTCGTCCTCATCGTCCGAGTAAGGCTCGAGCTCCCCCTCTCCGCCGGTAGGGAGGGGACCGGGGGGAGGTGTCGTCCCTGCCGCATCCGCACTCGGGATGCCTGTGCTGTAGACGGCGCGCTCCTCAGCTGCGCGAAGTTCCGTTGCGCCGTCCGGTACGTAGTAGGACGCCGCGGCGCCAACGTCCTTCGACAGGCTCAGGATGCTGGGTGATGGATCCTCGCTCAGATTCGAACCGTCGACTGGCTCCGGGTGCTCCGGCGTCGTGTTCAGACCCTCGCCAATCACGGGCTCGACGATTTCGCCCTGGCTGTTCTCCCAGCGCTTGAAGCGGCGACCGAGGATCTCGGCCATGGAGGCGAAGTCGTTGGCGCCCTCAACCGTCTTGATGCGGAACCGGCGGTACTCGGAGGTCTTCGGCTGCCCATCGATGAACACGACCATGCTGGCGACCGGGTTGGTGCCCTGGATGTTCGAGTTGTCATAACACTCGATGCGCCGCGGGTAAGTCGGCAGGTCGAGCTCCTCCTGGAGCTGCGAGAGGGCCTCGTCGCGCTTTTCGGAATCGGAGAGCCAGCGCACTCGCAGCATGTCGAGCGACTCGCGGGCGTTCTCGGTCGCCAGGTCGGTCATGCGCCGGCGCACGCCGCGCTGTGCCACCGCCACGTTGACCTTCGTACCCTTGCGCTCTGTCAGCCACTCGGCGATGTCGCTGGCCTCGGTCACCGGGAAGGGCACCACCACAGACTTCGGGATGTACACGGCCGATTCGTAGAACTGCTTGAGGAAGCTGCCCAGTACCTCGGCGTCGCTCTCGTCCTGCGCGCCGTCCAGGGTGAAGAAGTCGCGGCCCACCATCTGGGTGCCGCGGATGAAGAACACCTGCACGCACGCTTCGGAGGTGCCTTCCGTGCGCGCCAGGCCGAACACGTCCTCGTCCGTGGGCCGGATGCGCTCCACGAACTGCTTCTCCGCCACGTTCTCGACCGCCTTGATCTGGTCTCGGAACAGGGCGGCCCGCTCGAACTGCAGCTCGTCGGACGAAGCCTGCATCTGCCCCTTGAGCGAGGTCACGACCTCCTTCGTCTTGCCTTCGAGGAAGAGGATGGTCTGGCGGATCACCTCGTCGTACTCCTCCTTCGTGCAGTACGCCGTGCAGGGCGCGATGCAGCGATGGATGAAGTAGTCGAGGCAGGGGCGCGGGTCCGTGCCCGTGATCGTTTTGGTGCAGGAGCGCCACGGGAACAGCTTCTTGACGATGCCCAGGGTGGTCCGTACAGACGATGCCGAAGCGTACGGCCCGAAGTAACGGGCGCCATCGCTGGCTACGCGGCGCGAGATCTCGACGCGGGGCCACTCGTTCTGCACGTCGATGCGCAGGTACGGGTAGTGCTTGTCGTCCTTGAGCCGGATGTTGAAGAACGGCTGGTGGCGCTTCACCAGCGTCGCTTCCAGGTGCATCGCCTCGCTGTTGCTCTGGGTGACGATGTACTCGAAGTTCTCGATCTGCTCCACGAGCGCCCGCGTCTTCATCTCGAGCGAGTGGGGCGCGCCGAAGTAGTTGCGCACGCGGTTGCGCAGGTTCGCCGCCTTGCCGACGTAGATCACGTCGTCCTTGGCGTTGCGCATGATGTAGACGCCGGGCTTCGGTGGAAGCGCCGACAACCGCGATGCGAACTGGCTGCGTTTGGTGTTGTCGTATTTGGCGGGCATGCGTCCTTCTATTTTAGCGAGAGTGCAAAGACCGTCGGGCGCTCTCCTGTCTTGTGGTGTCAGGACTACGATAAGACCGAGCATGAAACGCGCCCCCGGCCCCTGGCGCTGGTCGCCCTTCGGCAGCCTGACCGAGCTTCGTTCGTCGCCCATCGAGACCCTTCTCGGTGCTCGTGAGACCTACGGCGATGTGGTGCGGTTTCGCGTCGGCATCTGGGCGGCGTATTTGTTGAGTCATCCGGCCGACGTGAAGCACGTGCTGCAGGACAACGCCCAGAACTACCGCAAAGGCTTCACGTTCAATTATCTCAAACCCCTCGTCGGCTCCGGACTGCTCACGGCCGAGGGCGAGTCGTGGCGGATGCAGCGTCGCCTCGTGCAACCGGCGTTCCATCGCCATCGCCTCGATGGCATGGTCGGCGCAATCGCGACCGCGGCGGATGCGCTGGTCGAACGCTGGGAGCATCGTACAGAGCCTGGGCCTGTCGATGTCGTGCAGGAGATGACGTGGTTGGCCCTGCGTATCGTCAGCACGGCGATCCTCGGCGTCGACCTCGATGCAGCGACAGAGCCGATAAGCGAGTCGGTACGGATCGCCCAGGAGCAGATCAACTGGCGAATCACGCACCTGTTCTACATGCCGGACCCTTACCCGACGCCGCGTAACCTCAGGCTCAGGCGTGCCCTGCGTGTGCTCGACGACGCCGTGATGGCAATGATCGAGAAGAAGCGCCTCGCCCGAGCGGTTGCCGCGTCGAGCGAGGACGGCGACGTGCTCAGCCTGCTCCTCGAAGCGCAGGAGAACGACCCGGACGGCTGGATCCCGGACTTGCTGCTGCGAGACGAGGTGATGACGCTGCTTCTCGCCGGCCACGAGACGACAGCGAATGCGCTGGCCTGGACGTGGTACTACCTGTCGTTGAACCCGGAGGTGGAGGAGCGCCTGCACGACGAGGCCAGGCATGTGCTTAACGGCCGGCTCCCCACGCTCGCCGACCTGCCTGGCCTGCAGTACACACGCCGCGTGTTTGAAGAATCGCTGCGACTACGCCCACCCGTCTGGGCCGTGGGCCGCTTTGCCCTGAAGGAGGACGCAGCGAGTGGCTATCGACTGCCTGCGTACGGTTCTGTGCTGCTCAGCCCCTACGTGACGCACCGGCACCCCGAGTTCTGGCCCGCACCGGAGCGCTTCGACCCGGACCGATTTCTGCCGGAGCAGGTCGCGAGCCGTCCGGCGTATGCCTACTTCCCCTTCGGCGGCGGCGCGCGCATGTGCATTGGCGCTGAGTTCGCGATGATGGAGGGCGTCATCTGCCTCGCCACCATCGCGTCGCGGTACGGCTGCGGCTGCTCCCCGGTCACGGGGTGGAGATGGAACCGCTGATCACACTGCGGCCCAGGGGCGGCCTGCCGATGCAAATCGAGGCGCGCGAGAGAACTGACACTCGTCTCATTCGCTAAGAACTTGCAATGTGGAAATAGAAGGAGGGAGCTCGCACGAGAGCTCCCTCCTTGGTGAGCAGGTCCTGGTGTTCTTTCTACCGCGTCTCGACCAGCGTCTCCAGCGGCGTCATCTGTGCTCGGGTGTTCAGGTAGGACTGCCACCAGTCCTGCGTCCGAGGCAGGATCATCTCGCCGGAGCGCTGGCGGTACACCTCCGGGTTGTCGACCCCTGGAGGCGTGATGCCCTGCTCCAGCGCTCGAGCGGCCCGAATCATGCGGCGGCGTGCCGTGATGATGAACTGGTCCGTTGTGCCCAGGTGCTCGTGGGAGCGGTCGTAGATCGTCCCCATCGTCTCGGTGACGGCACAGTCCTGCAGGCGGCCGTTCTTGATGCCCGTGTAGCCGCCGGGGCCCTTGTTCAGGCGCTGCAGGTCGCGGTCGATCAGGTAGTCGTTCTCTAGCGTCTCCTCGACGTTGAAGCGACCGTACCAGCCCGAGGTGTTCGGTACCGCATGAGCGTAGTTGAGGAAGGGCGGCCGGTTCTCATCAGCGCCGGGCGTGATCGAGATTTCCCAGTGGAGGGTGTGGTCGTCGTCCATCGGCACGTAAGCGCCGATGCGGATGCCATCGCCCAGCTTGCCCGTCGGGATCATGTTGTAGAACGGGAAGAGGATGTGCGTCACGCGCCAGTAGTACGTGTCATCTTCGGCTGGGCGGAAGGCGCCGTTCGATAGGCCGAACTCCGTTTCGACGGTGCTGAAACGGGCGGCACGGATCTTGTACTGGTAGTAGCTGAAGGTGCCGGGCTCGTAGTCCTCGGCGTTGTTCTGGCCGCCGTGCAGGAAGGCTGCGTGGACGGTGTCCATCTCGCCTTCCCAGCCCTGCATCCAGTTGCACGGCCGGTGCAGCACGCTGATCTCGTGCGCCCCCTTGGCCAGGATGTTCGCTTCGATGTCGGGTAGCGGCGGCGGTACCTCGCGCGTGCCCATGTAGGTCCAGATGATGCCGTTGCGCTCGTGCGTTGGGTACGCCTTCGCGTGCACCTTGTTGCGGAAGTTGCTCTCGGCCGGCTCGGATGGCATGTCGACGCAGTTGCCGTTCACGTCGAACTTCCAGCCGTGGTAGACGCAGCGCAGGCCCTCTTCCTCGTTGCGGCCGAAGAACATCGACGCGCCACGGTGGGGGCACGCGTTCTGCATGAGACCGACGGCGCCCGAAGTCGTGCGATAGCCGATGAGGTCCTCGCCCAGGAGCTTTACCCGCAGCGGTGCGCAGTCCGGCGATGGCAGCTCGTCCGACCGAACAGCCGGGATCCAGTACTCGCGCATAAGGTTGCCCATCGGCGTCCCCGGCCCGATGCGACAGAGGTAGTCGTTGTCTTTCTCGCTGAGCATGTCTTTCCCTTCTACTCCCAGCCGGGCCGATGCATGCGGCGTCGCGGCTAACGTCCTTCTACCACCGTTGGCGAAAAAGTCAACCGCGGAAAATACTTCGGACTGCCTGATTGAGATTGCACGGACCAGCAAAGCACTGCTTGTGCGATGATCCCGCTCGTGGGTTAGCCACCACGGGAGGAGCGACATGAACGAATCACGACGTATTGAACCTGCTAACCGCAGGGGCTCGTAGGCGTGCCGTACCTTAATCGAGATGGCGTCAGGCTCTTCTACGAGGAGGCTGGCCGCGGCGACGAGACGATGCTGTTTGTCCATGGCTGGTGCTGTAACCACACCTACTTTGCGCCCCAGTTCGAGCACTTCGCCGATCGCTACCGCGTCGTCGCGGTCGACCTGCGGGGGCACGGCCAGAGTGATGCGCCGGAGCAGCCGTACACGATCCACGGCTTCGCGGACGACATCGCGTGGATGTGCGAGGAGCTCGGCGTCACCCGACCCATCGTGGTTGGCCACAGCATGGGCGGCCTCACGACCCTGATCCTGGCGGCGGAGTACCCGGAGCTCGTGCATGCCGCCGTGTTCGTTGATGCGCCACTGCTCTTGCCGGCCGATGCACTGGCGGTGCGCCGGCCCATCCTCGAGACGTTCTGGGGCGAGGACTACGTCAACGCCGCCATCGCATACGCCAACGACCGCTTCTTCATCGATACGGACGATCCGGAACGCCGAGCTTCCGTGCTCGAAGGCGTCGCTGCGATGCCGCAATGGGTCCTCGCGTCGGCATGGCAGAGCATCCTGGAGACGGACTCGATTACGGCGGCGCGGAAGGTCGGCGAACAAGGAACGCCAGCGCTCTACATCGGCGCCGCTTCGCCGCTGGCAGACCTTGACCTGTTGCGGCAGCTCATGCCGGGCGTGATCGTTGGTCAGACGGCGGGAGCCGGGCATTTTTGCCAGCTTGAAGTACCGGACCAGGTCAATGCCATGATGGAGCGATTCATCAAGATCGCCCTGTAAACGTCACAGTCGAGGGTAGAAAGGAGCGGATCGTGCCGGAAGGCTACTACTTCGATCCGCGCGTAGCGGCTGCCTACGACGGCGAGACGGACGGCTCGCAGCCCGTTGTCGTTGACGACATCCCGTTCTACGTCCGGCTCGCAAAAGAAGCCGCCGCCTCAGGTCACCGAGTCCTGGAGCTCGGTTGCGGGACGGGGCGAGTGACATTACCGATCGCCGCAGCGGGCGTCCCCGTTACCGGCGTAGACAACGCAGGGCCGATGCTCGATATAGCCCGGGCCAAGAGCGGCGACGCATCGAATCCACGCTGGGTACAGGGCGACATGGCCAGCTTCCGGCTGGACGACCGCTTCGGCCTGGTCATCATCCCGTTTCGCTCCTTCCTCCTTCTGCTGACCGTGGCGGAACAGAAGGCCTGCCTGTCAGCTGTTCGAGAACACCTGGTAGAGGGCGGCAGGCTGGCGCTCAACATCTTCAATCCCAGCATTCTCGCCATCGCTGGCTGGCTGGGCGAGAGGGAGGGGCGCTGGCTGCGCAGCCAACCCGAGCCGAGCCGCGAGCGCTGGGTGTCGCGCCAGTACAGCCCCGCGGCGCAAGAGCTGAACGAAACGCGCGCCGACGTGCTTTTGAGCGACGACGGCGCGACCATACAGCGCGTCGAGCGTAACCTGCGACTGCGTTGGGTGTATCGCTACGAGATGGAGCACCTCCTGGCTCTGTGCGGGTTCGAGGTTGAGGCGCTGTACGGGTGGTTCGACGGCACCCCGTTCACAGACGAGAGCAACGAAATGGTGTGGGTGGCCCATCGCGTCTGAGCACTGCATTCCCAGGGGACTCGGCTTGCGACAGATTCGCTTTACCATGCCTGTATAGACTATGGCTATTCGGAGAATGGTTAAAAATAAGTTAGTTTCTCCTTTCACAAGCATTGACAGCGTCGTAATGCACTTGTAATGTGTTCCTACTTTCACAAACGATTTCCCCCTGTTAGGCGGAACGGAAGGGAACCCCTACAACATGCAAGCTGCACTACCGCGTGTGTGCCCGCGATGCAATGGCTCCATGATTATTGAGAAGGACTGGTACGGCTCCTACAGCACGTGCATTTGCTGTGGCTTCGTGCGAGAAGCAGTTTCTTCGCCTGCTATCGACCTCATGCTGGAAGAAGAAGAAGGAAGCGGCCGTCAGCGACGACGCCAGCCTTCGCACGGCAAGCTCCGACTCTAGGCCCAGTCCCCGTCTCCAAACAAAAGAAGGACCCTGAACAAAGGGTCCTTCTTTGCGTGCGCGTCAATCGCCCTGTCCTAAAGGAGGGGTTGTACCCTGCTACTTACTCGTTCAAAAGACCTCTGATTCCTGATAAGATTGATGTCACTTACTGGGAAGCATTGACTGAAAGGGGGCACCGACATGGCAGCGATTGTGTATGTGACTGTGATGACGTGCCCCGAGGGTAACCTGCGCTAACGACGTCCGCTGACGGACGCTCCTTGGCCGCCCCTTCGGGGCGGTTTTCTGTTTCTTCGCGGCAACCGCCGTTGAGCAAGGAGCATCTGTCATGCACAGGTCTCAAGGTCGAGACCACTTCACACAGCTCGAGCCCTTCTTCGACCAGGGGTTCATCGATGACGTTATCGGGCTAATCAAGACGGGAAAAGAAGCCTCGGTTTATTGCTGTCGCGCCGGTGACGCGATTGCGGACGCCACATCCCAGCTTGTGCCGGTCGCCCCCGGCGACCTCGTGGCCGCCAAGGTTTATCGCGGCCAGCAATACCGATTCAAGAACGATGCCGTGTACCAGGAATCGCGCGCCCGTGAATTGGGGCTACGCGGCAGCGCTCTGCGGGCCTTCGATAAACGGCGGCACAGCGCCACGGGAAGGCAGGTGCAGGCAGGCACCTGGCAGCATCGCGAATACGAGTGCCTTCAGGAGCTGTACGAGGCCGGCGCCGACGTGCCGAGGCCGATCGCATCGGCGGAGAACGCCATGCTCATGGAGTACTTCGGTGATGAGGACGACGCGGCGCAGCAGCTCAATCAAGTGCGGTTGGACACCTCGGAGGCCCGGCCGTTGTTCGAGCGCTTGATCAGCAACGTCGAATTGTTCCTGGCAATGAACCGCGTGCACGGCGATCTTTCGGCGCACAACATCCTGTACTGGCAGGGCGAGGTACGGATTATCGATTTCCCGCAGGCGACCGATCCCAGGTTCAACCGCCACAGTCGCGACTTGCTTGCCCGCGATATCGACAACCTCTGTCGCTACTTCGCGGCGTACGACTTCGAAGGCGATGCGCAGGCCCTGACGGAGGACCTCTGGCGGCGGTTTACCTACTCGTTGCTGTGACCGGTGATGGCCGGTTGGCCTCCAGCCGCCGGGCCGCGACTTCGATGAGGCGGCGCGCACTCTTGGCGTCGGCGGGGTAGTAGGCGATGCCGTAGACAATCGGGTGATCGGAGCCGGTACGCTCCAAGATGGTCTGGATCGCCGGGTTGGATTCGGGACCAGTGTGGGTGAGGCAAAATGCTTTGCGGTCGCCCGTGAGGTCGCAGGTCCAATCATCGCCCACGAGCAGGTGGCGTGAAGCAACCTCGCTCCAGCTGGAGGACGGTGCTCCGGTAGGTCTGTTCTCGGAGGGCGCCGCGGGTTCTACGATGACCAGCGTTAGAGCTGTGCCCTCGCCGCGCGCTGTCGAAAGTTCCTGGGATAGACGTTGCTCCATCCGGCCCTCGCGGGTTCGTTGGGCCAGACTCCAGTTACCCTCTGGTGCCACTATTGGATGCCCCTTTGATTCGCCTACAGAAGACGTCCGCAGTGGCCTTGAAGTGAGAGGACACGAGCCACTCATGTATTTTCGGAACGTGATTGGCAACGCTGATGGGTAAATTGAAGAGTTTTTATGGAGAAATTTGGCAAGAGCTTGCTAATCGCAGTACCTAAGCCTTTAATCATTAAGAACCAATGCGACCTTGCGCTGACGGGGTAGCATAGAACCTAACCCGATCGTTCGAATTCCCCAGGAGGACTCGTCATGACGATAGACCCGATGACCTACCGCCAGGCTGCAGGCATGTTTGCAACAGGGGTGCTCGTCGTGACCACTGGTAGTGACGGCCAGTTCCGGGCCGTCACCGTCAACTCCTTCACTTCTGTGTCGCTCGATCCGACGCTGCTGCTGTTTTGCCTCGATAATCGCTCCCGAACGCTGCCGGCGGTCCAGGAATGTGGCAGCTTCACCGTCAACGTCCTGCGCGATGATCAGGAGCACATCTCCCGCATGTTCGCCTCCAGCAAGAGCGAGGCGACGATCGATGACGTGCAGTACGACCTGGGCGTTGTGGGTACACCCGTGATCTCGGGCTGCCTCGCCCACTTCCACTGCCGCGTCGTGGACACTTACGTCGCCGGTGACCACACGATCGTCATCGGGCAGGTGGAGGACGCGACGTTTGGCGCGCCCGGCAAGCCTCTTCTTTTCTTCGGCGGTAAGTACGGCCTGGACAACTAGTCAGAACGTGCAAAGGCCTCGTGTGAATCATTCACACGAGGCCTCTGCGGGCGGGATAACCAGATGAGGAAGCCGTTCTGGTCCCGCTTAGACTATTGGCCAGAGGGTTTAGGGAACGTATTAATGCCTACCGTCCGCATCGCGTAAGCATAACAAGGGC